>RAYM01000027.1 GCA_003611805.1 bacterium 1xD42-87 | reverse complement strand
TGGCTGGATACATCCGTAGATTCAACTAATCTGGGTAAAAACGGTGATTTGGGATGTAGATAATCTAAAGAATAATAGGAAGACACGGATATACTGGTTCTGGAGAACAGGACAAAGACGGAGGATAAGCGGAAGCAGGGAGAGCCTGTGGGCGACACGGATATTCCGCCGGCAGGCGCATCCATCCGTGTGACGGCGCAGGGAATCGGCGCTTATGCCGGGACGGGAGATGCGCGGCCGGAAATCTCGGCTGTTTACCGCATTGTCTCGACAAACTTCTCCGGGGTGAGGGTAAAAGCTGCGGCGAAGAGCTATCAGGACGGGAGACCGGTAACTTTGACGGCGGATGATCTGACCATAACGATGAACAGGGTGGCGGAGCCCCTCGTTCTCGGCAAAGATTATGTGATTGTGGAAGACAGTTATATAAACCACACGAAAAAAGGAACGGCAAGGGTAACCCTGCGGGGCATCGGAAACTACGGCGGGGAAAAGACGATCAGCTATACCATTGGGGCGAAGACGCTGCTGTGGTGGGTGAAGTAGACATAAGAAAGTAAACATAAAATGTGACATGGGAGGAAGGAAAAGAGCCCTCATCTGGGAAGAAAAGCTTAAGAAATTCTTAAAAACACAAGATATAGTGGATTTTCCTCTTGCATAATACAATTACAGATGTTATAATCAAAACCATCATAGGGTAACATAATAAGATATTATGCAACTCACTATGCAGAAGGCAACATGAAACACAGCAGAAACAGTTAATGTACGCATGGGAAAAGGTGGAACGTAATGAGAAAGAGGAGAGTATTAGCATTATTATTAGCGCTTAGTCTTGTGGTGAGCGGAAACGGCATGACGGTCCTGGCGGAGGAACTGGGAGCGGACATGCCTCCTTCCACGTCTCAGGAAGTAACACAGGAGACTGGCGATACATCGGGAAAGGGCGAGGATATTCCGGGCAATTCGGACGTCTCGTCAGAGACCGAAGATAAATCTGAGGAGGGAAAGGAGCCGTCTAAAGAGGAAAAGCCTTCAGATGAGAACAAAGACCCGGAAAAGCCCTCAGATGAGAACAAAGACCCGGAAAAGCCCTCAGATGAGAACAAAGACCCGGAAAAACCCTCAGACGAGAATAAAGACCAGGTCAATCCCGGGGAAAGCGATCCTTCCGTGCCGAAGGAAGACGACGCGGAACAGGGCGATGCCAAGCCGGGCACAGAGGAACAGAAGCCTACTGTTTCCGCGAATGATACGGATGCCGACACGGATGCGGAAGAAACAGCAGAGGCGAAACCCTACGTCAGCAGAATGGTGACATTCAGCGACGATACAGGTATGCGCGTGACTTATGACGCCAACGCCTCACAGATGTATGACTACGTGGTTGCGGACGGCGTGCTCACAGCCGTTAACGTCAAAGATACGGCGGAGGCAGTGTCTTTTGAAGGCAATGTGGAGTTGAAGCAGCCGGAGGAGGGGGAGAAGTATACTTCCATCGCGGCAAACGTATTTGGCGGCAATCAGGATATTACATATGTGAAGCTGCCTGCGGGCGTAACTGCCGTGGCGGCGAATGGTTTTAAAGGATGCACCAAATTAAAGAGCGTTTATCTGCCCTCCACTGTCAATACAATCGAGGCGGGCGCATTTGAGAACTGTACGGCAATGACGCAGATTTCGGTGCCGAAGTCAGTGACGGCTATTGGCAGCAGTGCGTTTAAGAATGATACGAGACTGCATCTGGTTTATATCAAGGATGTGGATTACGCGGAGTTACGGACGATCGGTGACAGCGCGTTTGAAGGATGTACCGTGCTTTCAGAATTTTGCACGGACACGGGTTTCGCTATGCCAAACAAGATAGAGACGATTGGCAGTGCGGCGTTTAAAGGATGTAAGGCGATCAAGTCGGTTGATTTTACAAATACGAAGCTCCAGACGATGGGCGAGAGCGCGTTTGAGGGGTGTACGGGGCTTACAGACCTGACGATCGGGAATGCGCTTGCCCTGATTCCGCAGAGGGCATTTGCTGACTGCAAAGAGCTTGAGAATGTCACGTTTTCGGACAAGGGCGGAAACAGGCAGACCATTGGTGAATATGCATTCAGCGGCTGCTATCGGTTAAAGCAGCTGGTGCTGCCGCAATGTGTGGGAGCCGTGAAAAATAATGCCTTTCATAAGTGTACGAATCTGACGCGTGTGGAGATAGAAGACAGATACATAGCGCTTGAGAAAGATGCTTTCCCGGTAGAGAATAAGGATCTTGTGATCATTGCAGCCGCGAACAGCAATGGCGAAGACTATGCGAAAGAACACGGGAAAGCGCCGGACAAAGAACAGTTTTACACTTACAAGGTAGAAGATGTGAAAGGAAGTGTGGCGGCGGAAGGCAAGCTCACCGGAGGACAGATTTGGGCAGCGGCGAAACCCGGAAGCACATATGCCAGCAATATTAACAATTCGAACAACAAACAGGGTGTAAAGAGTGACGATACCAAATATTATATTTGTTATGTCCCTGCCACGGGGTATGCGTTGGTTACGGAGTCCCTGAAATGCAACGGTAAGCCGTTG
This sequence comes from bacterium 1xD42-87, assembly GCA_003611805.1. Taxonomy (GTDB): domain Bacteria; phylum Bacillota; class Clostridia; order Lachnospirales; family Lachnospiraceae; genus UBA3282. The sequence goes on along the minus strand of RAYM01000027.1, from coordinate 102,616 downwards.
GAGCGGGAAAACGGGGCATATTATTTTACCATGCCTGAAGGCGGTGCGGTGATTACGGCGGAATTCCGCCGGTCCGGGACGCTCGATCAGATTACGGGGCAGAAAGTTGCTGTGGAGTTCTCAGCCGGAGTGCCTCTGCGTAATGGGGAGCAGGATGAGTACGGTTACAGGGGTGTGGAACTCAAGCTGGGACAGACGACAAGGCTGTATGTTCTGGATGAAGACGGCGGGACAGTTCCGGCATCCAAACTGAAACTTACTTCCACAAATACGAAAGTCGCAACGGTTGACAGCCGGGGCATTATTACTGCAGTAGGCACGGGAAACGCGCAGACGGCAAGCGCGGAGATCAAGGTGGAGGTCGTCGGCGGAGACGGCAGGAAGATTGTCTTCCTGAGAACCGTCAGAGTGCGGGCGGCGGAGGCAAAAAGCATTATTTTGAAACCGTCTGATTACAAAGAGTCGCAGATGAAAGTGGAGGAGCGGGAAAACGGGATCAAGACCGGCTCTATTAAGAAGAATGTTGTAAAAGATACTGATTATAAGTTTACTTTGCGCGCGAATGTTTATGATGGAGAGGATGCGATTGGCAAGCAGCTGACGTGGACGTCCAGCGATACGAAGATCGTGACGGTGTCGAGCAAAACGACCGAGGCGAAAAATCCAACCAATGTGGTGACGGTTAAGAAGAAATGTGAGGGTGAGGCTACCATCACCGTGACGGCGACCAATGCCGCGGGTGCCGAGAAGGCAAAGGTTGTTCAGAAGTTTGTGGTCCGGGTATATCAGGAAGGCTATAAACTGTCGTCCTCCACCGTGACGGTGAATCCGCTTCAGACAAATGGCGGGATCATCGAACTTCTCTCAATCGGCGGAATGGACATTAGTGACGCGACGATTAAGCTTCGTGGTCAGAACGCCGAGGCATCCACTCCGTTTTCGGCGGTGGCGGTTGAGCAGAACGGCGAAAATGGCAGCAATAGCTGCAAAAAATTTTATATCAGACCCGACGTGTCCACTCTCAGGAATGGCACATACAAAGTGCAGGTCAGCGTGAACGAGACGGAGAATGCGGATAACTGGCTTCCGCTCACGATTACCGTCAGGAACTCGACACCTGCCCCGGCGATCAGTTTTAATACCGGGCGGACGAAATTTAATCTGTTCTATAAGGACGGGCGGAATACGGCGGACGGTGAAGCGCCGGTCGTAACCACGAAGGTTACCCGTCTTGGCGATGTCGGGATCAGGTATGTGAAGCTGGAGGCGTTGTCCACAAAAGAGGATGACCGGCTGTTTACGGAGAATTTTGAAATTGATGATGCGCGGAGTGATTTTGCATCGGGTATCGTAGTTATCAAACGGACAGAAGGAAATCTTCGGTATACGAGCAGGAACCAGCCTGCGATAACCGGAAATCTGGTCATCTACTATGATGGATATGAAGACAGTGCGGCTAAGAGGATGAGGGTGACCATGCCTACCTGTACCCTGGCGCCGACTTATGCGCTGACAGAGACGACGGCTACCTACTGCCGGGATATTGACGAGCAGAACGAGACACTGGTTCTCTATGACAGAAAATCCAAGACGAAGGAACAGGTAAAACTCGGAGATAAAGATCATGTTACCGCAAGTTCGGATAAGATTGTGGGAGTAGACGGTGATATAACGATTGCGGCAGACGGTACGATTCCGCTCTCATTTGTGCCGGATAATGGGAGGATTCAGCTGACGCTGCGAAATGACGATTGGGATCTCGATAATAAGGGACAGCCGAGAACGCTCGTATTTAATTTCCAAGTGAGGGTCAGCCTGTTAAAGCCGACTGTGAAGATCGACCAGAGAAGCGTGGCGCTGAATTTGCGGTGTCCCGAGACGGAGACGAAGTTTACTCTGAGCGGCAACCAGAAAGGGCTGAAGATTGAGGATACGCAGACATTCGACCCGGTCGTCACTAGGGCGAACGAAGGTGAGATCAGCAAGCTGGAAGTGAAATATGAAAACGGCGTGGGGACGGCGAAGATCAAGGCTGGCGAGACGGTCAAGAGAGGAAATTACAGCTTTAAGTGCACGCCGGAGACAAATTACACAGATACGCTGAGGGACGTTACCCTGACCGTCAGTGTGGTGGATAACCAGCCGACAGTCAGGCTTGGCAGAGGTGCTTTACAGTTAAATAAGGCGGCGTTCAGTGCGGTTACAAGCATTGATGAGGATCCGACAGGGGCGGATCGTGAAGTGTCGGAAATACCGTTCACGGTGAGTGGAAAGCCGGAAGGCTACAGCCTGCTTCCTGTGGGAGCCGGGGAAGAGAATACAAAGATTGTGTGCACAACCAGAGGAAAGGAAGATGCTGCGAAAGATTTTGTGTTCCGCGTAAAAGAAGGCGCGACCGAGAATACGCTGGCGGTTTCCCTTGACACGAAAAACCTGCAGGCGACTACCTATCGGTTTACGATGACGCCGAAATATAGGAAGGAGGGAGCGGCGACGCTGTTAGAGGCGAAACCGGTAACCTTCAATGTAAAGGTATATGATAACGGCGATATCAAACTGAGGGTAGCAGCGCGGGGAAGAATCAACCTTGTGGACAGATGGAGTGCCGAAAAAACAGACAAGAATGGCATCGTGTATACACCGACCCTGGTGAACCTCAAAGGGCAGATCGAGGAGGTTAAAATATACGACGGCAGAAATCTGAAGCAGGAAAGTGCATATTTTAATATCAGCATGATTACGGCGGGCAAAGACGCAGGTAGATTTATTGTCACACCCAAGCCGGATGGGAAGATTGAATACAATAAGAATTATTCAGTAACCATATGGGCGAAGGTGGAAGGATATAGCGGGAAACCCAATTACAATAATGGCGTTGTGACAGATGCTATTAATATCAGAGCCATGCAGACACTTCCCAGGGTGACAACAGATAAGACCATGATAAACACGTATCTTTCCACGAAAAATTACAATGCCTCCTTTGTGGTTACGCCTCAGGCGGGCTCTGTAGGAAAGATTAAGTCGGTTGCTTTTGGCGCAAAGGATGATAAGGCAAAGGAAAGCTTTGAGCTGAAACAGGAACAGCAAGCGGACGGATCCATGAAGGTGACGGTGCACCTGAAGGAAGGCGTTGAGTATCCGGGTGGTTCTACCAACGCAGTGAAGATGTATGTGACATACGAAGGGCAGGGAGAAAAAACGCCGGAAACCGCATCGTCCTTCAGTATGAAGATAAAAGTAAACTAATATGGTAACGAAGTAAAACAGTAGAGACAGAGACAGCGCCTGATTTGGGCGCTGTCTTTATCTTTGAAATGCGGCTGTCATCGTGGCGTAAAAAGCGGGTAAAGTTTCGCGTGTAAATGAAGGAAGATTTTGCTATAATAGAAAAAGATGGAAAAGAGGGACAAGACGCGAAGATGATAAATGAGACGAAACAAGACCATGTATTTTACCGAATTGTCAACGGCATGATCCGGCTGCTGCTGGCGGGAGCGGTGTTTCTCCTGTTCCTGCACAGTATTTTCAGCACCAGTTTTGTCGGCAGACTGATTCGGGAAGACGGAAGCGAGCAGGAACGAACGTTGAATATAACCGACAGCCCGCTGCGCCATCTCATGGTATTTTTTCTTTTGACGGCGGCGCTGCTCGCGGGACGAAAACTGTGGAATGTTTTTGGAATGAAAAAAAATGACCATCCGAGTATGCGCGGTGAGAAAGAACAGGCGGCACGGGGCAATAGGATATTCTGGGGACTGACTTTTCTGACCGTGGTTCTTGCCGTTTCCTATGTAGGCATGACACAGTTTTATCCGGGTTCCGACCCAGCGAAGGTCTATGAGACTGCCATGCAGTGGCGGCAGGGTGATTTCTCTTCCTTTGATGAGGAGGCTTATCTGTTCTGCTATCCGTTCCAGTCGGGAATCGTCCTGTTTTTATACTTGCTGAGTTTCCTTTTCGGAGAGGGAAACTTTGTGGGAATCCAGCTTGTAAATGTGGTTTTTCTGGCGGTGATTTACGGTCTGCTTGTGAAACTTTCCGGGCTTTTCGGGGTGGCTGCCGGAGAGAGCACGGAGGGATTTGAAAAGAGGAGAATGGGATTACAGACCGCAGTGTATCTGGTGTTTTTGCTCTGGGTGCCGCTTGCCTTTTATGTGACATATCTTTATGGCATTCTACCGGGCATGGCGTTGTCCCTAGGGGCGGTCTATTTCGCACAGCGGTATATGGCTCTGAGGCGTCTGCGCTATGTGGCGGCGGCATCTCTGTGCATGGGGCTTGCCACGGTCATAAAGATGAACTGCCTGATTTATCTGATCGCCATTGCCTGTTTTCTTGTCTATGACGCCATTTCGCTGTTCTTTTTTTCAGATGAAAGACGGTGGAAGGAAGGCGCGGCTTCCCTCCTTTTTATTGTGTGCATGGGATTGGGCGTCGCATGCTGCACGGAGGTTTCCAATGCCGCCGTGGAGCGGATCGCGGGTCAGGAACTTTCGGAGGGAGAGGTGATGCTTTCCTGGGTCGTTATGGGGATGCAGGAGGCGCCGCTTGGTCCGGGAGGCTACAATGGCTATATCAGCAATGTATTTACCGAAAACCATTATGACCAGGAACTGACTGCGCAGGCGTCCATGGAAGAACTGCAGAAAATTCTGACAGGGATGCTGAAAGACCCTGTGGGTAAAGGGATTCCGTTTCTGGCGCGAAAGACGGCGTTTCAGTGGAACGATCCCACCTTTATCTGTCTGGACCGTACCCGTGGCAGGAAGTCGGGGACGCAGGTGCCGGAATGGCTGATCAGTTCGATTTACGGCAGGGGCAGCGTGCGGCTTTCGATTGCGCTCAATTACATGCAGACATGCATTCTGCTTGGGATGCTGCTCTATCTCCTGCTGCGGTGGAGAAAGGGAAACCTCTATGAACTGATGGGAGCGGTGGTCTTTCTGGGCGGATATCTTTTTCATCTGTTCTGGGAGTCCAGCGCCTCCTATACGATACCCTACTTTGTACTGCTGATCCCCTATGCGGTGTGCGGGATGGCGGAGTGGGTGTCGTTTTTGGAAAGGATATGGGTCAGACTGCGCAGGGGCGAAAGCGGAGGCGTGGGAGAGGCTCGGAAACTGCTTCTGCCGACAGGCTGGCGGGAAAAACCGGGCAGGGTATTCGCGGCGGCAGCGATTTTCGTATTCTGTCTGCTTGTCCTTGCGTTTACGCGGACAAACCTTTTTCATCGGACGCTTGCGCTGGATGACGACCGGCAGGGAATCGACGCGAGCGCGCAGTTCTATCAGACGGGGAGCTGGGAGAAACCGTACTGAACGGAACTTTTGGGAAACGGCGGTATGTGGGCGGGCGCGGCAGGCAGTCAGTGAGCCAGAAAAAAGCGGAATAGTCCGTAAAGCCCGTGCCGGATGCAGAGGACATACGCTTTGTTGTGCAGCCCCGGGACATCACTTATTCTGACGGTGCGGAAGGCTCTTTTGACAGGCGGATAAAAGCATTCCTCCCGGAAGGCTTTTTTGATGCCGCTCTCGCCCTGTATGGCGCGGAACACGGGCGGGAAGGTCAGGAGACACTGGTAGGCATAATAAGACAGAAGCTGCTTTTCCATACAGGGGTGCACGGAGAGGTCGATCAGCTTTCCGTAAGTATCGAAGAGCAGACGGTTTTCCGCAAGCCGCCCGCGGTCCATCGTGTGGGTGAGGGAACCGCTGCTGCTCCGATAATAATAGAAGGATTCCGGGAGAACATAAGCGGAGGATGCGTCCAGAAGGCAGGGATAAACTGCCAACCCATCCTCCCCCAGTTTAATGATCCGGGGAACATGGAAAAGGTGTTTTTCCAGAAGCGTTCGGCGAAACAGCTTGTTGCAGAGGCTGGGAGAAACGCCAAAATGAAAAAAAGCGCCTGAAAAAAGCATCGTGGGATAGACCTGTGCTTCCAGTTCGCTGCGGTTGTAGAATCCGGGTCTGCAGACGTCACGCCGTTCGATCTGTTTTTCGGGGGTGACGGCAGTATAATTACAGCACACCATGTCTGCGCCGGACTCCTCTGCAGCGGCGCACATACGCTCGTACATGGCGGGATGGATCCAGTCGTCGCTGTCCACAAAAGCGATATATGTGCCGGACGCGTTTCGGAAACCTTCCTGTCTGGCTGACATATGACCGCCGTTTTCTTTGTGGAAACAGCGGATGCGCGAATCCGTGCCGGCATACTCGTCGCAGAGGGCGGACGAGCCGTCTGTGGAGCCGTCGTCTATGAGAAGAACCTCAAAGTCCGTGAAGGTTTGGGCGAGAATGCTGTCCAGACATTCCGCGAGATAGGGTTTTACATTATATACGGGGACAATAACGCTTAAAAAAGGCTTGGTTGACATAGGCGGCTCCTTTGGAATAAAGATGTTTGCTTCTGCGATGATTATATCATGTAAATACCATATCGTAAAATCTGTGTTTACGATGGAGGAACCGAAATGAAAAAGATTGTATTTGTCATACCCGATATGCCGGGCGGCGGCACGGAACGGGTTGTGGCGCTTCTGGCAAATGAATACAGCGGACGGGGCATACCGGTGGCGGTCCTCCTCTTTGCGGGCTGCGAGAGGGCGTATCCGCTGGATTCGCGGATTGAGGTCGTGAGCGTGGGCGGTCCCTCCGGCGGCAGTCTTTCGGCAAGACTTTGGAGACTGCGCAGGATGCGGCAGTTTTACCGGGAGAATAAAAACTGCCAGATATGGGCGTTCAGCGCCATGGGCGCGGTGTTTTCCGCTGTGGCGGCATTTGGACAGAAGCATTTCTTTCTTGTTTCCGAGCGCAATGACCCCACCCGGTACGATCACAGAAGGATTCGCGACCTGTGTTACCGCCGGGCGCAGGTGGTAGTCTGCCAGACTGCGGATGCGGCAAAAAGCTTTCCGGCGGGAATCCGCAAAAAGAGTGTGGTGATTTCCAACCCTCTGGAACCGCAGGAAGAACCATATACCGGGGAGAGGGAGAAACGCATCGTTGCGGTCGGCAGGCTGAGCGCACAGAAAAATCATAAGATGCTGCTGCGCGCTTTCGCCTCTTTTGCGAAGAGCCGCGGAGATTATATACTGGAACTTTATGGACAGGGGGAACTGGAGACGGAACTCCGGGCGATGGCGGAAGAACTTGGAATGAGGCGGCGCGTAATGTTCAGGGGTTTTTCCTCGCATGTCCTCGCCGATATCAGGACGGCTGCCATGTATGTGCTTTCCTCGGACTATGAGGGGATTTCCAACTCCATGCTGGAGGCGATGGCGCTGGGGCTGCCCGTGATTGCGACGGACTGTCCGATCGGCGGTTCCCGCATGTATATCCGGGATGGCGTGAACGGGCTGCTTGTGCCGGTGGGGGACGAGGAGGCGCTTGCGCGCGCCATGGAGCGGCTTGCCGACGAGCCGGCTTTCGGCGAAAGTCTTGGCAGAGAGGCGGTAAAACTGAGAGGAGAGCTGACGACCGCAAAGATCGCCGACAAATTTCTCGCATTGGCGGCTTCGGAATGGAGGCAGCGATGAGTAAGGTGCTGGTGATTAATCCTATCTTATATACGGCGGAGACGAACCGTATTCCCCGGGTGGATTCCATTAAAGACACTATGATTTATACAATGTGTCTGGGATTTTTGCGCGCCGGGCATGAAGTGACGCTGATTGCCGCAGAGGATTACAGACCGGTCCGCGGGGAGAAGTATGATTTCCCGATACTCTGGTTTCATACGGTCTGCCGCAGACTGTTTATGCCCCGCTGTTTTCCTTATATGCCGGGCATTCGACGGTTTTTAAGAAACCATAAAGAATATGACATCATTGTCACTAGTGAAGTTTTCGCCACATGGTCCTTTACGGCGGCAAGGGTGGCGCCGGAGAAAACGGTCATCTGGCATGAACTGGCGGCTTACAACCATATGCTGCATCAGATTCCCGCGAAGTTTTGGTATCGGTTCGTGGCAGGGTTTCTGATGCGACGCGCGCGGGTTGTCCCACGGTCAGAGGAGGCTGGGGCTTTTATCCGGCAGTTTATGCCCAAGGTGGAGGTGGAGCCGATCGACCACGGTGTGGACCTGGAAAAGTTTCCGGTTCCCGAAAGCGGAGAGAGGGAAGACTGCTTTGCGGTGGTTTCACAACTGATTCCCCGTAAACAGATTTCGCATACCATAGAGGCTTTCAGAGATTTTGTGAAGTCGGGGTATGGGACATACGCACTGCATATTATCGGGGAAGGGGAGGAGGAAATGTCCCTCAGACAGCTTGTGTGCAGGCTGGGGCTGGAGGAAAAGGTGACGTTTCACGGAAAGCTTTCCCACGAAAAACTGCTGCCTCTCGTCGCGTCGTCCAGGGCGCTTCTGGTCTCTACCCAAAAGGATAACAATATGGTATCCATCGTGGAGAGCATCGCGTTGGGAACCCCGGTAGTGACGACTTCCGTGCCCTACAATGCCGCTTATATCAGACGGGAGGAGCTCGGGATCGTGGAGGATGGCTGGACGGCGGAAGCGCTGGAGAAGATTATTTCGGAAAACGGCAGGTATGTGGCGAATTGTCTCGCCTACAGAGAGCAGCTTTCCAATGTGGCGTGCGCGGAGCGGTTTCTCGCGCTTGTGGAATGAGGGTGCTGCCAATGCGATAGACTTTGCATCTGGGTTGTGATATACTTATGCCGTAATATGGGTCATAACTGAAAGAAAGAAGGTGCGTAAATGACAGAAGGTGAAATGCTGAAAATATCGGTAGAAGAGTTTTCAAGGATTCAGCGTTACATGATGCTGGCGGAAAAGGATTCTGAAGTATATATGGCGATGAAAGAAAGATATACAGACTTAAAAGTGATACTGTCAGCTTCCGGCGTAAATCTTACCGAGATTGACCGTATAAAAGAATAATTTAAGGGGTATGGAAACACTGAGGGTAGTATTTTGTTTTGATGAAAATTTAGTGACGCAGGTGCAGGCGGCGGCAGCTTCTCTTCTTGACAGCCGCAGTCCGGGCGAGCATTTTGAGATTCACTGTGTCTGTACGAAGGCCGCAGAGAACGTGCAGGAGCCGTTGGAACAGGTTATAAAGAGAAGGGATTCGGAGTCGACGCTTGTGATGCACTGTACGGAAAACCCTTACGAGAATGCCTATCAGGTGAGGGATATTTCAGCGGGTACGTATCTGCGGCTGGCGCTGCCGGGGCTGTTGCCGGAGACAGACAAAATTCTCTATATGGACGCGGACGTGCTGGTGAGGAAAAGCCTTGCGCCGCTCTGGGAGACGCCCATGGAGGGAATGGCGCTCGCCGCCGTTAAGGGTGCGGTGAACCTCTCCGACAAGTGGGAGTGGAACAGCGGCAGACCGTACTGGTATCTGCTTTCGGGGATGAAGGGCGGTTATATCAACGCGGGCGTTACGCTTCTCAATCTGGCTGAGATCAGAGAACGGGGGCTTGCCGCGCGCTGGCACGAATTGACTGGGGAGCGGTTTTACTATCAGGATCAGGACATTCTGAATATCACCTGTCAGGGCGCTATCGCTTATCTTCCGCCGAAATATAACCGGCTGGCATATCTGGAGGACAAAGATTTCGGGCAGTTTGTCACGGAAGGCATTTATACGCAGGAAGAGGAGCGGGAGGCGCTGCGGTCGCCGGCGGTCATCCACTATGCGGGGGACAAGCCGTGGAAACGCTATGACACGAATCTGGGAAGCCTCTGGTGGGATTATGTGAATGCTCAGCCCGACTTAAAGGATTTGTTTGACGAGGAAAAAGCGCGCCGGTACCATGGACCGACTTTGGGGCAGCGGGCGGTGCGGAAGGTGAAGAAACTGTTCGGCGGGGAAAAACTGTGAGTAACGAGAAAGGCATATATATTTGTGCTTTCGTGAAATGGAGTCGTGGCAGTCAGGGCAAAGATAGAAAACTTAGACGTAGAAGGTAATAGCCGCAAGGAACGGATAGCATGCGGCTGGGAAAGGGATACGGTAACGGATTATGAGAATTGCGGTGGCAGGAACCGGATACGTAGGTCTGGTGGCAGGCGTGTGTTTTGCGGAAAAAGGGCATGATGTTACATGCGTGGATGTGGACGAAAAGAAAGTAAAAATGATGGAGGCGGGAAACAGCCCTATCTTTGAGGAGGGTCTTGAGGAGCTGATGCGGAAGAACAACGCGGAGGGACGGCTTCACTATACCACGGACTATGCATCGGCTTACCGGGATAAGGACGCCATTTTTATTGGGGTGGGCACACCCGAACAGCCGGACGGCTCCGCCAACCTCAATTATATCGCTACGGTTTCGCGGCAGATCGCGGAGTCAGTGGAGAGGGACTGTCTGGTGGTTGTAAAATCTACGGTGCCTGTCGGCACGAACGATAAAGTGGAGCAGTTTATCCACGATTTCCTGACGCGGGACGTGAAGGTGGAGGTGGCTTCCAACCCTGAGTTTCTGGCGCAGGGCTCTGCGGTGCGCGACACCCTCCATGCGGCGCGGATCATTATCGGTACGGAGAGCAGGGAGGCGGAAGCGCTTTTAAAGAAAATTTACGAGCCTTTCGATCTGCCCATTGTGTCGGTGAACAGGCGGTCTGCGGAGATGATTAAATATGCATGCAACGATTTTCTGGCGCTGAAAATCTCCTATATGAACGATATCGCGAATCTGTGCGAGCTGGTGGGGGCTGATATTGACGCGGTGGCGGAGGGCATGAGCTACGATGCCAGAATCGGCGCGAATTTCCTGAAGGCGGGAATCGGATACGGCGGAAGCTGTTTCCCAAAGGATACCAAGGCGCTCAAATATCTGGCGGGGCAGTATGGCTACCAGCTTAAGACTGTGGAAGCCGCGGTGGATGTGAACGCCATGCAGAAAACGAGACTTTACCAGAAGGCGTGCAAGCGTATGATTACTTTTGAGGGGCTCAAGGTGGCAGTTCTGGGGCTGGCATTTAAGCCGGGAACGGACGATCTCAGGGAGGCGCCCGCTCTGGAAAATGTGAAGCTGCTTCTGGAGAACGGCGCGCAGGTCGTCGCTTACGACCCTGTAGCGGCGGATAACTTCCGCAAAGTATATCCCGAAGGAGCGGTCGGCAGAGGTTCCATTGCCTATTCGGAAACGCCGGAGGAGACGCTTAAGGACGCCAATATCTGCTTCGTGTTTACGGAGTGGGAGCAGATCCGTTCACTGCAGCCGGAAACCTTTAAGGAGCAGATGCGCATCCCACTTGTATATGACGGACGCAACGTCTTTGACGTGAAACGGATGAAGGAAGCGGGAATTGAATATTACAGTATCGGGCGGTAAGAGGCGGAAAGGAGCGGCTGTGAAAGAATTAGATCCCTCAAAGACATATCTGATTACCGGCGGAGCCGGTTTTATCGGATTTCATTTATCCAAAAGCCTTCTGGAGAAAGGCGCGCGGGTGATCGGTTTTGACAATATGAACGACTACTATGACGTGAGTCTGAAGGAGGACCGGCTGGCGAAGCTGTACTATTATGACAAATACACGTTTGTCAAAGGCGATCTGGCGGACAATGCGGACGTGTTCCGGGTGTTTCAGGAATACAGACCGGATATTGTAGTGAATCTGGGGGCGCAGGCGGGCGTCCGTTACAGCATAGACAATCCGTCCGCCTATATGGAGTCCAATATGATGGGATTTTTCCATATTCTGGAGGGGTGCCGTTATTTTCCGGTGGAGCATCTGGTGTACGCTTCGTCCAGTTCCGTTTACGGCGGGAATGAGAAAGTGCCCTTTTCCACAGAGGATAAAGTGGATGAGCCGGTAAGCCTCTATGCGGCGACGAAGAAATCCAACGAGCTGATGGCGCACGCGTACAGTAAGCTTTTTGCGATTCCTGCGACGGGGCTTCGCTTTTTTACAGTTTACGGTCCGTTTGGCAGGCCGGATATGGCGTATTTTAAATTTACAAAAAAAATCCTTGCGGGAGAGCCGATTCAGGTTTATAACAGGGGCGATATGATGCGGGATTTCACCTATATCGACGATATCGTGCGGGGTGTGGAAAATATTCTCTGCAATCCGCCTGAAAAAAACGAGAAAGGCGCGTTCTATAAGCTTTACAATATCGGCAATAATAAGCCTGTGAAGCTGATGGATTATATAGAGACGCTGGAGCGCTGTCTTGGCATGGAGGCGAAGAAGGAGTATCTGCCCATGCAGCCCGGCGACGTATACCAGACATATGCGGACGTTACGGAGCTGATGCGGGATTATGACTTCAAGCCGGATACTTCCATCGAGGAAGGATTGCAGAAATTTGTGGACTGGTATCGGAATTATTATAAATGTTGATTGTGCAGGCTGGCAGGAGCGTATAAATCCGGCAACAACGATATCAATTGCGAGGAAAAACGGCAGATGACAGAAAAAAAGAGAGAGATTCCAGTTTTATATCTGGTAGTGCCATGCTATAACGAGGAGGAAGTGGTGGAGAAAACCGCCTCTGTTATGGGAGAAAAGCTGTCCCGTCTGGAGCGGGAGGAAAAGATAGCGAAGGGCTCTAAAGTTATGTTTGTCAATGACGGCAGTAAGGATAAGACCTTGCAGCTGCTTCATGGCCTTGCGACGAAGGACAGGCGGTTTTCCGTGGTGAGCCTTGCGGGAAATTACGGTCACCAGAGCGCGATTCTGGCAGGGATGATGACGGCGAGAAAGTATGCGGATGTGGTGGTGACCATTGACGCGGATTTACAGCAGGATATTGAAGCTCTGGATTCGTTTCTGGCATGTTACATGGATGGCTGCGAGGTGGTCTATGGCGTGCGCAACGACCGGCATTCCGACGGCTTCTTTAAGAAGGCCACGGCGACCGCTTACTATAAGCTGATGCACATGCTGGGCAGCACGGTTATGACAAACCATGCGGACTACCGTCTGATGTCTAAGAAGGCGCTTGACGCGCTGTCAGAATACAAGGAGGCAAATCTGTTTCTGCGCGGGCTGATCCCCACCATGGGATTTCCTTCCGACGTGGTGTATTTCGATGTAAAGGCAAGAGAGGCGGGGCATTCCAAATATACGCTCAGCAAGATGATGACGTTGGCGCTGGATGGCATTACCTCCATGAGTGTGCGCCCGCTCAGACTGATCGGCGGTCTCGGCTTTCTGATGTTTCTGTTCAGTGTGGTGATGTGCGTGATCGGACTGGTGGACTGGGCGAGAGGGAACAATGTGCCGGGCTACACCACGACTCTGATCGTGTCGCTTGTTATCGGTGGGATCACGCTTCTGTCACTGGGAATTATCGGGGAGTATGTGGGCAAGATTTATATGGAAACCAAACACAGACCCCGTTACATCATTGACACGCTCGTATGGCGTGAAGATGACGGAGGGGAAAGTGAGTAGGAAAAGAAAGACTATGGCTGGTATGGGGGTGCTGATATGTTGATGGTGCTTTTTTCATGGGCGCTGATCGGCGGGGCGGCTCTGCTCTTTGGAAAGGCGGTTACGGACATCGTTTATCGAAACCGCTTTGGGGAGATGGGGCGTCCCGATGTTTATATTGTGACAGGACTTATTGCTTTAACTATTTATGCCCAGCTTTTCAGTCTCTTTTATAAAGTGGCGGGTATTGCCGACACCATTCTCGGCATGGCGGGCATTCTTTTATTTCTGGTGTGGCTATTTCGGCGTTTCCGGCAAAAAAGACCTGCCGCGCTTTTTCCGGGCTGCACATGGGAAAGACCCGCCGCCTGGCGGATTGCGGCAATTCTGTTCTGCTTTTTCCTTACGCTGATCTGGACAACACGCAGCCCCGGTCAGTACGATACCGGGCTATACCACGCGCAGGCGATCCGATGGATAGAGGAATACGGCGTTGTTCCGGGACTTGGAAATCTCCATATGCGGTTGGCATATAACAGCGCGTTCATGTCCTTGCAGGCGCTTTTCAGTCTGGGATGGCTCGTAGGGCAGTCGGTACACAGCCTGAACGGTTTCTTTTGTCTGACGGCGCTTATCTATGTATGCGCCACCATCCGCCTGTGGGGAGAGAAAAGCCTGCGGACCTCGGATTTCCTGAAATGCGTGATGGTGATTTTTGTGGTGCAGATGCGATATGATATGGCGTCCTCCGGCACGGATATCCTGGCAATGCTTCTGGTTCTCTATATTTTAATTAAATGGAGCGAGTTTTGGGAGAGCGGAAGGGAGGACGGCGAGATGTACGGCTGGCTGTGCCTTGTCGGCGTGTATGCCGCAACGGTGAAACTTTCCGCCGCGCCGGTTGTTGTTCTGGCGTTGTACCCGCTCTATCTGTTTATCAGGGAGAAACATGGAAAAGCTGTTTTAACCCATGTGGCGGCGGGGATTTTCATATTAATTCCTTATCTGATACGCAATGTGATAATTTCCGGCTATCTTGTTTATCCATATGGCGGACTGGATTTGTTTAACCTGGACTGGAAGATGGACAAAGAGGTGCTTATGAAGGACAGTCTGGATATCAAGATGTTTGCAAGGGGCATCAACAAGGCGGCGGAATATGACAATTCCTTTTTGGGATGGATCCCCAGATGGTTTTTGGCGCAGGAAGTGGGGAATCGTGTTGTGATTGTGGCGGGGGTGGTCTGTATACCCGTGATTTTATACCTGCTAGTACAACGCCTTCGCAGTAAAGAATATGTCTGGGCAGCTCTTTTGGGCACAGGGATTGTGAATTTGGTTTTCTGGCTGGTGACCGCGCCCCATATGCGTTACGGCGGGCTGTATATCTATACGGTTGTGGCGCTGACACTTGGAGCCGCGACGGGTCTGAGCGGTTGGGCTTTTGGAACTTCCAACGAAGATCATGCGGCATTGGCGGCAGGAGTGGAAGCACGCCCGGTGCGGGAAAAGACGCTGCGTGTGGCGGTGGTGGCAGTCATGGCGGTTTTTCTGCTGCAATACGGGGCGAGGATTTTCAAAATTCCTGAGATGGAGGCGAAAGATTTTGTCAGGCAGCCGGATTATTTGGCATGGCCGGCAGAGCAGTACCCTGTGGACGGCGTGCATATCTGGATGCCGACAGAGGGGGATTTGATCGGCTATGCCGCCTTTCCGGCCACGTCGCAGGGCAATCAGCTTAACGCGCTCCGTCTGAGGGGAGAGAGTTTTCGGGAGGGATTTCGGCATGAGTAAACCGGATATTCACGCTGACGATTATGCGCTGACCATAAATACATCCAAAGACATGCTGGAGTGTATGCGGGCAGGCAGACTTGACAGTATCAGTATTGTGCCAAATATGGGCTGCTTTGGGGAGTGCATGGAACTGCTTTATGGGGCGATACCGAAACTTCCGTTTTTGCCGCTTATGTCAGTACATCTGGATTTTGTGGAGGGAAGAAGTCTGGCAGGGAGAGACAAAACGCCTGAACTGACAAAGCCGGGCAGTGACCTGATGGGTCTTGGCTGGGGCGGGCTTTTTGCGGCGTCTTATCTGCCCTGGAAAAGAAAGAAGGTTAAGGCGCAGTTAAAATGTGAAATCAGCGCGCAGCTTGCGAAGGCGCAGGGCGCTGTCCAAAAGTGTATGAAAATCGCAGCCGAAAGCGGCGTTTCCTGCAGGCAGAAGGGGCTTCGGATCGACAGCCACCAGCACGCCCACATGATTCCCGTTGTGTGGGAGGCGGTTCTGGAAGCGGTGCGCGAGGGAGGGTATCCGTTAGAATATATCCGCAATTCCAAAGAGGTGTTGGGCGTATTCCTGACAGATGTGTCACTTTATAAAACATACCGCCCTGTGAACTTTGTGAAAAACAGACTCTTATCCCTTTATTCCCATAAGGCGGACCGTTTCTGCAAGGCGAACGGGATGAGCCAGATGTATCTCTGGGGGCTTGTGATGAGCGGTCGGATGGACCGGGAAAGAATAGAAAGGCTTTACGGGAAAATGATGCGCAAGGCGGAGCGCGACGGGAGAACGCTGGAAATTCTCTTTCATCCGGGCATCACCCTGCCGGAAGAAGTCACCCCCGAGATTGCGAAGGAGGCGGCGGAGGATTTTTATCTCCGCGGGGACCGGCACGTGGAGAAAGAGGCGGTGCTTGGCGTGAAGTGGTGACAGCTGTGTCTGTGAAAGCGGCTGACTGCGAAAGGATGGCGCTGTTGACCATATTTGTGGAAAAATGTGTCGATTTTTGCTGAAAACTCTAGAAAAATGTGTAAATCCGCGTCGAAAAACGCAGAAAAATGTGTAAAATATAATTGAAAACCCTGGAAAAATGTGTAATACTGTTTTTGGACACATAGAAGGGGGTATTCCATGAGACGCAATGTCATTCGGGATTTGATAAACTGGAAAGCCAGCGAGGAGAGAAAACCCATGGTGTTGAAGGGTGCGCGGCAGGTCGGTAAGACGTGGCTTATGAAAGAATTTGGGCAAAGCTGTTATGACAGCTTTGTCTATTTTAACTTTGACGAAGAGGATGAGTTGAAGTCTATCTTTGAAACAAACAAGAATCCCCACAGGATTATTGAACTTCTCTCCATGATTGGCGGAGAAAAAATTCTTCCGGGTAAAACGCTGGTAATTTTTGATGAGATTCAGGAATGCCCGGAGGCGCTGAACACGTTGAAATATTTTAAAGAGAAGGCAAACGAGTATCATGTCATAGCGGCGGGCAGCCTGTTGGGGACGCTTCTTGCAAAGCCGAAATCTTACCCGGTCGGCATGGTCAATCTGCTTGATGTCTTTCCGTTAACTTTCGACGAATTTCTGGATGCGGTTGTTCCGGTTCTCTATGATTACTACGTGAACATTCGGAAAAATCAGCAGATCGAGGATATTTTCCACAGCCGTCTGCTTGAGGCGTACAACAACTATCTGATCATCGGCGGTATGCCGGAATGCGTGGATTCATGGGTTAAACACCGGGATCCGATGAAAGTTTCCCGGATACAGCATGAACTGATAGAAGTCTATGAAAATGATTTCTCCAAACACAACGGCAAGGTAAACAGCGGACGCATTCTCATGGTCTTCCGCAGCATCGTGGCGCAGCTTGCAAAGCCCAACGAGAAGTTTATGTACGGTGTAGTCCGCGAAGGCGGCAGGGCGCGTGATTTTGAGGAGGCGATCGAATGGCTCGTATCAGCCGGTATGCTGGGACGCGTTTATAATGTCTCCAAAACGGAGCATCCGCTTTCGGCGTTTGACAGGCTGGACCAGTTTAAACTTTTTGTTTTTGATACCGGGCTTCTCAAACATATGGTGGGTATTGACAACAGTGCGATTTTGTTAAAGGCAGACTACCAGTTCAAAGGACCTCTGACTGAAAATTATTGCCTGCAGCAGCTTCGGGGACAGTTTGAGATCGAGCCCCGTTACTATTCCGACAAAAACAGTGAAATTGATTTTGTACTGCAATACGGCACGGAGATCATTCCCATTGAAGTGAAGGGCGGGGAAGACAAATCCGCCCCGTCGTTCAAAAGATATATTGCCGACCATCAGCCCGAATATGCGATCCGCTTTTCCAAACGCGGTTATCGGAAGGATGGAGATATTACAAATATGCCGCTGTATCTTGTAAGGAAAATGCGGGAAATGTTGTGAGGTGTGCAATTTACTAATCGCAGCCATTTTGAATCTGAAAAGTATGAAATAGCCGTCCCGCTTTTGCAACAAAAACATTGGCTGCATATGCTGTCATCTACCCAGCACGTCCCGCAGCTCCGGCACCTCTTCCGTGATGATTTCCATGAAATATGCCGCTCCCTCCGCATTCAGATGGTCGGAATCCGAAAAGTAAGCCAGATTTTCACTGAAACGCGCGTCGTGGGAGTAGTCGTAATAACTGACGCCTGTGTCAGATGAAATGCGGTTGACCGTACTGTAAAACTGGTCAAAAAACGTTTCGGATACCGGCGCGTTGTAGTAGGAAGAAAAAGGCGTGGTGATGAGCACGGGCGTGAGCTCGTGCTCTTTGCAGTAGTCGATCAGGGAGAGGAGCTGCTCTTCACGTTCGGGTAAAAAGAGATTTTCCTTGTTGTTAAAATGTCGGTCATAGCGTGACGCGGCACGGTTCGCGAACTCTGCGACGGCAGCTTCGTCCATTCCGGGTGCGTCTGGGTTCTCCTCCGCTGCAAATACTTTCAGGGAGAGTGGAAACTCCGGCAGCAGTTTTAGCAGATCTTCCCCGGCGGAGAGAATCGGCAGCCGGGTTGTCACGATATCCGTGTAGAGGTCGTAGTCCGGCACATTTTTCGGGGAGAGACAGTGGTAGTATTTTACGGACAGAGCCTGCGCTTCGGTTTCGTTCACCGTCTCATTGTTGAAGGAAAAGTAGGAGACGGGAATGAACAGCACACAGCCTTCGTCCAGATGTTTTCCGTACTCCCTTAGCAGAGCGAGATCATACTGGTACGTCTGGCTTACGCTGCCAAAGTTAAAGCAGGAGTACCCGTCCTCCGTCAACGCATCGTAAACAAAGTCGTAAGCGCCGTGCGAACTGCCAACATTGGCGATCTCCACCTCATTAATCTGGTTTCCCAGCATCCGCAGATTCCACATGTCCATATACTTTTCATCGTCGATTTTCCGATATGGAATATCCAAAAGAAATAGAATCAAAACCGCCGTAGCGGGGATACAGATACACTTGGCAATAAATACGAGAATAGGTTTTTTTCTGTTCATTCAGGTTTTCCTTTCATGCAATACTGGCTATTGCACAATTTTTAATAAATAACTCAAAACTGAAAATAAATAAACTCCGTCGCAATTCCCTTATGGGAGAACAGCGCGATCACCACCAGCAGCACTACATAGACGCCCCAGCGAATGGGAGCCCGCTGCCGGGAGACCAGAGCGATTACGTCCTGCTTTAAAGATAACATATCATAGAGCAACAGCGCCGCCGCCGGCAGCATCATGCCAAACATCGTTAAATAGGGCATGTCCAGACAGATCACTGCGGTTTTCAGATAATTTACGGGTCTGCCGATATCCCAGAACAGCCTTGAAATAATCCAGAATGCGTCCTGAATAGTGTTGGCACGGAAAAAGATCCATGTAAAGCAGAGTATGGAAAAGGTTATGGGGAGCTGCCACCAATGTTTTTTGCGGGTGACAGGTACACCCCGTCTTGTCTTTGGGTAGATAAAGGTTTCTACAATCTGCAAAAGACCGTGAACCGCGCCCCAGAAAATATAGGTCAGGCTGCTGCCGTGCCAGTATCCGCTCACCAGAAAGGTGATAAGGAGATTCAGACAGTTACGCCATTTCGGCACCCGGCTGCCGCCGAGGGGAATATAGACATAGTCCCGGAACCAGGTGGAAAGCGAAATATGCCAGCGGCTCCAAAATTCCTTAATGGAGAAAGACAGGTAAGGGCTTTTAAAGTTTGTCGCCAGTTCTATGCCGAAAAGCTTTGCACAGCCGATGGCGATATCTGAATAGCCCGAAAAGTCACAGTAGATTTCGATGGCAAACATCACCGTTACTATGATGAAAACAAGACCAACATAGCTGTGCGCATTGTCGTACACTTTGTTTACGGTAGCGGCGAAGACGTCCGCGATCACCAGCTTTTTGAAATACCCCCACGCCATCAGCTTCAGCCCGTAGGTCACACTTTCATAATCAAAGCGCCGTTCCTTTTTGAGCTGCGGCAAAAGCGCGTCCGCCCTGCCTATGGGACCGGCAAGCAGCTGCGGGAAAAAGGAGACAAAGAGGGCATGATAGCCAAAGTGCCGTTCCGCGTGAATTTTCCCTCTGTAAACGTCGATAAGATACCCCATGGACTGAAAGAAATAGAAAGAAACGCCCGCGGGCAGCAGGATTTTCAAAGTTAGGGGCTGCAGCGCCAGTCGTCCGGCGCCAATCAGGGCATTGATGCGGTTGATGACGGGAGCGCCCAGTTTGAAAAGCAGAAGGACCGCCACAAGGGGCAGGACACCACCCAGAAGACAAAGTTTTCTTTTTGTCTGAGCCGGTGTTTTTTCCAGTTCCAAAGCCAGAAAGTAGGTAAGCACTGTGCTAAAAAGCAGCAGGAGACCGTAAGCGGCATGCAGATTCATGTAAAAGGCATAGCTTGCCGCAAGAAGGAAAACCCATCGGAATCTGACAGGCACAATATGGTACAGTATAAATACCGTCAGCAAAAAGACGGCGAAAGTCATGGAATTAAATAGCATGGTAGCCTCCGTTCCGCCTATTTAAAGATTAAAGAGGATAATAATTTTGTCCCCGTTTTTGTAGCAGGCATAGACGCTGTTTACAGAAGAAGGTTCCGTGTTGTCAATCAAATTCTGGTCTTCTTCGGTCAGTGTTTCATAAGTGAAAGGTTCCTGCGTGTAATGCAGGAGCAGCACGCCGCCCATATAGGAGGAGTTTGTCAGGTAGGTTGGAACCAGATTGCGGAAAAGAGGGTATTTTTCATTGAGCCGAGCTACCTGCGGAGAGTGCGGCGCTCTGCCGGATACCGAGAGTGCATGGATAGAGCCGTCCGCATTTATGGTTTCCACATCATGGGCTATGCTGTAGGTCAGGTATTCTTCGTACTGTTTCTGACCGGTCAGCGCATTTCCATAGCAGCAGGAAAAGGACAGACCCCAAATCATGCAGGGAAGGAAAAGCAGCGGACTGAGCCTAGGCAGCCGGGGATAAAGGGCTGAAATCATCATACCCGCCCATATGCCGAAGCTGCAGAGGCAAAGCAGAGAGTGCGCGCTTATGCTGAAAGACGAGGGGCGTAGAACCAAAAGAGGACCGACAGCTCCCAACACTACGAAAATCGGGAGAAGAAGCAGGTACACAAGAGATAAAATCCTCTGGTATAAAGGTTTTTTCTGCCTGATAAGGACAAGCCCCGTGAGAACCGTGCCGGACAGAGTGAGAATGGCAAAAAGCAGCAGCAGAATCGTGGGGATACCCTGCAGAGCAGTATCGACATAGCGAATGAAGTTTTGAAAGTTCGAGATGACGCCGGAGAAAAGCCCGTCTTTGGAACGCCACGCGAAACTGTAGGCATCGGGCTGCCATCCGCCATTTGCCGGACGGATATAGCGGTTTAACACAAAATATTTATAGAGCACAACGCTTAACAGGCAGGCAGTACCCCGTATAAAAAGTCTGGGCAGATCTATGCGTTCTGCAAAGAGCATAAAAAACACTTCCAGAAACCAGAGACTGATATAGATGCCGCATGCAGGCTGGTAGGTGGTGAGAGTGATAAGACACATGAACAAGGAAAAAAGAAAAACTTTCCATAAGGCTTTTTTCACAGGAACCACATAGGGCAGAATCGTTGCGCAAAGAGCCAGAATCATGGTGAAGCAGTCAAACCGGTAAGACAGGTTTGACAGGAGGAATGGATTTGCAATCACCAGAAAACCAATGCAAATAGCGGGAAACATATGACTGTCTCCAAGCTGATAACGCTTCGCGTATAGCGTGACTGTATAAGCTAAGAGGAGAACGGATAAAAGGAGGGGAAGCGGATGTATATCATTTATGGGAGAACCGCCGCACAGCCAGATTACGATCTGCTCTGTGAGCGGTCTGGCATCGTTATTCCAACCGGTAACGCCGAGGAGACTGCGGGAGAGATCATCCTGATACAGACGGTTTGCAAGAAGAATAGGAAGAACATAAATGCCATACATAACCGTCAGGGCAGCAAAGAGAGCCCGATCCTTCTGCTCTATCATGAGCCACACGGGAAATTTTTGATTTTTCATTGACACTGTACCCTCCGTTTCTGCTAATTATTTTACTGCATTGTGGAAATATTTACAACCATGTGCTATAGTGAAAGCGGAGGCGGATAAAATATGGGTATCACTTCCTTTTATTTTTTGTGTTTTTTTACCGTTTTATTAGTTGTATATTACTGTATCCCCCGTAAGTTCCAGTGGGGATTTCTTTTGATGGGAAGCGTCGCGTACTGTTTGCTTGCGGGGCAGGGGGCGCTGCTCATCTACCCGCTTGTGTCGGTGGGTGCCTGCTATGCGGGGGCAAGAATGCTTTCCGGGACGCCTGCGGAGGAGGATAAGAGGCGCAGGGGCATTCTTGTAGTGACTATATTAGTCAATGTCGGTATTCTCTTTGCCCTTAAGTATGTTAATTTTCTGGTTAATACGCTAAACGGCGCGGCTGCTCTGTTCGGCGGTCCGAAAGAGCTGGTTTCCGGCGTGGATTTCCTGGCGCCGCTGGGAGTCAGTTTTTATACCTTTTCCCTGCTGGGCTATGTGATCGACGTTTACTACGGACTGGCGGATGCGCAGAAAAATTTCGGTAAGCTTGCACTTTACGGGCTGTATTTTCCGAATCTGATTTCCGGACCAATCTTAAAGTACAGAGAGCATGCGGAACAGTTTTTTGCGTCTCACGACTTTGATTACAGGCAGGTGACGCAGGGGCTTCAGCGCATGATCTGGGGCTTTTTTAAAAAGCTGGTGATTGCTGAGCGGCTCGGCGTTTTGGTGAATACGGTTTATGGGGATTATGCAAGCTATCCGGGCGCTTATATCTGGGTGGCGACTGGCTGTTATGCGTTGCAGCTGTACACGGATTTTTCTGGCTGCATGGACATTGTGCTCGGGCTGTCGCAAAGCCTAGGCATCGCCCTGCCGGAAAATTTCCAGACGCCCTTTTTTTCAAAGAGCGTGGCGGAATACTGGCGCAGATGGCACATTACGCTTGGCGTGTGGATGAAGGATTATGTTTTTTATCCGCTTCTTCGTTCAAAACTTTTTACAAACTTGAATCAGTCCTTTAAAAAGAAATTTGGCAAAAAGCGCGGGAAACAGTACGCCACTTTTACGGCTATGTTCGTTCTGTGGCTGACAGTGGGTATCTGGCACGGCGGCGACTGGAAATTTGTGATCGGTTCCGGGCTGCTGCACTGGTTTTATATTGTAATGGAGGAGCTGCTGGCGCCGCCGTTTGCGCGTCTGAATGCGCGTCTCCATCTGGACGGGGAGGGACGGTTTTTAAGCGGTGTCCGCATTCTGCGAACGTTCTTTCTGGTGTGTGTCGGCGACCTGTTTTTCCGTGCCGCTTCCCTGGGTGACGCGTTCGCTATGCTGGGAGAATCGGCGCGCGTGTGGAATCCACAGATTCTCTGGGACGGTTCTTTATTACAGCTCGGCCTTGACGGGATCGAGACGGCGGTCACGGTTCTTTCGCTCCTTCTTCTGTGGGCAGTATCCCTGCGGCAGAGAAAAGAACCGGTGCGGGAGTCCATCGCGAAAAAGCCGCTTCCCCTCCGCTGGATTTTATGGTACGCGCTCCTGCTTGCAGTTATTCTTTTGGGATATTACGGACCGGGGTACAGCGCGGCGGAGTTTATCTATCAGGGATTTTAGAAAATCAGATAGTAAAGATTGGAAAACTGTGGTAAACTGAAAAGTAAGATTATGAGTACGGGAGACGGAGAATGGATAAGATAGCAGTATTGATTCCCTGTTATAATGAGGAAAAGACTATTGCGAAGGTAGTTGGGGATGCCAGAGAGGCACTGCCTGAGGCGGTGATCTATGTCTACGATAATAATTCCAGCGATCGGACGGTAGAACTTGCGAGGGATGCCGGTGCGGTGATCCGCTATGAGCATATGCAGGGAAAAGGAAATGTGATGCGCAGAATGTTCCGTGAGATAGAGGCGGAGTGCTATATCATGGTGGACGGAGACGATACCTATCCCATGGAGTATGCGAGGGAAATGGTGGATAAGGTGCTTCTCAACAGCGCGGACATGGTGGTGGGAGACAGGCTTTCCTCCACTTATTTTACGGAGAATAAAAGACCTTTCCACAATTTTGGCAACTCCATCGTGCGCGGCAGCATCAACAGGCTTTTCCATTGTGATATCAAGGACATTATGACAGGGTACCGCGCGTTCAGCTACGGCTTTGTAAAAACTTTCCCAGTGCTTTCCACAGGTTTTGAGATAGAGACGGAAATGACCATCCATGCGGTTTATAATAACATGCAAATTGAAAATGTGATTGTGGATTACCGCGACAGACCTGAGGGCAGCGAATCGAAATTAAATACCTTTTCGGACGGATTTAAGGTGCTCCATACGATTATGAAACTGTATCGGGATTACAAGCCCTTTGGTTTTTTCGGGCTGTGTTCGGTCATTCTGACGCTGGTTGCGGTGGTGCTTTTTATTCCGATTTTCATCACTTATATTGAGACGGGACTGGTGGACAGGTTTCCAACTCTTTTTGTCTGCGGGTTTATCGGGCTGGCGGCATTACAGTCTTTGTTTGCGGGGCTGATGCTGTCAAATATGGCGCTGAAAAACAGGCGGGATTTTGAGTACCGGCTGACTCTTGTGACAAGACGGCTGAGGGATCAATAAAAATCAAGGGCATGTTCAAAAGTGGACATGCCCTTGATTATGCGCAGCTCCCTGCAGGGCAAGTATACCGCTAAAGCGGCGCATGGGGTGCGCGGCGAATTGGGGAAGACAACACTTCCCTGCTCGATCGTACGGGTCTGTATGTGAAAATCTGAAGAACAAATTATTCTGGACAGGGAGATCGGATATGAAAAGTATGGGAAAAGGTATGTCGGTACGGGAGCTTGTGCTTACAGGAGGTTCTGCATTTCTGCCGGTTATCTGCGCGGGAAGGATTTTTCAGCTTCTCCATGCGCAGGGAAATGTGTATACCATGGGGATCCTTCCCCTGGCTATGCTCTTCGGGCTGTACTGTCTCTGGAAAGGGGCTTTGTTTTTGGAGGGGGTCTTTTTTCCTGTAACCGTGCGAGCGCTTTTGGCGGCGGGGTTTGTCTCTTTGCAGGTGCTGGGGGCTGTCTATAGCCATCCGGGAATCTGCGGCGTGCCGGAGGCGGTTTTGTGGGCGCTCTGTTTTACGCCGATTACTTTTGCGGGTCAGAATATGCTTTTCTTTCTGGCAGGGAAGGCTGCCGGGGATGGCATAGAGAGACGGCAGGCGGCGAAAAGCACCGATGCGGCAGGGCGGGTCATCGAAAGGAGAGGCTCTTTCCCCGCCGCATTTGCAGCCATCTTCGGGGGATTCTGTATTCCCTTTGCAACCTACTATCCGGCGATCATGGCTTATGACGTGATTCCTCAGCTTGACCAGATCCGGGTAAGCGGTCTGACCACGCATCACCCGCTGATTCACACACTGATGCTGAAAGGGTGTCTCGCGGTGGGAGAGCTGCTGTCCTTTCTGCCGAATTCGGACCGGGCAGGGCTGGCATTGTACTCCCTTTTGCAGATGGCGGTGGTGGCGGCATGTTTTGCGTATGTCTACTGCTTTCTTTGCAGACATGGCGTGTCAAAATGGCTCTGTTATGCCTTTGTCCTGTGCGCGGCGTTTTTTCCGACTCACGGGATGCTGGCCGTCTCCATCACGAAGGACACCATATATGCGGCGCTCACCATGATGTTTACGGTGTTCGCCTATGAACTGGCGGCGGGGAAGGAGGTGCCGGGAAATGGATGGTTTGTGCGTTACGCCGCATTGACAGTGCTTTTGCTTTTGTTCCGCAACAACAGCGTTTATGCATGGATTCTATATGTGCTGGCGGCTTCCTTTTCTTCCCTGCGCAGGAAACCTTATTTTAGGACGGTCTGTGTTTCCCATGGGGCGGCTTTCCTTTTGTATCTTGCTGTCAATGCGCTGATGGTGCAGGCGGTTTCGGCGACAAGCGACACTTATGCGAGAGAGATGCTGAGCGTTCCGGCGCAGCAGATTGCAAGGGTTGTGCAGTACCATGAGGCGGAGCTGACGCAGGAGGACCGGGAGGCGCTTGCAGCGGTGTGGGGAGAGAATCTGCCGGAATATGTGCCGGTAATTGCCGACAGGAGCAAGAAGGATATTGCGGGAGACGGGGAGACACTTCGAATATTTGCGAAAGAGTGGGTTTCTCTGGGTCTTCGTTATCCGGGAGAGTATTTGCAGGCGTTTCTGTTAAAAAATAAAGGGATGTGGGATGTGGCAGACGTGTCATATTTGAATGATGTGTATACCTACGCGAAAGGATATCTGCAGATCACCTACCCGAGCGACCAGCAGCCCTATATGGAAGCGCTTGCGCCGGGCTATGTGAGACATCAGAAACTGCAGCTTTTACAGTCTCTCTATCGGTATTTTGCGGCGGGGGATGAACTGTGGCGGTACTGTCCGCCCGTGGCGCTCGTGATGCAGCCGGCTTTCTACTGCTATCTGCTTTTGTTTTACTGTCTTTGCTGTATCGGATTGAAAAAGACGGGGCTGTTATTGCCGGCGGTGTATCTGCTGGCGCTCGCGGGAACGGTGCTTCTCGGTCCCTGTGTGCTGACCCGGTATCTCTATCCGATGATGTTGTCGGTTACGGTACTGGCGTTGCTGTTGCTCGGGCGCGGGCGGGCTGCGTAAATGACTGAAATGTTGTTTTATGGCAACACACAAAAATTACGGATGTGTCACTACACCACCGGGAAATCCGTCCCGTAAAGGCGCCGCGGTATCGGTCACAGGGGATGCAGCTGATACACCATATAAGTTGTATCCCCGGCAGTAAACGTATCAGTCACGGTAAGCCCTGCCTGATAGGTATGCCGGAAATACATGATGACAGGATGCTCCTCGTTGTAGGGCGCTTCCTGCAGAATAAAATATACATGCTCGCTGTCCACAAGATCCCTGCCAAAGCTGCTGATCCCCTGGGCGTCGAGCTTTTTCTGTGTGTTGGGGTTACAGATCACGCCCCAGTTGGTGTAGATGAAGTTCTGGTAAGCATCCTGTCCGCGTCCGAAAGGCGTTTCATAGAAATGCTCCAGCGTCCCGGAATTGTAAGTCCAGATATAGAAATTGTCAGGGTGGGCGCTGCAGTATTCCCGAAGCTCCCGCCATGTCTTCTCGTGCACGCGGTAGTTTTCCGCAATGTCCCAGCATGTGGCATACGCCGAAAAAAGACTGAGTCCCAAAAGCAGGGGAAGCAGCACATAATACTGTCTGCGTTTTTCTAAGGGAAACAGATTAAAGGCGAGGATGATCCCCAGAAGGATCAGAAAATCCACGGTAATCAGGGGCTGGATAATGCGCTTGGGAAAACGTCCTTCGTAGAGCACATAACCCCAGCTCACACCCCGTCCGAATAGATACATCAGGTAGACGAAAAGGGCGCTGGCATTGCGTTCCAAAAAGATCAGTACAGGGGTCAGGAGCAGCAGGAGACCGGCAAGCAGATTGGCGGGCTGCATGCCCTCCTGATAAAAGAATACGTTTACGGCAGTAACCACAATATTTTTCAGGCGCTCAGAGAGACTTGTGCGGGCGAGATAACAGCGTTTTGCCAGATCATGCATCTGTTTCCAGTCGGAAACGGACATGCCGTACCCGATATGCGGCGCGCCGTGTTTGCGGTACATATATGCCTCCTCATCCAGACCGAGCGCCTGTAAGTCTTCCGGGCACTCCTCATATTCAGGCCAGCCGTAGAAGTCGCCTACCCGCTCACGGTAGTGGTTGATTTTGCGGAAATCAGACCATTCTTCGGCGGAGTAAGCTGCGGCGTTTGCGCCCCAGAGAAGCCCCATGCCTGCGATTAAAAGCAGGGCGAAACCGAGAAGCTTTGCGGCGGCGCCTTCGTATTTATTCTTGTAGGCGGAAATCCATTTGCTGAGCCAGAGCATGCCCGCCATGGGCAGCATGAGATAAAAAATATTCTGGCGCATGCTGAAGGAAACCCAAGCGAAGAGCAGGGTCGGTATATTGTCCAGAAAGAATCCAGTGTTTGGCTGACTGATGCGGGAAGTGATAAAACAAAACAGCGCCGCGGCAGCGGCAAGCCCTGCAGTCGTGGTGTACTGTGCCTCCGCCAGCACATTCAGGTCAATGATAAAAAACAGTATCAGAAAGGCGGCGAGGGCAGGCGGCAGAAGAGAAGCCTGCGGATTGCGGCGCTTACTGATCCGAAGAATGCGCCGGTAGACCGTAAAGAGGCAGAGTATCTGTACGGCGTGCTGGAAAAGCCCGTACCAGGGAATGAAACTCCACATAGAATAGAGTTTTGAGAGCAGCCAGGAGAGCGGATAGAGAAAAAACATGACATGCGCGTCAGGTGTTCCCGTATACGCGCCTGACAGGATGCTGTACATCCCCCAATCGTCGTTGATGGCGTCCACCGGTTTTATAAAAAGCAGCAAAATTGCGTAAGAGGCAGTCAGGAGAATAAGGAAAAGAAGAACCTCCTGCAAGGAGGAAGGTATTTTCTTTCGTGCATTTCGGGAGTCTCTATGTCCGAAGAAGGGCGTATCTGGCTGTGCCCCCGGATTGATTAACGGCATCGGCGTATCCTTTCGTAAATGAATTGTTTCGCATATTTTAAAGTTGTCTCTATTATAATATACCATAACATATTAAGATTTACGGAAGATTTTTTTAATTCCAGGCACATATGATAGGAAAATTGGGAAAAATGTGGTAAAGTAAATGTAGATGTAACGGTTTGACCCAGAACTTTGCACTTGCTGCAGAGCCCGTGAGAATATGTAAAGGTTAAGAACAGATTGCAGGGGAAAACAGAGCGCAGGCATCAATATAGAGGAAAGGTCGGTAAGAAGATGGGAAATACGAGGCGTGGAAGACAGAACATAAATATGCTTTTGGTCGTTCTGATCGGGTTCTGTGTTCTGGCGATTATTGAAATCGTATACGGACAGGCACAGATGAAGGTAGAGCGGGAGCGGCTGGCGCTGGAGGAGCAGAACAGACAGACGGTGGAGGAACTGAAGGAGGAGTGGCGCAGCCTGAGAGAAGGCTCCAGCGTGGTGACTGCCGAGAGCGGGGCGGTTCCTGCCGCCAGCGAGTCGGAGCAGGAGACGGCGCCTGCCCAAATAGAAAAACAGGAAACGGTGAAACAAAAAAAGACGGAGGAAGACAAGAAGGATTCCGCAGCTAAGGAGGAAGACACCAGGAATTATGATATGCAGATTGTTATCCTGGGCGACAGTATCATGGACGGCGACCGTACGGAGAGCGGTGTGGCGGATATCATTAGCGAACAGCTGAACGCAAAGGTCTATAATATGTCCATGGGCGGCACGACAGCGGCTCTTACGACGTATGAGCAGTACAATTTCTCAACGTGGAGTTCCCGATGCCTGATGGGCGTGGTGAACGGAATCCTGGGCAATATCAATACGGACATTTTTGAAGGCTATGCGGCGGGCGAAATTCTAAAGACGTGCGATTTTGACAAGACGGATTATTTTATCATAGAGTACGGGGTGAACGATTTCCTGACCCAGCAGATTCCAAACAGCAGATATCTGGAGGGCGGGGATACGCTGGCAGTAGACGAGGTGCATACCTACACAGGGGCGCTTCAGGATGCGATCAACAGGCTGAAAAGCCGTTTCCCGAATGCGGGGATTGTGCTGGTCGCCCCCCATTACTGCCAGGTCTTTAACGGCAGCACTTTTATCGGAGATGCCTATTCTCTGGACTATGGTTACGGTCCGCTGATTACTTACGCAAGAGGCGCCGGTTATGTGGCGGGACTGTTTGAGGAGGACGGCGTGATCTTCTTCAACGCCTTTGAGGACAGCGGGATCGACGCGGAGACGGCGGACGAATATCTGGCGGACGGTATTCACCTTACGCCTCTGGGAGCAAGGGTGTATGCGGAGAAGCTAGCGAAAATAATCCGCAATGACTATGCGCCGGAGGAATGATTGCATAGAGCAGGTAAAATATGGTATGATAAAGGGCAGGTGTAAAAACCTGCCCTGTTTGCGCGCATAAGCAGAGTCAGAAGACTTTTGATTCGGGCGCCATGCTTGCATGAGAGACCGAAACGAAAGGCTTATGACGAGCAACGCGAACGAAAGATACGAAGTATCTTGAGTCTGCTTATGCGCATAAGCAGAGTCAGAAGACTTTTGATTCGGGCGCCATGCTTGCATGAGAGACCGAAACGAAAGGCTTATGACGAGCAACGCGAACGAAGGCGTCGGCAAAATATAGACGAGGAGAATCTATGCGCGAACTGGAATACCCCTTTGACGGGGAGGTAATCTTAAAGAAATCAAAGAAAATAAAGCGGGCGCTTCTCGAGGAGCGTTCTGACTTTACGGAGAAACGGATTGCGGTTCTGGGAGGCAGTACGACACACGATATCATCCGTATGCTGGAACTGTTTTTGCTGGAACAGGGCATCCGCCCGGTGTTTTATGAGTCGGAGTACGCGCAGTATTGGCAGGACGTGATGTTTGACAACCCGGAACTTCGGTCGTTTGCGCCGGACCTGATTTTCATCCACACGACCAACCGGAATCTTGTGTTTCCCTCTGTCTCCGATTCGCAGGAGAGGGTGGACGGGCTGCTTTCGGAGCAGTATGACCATTTCCGGGTGATGTGGGAAAAAATTGCGGAAGTATATCATTGTCCTGTGATCCAGAATAACTTTGACTATCCTTCTTACAGGCTTCTGGGCAATCAGGAAGGGGTGTACCCCCAGGGACGGATCTGCTTTGTCAACAGGCTGAATGAGAAGTTTTATCAGTATGCGGGAGAACACGGAAATTTTTACATCAACGATATCAATTATCTGTCGGCAGCCTACGGGCTTGACAGGTGGGCGGATTCCCTGTACTGGCATATGTACAAGTATGCCTGTTGTATGCAGGCGATTCCTGTTTTGGCACATAATCTGGCGAATATCATAAAATCAGTTTTCGGCAGAAACAGGAAGGCGCTTGTTCTGGATCTGGACAATACACTCTGGGGCGGCGTTGTGGGGGACGATGGCCCGGAAAATCTGGAGATCGGACAGGAGACGCCGATGGGGCAGGTGTACTCGGAATTTCAGGGTTATGTCAAGGCGCAAAAAGAGATTGGCGTTATGCTGGCGGTAAATTCCAAAAATGAGTATGACAACGCCATTGCGGGCTTAAATCATCCGGAAGGCGTTTTGAAGCCGGAGGATTTTGTTCTGATCAAGGCGAACTGGGAGCCGAAGAGCAGCAATATCACTGCTATTGCGCAGGAACTGAATATTCTGCCGGACAGTTTGGTGTTCGTGGACGACAATCCGGCGGAACGGGAGATTGTGAGCGCCCAGAATGCCGGGGTGGCAGTTCCCGGGATCGGTACGCCGGAGCAGTACATCCGGGTGCTTGATCACAGCGGCTTTTTTGAGGTGACAAGCCTGTCGGAAGATGACAGGAAGCGCAGCGAGATGTACCGAGCCAATGTGGAGAGGAAAATACAGCAGGAGCGTTTCGCTGATTACCGGGAGTACCTGCTCTCACTGGAAATGAGGGGAACGATCCGACCGTTTGAGGCGGTCTATATGGCGCGCATCGCCCAGCTGACCAATAAGAGCAACCAGTTTAATCTGACGACAAGACGGTTCACACAGGCGCAGATTGAGGCGTTTGCGGTGGATCCGGGATACATTACCCGCTATGGAAAGCTGGCTGACCGTTTCGGGGATAACGGCGTGGTCTCCGTGGTGATTGGCAGAAAAGGGACGGCGGCGGACGTAGAAATTTACAGGCGTGGAGAGACGCCGGATACGGCGGACGGTGGCGGTGTGCTGCACCTGGAGCTGTGGCTGATGAGCTGCCGTGTGCTGAAGCGGGACATGGAGTCTGCCATGATGGACAGCGTGGTGGAGGCGTGCCGGGAATGCGGCGTCGGGACGATCATGGGCTATTATTATCCGACGGCGAAAAACGCCATGGTGAAGGATTTCTATCAGATAATGGGTTTTGAGAAAACGGAGGAAACTGACGCTGGCGTCACAATGTGGAAATTTGAGATTCCGGCAGAATATGAAAACAAGAATACAGTCATTGCAGTGAATGCGGATATGGAAAAATAATCTGGCAGGGAAATAAATGGGAAAAGGAGAGCGCATATGAGCAGAGAAGAAGTGTTTGAAAAGTTAAACGAGGTTTTCAGGGATGTGTTTGACGACGAGGAGATCACCGTCACGGATGCCACCACGGCGGATGATATCGAGGAGTGGGATTCTTTGGAGCATATCAATCTTTTGGCGGCTGTGGAGCAGGAGTTTGGCATGAAGTTTAATATGGGACAGGTGGTTTCCATGAAGAATGTGGGCGAGATGGCGGATATCATTATCGGCCAGATCACAGAGTGAAAAGAACTTCTAAAGCTCAGCAGCAAAGGCTGCTTCGCTAAGAAGTTCTAGATTTGCTTCGCAAATCACTTTCACTCAGGAGAATGCCTGAAAAGCGGCATTCTCCAGGATGAGCTTGCTCATCCGTGGATTTTGAGATTCCGCAGAGCGGAATCAATGGGGAGATATAGTACGGCATGGTGAACAGATTTCTGGACAGGGTGCAGGAGTTTTACGGAAAACTGGATAAAAAGAGGGAGGCTGTTCTCGTATGGATCTTCTTTGCCGTGCTGGTGTTCGGTGTGGTGATTGTCACGGGGACGCTGACGTCGGGGTTTCATCTGGTGGACGACTGGGAGTTTGCCCAGTACATTGACTGGATAACGCTGGAACACCGCAGTCTGTGGGACTGTCTGCGCGATACGGTAAGCTTTGACCTGACACTTCGTTTCCGACCACTGTACTATATTAACCGGATTTTGATGGCTTACGTGTTCGGCATAAATCTGACAGCAATGTCGGTTGTGAAGGCGGCTGAGATCGTGGTGGCGCTTGTGGCGCTCTACTACTGCGCGAGACAGATGAAGTGCAATATGGTATACGCCGCGCTTTTTTCCCTGACGGTGATGGTGGGATACCAGTCGGCGGTGTGGTGGAAACTGGGACCGCAGGAATCTTATGATACCATGATGTTTGCGGTGGGGTTTTATTTTCTGTTGAAATGGCTTTCCACGGAGAAGAGAGCGTATGCGGTTATCAGTGTGGCGGCTTTCTTTCTGATGTCTGTTTATAAGGAGCCTTTTATCCTGCTTCTGCCTTTTGTGGGGCTTTATATTTTGTATGACGGGATGAAGGGAAAACGGGTGACAATTCCCAATCTGTGGGAGACGGTCAGAGACAGAATGCCTTATCTGCTGACGATCGGCATTATTTTTGTGGTGGAAATGTTTCTGATTCTGTTTGTGGTTGGCACGAACAACTACTCTTATGTGGGGCTGGACGAGAGTGTGACCCTTGGCCAGTACGTGCAGACATGGCAAAACGCGGCGGGAAATAATCTGAAGTGGTATGTCAGGTTCGGCGTGCTGATGGGGCTGATTCTTCTGACTTACTGGGAGCAGCTGAAGAAACTTGGCTGGGAAATGCTGCTTGCAGCGGCGATTATCGTGCCTCAGTGCGTCACTTACAGCAAGACTGCGCTGGAGGAACGCTATATTCTGCCGTGTGTGCTGGGATATGTGTTCTTTTTCGTGATAGTGGGATGCCGTTTCCGCCCCCTGAGCGGCAAACGTCGGATCGTTTACATGCTCTGCCTGCTTCTGATGCTGGCGGCGCATGGAAGGGTGGCGCTGCGGGAGGCACGGTATTTTGCTTACCGGGGAGAGAGCATTCAGACTATGCTGGAATCGACCCTCGAACTGGTGCAGGGAACAGACAAAAAAGTGTTGTCCTGTTTCGGTCCGAATCTGGAAGGAAACAAGACTATGTATCACTGGTTCCGCCTCCACGGTTACGACGAAGTGTTTTACTGGGAGGAGGACGAGAATAAAATCAACCGCTCCTTCGGTCCCAGAGAGGACGAGCAGGCGGACTTTGCGGATATAGACGTGGTTGTGATGTATAATCAGGAAGACCGGCACTGGTGCTACGAGCCGAGCCTGGATCTGTCGGATTTCACGGAGCGAAAGTGCGGCACCATTACGATGTATGTACGCAATGCGAAAAGTACCTCTAAAGACGCTCCGCCATAGGACGGAGCGCAAAGTCAGAAAATCTGACTTGCAGGTACTAAGTTTCGCATTATTCAATAAATTAACTCGATCATCCCGATCACGGGGCTTGTCAGAAAGACCACCTTGCAGCCGTTCAGTGCGGGCGCGGGCGTGGGGGTGTCAATGGCGGCAAAGCCGTTTGCGGTCAGTTCTTCATAAGCCGTTTCGGGATCGTCGGCCTCGTAGCAGATGTGGTAGGGCGCGTTTTTGTATTTTTTGAGCAGTCCCGAGACCACGGATTCCTCAGAGAAGGGGGAGACCAGTTCCACTCGGTAACCGTCCTTTATGAGGAAACAGATATCCACTTTGCGGATCTCGTCGCGGACGGTGTCCTGCTCGGCCAGATAGCCGAGGGATTCAAACGTTTTTTTTGCTTTTTCCAGCTTTTTGACTAAGTAGCCGATATGGTGTATTTTTAAAGATGGCATGGGCGCTCCTTTCAGCGGCAGTTTTGCCGTGTTCCGGCTCTGCGCCGGGAAGATAATTAGAGTGTATCATGTTTTGAGCCGGGGAGGAAGAAGGCTGTCATATTTTTTGATGCGGCATGGAAAAAATAAAAGGGAAAGAGCGTATTGTGTGGAAGGATTTTGTTGTCTATGAAAGCGTTATTTGAAAAATATAAAGATTTTATCATGGAGGTCATACACTTCGGCATGGTGGGCGTGATTAACACGTTTCTGGGCTGGGTGATTATGGCGGTGCTGTATAATCTGATTCATATGAATTACTGGCTTTCCAGCGGTATTTCCTATTTTATTGGCAGCGTCTTCTCCTATCACGCGAACGCAAAGCTGACCTTTAAGGTGGAGAACCGGGATAAATGGCTGCCCTGGCGGTTTGCCCTCAATATTATCGTTTGCTATCTCGTGTCGTTCAGCGTGGCTCAGCCCCTTGTCGGCTGGCTTTTGGATGTGTCCGGGCTGTCGGCTGGCGGAACGCTCTCCCAGGCTGTTCTCGACAATGTCGCCATGATATTCGGTATGGGTATCTTTATCGTGATGAATTTTTTCGGGCAGAAGCTGTTTGTATTTCGGACGGGACGGCATAAGAAGGAAGAGCGTGTGACAAAGGTGTCGTGAATTATGAGAGAATGTGGAATATTCATAAATAATGACGTAGATGTGACAATATGAGGAATCTGCAGAGACTGAAAATAGGATGATGATTAGGATGCATATATGAAGAAACTGGTCGGGCAAAAATGGTTTATCTGGATAACAAAATATTGGTTCATTTTTCCGATTACGGGTTTTCTCCTGCTTATGGCGGCGGTGTTTTTCGGGTACGGGGAGCGCAGCTATATCGGCGTCCATGATAATATGGATTTGTTTCTGGCGCAGTTCCAGATGCTGAAAAATACGGATTCTTTCTGGAAACACGGTGTGGATATCCCGTTTCTCGGCGGCGTCAGCAGAGACAACCTTCCCTCGGAGCTTTCGCTTTACAGCATGCTTTTTATGATTTTTCCGACTTACACAGCTTATGTGCTGGGGCTTTTGGGAAAGATTCTGATCGGTATGTTTTCCTTTCGCCTGCTGGCGGGAGAAATGCTCGGGGAGCGATATGAAAAATACCGCCCGGTCGTTTATATGACAGGTTTTACCTATGGGATCTGCTGGTTCTTTCCGGCATTCGGTTTTGCCTTTGCCTCGATTCCGCTGTGCGTCTGGCTGCTCCTCAAGATATATAAAGGGCAGGGAAAGCGGTGGTATCTCTGGTACGCAGCACTGTGTGCATACCCGCTTGTATCCTATTTTTCCTATCATGGTATTTTTATTCTGGGGTACCTTGCGCTTGCGATCCTGTGGCTTTTTTGCAGGAAGGCGTATCTTGGCAGAAAAAGGAGCGGGGATTTGTCACGGCGGGACGCTAATGGTGTATGGCGGCTGCTCGGCGCGCTTTTTGTGCTGGCTCTCGGTTTTGTAGTCTGCGAATACCGGCTGTTCGGGCAGATGCTTTTTAGCGAAGAGGTGACAATCCGCTCTTCCATTGTGAACGCAAGCCTGTCCCTGCCGGAGATTTTCAGGGAAATCGGGCAAGTGTTCCGGGAAGGCATTTTTCATGCGGATGATATACACGGAAAAGTTGTGCTGCCTGCTTGTATACTGTATTTTGCTGTAAACAACGCGATGTATCTGAAAAAAAAGGAGGGAAAGGCTGTTTGGCGCGATCCCTTCAATCTGCTGATGATCTTTATTCTGTTTAACTGCATGGTATATGGTCTGTATGACTTTGAGCCGCTGCGGTCCCTTGTGGAAAAACTGATTCCCCCTTTGGAGGGCTGGCAGTTTAACCGGACGATCTTTTTCAATCCGTTTCTCTGGTACGCGGCGTTGTTTCTGGTTTTACGCAGGCTGTACGACGCGGGAATATGGCAGATGTGGCTGGCAAACGGTATTGTCTGTATCGCTGCGCTGGCGGTGATCCTGACGCCGACCCGCTATAACGATTTATACAGCACATGTTACAACAGGGCTTATGAGCATTTTCACGGGCAGGAAGTGGACGAATTGTCCTACGAACAGTTCTACGCTGTGGACCTGTTTGAGGAGATTAAGGCGGATATCGGATATGATGGCGGGTGGGCGGCAGCTTACGGCTTTCACCCGGCAGTGCTTGAGTATAACGGTATTGCCACGCTGGACGGGTATCTGGGCTTTTATTCCCAGCAGTACAAAGAGGATTTTCGCAAAATCATCGCCCCGGCGTTGGAGCGGGTGGAGGTGACCAGAATTTATTATGACGACTGGGGCGCCAGAGCCTATCTGTATTCGGGAACGGATTTAAGCATTGTCAGCGCCACAAAGACGGTGTATGCCACGGACGACCATATTTACATGGACGGGAAGGCGTTTCGAGTGCTCGGCGGACAGTATCTTTTTTCCAGAATCAGACTGTCCAATGCGCAGGATGCAGGGCTTTCCCTGTTGGGAGAGTACACCGCGCATGACGGGAGTATGACGGTTTTTGTATATCATATATAGGAGGGCGTAATTATGCCAATCAGAGTACACAATTTCGGAGGAGTGATCGGGTGGAATGCGAAAAAATATATTCCCTGGGTGGCAAGCGAAAGTTATCTGAAACTGCAGTTTGTCAGCCGCAGGAGATCACAGAAAGAGTATATTGCGTATTTTATGAGCCATGAGGAGGCGCCGCATCCGCTCGTGGTGAATCTGGAGACTGTGAACCGCTGCAACAGTACATGTGAGTTCTGTACCGCCAACATTCACGCGGAAAAGCGTCCCTACAAGAAGATGGATGACGCGCTCTATTATTCCGTGATTGACCAGCTCCACGACTGGAACTATAAGGGGCATCTGACCCTGTACGGCAACAACGAGCCGTGGCTTGACACGCGCATTGTGGAGTTTCACAAATATGCAAGGGAAAAACTGCCGGATACCTTTATCTTCATGTCCACAAACGGTCTGCTCCTGGATGTGGACAGGGTGAAGCAGATTGTTCCCTACGTGGATCAGCTTATCATCAACAATTACGGCATGGAGATGAAGATGCACGACAACGTGCAGGTGATTCACGACTATGTGAAAGCGCACCCGGATGAATTTCGGGATGTGGATATTCTCGTGCAGATCCGTTATCTGAAAGAGGTGCTGACAAACCGCGCGGGCAGCGCGCCCAACAAACAGTCCAAAGGGAAGATCGTCAGGGAAACGTGCCTGATGCCGTTTACGGATCTGTGGATTACGCCCTTCGGTAAACTGGGGATCTGCTGCTGTGACAATTTTGAAGTCACGGAGATGGCGGATTTAAATACGACATCTCTCAGAGAGGGATGGAACAGCGACAGGTACAGGGAACTTCGCACCGCCATTGCCACAGGCAGACACAATTATCCCTTTTGCAAATATTGCGATTTTATTGATGCCGGGCTGCGTATGGATGCGGTTGACGATGTGCTGAAGCACAGGAAGATGCACGGCGCAAGACAGTCTATGTTCAAGAAAAAATGAGGGGCGGCGGACGAATGAGGAGAGCGGTTTTGACAGCGGCTTGCGCATTGGCGGTCTCGGCAGTTCTGTGGGGCTGCGGAGGCGGCGCGGACACGCGGGAAGAAGACGGTGCGGCAAGTGTGAATGTGCAGGACAACAGCGCGGAAAGCGCGGCAGTTACAGAGCAGGGAGGGAATGTCGGCGCGGCGGGCAGCGGTGAAGAGCAGGAAACGGCTCTAGCGGACGACAGCGCGGCAGCCGCAGGGCAGGGCGGTCAGGATTCGTCAGTCGTGCAGGACAGCGGCGCGCAGGAGGCGGCGCAGCTTACGGGTACTTCGTTCTCCATATTGGGGGACAGCATTTCCACCTTTCAGGGGTATAATCCTGTGGGATATTATGCCTTTTTCCCAAACAATGGGGAAGTTGCAGTGATGGAGGATACGTGGTGGTACCGGGTGGCGGATGATCTGGAGCTTACCCTCTATGTGAACAGTTCCAGCTCCGGGGCGACCGTGGCAGGGGATTCCACGGGAACGGAAGATCCCCAGTGCGGCTGTAACGAACTGCGGACCAACGATCTTTCAGGTCCGGAGGGGGCGTGCCCCGAAAGAGTTGTCATATATCTGGGAACCAATGACTTTATGAAAGCGGTTCCGCTGGGGGACAATGACGGCACCGGGCTGGTGGAAGAGGGGGTAGTGGAAACCTTCAGCGACGCCTATACCCTTATGCTTGACAAGGTGCAGGCGAATTACCCGTTGGCGGAAATTTACTGCTGTACGCTGCTTCCGGTAGGGGATTATGGGACAGAAACGCCTTATGTGGATTTTGTCAATGGCGAACAGCTTACGTCCGCGGATTATGGGGATGTGATCATCCGTATCGCTGAGAGCAGGGGGCTTTCGGTGATTGATCTGTCTGACTGCGGCGTTACCCTGGAAAATCTGCACGAGATGACAAGCGACGGGGTGCATCCGACGGCGGCGGGCATGGAGCGCATTGCGGAGGCGGTGGAGAAAGCTCTCGCGGGGCAGGCAGGCTGACGGCGCGGGCTTTGCAGCGAAGCATGGGAACAGCGGCGTTTCGGCTGCAATAGAGAAGTACGCGGCGGATGGGGGTGTCTATGAAAATAGAAGTAGCAGGGATCAAAAAAGCATATTCCCGAAAGAAAGTGCTTACTGACATATCGTTTTCCATGGATGCCGGAAGCTGTGCGGCTATCCTTGGAAGTAACGGCAGCGGGAAATCCACGCTGCTTTCCATTTTGGCGGGTGTCCGTAAGGCCGACAGCGGCGCTTTTTACGTGTACGGATGTCCGTCACGGGAGCAGGGGAAAAATTGTCCTGAGCCGATGCAGGGAACCGATCTGCTGCGTGAGCCGGGACAGATTCCGAAAGTGCTGGGCTATGTGCCGCAGGGAGACCCGCTGATGGAGGAACTGAGCGCGTGGGATAATCTGCGCATGTGGTACGACAGAAAGACGCTGGAGCGGGAACTATCGGGGGGAGCGCTTAAGATGCTCGGTATCGACAGCTTTTTAAAGATGCCTGTGCGCCGTATGTCGGGCGGTATGAAGAAGCGTCTTTCCATCGGCTGCGCGGTGGTTTCCCACCCCGGGATTCTGGTGCTGGACGAGCCTTCGGCGGCGCTTGACCCTGTCTGCAAGGAGAATATTCGCAGCTATCTGAACGTTTATAGAAAAGAGGGAGGCATCGTGCTGGTGGCGACCCACGACGCGCAGGATCTGGAATTATGCGATATGTGTTATATATTAAGGGACGGAACGCTGCATCGCTGGCAATATGGCGGGGATTTTCATAAGCTGGCGGAGGAACTGTGTGAGAAGAATTTCTAAAGCGCAGCAGCAGAGGACGCAATGCAAAGTCAGCATGGCTGACTTGAAATTCTAAGTCTCGCACAGTGGAACAGGGAGGGATAGATGAAACAGACAGCGGCATACTTTCTGGCACAACTGAAACGGGCGGCAAGACTGCTTCCCGGACAGATACTGGCAGACATTGCCGTCTGTTCTTGCGTGGGCGTGTTTGCCTGTCTGCTGATTGCACAGGGGGCGCTTGCAGCGGAGGGAACCAGATATCGGATCGGCATGGTGGGAGATCTGTCGGATTCCTATCTGGGATTTGGCATTGCGGCGGTGCAGGAGATGGACGATTCCCGCTTTATGATCGAGCTGGTGCCCATGTCGGAGCAGGAGGCGGAGGCGGCATTGCGGCGCGGGGAATTATATGCCGTCATGCGTGTGCCTGAGGGGCTGATGGAGTCTATTGTGTACGGTGAAAATGACAAGCTTGTCACCTACACTGCGGCACAGGGGCAGCAGGGGCTGGGAACCATGGTGATGGGGGAGATCACGGATATTGCTTCCACGCTGGTGACCTGTTCCCAGAGCGCGATCTACGCCATGCAGAGGGTGCTCGCCGACCAGGGCAGGGGTGACGAGATCGGGTGGGAGACGGATAAGCTGAATCTGGCGTTGATTCAGATGGTGTTAGACAGGGGCGGATTTGGAGAGGTTGAGGTTCTTGGCTACGGGGATGGACTGTCTCTGGAACTCTATTATTTCTGCGGAATGATTTTTTTGTTTCTCCTGCTTTCCGGGCTGTTAAACAGCGCACTCTTTGTACATCGAAACAGCGCGTTTTCCTGCTTTCTGAAAGCGCGGGGCGTGGGTGCGTTTTGGCAGATTCTGGGGGAGTATTTAGCCTACCTGCTTCTTGTGCTGGCGGGGCTTCTCGTTTTGTGTCTGCCCCTGGGATTCGGACTTGGACGGGGGTATCTGGGGATTCCTGAGTGGGAGGGAATGGGTGCGGCGCCCTTTCTTGCATTTGTGCCGGTTCTTTTTCCTGTGGCGGCAATGTTTGCGGCGTTGCAGTTCTTCCTCTTCGAGGCGGCGGATGGGATTGTAAACGGGATTCTTTTGCAGCTGATCTGCGGGATTGGTATGGGCTACCTGTCGGGATATTTTTATCCCTCCGCCTTTTTTCCGGAGAAAATGCGGATGCTGGGAGAGCTCCTGCCCTCCGGCGCGGCGGCGCGGTTTGCGCAGGCGGGAGCGCTTGGAAAAATATCTGCGGCAGCGTGGACGGCTGTCTTCGTCTGGCTGTCGGTGTTTATTGTGTTGACTGCACTGGTCAGATGGCGCAGGATACGGTAGAAGCAAAACGGAAGCCTGTACTGGCTGGGAGCGGAGAGAACTGACAGCGTGGCAGAAGGCTGCGCCAGGATAGGGATGCTGACAGAAGAAGGTCAGATAACGGAAAGATGCGGGAGGGCTGTTCTATGCCGGGGCAGATATTTGTGAGGTTTATGCTGTTGCAGAAGAGACTGCTCAAAAAGGGCGGCTTCCTTTTGATGCTCTGTCTGGCGCCTCTGCTTGCGGCGGGTGTCGGGCGGCTGTCCACCGAACCAGCTGGAATTGCCACGATCGCGCTGTATCTGCCGGAGGGAGACGCGTCCGCGCAGGAGATTTCCGAAAGGCTTCTGGATAGCGGTATTTTGCGCTATCTGCCCTGTGGGGATGAGGAGGAAGCACGGACACAGGTAGAAACAGGGGAAGCGGATGCGGCATGGATTTTCCCGGAGGACCTGTCGGAACGTCTGGAAGAACTGGGAGATAAGCGCAGGGTGCGCCCTGTGGTGACGGTGGTGGAGCGGAAGGACAGTGTGCCTCTTATTCTTGGGCGGGAGATTCTGTCATCCGCAATTTATCCGTCTTTTTCCTATCAGGTTTACGCAGGCTATGTGCGGGATGAATTGGGGCTTGAGGAAATGACCGACGAGGAACTTCGCCGCGTTTACGACAGCGTAGCTGTGGAGGGAAGTCTTTTTCAGATGATGTATCCCGACGAGACGCCCGGGAATGCGGAAGACTTTACTTATGTACAGGCGCCTCTCAGAGGGATTCTTGCCGTATGGTTTACCTTTGTGGGACTGGCGGCGGCGCTCTGGTTCATGCAGGATGAAGAGCGGGGCGTTTACGGGCGCGTTCCCGCGACGAAACATCTTTGGGCTTCTTACATTGCGGGGGCGGCGTTTCTTCTGGATGCGGTTGTTGTGCTGCTGCTATCCTGTAAGCTGGCGGGAGTGTTTACGGACTGGAAGAAAGAAGTGATGAGCTGCGCAGTTTTTGCGGTCTGTGTGCTTGCTTTTGCAAATCTGCTGCGGATGCTGTGCCGCACGCCCCGGAGACTGGGCATGACCTTTCTTCCGCTTTTGGCGGCAATGCTTGCGCTCTGTCCAATTTTTTTGAATCTGCCATATTTTAAGGCGGGAAAACTGCTGCTCCCGCCTTGGTACTATCTGCAATCTGTTCATAATACGCGTTATATATATGAGATGGCGATTTATACGGTAATTCTGGTGCTGGTAAGCGCCGTGCTGCAGCGCGTGCAGAGCAGCAGCCGCTGATTCTCGTGCGTAACGAGCCAAGTGACTTGCTTAAAGCCCAAAGTTTGGGCTGGCATATTGGCGATTGTGAAACAGATTCGCCTGCGGGCGTAATTTCAGGGCACGGATCTCAATCGACCTCAATCTGGTCGGAAGGCGTTTCCTTCTGTACTTCCTCGTGGTAAGTCTTTTCCGTATTTACATTCCAGATATTGTCTTTTGAGGAGACGCCTCCTAAAATGTTTTTCACGGTCTCAAAAGAGGTCATCATGGAGTGGTCGATGTTGTTGTAGCGGTGCTGACCGTTTCTGCCAACGCAGTAGAGATTGTCGATGGACTTCAGGTATTCAGTCAGCTTGTCCATATCCTTGTAAGTGTCGAAATAGGCGGGATACGCTTTCTTCACCCGCTCCACATGGGAGTCCATCACGTCTGACGGTTTGTCGATCAGCCCCATGCTGACAATCTCGCCTATCGCAAAGCGGGAGAAGTCTTCGTCAGACATGGTCCAGTACTTGTCCCCCTCGGAAACAAAATATTCCAGACCGATCCATACCGTGTGCTCTAAGTCGCGCACCATATAGGGGGACCAGTTGTTGTATATCTGGAACCTTCCAAGACGGACGGTTCTGTCATGCACATAGATCCAGCAGTCCGGCACGATATTGTTGATGGTTTTCAGATTCGTCCTGTTTTTCAGGTTCAGTTTTGGCAGCAGGAGCCCAACGGTCATGTAGTCGCGGTAGGGCAGCCCTGCGGCAATTTCAGCTTCGGTTTTCGGCACGTCGTTTAAGCCGGCAACCAGATCCTTCACAGGCATGGATGAAATGAAGATATCGCCCTCCGCTGTCACCTCGCCCTCCGGCGTCTCATAGGTGATGGAAGTAATGCGGTTGTTCGCATTTTTGTGGAGCCGGACCGCCTTGCTGTGGCAGAGGATTTCCCCGCCGAGTTCCTTAATTCGGTCCGCTGTCACCTCCCAGAGCTGACCGGGACCGAGTTTGGGATAACTGAACTCCTCTATAAGGGAGGTTTCCACTTCCCGGTTCTTCTTTCCCGGCAGCATTTTCGAGAAGACGTCCTTTAAGATGGCGGCAACGGACAGGCCCTTCGCACGCTGGGCGCCCCAGTCGGGAGCAATCTCAGAGGGGTGCCGTCCCCATAAGTTTTCCGTATAGTTCTCAAAGAACATGGAGTAAAGTTTTTTGCCAAAACGGTTTACATAAAAATCTTCCAGGGAGTTTTCTTGCCGCTTGTGGATCATGGAGGCAAGATAGCTGAATCCCGCCTGCAAGGTGGCGAGAAATCCCATGTTAATAAAGGTCTCCGGCTTCAGGGAGATCGGGTAGTCGAAAAATTTCTGGTTAAAATAGATGCGTGACACGCGATGCCTGCGGAGCATTACGCGGTCTTCCTTTTCGGGATCGGGACCGCCGGGGACTAGCGTCATCTCCCGGTGCAGCACGATATCGTCGTAGGTGGGCGAGCCCTGTGTGGGCAGCATGTGTTCCCACCACTCGTTCACTTCGGGCACTTTGGAAAAAAAACGGTGCCCGCCCATGTCCATGCGGTTGCCTTTATAGTTGACGGTTTTGGAGATGCCGCCCATGGCGTCGGATTCCTCCAGAACCGTGACTTTGTATTCCTTATTTTTATCCTGTCTGAGCAGTTCATAGGCTGCGGTCAGACCTGCAGGACCTGCGCCGATCACGTATACTTTTTTCATGCAATACCTCCATGCCGGAGCAGTTTGCTGCCCGGCTATATTTTCTAGTTTATCATGTTTGGGCGGGGATGTATACGGAAATGTGGAAAAATCCAAAGGGGTGTGCTATAGTATTGGTATTGTACCAAAATAAAAAGTAGGCAGGTAGGAGTTCTATGCTTTTTAATTCGTTGCATTTTCTGATTTTTTTTCCGATTGTTGTCGGGATATATTATCTGATACCGCAGAAAGCCAAGTCATACTGGCTTCTTTTGGTAAGCTATTATTTCTATATGTGCTGGAACGCAAAGTATGTGGTTTTGCTTCTATTCTCTACAATTGTGACATATGTGACAGGGATTTTGTTGGAAAAATGCGACCGTGGGGATAAAGAGGAACAGAGGCAGCGGCGGCAAAAGAAACTGTGTGTTGCGGCGAGCTTTATCCTGAACCTTTCCGTTTTATTTGTATTTAAGTATTTGGATTTTGGAATTGCAAGCCTGAATCAGATTTTGTCTTATGTGCATATTACGCTCAACGCGCCCGCTGTTGATCTCCTTCTGCCTGTCGGCATTTCCTTTTATACTTTCCAGGCGCTGGGCTATACAATGGATGTTTATAGGGGCGAAATTTATGCGGAGAGGAATTTCTTCCGGTATGCGCTCTTTGTTTCCTTTTTCCCGCAGCTGGTGGCAGGACCGATCGAGAGGTCAAAAAATTTGCTGCGCCAGCTGGACAAGCCCGCAGAACCAAGTTTTGACAGTCTAAGGGATGGTTTTTTCCTGATGCTGTGGGGGTATTTTCTGAAGGTGGTATTGGCGGACCGCATAGCGGTTTTTGTTGACACAGCATATGGAGATATCGAGACATATACAGGCGTTTATCTGATTGTGGCGACGGTTTTGTTTGCGGTACAGATATACTGCGATTTTTCGGGTTATTCCGTTATCGCCATGGGCGCGGCTAAAATATTGGGGATTCAGCTGATGGAGAATTTTGACGCGCCGTATCTGTCGGCTTCTGTAGCGGAGTTTTGGCG
The DNA here is from genome assembly GCA_003611805.1 of bacterium 1xD42-87. Taxonomy (GTDB): domain Bacteria; phylum Bacillota; class Clostridia; order Lachnospirales; family Lachnospiraceae; genus UBA3282. Next base: position 57,663 of record RAYM01000027.1, on the reverse strand, counting down.
CAGGTGGCATATTTCTCTTTCCAGCTGGTTCCGCGATTATCTCTATATTCCACTTGGCGGCAATCGCAAGGGAAAAATAAGAAAGTACATAAACCTGCTGATTACTTTCGGGGTGAGCGGACTTTGGCATGGAGCGGACTGGTCCTATGTGATCTGGGGGCTTTTAAATGGTGTATGGCAGGTTATCGGAGACCTGTTAACGCCTTTCAAGAAAAAGGCGGCCCGTATACTGGATATTAAGGAGGACAGCCTGAGTCATAAATGCATTCGGATAGTAACCACCTTCTTTCTGGTGGATCTTGCATGGGTGTTTTTTCGTGCAAATACAGCATTTGAAGCGCTCCGCATTATAAAGAGAATGTTTACGGCGAAGAACCATTGGGTTTGGTTTGACGGTTCCCTGTATGAATGTGGGTTAAATCAAAAAAATTTTTCGCTGATGGTGTGGGGAATCCTGCTGCTGTTTGTGGTGGATATTTGTAAATATAAGAATATCAGAATCCGGCAGATTGTGGCGAAGCAGGATTATTGGGCACAGTGCCTGACCGTGATTGCGGCTGTTCTCGGGATCCTTGTATTCGGTATGTGGGGCGTTGGATATGATGCAGCGAATTTCATTTATTTTCAGTTTTAGAAAGGGGCAGAGCGAATGGGAAAAAGGGCGAAAGGTCTCTTCTGGGGCGGTGTGGCAGTATTTCTTTTCGCAGCGGGCATTCGGTTTCTGACAAAGCTGAGTGACCCGGGATATGCGTACAGCAAAAACAGAGATTTTATAGAGCATAGCGATTCGTATGATGTGTTGTTTTTCGGCAATTCCCATATGGCAAACGGCGTTTTCCCAATGGAGTTATGGAATGACTACGGAATAGTGTCCTACAATCTGGCGGGTTTCGGGCTCCCCATGCCGGCTATTTATTGGGTGATGAAGAATGCGCTGGATGAATCGGAACCGGCGCTGGTGATAATTGACTGCTATAATTTGGCATCGGAAGAAAAAGCAGGCAGGAAAGAGATGCTTCATGCCCAGACAGATCACCTGCCGCTTAGCTTTCATAAAATACAGATGATTAACGATTTGATTGAGGAGCCCGGAGAACGGCTGGAGTTTATCTGGAATTTTGCGGCTTATCACGATAGATGGTGGGATTTGGACCAAGCGGATTTTGAGGGGAAAGTTAACGTACAAAAGGGGGCGGAGATTGCATTTGACGTTGTGTCTCCGAACAAGATGGCACAGAGACCTGAGAAGACTGTTGAAGTGGATTCTGTTGGTGTGGAATATTTACGCCGGATGATTGAGGAATGTCAGAACCGAAACATAGAAGTTATGTTGACCTATCTGCCTTTTCCGGCGTCGGAAGAAGATTGGGAGGAGGCGCTGTATGTGGAGGATATTGCACGTGAGTATGAGGTTTCTTATATAAACTTTTTGGATTTATCGGTGGTAGACCTTGCGGTCGACTGTTCGGACAAGAACTCACATCTGAATGGATCCGGCGGGAGAAAAGTTACCGCGTATATTGGTAAGTACATTGATGAACATTATAATATTGCTGATCATCGGGGTGAAGGTGCGTATGCTGGCTGGGAGGAAGACTATAGGCAGTATACGCGCTATAAGCTGGACGTGATGGCGCAGACGGAAACATTGGACAAGTATTTGATGATGCTTGCAGATCCGGCATTTGACTGCTGTATTTATGTGGATGGAGAGGCCGGTATCTGGCGGCAGAATGAGATGTATATGCCGCTGGTAGAGAATATTGCGGGAGAAAGGACAGAGAAACTTTCGCAGGCGGTTACTAGTGGAGGTGATTACTTTTTGATGGTGGATAATAAGAGAAGGGGGTTAAATGAAAATGTGGATGGAAAACAGTTTTCTATAGAGACTTCCTTTGGAAATGTGCATTATGGAATGGATGAAAAGGGGAATAGGACGCTGTTTTTGCAGGATGGTGAGACGGATTATTTCCTGAAAACATCACAGGGTAATAATGTGGCAGTCCAGATTGTGGTGATAAACAGTGCGGATGGCAGTATTGCGGGCATAAAGCGATTCGGTAGCGGCTTGTCTGTTTATACGCAAGGGGATAGTTGAAGATAAAAGTGGAGAGCGGGCAATGAAAAAAGCTAAGGCGGTACTCTGTGTAATATTTATGGCGATAGCTATGATCGTAGTGTTCAGAAAAGTTGCGTTTAGCTTGGAAGCAAAGGGAGCCTATAATAAAAATGGTGATTTTTTCAGGGTGGCGGACGAATGCGACGTGTTGTTTTTGGGGACAAGTCATGTCACTATGGCGGTATATCCAATGGAACTGTGGCATGATTATGGCATTACTTCATATAACATTTCCGGTTATGGACATTTGATGCCCATGAATTACTGGACTCTTATGTGCGCCTTGGATTATGCGCAGCCCGATGTAGTGGTGGTGGACTGTTTTGCATTGGAATCCGACAAAGTTGTTAAGGAAGATGGTAAGTTTGTGCATTTTTCTCTGGACAGCATTCCTTTGAGTAAAATGAAAATGAGAGCCGTTTGTGATATGTTTGATAATTTTGAAACCCGGACAGAATATTTGTGGGATTTTTCGCTTTATCACGACCGTTGGGATGAATTGAATCGTGATGATTTTGAGGTGGATTACGGAAAGACTCGAGGGGCGACTTTTGAAATCGGCATATGCGAGCCGGATGCGTTTGTTTTGCAGGATGTGGAATGGAAGCCGATAGACAGTGTAGGCGTGGAATATCTGAGAAAGATTGTGGAGGAATGTCAGAGCAGGGGAATAAAGGCGGTCTTTACGTTTCTGCCGTTTCCGGCACAGGAGGATCAGCAGAAGATTGCGGCGTATGCGGGGGAGATTGCAGAGGAATACGGTGTGGAGTACCTAAACTTTCTGCAGATTGATCTGGTAGACTATCAGACGGATTGTTTTGATTCTTACTCTCATTTGAATGTGTCCGGCGGACATAAAATCACCTCATTTTTGGGAAAATACTTGACGGAGAACTGCGGCGTGGTTGATCATAGGCAGGACGGCCTGGTCAACTGGGATGAAGACTATGATGCTTACCAGAGGTATAAAATTGACAGGATGCAAGCGCAGGAGTCTCTACAGAATTATCTGGTTATGATGGCAGATAAGAACTTTAGCTTATGCCTTTTTGTTGACGGTAAGTCAAAGTTGTGGGACTATGAGCAGTATGTCGGTCAGATTCGTAATCTGGCGCCGGGATACTCGTTTCCCTCTTTTGAGAAAATTATGGGAGAGAAAGCGGATTATCTGCTGGTGCTGGATAACGGAAAAGGAGAGATTACGGATTTTTACGGAGAGGAAGGCGGAGAGGTGGAGACGTCTTTTGGCAAGGTGACGTATACGAAGACGGATAGCGGAGCAAAGGCGTTATATTTAGGAGATTCTGAGGAAAGTTTTCTGATGGAACAGGATAGGGATGGCAGGGAATTGACAGTACAGGTGGTTTTGATTGATAACCAGACAGGTTCTGTTGTGGATGTGGAAAGGTTTGACGAGGAGCTGAAGGTAAACAAATAGGCGGACTGCCGGGAATGATTTGAGAATAGGGAAAGGAAAACATTTATTATATTTATAGAGAGTAGAGAGGCGCGCTTATGGCAGCAGTTATCGGTTGTATTTTCTGGCTTTTGGTCACCCCCTTCTGTATCGGGCTGATCCCTGCAAATTTCATATCGGCGGAAAAAAGAAGCCCGGGCTTTGTCCTGCTATCCGGGTATTTCGGCATGTGGGCGCTCTTTGAGATTTCGGCGGTGCCGGCGGTTCTCTGGGTGGAGTACAATAACTTTAAGGTGGCTTCCGGTGTGTTCACTGTGCTTACGCTTGCCTGTGCGGTGGCGGGGACTGTGCTCCTGTATCGGAACATGAAGGCGGGAAATCCGGGACTTGTCATGGGTAACCGCCGAACGGGCAGTTTGTGGCGGAAGGACAGTGCGGATGATGAGAATGACACGTCTGTCAGAAATGGAAATGGAGTAGGGGCACGCATAAAAGCTATGGCGAAAGCCCTGCTTAGGGGCACAGGCGTCGAGTGGCTGCTTTTCTTTATCCTGCTCGGCTTCCAGCTTTACAGGGCGGTGGCGTTCACATCCTTCGACGGCGACGACGCCTACTATGTGGTGGAGTCCCTGATCGCGCAGGAGGCGGGCGTGATGTACCGCATTTTGCCGCTTACGGGCGGATCCACAGGGTTGGATGTGCGTCACGTGATGGCGGTTTTTCCTATGTGGGTGGCGTTTGTTTCGGTGCGCGCGGGGGTGCATGCGACCATTGTCTCCCATGTGGTGATGCCTCTTGTGCTGATTCCACTGACGTATCTTTTGTACTGCGAGATTGGGCGGAACCTTTTTTCGAAGACCCGGCAGGGCGGTGCGGATGGAGGGGCGCAGACAGGCGGGCAGCCGGACGGTGCAGGAATATCAGCGCTGGCAGGCAAAGCTCTCGGAGGAAGCGTGCGGCAGAAGGAAAAAGAGGTGTTGTGCCGCGAGAATCTGCCAATATTTATGATTATCATGGCAGTGTTCCAGATTTTTGGGAATGTGTCCATTTATACCAACGAGACCTTTTTCCTGACCCGCACGTGGCAGGGCAAGGCGGTGGCGGGCAGCCTTGTGATTCCGGCGCTGATCTGGGTATTTCTGCTAATATATGACAAAGGTGTCAGAAACGGGCGGACGGACGTCGGCATCTGGATGCTGCTTGTCTGTGTCAACATGACGGCAGGCGTATGCAGTTCCATTGCGGTGTTCCTCGTCTGTATTCTGACTGCCGTGACGACGTTCTGCCTGGCGTTGGCAGAACGGGACTGGAAGATTCTTTTCAAGGTCGGAGCCGCGTGTATACCGAATGTGGTATACATGGGGATTTATGTCTTTATGGCGTATAGTTATCTGCTTTAACAGCTCAGCATCAAGGATGCGGCTTTTTGAATGGGCGTGCGCTGGACGCCGCGGAGAAGAGGAAAAATATGTGGGGCATTTTTTTAGAGAGCGTCGTTATATTTAAAAACTATATGGGTTACCACGAAAACCATTTCCTGGCGGGGATTTATCTCCTGGCACTCCTCTATCTGTGGCTTACGGAGAAGGACAGGCGCAGACGTGTGGTGTTTGTCTATGCGCCTACGCTGATTCTGTTTTTGTTTTTCTGTCCCTTATTCCGAAAAGTGTTTGTGCGGCTTATGGAGGATTCCGAGACTTACTACCGGCTTTTGTGGCTTCTGCAGATGAGTATTGTCAGCGCCTACGGGCTGATCCGGCTGATGGGAAGGCACAGGCGGATCGGGCTGGCGGCCGCCTGTCTGGCGGTTGTCGCATGTGGCGACTATGTGTATGACAGCGAGCATATTTCCCGGGCGCAGAACGCTTACCACCTGCCGCAGGAGGCGATCGATATTGTGGATATGATAGAGCCGGAGACGGGGCGTATCACAGTGCTTGTGCCCGCGGATCTGATCTATTATGTGAGGCAGTACAGTACGGATATTGAACTGCCCTACGGACGGGAAATGCTGATCGCCCGCTGGGATTATTACAATGCCATGTATGAGGCGATGGAGGAGGCGGAGGTGATTGACACGCCCGCCTTCGCGGATCTGGCAAGAACGTACCCCTGCGCCTATGTAATCCTGAAGGAAGACCGGGAGGTTCGGGAACCGCTGACGGATTACGGCTATTCGGTTTACGGTCAGGTGGGGGAGTATGTGGTTTATAAAGACATGACATTGCAGGATTCGTAGATGTCCAGGCATGGCGGGTCTGCGCGACAGGAGAATAACGGATGCTATTTAATTCATATATTTTTGTGTTTGTCTTTTTTCCCATATGTCTGATAGGATATTACGGTCTTTTAAAAAGCGGGAAACCTGAGACGGCAAGAGTGTTTCTGACGGTAATGTCCCTTTGGTTTTACGGTTATTTCAATTTATCCTACCTGCTCATTATGATTTGCAGTATTGCAGGAAACTACCTGTTTCACAGACTGCTTTCCGGGGAAAGTCTTCGCCTGCGGTGCGATGGAGGAAAAAGGGCGGTTACGATTCTGGCGGTGGCGCTGAATCTGGGCGTATTGTTTTATTTCAAATATTTTGACTTCTTTTTTGACTCCGTGAATGCTGTGTTCGGAACGGATTTTGTACTGCGGGGCATTCTTCTTCCTCTGGGGATCAGTTTTTTTACCTTTCAGCAGATTTCCTTTATTGTGGATACCTACCGGGGCGAGGTGGTTGACTGTTCTCTGTCGGAGTACGCGCTGTTCGTATCCTTTTTCCCGCAGCTCATTGCGGGCCCCATCGTAAATCACGGTGAGATGCTGCCGCAGTTTCGGTCGCTTGGCAAAAAAAGGGCGGATTGGGAGCAGATTGCGGGAGGGGTGGCGCTTTTTGTGCTGGGTCTTGCCAAGAAGGTGCTTCTGGCGGACACATTTGGCGCAGGTGTAGATTACGGCTATGAAAATCTGGCGGCTCTGGGTCGGGCGGACGCGTGCCTGGTGATTCTGTTCTATGCCCTGCAGCTCTATTTTGATTTCAGCGGTTACTGCGATATGGCTGTAGGAATCGGCAGGATGCTGGGAGTGGAGATACCCGTCAACTTTAATTCGCCATACAAGGCGGTTAATATTGTGGATTTTTGGAAACGGTGGCACATCACGCTGAACCGTTTTTTCACAAAATATGTCTACATCCCGCTGGGCGGCAACCGCAAAGGTCGGGGGCGGATGTACTTCAATCTGCTGATTGTCTTCTTCCTGAGCGGTCTCTGGCATGGGGCAGGAGTTCATTTTATCGTATGGGGAATGCTGCATGGAGCGCTGTATGTGTTCACCCGATTTTGGCAGGAGCGTGTACGGCGCGGAAATGACGAGAGTGTCATAAATATGCGCAACAGCGGGGAAAGCACGGCAGATATCGGAATAGCAGCGGAGAAAGTGACACAAACGGAGAGAGGGACAGCAGGATTCTGCCGCAGGATCGGAGGCAAAGTGGTGACAACAGTGTCACAAACGGCGACATTCCTCTATGTCAGCATTGCATGGGTCTATTTCCGGGCGGAAAATATCGGGCAGGCAAATATGCTTCTTAGGGCAGCGTGTGTGGGAGAGGCGAAAAAGATTTCCATGGATCTGGCGGAATGTCTGCAGCCGGATGAGTTCTGGTATGTGATCAAGGTGCTGCATCTGGACAATCTGTCTTTCAGCCGTTATATTCTGATGTTCCTGATTCTGGCGGCAGGGCTGTATTTATCCATGGCGGGAAAAAACGCGCAGGAGCGGGTGGCGCGTCTGAAATACGGTCCGGTTTCGGCGGCGGTGCTGGTGGTGCTGGCGGTGTGGTGTATCTTAAGCTTTTCCAGGGTCAGCACGTTTTTGTATTTTAACTTTTGAGGAGGAACGGGATGAAGCGGTTTAAAAAATGGATTCTTTCCATAGTATCCTTTACCTTAATACTGCTTATACTGGCGGCGGCGCTGGTAATCTGGGTGGACCCTTTTTTCCAGTACCATGCGCCGCTTGAGGGCTTCCCCTATCTGGTGGACAATCAGCTTACTCAGAATCCGGGAATGGCGAAACACATGGATTACGACAGCGTGATTCTCGGTTCATCCATGACGGTGAATTTCAACACGCACTGGTTTGAGGAGCTGCTTGATCTTCGGACAGTCAAACTCAACTACAGCGGCGCTTATCCGAAAGATCAGGCTAACATTATGGACATTATCTTTGACAGCGGGCATGAGGTGAAGTCGGTTTTTCTCGGGGTTGATGTGACCACCTATACCGGTGGCGTAGATGAGACAAAATATCCGATTCCGTCTTATCTGTATGATGATAACTATTTCAATGACATTCAGTATGTGCTGAACAAGGATGTGCTTTTGAATTATGTGCTCCGTCCGTTGGCTGACCCGGACAAGACGGATCTTGCCACTGTGTACCAGAGCTGGTGGACGGACGAATACTACAATATCCAGTGGGTGATGCACAATTATGCGCCGCCTGAAAAAGTGGAGGAGGAGACGCCGCCCGACGCTTTTATAGAAAGTACGGACAAAAATCTGCAGGTCAACCTCTGTCCGTATATCGAGCAGAACCCGGAGACCACCTTCTATATCTTTTTTCCGCCTTACAGCATTCTTTACTGGAATGATGTGAAGCAGGAAAACCATATGCAAGCCACCATGCGGGAGTATGCGTATATCGCGGATACGCTTCTCGCCTACGACAATGTGCGTGTGTTTTATTTCCCGAATCGGGAGGAAATTGTGACGGATCTGAACAATTACGCAGATTATACCCATTATCACGCGAGATTCAACCGCTTTATGACGGAGTGTTTTGCGAATGGCACATGCGAGGTGAAAAGCGCGGAGGAGATGGAGCAGGCGCTCGGGGAGACAAGGGATATGATAGCGAGGTTTGACTTCGAGGAGCTGTTTTCAGAGGAGTATTGACAGGGAAACATAGTGATTCCTGACGTCGCGCCCTATGGCGCGACGTCTTTAGAATCGCTTTTCGAGCTGGGGAACAGGCAGTCTGCAAACCTCTGCGCCAGCACTTCCCGTCCGGCGTCGTTAAAGTGGATATAATCTGTCATATAATCCAGATAATTGTCTTCGTTGATGGAGCCGTAAAAGTTGTCAATAAAGGAAACGCTGACGTCCATCGTGGCGTCCCGCTCTTTCTGCAAGTAATGGCTTAATGTGCCGTGTCCCAAGTCTGCCCGGTCGCCGTTCTGGAAATTGCCGTCCTCGCCGATACTGTGGCAGAATGTGTGGGACATTACCACGATGCGGATGTGGGGATAAGCTTCCTGAATTGCCTTTACACCTGCGCGCAGCGCACCTGTGTAGGTGATTTCCGCATAGGGCGCGTTGGGATCGTCGCAGGGACGTTTATTGACATAGTCGCTGCCGTCGTACATGACGCAGATCATATCCACGGTATTCATGTCAAGTTCGGAGAGCATCTGCGCCGTCTTGGCAAAGCTTTCGTCGTAGCTGTAGGTAGCCGCTGTCTTCATCAGGTCGAAATCCCCGCTTGCGATACTCTTTGCCACATAGGAGAATGAGAAGGCGTCCAGAATGTAGCCGTCGTTGTAGGAGGCAAACTGCGCCGCCATGGTGGTTCCCGTGAAAGAGCCGTTATAGACGGTAGCTCCTGTCTTTTTTGCAATCTGTTCAGCGAGGCCGTTTTCACCGCGTTCCAGAGAGAAGGGATCGTTGCCCAGACAGAGGATGGTGGTCACGCCGTCGTCCACGTAGCCCTCGCGCTTATCAGGAGCAAGGGGAATCAGGTTGTCCAGCGTCTCAATATCGAAATCCGTGGTCTGGTAGTTCGGGTCATAGTCGGAAGGCGTTCCTTTATTCCATTTATAGAGACGGAAAGCTGAGAATCCGATGACTAGCACAATGGCGGAAAGCAGAACGAGGTGGATGCTGAAATGGAAACTGCCGCCCTTTTTATGTCCGGTCCCCCTTTCCGACACGCTTGTCATGCTTTCCGACTGCAATGTATTTTTTTGCTTCTCCTGATTTTCTCCCATAGTTCTATTCATGTCCTTTCCAAATATTCTTATGCGCCGCCGCAGCATATTTTTGGTTACTCTTTACATCGAGCCGTGTGCCTGCTGCATGGTATCGGAGCCGGCGTTGTTTTGTTGTCAACCGTATTTATTCTACTATTATTTTTTTCAAAAATCTACTGAAAAAAGCGTCCTCATAAAATCTTAATAACTCCACGGCAGACAAACGGCAGACAAACGGCAGAAAAAGAGCGCTGTATGGAATCCGAAGATTTCCTACAACGCTCCTTTTCCCTGTTCGGTGTATCATAGAATAGATACGGCGTTTTCCAGCGGTGCATGTTCTGGTGAGACATATGAGTGAATCACAGGCTGCGCAAGCTGTCGCTGCAATTCCTTGTACCATTTGCTGTACTTATACATACGATATGTAGTGCTCAGTTTCCTAAGCTGCTCGTCGTCGGCACAGCAGACCGTAAAAGAAACCCTCTGCGATGCATCCATAGATGCGTAGTCAAGATAACTGAGTTTCAGCTCGGTTATCTTTCCCTGACATCTCGGACAGAACTGTTTGTGGCCGTTCAGCATATGAACCCGCTGGCAACGCTTACAGTAGTGCATGTACATCATGAAAAATTCCCCTTTTCCCATAATCCCTGTAAGGTAACTGTTTGTCTGTTGCCCTTATATTGTGTCAGTTGAAGCGGTCAAAGTCAAGCGTATATTAGCGATAAATGCCGTAAAATGGGTGTAAAATATCGCGCAATTATCGCGTAAATAGCGTAAATATGGCAGGAGTTGCCAATTTACATAATCTGACGCCCCTTTGCGCATGACAAAAATCTTGATATTGCGCTGTTTTTGTGCTATACTTTCAAAGAATTATTCCGATTTAAGGTTTACATAAGCTTGCGCACCGGATCAACACAAAATAGAGGTAGGAGTTATCATGCAAAATAAGAAAAACAGGAGACAAAATACGGAACATCACCGCAGACAGGTTCGGTTCGAGGAGCTGCTTGAGGATGACCGGTTCGATGATGAGGACTTTGACAGTGTGACAGAGGACACGCTGGAATTTTTGAGTCTGGATGACGATATGATTGAGGCATATCAGCGTGCTCATTCCCCGAAAACAGGGAAAAGTGCAGATGTAAAGGCGCGCCCTGTCCGATATGAAGAGGATGATGAGGACGGGGATTACGAAGACGATGACTACGAGGATGAGGACGGCGAAGACGACGATTACGAAGACGACGACTACGAGGATGGGGACTACGAAGACGGCGACTACGAGGATGAGGACTACGAAGACGACGACTACGAAGACGACGATTACGAGGATGAGGACTACGAAGACGGCGACTACGAGGATGAGGACTACGAAGACGGCGACTACGAGGATGAGGACTACGAAGACGACGACTACGAAGACGACGACTATGAAGATGGGGACTACGACGATGACGGTTATGAGTATGATGATGACGACGGCTTCGCAGCACGCCTGATGTACTTTATCGGTGAGATGAGCGCCCTGGACGTCGCCGTGGCGCTTCTTGGGATCCTGGTGCTCGCGGGTGCGATTGTAACGGGCGGCATCTATGTCCATGCGAAATCGGTGGAGAAACAGGTGGCGGCTTTTGCCGATATGGGTGAGGAGATAGCGGGTATTTCCGTGATCGGGGAGAGCGGTCTGTTAGCGGCGTCCGAGTCAGCGAAGCTGGGCGGCATGATCGACGTGGAGGAGGAAGAACCGGAGGAGGAGCAGGAAGAGGAAAAAAGGGAGGACGCAAAGGGCGAGGTGGCAGTTGAACTTCGGCTGACATCAATTCTCTCGGATATGAAGGTGAAATTTGTCAATAAGGAGACGGGTAAGCTGATCGGCGGCGTACCCTTTGAAGTGGAGGTTTCCGGACCGAAGAGTTCTCAGTGGAAAGACGACGATAAAGACGGCGTAATCTATCAGAAGGATCTTGCTGCGGGCTCCTACGAGGTTAAGATACTGCCCCTGTCCGGCGCGGCAGCTGAAAAATATAAGCTTCCCGCAAAGAGCAGCAGCGTCAAGGTGACGGACAAGATCGCCTATCAGAAAGTGGATGTGGCGGACGAGGTGAAGACCGAGGCGGAGATCAACGTGGCAAAAGAGGAAGCTACCCATCAGAATAACGTGGTGGAATCCGCGCTGCAGGACACGGTGGAATGGGTAGAGTCCACGAAGACCCCTGTTGGGGAGGAAACGTCGCAGTACGAAAAGGTGCCCATGGAAAATATTGCGGATCCATGGAAGACAGCCGGCGCGTTTCGGAAGATGGTGGAGGAAGGGGAGGAAAATCCTTATGATAACGTGCAGGTATCCATCAATAAGGACAGCCTGACTCTTGAAAAAGGGAAGAGTGATTCGCTGGCGGTATCCGTCAGCAGCAGCCAGGTGGAGTATTCGGTGGAATGGAGCGTTGCGGATCCTTCGGTTGCAACGGTGGATGGCGGCAAGGTTACGGCAGTTGCTGGGGGGAGCACCACGGTTACGGTGCGGGTGGTCGTTGGCAGCATGATTCAGGAGTTTAACTGTCCCGTGACGGTCAATGATGCCGGAAGCGGAGATTCGGACAATCAGGGCAAAGAGGACGACGACAAAGACAAGGACGACGACAAAGACAAGGACGACGATAAGGACAAAGATGACGGGAAAGATAAAGTGATCTATACCAAACTCTCCATAAACGGCGATAAAGAGGTGAAGGCTGGCGGCAAGGTGACTCTGACGGCGGAGACGGATCCAAAAGGAGGCAAGGTTACCTGGAGCAGCGACGACGAAAAGATCGCAAAAGTAAATGAGAAAGGCGAGGTCACGGGCGTTGCCGAGGGCGAGGTGAAGATACGGGCGGTATGCAGGAACCCGGAAGGCACGGATGATATTAAGGAGTCCTTCAAAATAAAGGTGCTGAAAGCGGACGCCGTTATTGATGAAAACACGAAACTGAAGGATAAGGACGGCAATCAGCTTTATTATAAAGACGCGAACGGGGATTATGATGAGGCGACCTATAAGGAGTACGGGAAACGGGACGCCTTCTATAAAAAGGTAAAAGCGTCCTCGGCATATAAATATACAGGCTGGCAGACGATCGACGGGCATGTTTATTTTTACGATAAAAATGGAAACTATGTAACAGGAGACCAGGTCATCCAGGGCGCGAAGTACAGCTTCGGCAGCGACGGAAAGCTTTCGAAGAGCTCGGGAGCCATGGGAATCGACGTTTCCAAGCACAACGGCAATATCGACTGGAACGCAGTGAAAAATTCCGGCGTTTCTTACGTGATTATCCGCTGCGGCTACCGCGGTTACTCTACGGGTGTGCTGGTGGAGGATCCTAAGTTCAGAAGCAATATCAAAGGCGCGAAGGCGGCAGGGCTTAAAGTGGGCGCATATTTCTACAGTCAGGCAGTCAATGAGGTGGAGGCTGTGGAGGAGGCTTCCATGGCGATTGATCTGGTGAAAGGCTATGGTTTGAACTACCCGCTTTTCCTCGATGTGGAGGCAAGCGGCGGCAGGGCGGACGGCATCAGCCGCGAGACCAGAACCGCAGTCTGCAAAACCTTCTGCCAGACCGTGCAGAATTCCGGTATCACGGCGGGTATTTACGCAAATAAGAACTGGTTTACCGAGAAGATCAGTACGGGAAGTCTGACAAGCTATAAGCTGTGGCTCGCACAGTATGCCAGCGCGCCGACCTATACGGCGACCCGATATGACCTGTGGCAGTATTCATCCAAGGGAAGGGTCAGTGGTATCAGCACCAGTGTGGACATGAACATCAGTTATTTAAACTACTAATAAATCAATAGCCATAAGCGATAAGGAGAAAGGAAAGAGACTATGAAAACCTATCTGGTAACGGGAGGCGCAGGCTTTATCGGCTCCAACTATATTCACTATATGTTTAAAAAGTATGGCGACGCGATTCGCATTATCAATGTGGACGCGCTGACTTACGCTGGCAACCCGGAGAACCTGAAAGAGGTGGAGAAGCGGGACAATTACACCTTTATTAAGGCGGATATCTGCGACAAGGCGGCGATAGAGAAAATTTTCTCGGAAAATGAGATTGACCGGGTCGTTCATTTCGCGGCGGAGAGCCATGTTGACAGGAGCATCAAAAACCCCGAAGTGTTCGTGCAGACTAACGTGTACGGTACGGCGGTGATGTTAAACTGCGCGAAAGCGGCATGGGAGCTGCCGGACGGCAGTTTTAAGGAAGATAAAAGGTTCCTGCATGTGTCCACCGACGAGGTGTACGGGTCTCTCGACGATGACGGCGGATATTTCTATGAGACTACGCCCTATGCGCCGCACAGCCCTTATTCCGCCAGCAAGGCGGGATCGGATATGCTCGTGAAGGCATATATGGATACCTATCATTTTCCGGCGAACATTACGAACTGCTCCAACAATTACGGACCGTACCAGTTCCCGGAAAAGCTCATTCCCCTTATCATCAACAATGCACTGCAGGGCAAGAAACTGCCGGTTTATGGGGATGGGAAAAACGTACGCGACTGGCTTTATGTGGAGGATCACGCGAAGGCAATCGACATGGTGCAGGAGAAGGGGCGCCTTTTTGAGACCTATAATGTGGGCGGTCATAACGAAAAGCAGAATATCGAGATCGTGAAGATTATCATAGAGACGCTTCGGGACATGCTGCCGGAGACGGATGCAAGAAGGGCGCATCTGACGGAAGAACTGATTACCTATGTGGAGGACCGCAAAGGGCACGACAGGCGCTATGCGATTGCGCCGGACAAGATCCGGGCGGAGATCGGCTGGGAGCCGGAGACCATGTTTAAGGAGGGCATCCGACGCACGATCGAGTGGTATTTCGCCAACGAGGACTGGATGAAGAACGTGACAAGCGGCGATTACCAGAAGTATTACGAAGAAATGTATCTGAAGTAACTGTGAGGACATGTAAAGGTTGAGACGTACCAGACAAAATAAGATGTGATATGGGACAATTCGTGTCGGGTGTTATTTTATTTATCATACCGGGATTTATAGCAGCCGTCATGCGAAACGGAGGCGGGAGGAAGAAAAGCAAAGCGCAGATGGCGGCGGATACGCTCTGCTATTCGCTGGTGATTCTGACGATTGTCTCCGGCATGCTGTATGTGTTTTTTGGCGGCGCTGTTTTTTCTCTGCAACATAATTTGAATCTGCTGCTGTATGTCTTCTGGTTTGTGGGGGCATACGGCGTTTCGCTTGTTCTGGGACTGACTGGCGTGCGGAAGTTTTTTGGGGCGGCGTGCCAGCGAAAGCTTCTGCTTGCTTTCACTGCCCTGTGGGTGATCCTGCTTGCCGGGATCGGTTATGACGATTACGCCAGACGGCATATCGTAATTAACGAGGTGTGCGCCCACAATCTGAGCCTTGCGCTGGATGACAGGGGAAGAGGCAGCGATTATATTGAATTGTACAATCCGTCGTTTACGGCGGTATCACTGGATGGATGGTATCTGACGGATCAGGAAGAACTCTTGGAAAATGTGCGTCTGGAGCGGGTGGAGATACGGCCGCGCTCCTGGCTGCTGCTGTTTGCAGACGGCTTTTCCGATTACAGCAGGAATGAAGAGAGCGGGGAAATTTGTTATTATCTTGGATTTCGGTTAAATGAGGCGGGGGAGACGCTGACGCTTGCGGATGAAAGCGGAAATACGGTGGACAGGGTGGAAGTGCCGCCGCTCTCCACGGATATCTCCTATGTCAGGCAGAAGGACGGGAAAGACGGCTGGTGCGTTGCCAGAAACGGCAGCCCGGGAGAGAGCAATGAAAACCTTGTGCCCTGCGTGCTTCCAACGCTGGAGGCGCCCGCTTTTTCCGTAGAAAGCGGCTTTTACGGGCAGCCCTTTGAACTTGTTGTGTCGGCGGAACAGGGGCAGCGTGTTTATTATACGACAGACGGAAGCGAACCGACGACGGAATCGGCGCTCTACACAGGACCGATTCTGATCGGGGATGGCAGTGGCAGGGAAAATATCTATGCCAATATCGGGGGCATTTCACAGGACGGGGACTATCAGCCGGAGGACCGCATTGATAAGGGCACGGTGGTGAAGGCGTTCGCGGCGGACGGGACGGGAGAAGTAAGTGCGACCGCGTCGGCGGTATATTTTGTGGGATTTGATGAAAAAGAGGGATACGAGGGCGTTATGACGCTGTCTGTGACGGCAGATCCGGAGGATTTTTTTTCCGAGGACCGGGGCATCTATATGCTGGGCAGCGATTATCAGGAATGGCTGGTGAATTATCGAAACTACCGAAAACAGGAGGAGTACAGGGAGAAGGGACGTTCCTGGGGCTCCGGGAGCGTGGCATGGCAGTCTTTTATGGCGAACTACACGCATTCCGACAAGACGAAGGAAAGACCGGTCACAGTGGCGCTGTTTGATACGGAAGGGGAACTGCTCGGCGAGGAGAGGATCGGCGTCAGGGTGCGCGGCGGTTCGTCCAGAAACCTCCGGCAGAAGGGATTCAACTTTTATGCCAGGGAGGAGTACGGGGAAGACCCGTTGGGGCTGCGGTCCAAAATGCTCCGCACGTCGGGTTCCATTGACACGAATGTGACCATGCTGCGGGATGTGTTCAATCAGTCGCTGGTGGCTGACAGGGATATCGAGACGCAGCCGGGCGAACCGTGCGCAGTGTTTTTAAACGGGGAATACTGGGGACTCTATAATCTGCAGTCGCGGTTCAGCGCGGGATATTTCGAGGAGAAATACGGGCTTGACAAGGATGAGATCATTGTCGTGAAGCAGGATAACCGGGTATCTGTCGGTCGGGATGAGGATCTGGCTCTGTACGAGGAACTGGTATCGTATGTCAGAGAGGCGGATATGTCCGATCCGGGAACGTACCGGGAGATTGACAGGCGGATGGACATACAGAGCTTTATCGACCACTACTGCTTTGAAATTTATATAGCCAATACGGACTGGCCTTTAAATAATCTCTGCTGCTGGCGCAGCCGGGAGGAAAGCGGGACGTCAGAATATGAAGACGGCAGATGGCGCTGGGGTGTGTATGATACCGACGAGTCCACGGGCATTTACGAGGAAGGAATGGGCACTTATGCATCCAATCCCTTTACTGAGGAGGCCCATTGGTTCGGAAGCCCTCTGACAACGCCGCTGATGTCCTGTCTGATCAAAAACGAAACATTCCGGCGGCAGTTTTGCCTGACGTTTATGGATATGGCGAATAAAAACTTTGCTTACGGGGACGTTCATGGTAAACTATGTGAGATGGCAGCCGCCTATGCAGCGCCAATGGAGAAGAGCTACCACAGGTTCAACCCCGGAGAATACACCCAGAATACGTTCTGGGAAAATATCGGGGCGATAGACGAGTTTTATGAAAAAAGACCGGATTATGCGGCGCCGTACTTTGCGGAGGCATTGGGGCTTTCCGGGGAGACAGGGGAGGTTGTCCTGCAGACGGAATGTGTGACAGACATGTCGGAAATGACAACCTTGTCAGAAAGAAACGACGGTTCGACCGAGGCGGATTCGGATGGACAGATGCAGGGCGGCACGATCCGTCTGAACACCATCATTCCCGATCTGGCAAGCGGAGAGTGGCGGGGAAATTATTTTACGGAATATCCGGTGATGGTTACGGCACTACCCGCCGAAGGGTATCGGTTTGCCGGCTGGCAGGGGACATATGAGTCTGCCGAGGAAACGATCGAGGCGGCAGTGACACGGGAAGGCATCTGCCTGCGGGCGGTGTTTGTGCCGGAGAAGACACAGTAAGGCATGTCAGTGCGGGAGCCTGCTCTGACAGGGAGGTATATATGGTTTGTGTGATTATCTTATTACTGCTTGTACCGGGAATGCTTACCTGGAAGATTGCGGGCGAAAAGGAGATTGCGGACTGGAAAGACGCCTGTCTGGCGGTTGTAAACTGGCTGGTGCATGATCTTGTCATTGCCTGCCTGGTGTACGCGGCATTTTATATTTTGAAGGGCGCGACTACCATAAGCTTTTCCACGGAGTATCTGGGTGAAGAGGTCTATTATTCCGTTTATGATATCGCTTTTGTGTTCCGCTATTCCGCGCTTGCGCTTCTTTCGGCAGCAGGCCTTGGCGTTTTTGAGCGTTTTGTGGGAAAGCTGTTTAAAGGAAAACGATCGCTATGAAGAGGTTTATGCTGCTGCGTTTAATAAACGGGGAAACGACGGGAAAAAGCAGAATGGAAAAATCCGGGAAAAGGGCAGCCTGCGCGGTCTGGGTTCTGTGCGCATCGCTGTTTTTTATGGCATGTGCCGGGGAGGAAACCGCGGCGGAGCAGGCAGGGCAGTCAGAGGACTGGCTGACGGAGAGAGCGAAACAGGACAGGAGAACGAGCCAGGACCGCAGAACGCAGCCGCAGGATTCGGAGAAGGTGAAACGAATCAGTCTGGATGACCATGACGGGCAGATGATCCTTACGGAGAGCGGCGATATCTGGCTTTCCGGCAGCTTGGACGGGCAGGTCGTGATCGACGCGGAGGAGGATGAGATGGTGCATCTGTATCTGGCGGGAGTGGAGATCGCCTCATTAAACGGTCCGGCAATTCACATACAGGAAGCGGCGAAGACGATTGTGACACTAGTGTCAGACACGGAAAATGTGCTTTCGGATTCCCCCGATTATACGGGCTGGGAGGAAACGCCGGCATGTCTGTACAGCGCCTGTGATCTGACGATCAACGGCGGCGGCGCGCTGCAGGTGTACGGGTATTATGCGGATGGTATCCGCAGTAAAGACAGAATCAAACTTTTGGACGGCACGTTAGCGGTGCATGCGAAAGGCGACGGGATTCGTGGGAACGACGGCGTCTATATGCAGGAAGCTTTTGTGGATATAGAGAGTGAGAAAAACGGGCTGCGCACGGTAAATCAGGGCGCGGGTGACAGAGGCGTGATAGAGGTAAACGGGGGCACGCTCTCGGTGGTGGCGGGAAAGAACGGCATATGTGCCGCTTCCGACTTGTATTTGTATCGGGGAAAGGGCAGTGTCAAAGCTGTGGAGGAAATGGTGCGGACAGAGGGAACCGCCTATATTGCGGAGAATTTTATAAAATAATGCGGGGTGCCGGACTGTGACAGAGTACAGACATGAATATAAATACCGGATAGACGCCAGGCAGAAAGCGGTACTGCAGCTTCGGGCGCAGGGTGTTCTGGAGCGTGACTCCCATGCGGGCGCGGACGGGGAATATCTGATCCGAAGCCTTTACTTTGACAGCCCGGATGACGACTGCTTTTATGAAAATGAGAATGGCGTCGATCCCCGGGAGAAATACCGCATACGTTTTTACAACTGCGACGCGTCGAGGATCAGTCTGGAGTGCAAGGCGAAAACAAGGGGCATGACGAGAAAAACCGCATGTCCGATTACGCCTGATCAGTGCAGGTGGTTTATGGCGGGAGAGATACCGGAGCCGGAGAGGGACGTTTCCCCGGAACAGGCGGCTATGTTCATGCAGATGCGGCAAAAGAGCCTGCGTCCGGTTGTGATTGTGCAGTACACTCGTATGCCCTTCGTGTGTGATGCGGGCAATGTGCGGGTGACCTTTGATGATGCTATTACTTCTTCCAATGATATTGCCGGGTTTTTGCAGCCGGAGATTCCGCTTCGGAGCGTGCTGGGCACGGGAGAAAGCATTCTGGAGGTCAAGTGGGACGAACTTCTGCCCTCTTATATCAGAGAACAGATAGGGCTTGATTCATTGCAGTGGACGAGCTTTTCCAAATATTATCTATGCCGAAAATATAACAGCTGCGGGGGAGTGAGGGTATGAGCTTTATTGACATTTTTAAGAAATCGTTTCTGGAAGGTTATGCGTCCGTGCGGATCGATGTGGCACAGATCGTGATATGCATGGTGATCACGGTGTTGATTGCCTCCTATATTTTTTTGATTTACAAAACGGTTAACAAAAATGCCTTTTATAACCGCAATTTCAACCTTTCGCTGATTGCGCTTTCCGTGATTACGGCGGCGGTGATTTTGACAATTCAGTCTAACATCGTGATTTCCCTCGGTATGGTGGGCGCGTTGTCCATTGTGAGATTCCGCACCGCCATCAAAGATCCCATGGACCTGGTGTTTCTGTTCTGGTCAATCAGCGTGGGTATTATATGCGGCGCGGGTTTCGCCGTGGTGGCGGTAGTTGCATCAATCGTCATAACTGTGATAATATTATTATTTGACAGGGCGCCTGCCGGTGTGCCGGCGGTGATCCTTCTGGTAAATGCTTCCGACTATAAGACGGAAGGGCGCGTTATGGGGATTGTGGAAAAGCATTGCGGCATGTCCAAGGTGAAAGCGCGGAATCTGACGAAAGATAAGCTGAGTTTGGCGGTAGAGGTCAGAACCGGGGAAGGCGGCAGGCTGGTGGAAGAGCTGATGGAGCTGGAGAGCGTTGTCTCCGCGTCCCTTGTGGATCACGGCGGGGAAGTGACATTCTGATAACAGGCTGTCCGGCAGTCGGTATTTTTTAAGGAATAGGAGAAAAGGGATGAAAGGAATAATTTTAGCGGGCGGTTCTGGCACCAGACTCTATCCGCTGACCAAGGCGGTTTCCAAGCAGATTATGCCGATATATGACAAGCCGATGATTTATTATCCGCTGTCCATTCTTATGCTGGCGGGAATCAGGGAGATACTGATTATCTCAACACCAAGGGATCTTCCGGTTTTTCAGGAACTGTTCGGCACGGGAGAACAGCTCGGACTCCGCATGGAGTATGCGGTGCAGGAACAGCCGAGAGGGTTGGCAGACGCTTTTATCATCGGGGCGGACTTTATCGGGACAGACAGCGTGGCGCTGATTCTCGGCGACAATATTTTCTATGGGCAGAGTTTTTCCCGGGTATTGAAAGAGGTGGCGGCAAGAGAGAGCGGCGCGACCATCTTCGGTTATTATGTGAGGGATCCGAGAGAGTACGGCGTGGTGGAATTTGACGAGAACGGCATGGCGCTCTCCATTGAGGAGAAGCCGGAGCATCCGAAGAGCAATTACGCGGTGCCGGGACTGTATTTTTATGACAACGACGTGGTGGAGATCGCAAGGAATGTGAAACCTTCCGCCAGAGGAGAGATAGAGATCACAAGCATCAACAATGAATACCTGCAGAGAGGGACGCTGCGGGTGGAAACCCTTGGACGCGGTTTTGCGTGGCTGGATACGGGAAGTCACGATATGCTGCTCGACGCGGCGGATTTTGTGGCGGCGTTCCAGAAGAGACAGGGACTTTATATTTCCTGCATTGAGGAAATTGCTTACAGGAGAGGATTTATCACAAAAGAGCAGCTTCTCAAGCTGGCGGAGCCGCTTATGAAGACTGCTTACGGACAGTATATAGTAGAGGTTGCAAATGGACTCTAAGCGAATGAGACGGGCGATGGCTGGCATGATTGTCGTATTTTTGACGGTATTTGCGGTGATCGCCATTGTGAATTGGGATACGGTGAAACGTAAGCTCGGTTTTGCCACGGAAGAGCCCGTGCAGGAAGAGGAGCCTGCACAGGAGGAAGCGGAGACGGAGGATGGACAGATAGGTGGCGATCTGTCTGCTTTTCTGCGCGATGAAACTTTTTTCGACCCGGAGGTCAAATTCAAAAGCATCGAATCCTATTCTGGCAGGAACGTGTCCCTGATGATGAGTTCCGTGGCTAAAGATCTTCGGATCATGGTGGTGGACAGTGTGGGACGTCTGGTGACAGGCGCGGATTTTACCGTCACAATTCAGGGGATGGGCGAGTATACCGACAGTGACAGGGACGGCGTGATCTACGTGGACGGGCTGCGCTCCGGCGAGTACAGCGTATCCCTCAATGAAAAAGATGGTTTTCGCGTGCCGAACACTATCACTACGATACAGGTGCGGCAGGATATTGAGTACCGGGTGCTCGACAATATTGAGTATCTGATGGTGACCGAGGACGATATTGATCCTGAGAAGGAGGATAAGGCGGTCAACGGAGCCGAGGAGGACGCGGACGGCACAGAGAACATGGAACTGCAGTTTGACAACGGCAGCGCAAAACTCGGTATCGACGTGTCCAAGTGGAATCAGGAGATCAACTGGGAGGCAGTAAAGGATGCGGGCGTTGAATTTGCCATTATCCGCTGCGGATACCGTGGCGCGACGACGGGCGCGCTGGTCATTGACCCCAGATACAAAGAGAACATAGAAGGAGCCATCTCGGCAGGTATTCCCGTGGGCGTCTATTTCTTTACGCAGGCGGTGGACGAGATAGAGGCTGTGGAGGAAGCGTCCATGGTGATTCGGCTGATTGAGGATTATGATGTGGATTACCCGGTATTCCTCGACAGTGAGAGCGCCGGAGGCAAAGGGCGTGCCGACGGACTTGACAGCGAGGAGCGCACAAGGGCGCACAGGGCTTTCCTGCAGACCATGGAGTCGGCAGGTTATGAGACGGGCGTATACGCTTCACGCAACTGGCTGAGAGACAGGATAGATATGACAAAACTGTCAGATTATAAGATCTGGCTGGCGGAGTATGCGGATGTGCCCACTTACGACGATTATTACTATCATATGTGGCAGTATACTTCCAAGGGAACGGTGGACGGGATTTCCACGAATGTAGATCTGAATCTGTGCTATATGAATATAGATACTTCGATCAACCACGCCAAAGGCGCCGCAGGGTATTCCGGCGTGGTGAACGGGGATACGGGAAATGTGCCGGTCGCAGAGTGAAAAGAATTTCGGCGAAAGTATGAGGAAAGGAATGAGGGACGATGGGAAAAATAACGGTGGAAACTTGTGAGATTGAGGGCTTGAAGGTGATTACCCCGGCGGTGTTCGGGGATAGCAGGGGCTATTTTATGGAGACCTATCACTATGAGGACTATAAGGCGGCGGGGATTGATCAGGTTTTTGTACAGGATAATCAGTCTTCGTCCGTGAAAGGCGTACTCAGAGGACTGCATTTTCAGATAAACTATCCGCAGGACAAACTGGTGCGGGTAATCGCGGGGGAGGTCTTTGACGTGGCGGTGGATCTGCGCCCGGGTTCGGCAACTTATGGCAAATGGTACGGCGTGAATCTCTCCGCGGAAAATAAGAAACAGTTTTTCATCCCGAAGAATTTTGCCCACGGCTTTCTGGTGTTGTCGGATTATGCGGAGTTTGCCTATAAGTGTACCGATTTTTATCATCCGAATGACGAGGGCGGCATTCTCTGGAGCGACCCCGAGATTGGGATTGAATGGCCCATTCCTGAGGGGATGGAGCTTGTCATGTCCGACAAGGACAGGAAGTGGGAGGGATTTTCAGCATTTACCAATGCGAGAAGTAATTCTAAAGCTTAGCAGCAAAGGCTGCCGCGCAAAGTCAGCAAAGCTGACTTGGAATTACTAAAATCTCGTATCGGAGAATGCCTGCGGCATTCACCGTAGGTATAAGAAAGAAATACTATGGGTGAGAAGAAAAAGGGAGAGAAAAATTTCACAGAGAAAAAAGGGTTTCCTAAGTCCGCAGCGATAGCAATATTCTGGGGGCTTGGTCTGCTTTTGGCGACTGTACTTATTTTGCATCACAATCCGCTTGCCGATCAGGTAACGGAGCAGATGAAGAAGGTCAGCGGCTGTGTGCTGATTGCCTTCACCTGTACCATATTTACAATCTATTACGACAGGATTGTGACGATTCCGGTAGAACTGTTTCAGAGCCGGGGATTAATCTGGAAGCTGGCGAAGAATGACTTCAAAAAGCGTTACGCGGGTTCTTATCTGGGAATGGTGTGGGCGCTGGCGCAGCCTGTGGTGACGGTGCTTATGTACTGGATTGTGTTTGACAAAGTATTTCAGGCGAGGGTGGCGTTTGTGGCTGCGGACGGCGTGGAGCCGCCCTATGTATTGTATCTGATGGCGGGGCTGGTGCCGTGGTTCTATTTTTCGGAGGCGATCTCACAGGGGACGATGGCGCTTGTGGAATATACTTATCTGGTGAAGAAAGTGGTGTTCAACATCAGTATTCTGCCGATTATCAAGGTGGTTGCGGCTACTTTTATCCACGTGTTTTTTGTGGGGATACTGTTGGTGGTTGCGGTTTGCTACGGGTATACGCCCACCATCTATACCGTACAGCTTCTCTATTACAGCCTGTGTCTGGTATTCTTTGTGCTGGCGCTGAGTTACCTGACAAGCGCTCTGGTTGTTTTTATCAGGGATCTGCAGCAGGTGATCAGCATTGCGCTCCAGATCGGCATGTGGGCGACCCCCATTATGTGGAATATCAAAATGCTGCCCAGCGATAACATGAAAACCCTTTTCAAGCTGAATCCGCTTGTCTATATCGTAAACGGCTATCGAAGCGCAATTTTTGAGGAAGAATGGTTTTGGGAGCACTTTTACTCTTCCACATACTTCTGGATCTTTACAATCAGTATGTTCTGTATCGGTACGCTGGTGTTCAGAAGGCTGCGCAGCCATTTTGCGGATGTGCTGTGAGCGAGAAGGAGCGGCACTGGACATCCGGGGGATGTGCGTTTAGCGCAGGCCGAAGTGGAACGAAGACGTAGATTCGAGCTGCGGCAATGCTCATGAATAATATGAGGAAATGAATCATGGAAAATGATATCGCGATCAGGGTTACGGACCTCGAAAAAGTGTATAAGCTCTACGACAAGCCCTCTGACAGGCTCAAGGAGGCGCTGCATATCGGGCGTGGAAAGCACCATACGGAGCACCGTGCCCTAAAGGGCGTCAACATGACCATAAGACAGGGGGAATGCGTGGGGATCATTGGCACAAACGGTTCCGGGAAATCCACGATTCTAAAAATAATAACAGGCGTTCTTTCACCGACGGCCGGCGAGGTGGAGGTCAACGGGCGTATCTCGGCGCTGCTGGAGCTTGGCGCCGGTTTCAATATGGAATATAACGGCATTGATAATATTTATCTGAACGGCACGATGATCGGCTTTTCCAAAAAGGAGATTGACCAGAAACTGGATGAAATTTTGGCATTTGCAGATATCGGGGACTATGTGTACCAGCCGGCGAAAACCTATTCCAGCGGCATGTTCGTGCGGCTTGCCTTTGCGGTTGCGATCAATATCGACCCGGAGATTCTTATAGTGGACGAAGCGCTTTCGGTGGGCGATGTTTTTTTTCAGGCAAAATGTTACCATAAATTTGAAGAATTTAAGGAGATGGGCAAGACGATTGTGTTTGTCAGCCATGACCTGAGCAGTATCAGCAAATACTGCGACCGTGTGGTGCTTTTAAATCAGGGCATTAAGCTGGGGGAAGGTATGCCCAAGCAGATGATAGACACATACAAGCAGGTGCTTGTGGGGCAGTATACGCCGCCGGAAGCGGAGGGAGAGCGTCTGCTTGACGATGAACAGCTTCGCGCGATGGCGGCGAAAGGTGTGGACGGCAGTAAGCTGAAAGGAAAGGCGGGGACAGACGAAGACAGAGATGGCGGCTGTGCCGAAAACCCGGAGCTTTTGGAGTACGGTTCTAAAAAGGCGCAGATTACGGAATACTATATTACAGATGAGAAGGGGACAAAAACTTCCGCCATTTTAAAGGGTAGTTCCTTTTCCATTCACATGCGCGTGGAGATGACGGAGAGGATTGCCGCACCTATTTTCGCGTTTACGATCAAGAATGTGCGGGGGACGGAGATCACGGGTACTAATACGATGTTTGAGAAGGCTTTTCTGGAGTCTGTGGAAGCCGGGGAAGCGAAGGAAATTACCTTTACGCAGGACATGAACCTGCAGGGTGGCGATTATCTGCTTTCTCTTGGCGTGACCGGGTATGAGGAGGATGATTTCACGGTGTATCACAGGCTGTATGACGTGCTTAACGTGACAGTGATTTCGGATAAGGATACGGTGGGGTTTTATGATATGAACTCGATAGTTACTGTAAAATAGTGATTCGATAGCAGGCGTTATATATAAGCGGACGCTGTGGCAGGCAGATATCCTCTGGTGCCGCGCTTCCGCATGAACCATAAGCGTTATTTTATGAAGGATTGGGTTGGAAAAATAGAATTTTGCGCGGAAAGAATAAATATCTTGCGTTATTTAGCACAAAAGATGGCTGGTAAACGAATGGATTTGCAAAGAACCTGAGTCAGTGATAACAGTTTGGCTTAGAAGATTTAAACAGGCTTTAAAAATCCGAAGCAGCGAAAGAGTGGCTTGGACGGATACGGAAATTTGCAACATGTTGTTATTTTATAAAGAAAATAAAATATCATGCGGTATAAATGTAGTAAACAGGCGGATTTTGGAAATAAGAAAAGAAGAATATGAGAAAAGAGCCGATAGCGCTGTATGGAGAGGGACAGGATATGCCGGAAGACAAAATAGAGAAAATAGGAAAAATAAAATTAGATTTAACAAAATATCCCGGTGAAGACCTGTATTGCGACGGGGAGGTTGAGGATGAACTTCTCGCGATTGCAAGGGACTGTGCGGAAGTGGAGTATCGGAGAATCATCGAGGAGAGGAAGAGCTGGGAGATTTTGTACCACCTTTCACCGCTTCGGGAGAATATCGTGGAGTGGCTGCCTATCAACCGTGCCATGAAGGTGCTGGAAGTCGGCTCGGGCTGTGGCGCGATTACGGGGGCGCTGTCGAGGCGTGCCGGGGAAGTGACCTGTGTGGAACTCTCCAAAAAGAGGAGTATGATTAATGCCTACCGCCATATGGAGGCGGACAACGTGACGATCCATGTGGGGAATTTTCAGGATGTGGAGCCGGATTTGCCGGAAGATTACGATTATATCTGTCTGATCGGCGTCTTTGAGTACGCGCAGGCGTATATTGATTCCGAGACGCCCTACGATGATTTCCTGCGGATTATTGAGAAACATTTGAAACCGGGCGGGCATATCGCCATTGCCATAGAGAATAAGTTCGGACTGAAATACTGGGCAGGGTGCAGGGAAGACCATCTGGGCACATATTTCAGTGGTATTGAGGATTACCCGGAGGGCGGCGTGGTACGCACCTTTACTGCGGATGGGCTGCTTGCGACTGCGAAACGATGCGGTTTTTCGGAAATGCAGATGTATTATCCCTATCCGGACTATAAGTTTATGACGACCCTTTATTCTGACAGAAGGCTTCCGAAGCGGGGGGAATTATCAAATAACATGCGCAATTTTGACCGCGACAGGATACAGCTCTTTGATGAAAAACGTGTTTTTAATACGATTTTGAAAGAAAAACAGTTCCCGCTCTTTTCAAATTCCTATATGCTCCTTCTGGGACCGGCGCTGTCGGAGGAGTATGTGAAGTATTCTAATGACAGAAGGGAAGAATTTCAGATTAAAACTCTGCAGAGAAGCACGGGATTTGGCAGGAGGATAGAAAAACATCCGCTATCAAAAACGGCGTGGAAACATATAGAAGCTACAGCCGCGGCATATGAAAAGCTGACTGAACGGTATGAGGGAAGCCTTCTGGAAGTCAATGAATGTAAATTGGAAAGAATGGCGGATGGCACACCTTATATTTCGATTAAATTTTTGGAAGGAAGGACGCTGGAAGAAATACTGGATGAGTGTTTGGAGAAAAATGATCTGGAAGGTTTCCACAGCCTGTTTGAAGAGTATCTGAAACGGATCTCCTGGGGTGAAGAAAAGGAAGTCGCGGATTATGACTTGATATTCGCGAATTTGTTGATTTCACAAGAAAGTAACATGCGTGATGGAAAAGATGCGCAAAGCGGGAAATTCAATATCGATTGTTATTTAGATGAAAAAAAATGGGGATTGATTGACTGCGAATGGACTTTTGACAGGACTGTTGAAACGAGGGAAATTGCATTTCGCGCGCTCTACTGTTATCTGTTGGAAGACGAAAAGAGAAACTGCTTAAATCCAGATTTAATAATGGACAAGCTAAAAATCGGATCGGCAGAAGCGGAACAGTACCGCAGGCAGGAGATGAAGTTTCAGAAATATGTGACGGGAAAACGGCTTTCCATGGCGGAGATCAGAGAGGCGATTGATCAGCCTGTTTACACGCTGACAGATTTCTGTGAGGGGCTGAGAAGTAAATCTTCAAACAACCGCATACAGATCTATGAGGACACGGGGAAGGGATTCCTTGAGGAACAGTCCTTTTTCCCGGAGGAGGATGGGGAACAGGTGCTGCGCACCGGAGAAAGTACAGTGGAACTTTCCGTTTGCATTCCGAGAGGAAGAAGCGCGGTGCGGATTGATCCGGGAAGCCATTCCTGTGTTATTTATATCAGGCGGATCAGCTGGAACGGCGCGGAGATTCCGCTGAAAGGGAAACAGCTTCAGATGAATGGGTTTAAGATCGGGGAGGACACCTATGCTTTTCCCACGGATGATCCTAATATTACGCTTTCTCTCTGGGGGCTGCCCTCCGAGGAGGAAAATCATCTGGAGGCGGTCATGGAGGTGACCGCGATGCCGGCGGAAACCATGAAACACTTGCAGAAAAGGGGATTGTTTAACTGATGAGCATAGGAAAAAACCGCTTCGACTGGGTGGCGTATTATATGGCGGTATACGAGGAGGAGCGAAAAAGGAATACCCAGATGGCAGGGCGCATTGCGGATGCGGAAAGACGGCAGGCGGATCTGCAGGATAATTTGAACCGCATTTGTTCCAATCCACTATACCGGATGTCGGCGAAAGCTTCGGCTCCAATGCGGGGCATGGTAAGAAGGATAAAGGGAACGCCGGTTTCGGAGGAAAGCCTGTCGAAGATTCGGGTTTCGGAGGAGAAAAACCATGCTTACGAAGAGACGCTCCGAAAGCAGTCGAATCCTTATCAGCAGTGGATTGCAGAATGTGAAAATAAAAATACGGACGTTATGGATTCCGCCGAGCCAATTGTGGTGCAGGGGTTTCGGGAAATTGCCGTGCCCGGGACGGATGTCCGCATTCTGACTTATGGCGACGGACTTCTTGCCCCCCATGTGTTTTCTGCGGTGCGGTCTTTCTTTGCCCAGAACAGCGCGTGTCTGCTGGCTTATGCGGATGAAGATTTTTATTGGGAGGACCTGACGAAGCGGATGGAGCCGTGGTTTAAGCCGGCATACTCCCCGGATACCCTTCTTGCATTCCAGTACTGGGGGCATTTTGTGGCGGTCCGGGTCGGTGTGCTTGACAGTATGAGCTATCGGATGGTGAGCATGAAGGATCCCGACCTTGGATTCTATGAGCTGTGTCTGCGTCTGGAGGAGAAGATCGAGGAGCTTTCGGCGGGGAATTTTAAGAGAAGACAGGCGGCGATCGGGCATCTCGATTCTATCCTCTATCACAGGAGTTATTGCCCCGCGGAGGGGGAGATGACCGGGGTAAAGCAGGATGTCTCTGCGGAAGAACGGTTTTCCGTGGTGCGGAAGCAGCTGAAAAAGGAGCTTGCCGAAGGTCGTTTCCTGACGGGCGCGTCTTCCAAATATGTGACGCTCAAGGAAGATATGCTGCTGCGCAGGGGTGGTCGCGGTGTGCTTAAGCAGGGCGCTGATCCGGATATCTATCATCTGATCTATGACACTTCTGTTTCCGGCAGGGAGCGGTGCACCCGGTCGGGCAGTGAAAATACGGCGATTGCGCCCCACCGCGTAGTTTCCGTGATTATTCTGTCGAAAGACCATCCCGGGGTCCTGGAGAAGTGTCTACGTTCTTTTAAGGAAAAAACGCGGTACCGTTTTTATGAATGGATTGTGGTGGACAATGGCAGCAGCGAAGAAAACAGGGAAAAGATGGAGACGCTGCAGAGAACATATGGTTTTACTTATGTTTATGAGCCGATGCCGTTTAATTTTTCAAAGATGTGCAATCTGGGTGAAAGGAAGGCGAAGGGCGATCTGATTCTTCTGATGAACGATGACATAGAAATTATAGAGGGAAGCTGGCTGGAACGTATGGCAGGACAGGCGCTTCTGCCCCATGTGGGAGCCGTCGGGGCGAAGCTGTGGTATGCGGGTACGGAAAACATCCAGCATGCAGGTGTCACCAATCTGAAAATCGGTCCTTCCCATAAACTCGTTACTTTCCCCGACGAGGAGGATTACTATTTCGGCAGAAACCGGGTTACCTACAATGTGGCGGCGGTGACGGGCGCCTGCCTGATGGTATTGCGGAAAAAATATGAGAAAGTGGGAGGCATGGACGAGAGTCTGCCGGTTGCCTACAACGATGTGGATCTCTGTTTTAAGCTGTTGGAGGCAGGCTATGTCAACGTGCAGAGAAATGACGCGGTTCTCTATCACCATGAGTCCTTAAGCCGTGGTCTGGACGAGCAGAATGACGGAAAGTGGGAAAGGCTCCTCGCGGAGAAGGAGGCGCTTTATGAACGGCATCCGCAGCTTCGGGGCGAAGATCCCTTTTACCATAAGGATTTGATTGATAATGCTTCCAATTACATGTGTAATTATAAGTACCCACATGAGGATCATCTCTGTGTGCAGGAAGCGTCGTTTTTGCCAAAACATCTCCTGCGCAAACTGCTGAAAAAGGCAGGGCGGGATGTATTGCGGCTCACGGTGGATCTCGCCGGACCGCAGCATAAGATACTTTCCGATGAGCCGGATATCCTGTGGATTATGGGATGGAACTATATTCCCGGCGTGGATAACGCGGCGTTCGGGCGGAAAGTGATTTTGCAAAGAACCGACGGCGCAGGCTATCTGGCAGCTCCGAAGGACTGGCACAGGGCGGATGTGGAGGCAATCCTGCCGCATGAAAAAAACGTCGGGCTTGCGGGATTTGTTCTGCGTCTGCGGCGGGAAGAGCTGTCGCAGGGAGAATACCGTGTTGGTATGCTCGTGGAGACGGAAGCATCAAGCGGGACTGAACCGGGGATGGGCTTTGTGGCATGGTCCGAGAGCACGCTGACGGTTTAAAAACGCGAAAAGTACTTCCATGGAAAGGAACGATATGGATAAAAAAGGGATGACGGAGACGGAGGCGCTCCGCTTTTATAAGGAGGCATATCTGGGAGAGAAAAGCCGGGGACGCGCGCTCACGAAAAAGCTTTCGGAGGCGCAGTATAACAAGGCGCAGACGGAGGGTAAACTGGATGGTATCAAGGGAAGTTTTCTCTGGCGCGTGTCCAAGCCGCTCCGCATGCTCTTTCACAAGATTGTCCGGGTGAAGGAACGTCTCGGCTATTACGGGAGCCTTAAGGAGATTGTCCGCAAGCTGAACGCTAAGATGATTGAACGGCAGGCAAGGTCGCAGCACGGGTCGGCAAGCTTCCCGGAGATTGAGGAGGCGGCGAGACAGCGCCTCTATAAGTTTGACAGGGAGGTCAAATTCAGTATCCTTATGCCGCTTTACAATACGCCGGAGAAGTTTCTGCGGCAGGCAATAGAGTCCGTCATGGGCCAGACTTACGAGGGCTGGGAGCTGTGTCTGGCGGATGGCTCGGATGAAGAGCACGCTTATGTGGAGCAGATCTGCCGGGAATACATGGAGAAGGATAAGCAGTATCTTCGTCCAAGCAGCAGTCTCTACTGCCGGATCGTGTATAAGAAACTGGCGAAAAACGAGGGTATTTCCGGCAATACCAACGCATGCCTGTCCATGTCTTCGGGAAATTACATCGCGCTTTTTGACCATGACGACGTGCTGCATCCGAGCGTTCTTTATGAGTATATGAAAGTGATCTGCGAAAAAGGCGCGGACTATATCTACTGTGACGAGGCGACGTTCAAAGGCAGCGGAACCATAGATGACATGATTACCCTGCATTTCAAGCCGGATTACGCGCCGGACAATCTGCGGGCAAACAACTATATCTGCCATTTCAGCGCTTTTGCGAGACGCCTTCTGGACGGGACGGAGCTGTTCCGCTCCGAGTTTGACGGCAGTCAGGACCACGACATGATCCTGCGGCTTACCGCCCGCGCAAAGTGTGTGGTGCATGTTCCGAAATTGTTGTATTACTGGCGTTCCCATGCGGGCAGCGTGGCTTCCGACATCAGCGCGAAGAGTTATGCCATTGAGGCGGCGAAAGGGGCGGTGGCGTCTCATCTGAAAGCGTTGGGCTTTAAAAATTTTGAGATTACGTCCACGAAGGCATTTGAGACGATTTTCCAGATCAAATACGAGATTCTGGGAAATCCGAAAGTATCCATTATCATCCCGAATAAAGACCACCTTGAGGATCTGATGCGCTGCCTTTCTTCTATATTAGAACGCAGTACGTACGACAATTATGAAATTATCGTGGTGGAGAATAACAGTGTTTCTGAGGAAATCTTTATATATTACAAGCAGATACAGGAAAACCATGCCATCAGGGTCATCCATTACGAGGGAGACTTTAACTACTCGAGAATCAATAATTTCGGGGTCTCTCAGGCAAAGGGTGAATATGTGCTGCTTTTGAATAATGACACCAGCGTCATAACGCCGGATTGGATCGAGGAGATGCTGATGTATGCGCAGCGAAAGGATGTGGGCGCGGTCGGTGCAAAGCTCTACTATGAGGACAGAACCATCCAGCATGCCGGTGTGGTTCTGGGGCTTGGAGCGCATCGGACGGCGGGGCACAGCCATTACCGTGTTGACCATCAGAATCTCGGCTATATGGGGAGGCTCTGCTATGCCCAGAACGTGATGGCTGTGACGGGTGCCTGTCTGATGATGAGAAAAGCATTGTACGAGGAGCTTGGCGGGCTCGATGTGAGGTTTACTGTGGCTTTGAATGACGTGGATCTGTGCGTCCGCGCGTGGAAGACGGGACGGGTGAACGTGTTTACACCTTTTGCGGAGCTGTATCATTATGAGTCGGCTTCCCGCGGGACGGATCTGGTGGGAGAGAACGCCGGACGCTACGAGAAGGAGGCGGCACTGTTCAGAGAGCGGTGGAAGGAGCTGCTGGCGAAGGGTGATCCCTATTACAATCCGAATTTTTCGCTGGACCGCAGCGATTTCGCGCTGAAAATTCTGAAAACAAGGAGCTAAAACGGAAATGGGAAATACCTTGACCGAATCATCCGATTTTACTATAATCTTTTTAGGAAGAAGCGAAGCCGAAAGGGGGAATAAAGGTGGAGGTTACTGATATGACTGAAAAAGAAATGCAGAGTGTGAAAATGTCTACGCTTTATGAGTTGAGACTACTGTTTACACAGGGGGATAAAAAAGAGTATACAACAGATGAGATTGTGGAACTTCTGGATAAGATTGCGGTGGCGAAAGATCAGAAATAAGCAGGATTTGCACGAAAACAGCACTTGTTATAATTAATACAATGTATAAAGGAGGGTTTCAAAATGGGTTACAAAGAGCAGTTTGAGTTTTGGCTGGAGGATTCTTACTTTGACGAGGCGACCAAGCAGGAGCTTCTGGCGATCAGGAATGACGAGAAGGAAATTGAGGATCGCTTTTACAAGGAGCTGGCATTCGGTACAGGCGGGCTTCGCGGGGTGATCGGCGCGGGCACGAACCGTATGAACATCTACACGGTGCGCAAAGCGACGCAGGGTCTGGCAAACTACATAAAGAAACAGGGCGGCGAGGAGAAGGGCGTGGCGATTGCCTACGATTCCAGAAGAATGTCTCCCGAGTTTGCGGATGAGGCGGCTCTGTGCCTTGCGGCGAACGGCATCAAGGCGTATGTGTTTGACGCGCTTCGCCCTACGCCCGAGTTATCCTTCGCGCTCAGAGAACTTGGCTGTATCTCGGGTATCGTGATCACGGCGAGCCACAATCCGCCGGAGTATAACGGTTACAAGTGCTATTGGGAGGACGGCGCGCAGGTGACGGCGCCCAAGGATAAGGAGATTATCACGGAGGTCAACAATGTGACCGATTACCATACCGTGAAGACCATGGACAAGGAAGAGGCGAAGAAGGCTGGTCTCTATGTGGTCATCGGCAAGGAGATCGACGACAAGTACATGGCGGAACTGAAAAAGCAGATCATCCATCCCGAAGTGATCGCGGAGATGGCGGAGGACATGAAGATTGTTTACTCTCCCTTTAACGGTACGGGCAATGTGCCTGTAAGGCGGATTCTTTCCGAGCTTGGCTTCAAGAACGTATACGTGGTGCCCGAGCAGGAGATGCCCGATCCCGACTTTACGACGTTAGATTACCCCAACCCGGAAGACCCCAAGGCATTCACCCTCGCGCTTAAACTGGCGAAGGAGAAAAATGCCGATATCGTGCTGGCGACCGATCCCGATGCCGACAGACTCGGCATCTACGCGCTGGATACCAAGTCCGGCGAATATGTGCCTTTCACGGGTAACATGTCCGGTATGCTCGTTGCGGAATACATCCTGCGTGAGCGGACAGCGACAGGAAAAATGCCAGAGAACCCCGCTCTGGTGACCACGATTGTGACCACCAATATGGCGCGCGCGATCGCGGAGGATTATAAGGTACGGTTTATCGAGGTGCTGACAGGCTTTAAGTTTATCGGCGAGCAGATCAAACTCTTTGAGCAGACCGGCTCCAACAACTATGTGTTCGGTCTGGAGGAGAGCTACGGCTGTCTGGCAGGCACACACGCGAGGGATAAGGACGCGATCGTGGCGGTAATGTGTCTGTGCGAGATGGCGGCATGGTGCAAGAAGAACGGCAGGACTGTCTGGGATCAGATGATCAACCTTTATGAGAAGTATGGGTACTATAAAGAGAGCCAGTATTCCATCACCAAGAAAGGCATTGAAGGCGCGAAGGAGATCGAGGATCTGATGAACAAGCTGCGCCAGAATCCGCCGAAGAGTTTCGGTGAACTTACAGTGAAGGAGTTCAGGGACTACGATACAGGAAAGACGCTGAATCTGGAGACAGGTGAGACGGGAGAAACCGGGCTGCCGCAGTCGAACGTGCTCTATTTCGATCTGACGAACGACTCCTGGTGCTGTGCAAGACCTTCCGGCACGGAGCCGAAGATCAAATTCTACATGGGCGTGAAGGGCACGAGCCTGGAGGACGCGCAGGCGAAGCTTGACAGGCTGACCGAGGAAGTAAAAAAGAATCTTTAAGAAAAAAGCCGCCCCGGCATGTAAGTGCGGGGCGGCTTACCTTATATGCCACACGCCCGCGAAAGGGATATTGCGGCTTACAGCGACATGCGGGCGGCGCGGCGGGCAGGGATAAGTTTCCCCGCCCGATTGAAAAACAGGGAGAACCGTAATGGGAAATCGGATACTGAGAATCGACAATGTGAGAAAAACCGTAAATTATCTGAAAAAGAACGGGCTGGCGGGTACGTTCTATGCGGCGGCGGAGCGCGTGCAGGAGGAAAAAAAGGCGGATTACCGTTATCAGTCCCCCAGTGCGGAGACGCTTGCTAAACAGAGGGAAGAGACGGAGGATTATCCGTATCTGTTCAGCATTGTTGTGCCGGCTTATGAGACGAAGGAGGCGTACCTGCGGGAAATGATCGCCTCTGTGCAGGCGCAGA
The DNA here is from genome assembly GCA_003611805.1 of bacterium 1xD42-87. Classification (GTDB taxonomy): domain Bacteria; phylum Bacillota; class Clostridia; order Lachnospirales; family Lachnospiraceae; genus UBA3282. The sequence goes on along the minus strand of RAYM01000027.1, from coordinate 22,652 downwards.
GCTATGCCCGGTGGGAACTGGTGATCGTAGATGCGAGCGCGGGCGACGCCGTGGAGCGGACGGTGCGGCACATGATTCACGAGTCCGGGGATCTGCGGATACGCTACAGCCGTCTTTCCGAGAACATAGGCATTGCCGGGAATACCAATGCGGGGATTGATCTGGCGGGGGGAGATTACATTGCGCTTCTCGACCATGATGATTTCATAACACCTGATGCGTTATATGAGATGGCGGTTTTGGTGCATCGGGGCAGGCAGGAGGGATGCCCTCCGGCGCTTTTATATTCCGACGAGGACAAGTACGACGAGGGCTTGAAAACCTTTGTGTTTCCTAATAAAAAGAGAGAATTTAATCTGGATTTAATATTATCAAACAACTATATTTGTCACTTTATGGCAGTGGAAGCGGGGCTGATGAAGCGGCTGAAACTCAGGGCGGACTATGACGGCGCACAGGATTACGATCTGGTGCTGCGGGTGGTGGACAGCCTTTGGGCGGCGGGCGCTCGCGCCCCGCAGACCGCACGCATCTGTCATATTCCGAAAGTGCTCTATCACTGGCGCTCCCACAGGGATTCCACGGCGCTTAATACAGGGAGCAAAACCTATGCCTACAAGGCGGGGCGGCGGGCGCTCGCGGACTTCTGCGCCGGACGCGGTTTCAAGGCGGAGGTGGAGCACAGCCTGCATCTGGGGTTTTATCGAATTGCCTATGAGCCGGATCTGCTGGGTGCAAGGCGGGATGTGGGCATGACGGGTGGACGGATTCTGGACGGAAAAAACCGTATTTTTGCGGGCGGTTGCGACGAGGAGGGACGCTGTCTCTTTGAGGGACTGCCGGCGCGGTTTACAGGGGGAAGCACACATCTGGCAGCGCTGATTCAGGACTGTGCCGCGGTGGATATCCGCTGTATGAGGATGAGAGAGGAATTACAGCCGCTATTTTATGAGATTACCGGGCTGCCCTATCGGGAGAAGAGTCTCACGGTGAGAGAAGGAAAGGAAAAGCGGGAAATCCGCATTGCGGATGTGTCGGGGCTTACCTGTGACGAGGCGGGATATCGGAAGCTGAGCATGGCGCTTGGGGAGGCGGTGCGCAGGGAAGGGTATCTGGTCGTGTGGGATCCCGGCATTACAATCCGATTAAGGGTCTGCTTATGATGGGGAAGGAAAGAATGCTGCAAAAAACAAAGAAGGACGGAGTACTCTCGACGATTATTATTCCGAATTATAATGGGATTAAATATATAGAGAATTGCCTTAAATCACTGGCAGACGAGCCTGCCTGTGTGGCAGTGGTGGATAATGGGTCTGTGGATGGGAGCAAGGAACTTGTGCAGGAAAAATTTCCGCATGTGCAGTTGATTTCTCTGGATAGGAACTACGGCTTCTGCGGGGCGGTGAACCGGGGGATTGCGGAGAGCGGCGGAGATAAAACGCCATACGTTATTTTGTTGAACAATGACACGGTCGTGGAATCCGGATTTGTCCGCGCGCTGGAAAAGGCGCTTGACGGGGACAAAAAAGTTTTTTCCGGGTCGGCGAGGATGGTGAATATGCACCGCCCGGAGGTGATTGACGACGCGGGGGACTATTACTGCGCGCTGGGCTGGGCTTTCGCTGCGGGAAAGGACAAGCCGGCGGCGGACTACGGGCGGTCACGGGAAGTTTTCAGCGCCTGCGGGGGCGCCTGCATATATCGCCGGCGTATTCTTGAGAAGATCGGTCTGCTGGACGAGAACCACTTCGCGTATCTGGAGGATGTGGATATCGGCTACCGTGCCAGAATATACGGCTATCGCAGCCTTTACGTGCCGGAGGCGGTGGTGCGCCATGCGGGAAGCGGCGTTTCGGGTTCCCGCCACAACGACTTTAAGGTGAAACTCTCTGCAAGAAACAATATTTATCTTATTTATAAGAATATGCCGCCTGTGCAGGTCCTCTTGAATCTTCCCTTTCTGCTTGCGGGCTTTCTGGTCAAAACGCTCTTCTTTCTGAAAAAGGGGCTGGTCAAAAGCTGGCTGCTGGGAACGGCGGAGGGGCTGCGTCTCGCCTGCTCGGAGAAAGGCAGGGCAGAGCGGGTGCGCTTTGTACGGTCGCGATTTCCCGCCTACGTGAGGATTCAGTGGGAGCTGTGGCGGAACATGTGGTACCGAATCAGCCTGTAAATTGCATTTTGTCCCGACCCTGGAGGAGGCTGTGCCGAAATCAATGAATGACAGGGAGACAGTGGGAACTGTATACAAATATCAAAGGGCAGTTAAATACGCAGGAAAAGAGAAGCGCACGGGAGAAATATATGAACAGGGAACTGGAACAGATCGTAGCCGAAGTGAATAAGGTTGTGAAGGGCAAGGACCGGGTGATCCGCAAGGAGCCTGCGGTCGTCGGATTGTGGCGGTTGTTTTTTTCGGCGGTTTATTGTAAAATAAGAATAATTATGGCTATGGTAAGCATGATACTGCATATGGATAAAATGTGATAAAAACGTATAGAGCATAGACTGATTATGATAAAAGATAACCAGAAGTATTTCAACAGGCTGCACGTAGTGCTGGATGCCGTGATTGTGGCGGCATCCTATATGCTGGCATGGTATCTGAAGTTTGCCAGCCCCTTTGTAGACACCGACCCCAACGTCGGTGTTCTTCCCACGCAGACTTATTTTGAGATGCTCTATTTTATCATACCGGGCTATCTTATTTTGTATTACGCTTTTAATCTCTACACACCCAAGCGGGCGACCGTTCACCGCTATGAGATTTTGAATATCTTTCAGGCAAACACTGTGGGCATGATAGTGCTGATGGCGGGGTGGTACATGGTTGCGCAAATCCACTTCTCCCGTACCATGATGGCGATGTTTTACGTGATCAATATTGTTCTGACCACGCTGGGGCGCTCCCTCATCCGCATCCTATTGCAGTATATTCGCGAAAAAGGTTATAATCTGAAATATATCCTGCTGGTGGGGTATTCCCGCGCCACGGAGGAGTATATCAAGCGCATCAACGCCAATCCTCAGTGGGGTTATGTGGTGCGCGGCATTCTGGATGACCATGTGCCCGCCGGTACGCTCTACAAGGGCGTGAAGGTGGTGGGGTCGATTGAAAATCTTCTTTATATTCTCCCCGAGAACAAACTGGACGAGATAGCGATTACCCTGTCTTTGAAGGATTATGACAATCTGGAGCATATTGTGGATCTGTGTGAAAAATCCGGCGTACATACGAAATTTATCCCGGATTACAACAGCTTGTTCCCGAGCCGCCCTTACACCGAAGACCTGATGGGGCTGCCGGTTATCAATATCCGTTATGTGCCGCTGACCAACACATTGAACTGGTGGATGAAGCGGATCGTAGATATTCTGGTTTCCCTGATCGGGCTGGTAGTGGCGTCGCCCGTTATGCTGGTTTCCGCCATCGCCGTAGGCTGTACCTCCAGAGGTCCGGTGATCTTTAAGCAGGAGCGTATCGGTCTGCACAATAAGCCTTTCCGCATGTACAAATTCCGTACCATGGAGGTACAGAAGCCGTCCGCGGAGAAAAAGGGATGGACGACGAAAGATGATCCCCGCGTCACGAAGGTAGGTAAATTTTTGAGAAGGACGAGTATAGACGAGTTGCCCCAGCTTTTCAATATTTTAAAGGGAGACATGAGCGTGGTTGGTCCCAGACCTGAAAGACCGCAGTTTGTGGATCAGTTTAAGGAGGAAATTCCCCGCTACATGGTCAAGCATCAGGTCAGGCCGGGGCTTACGGGCTGGGCGCAGATCAACGGCTACCGCGGCGATACGTCTATTAAAAGGAGGATAGAGTTCGACATTTTTTACATTGAGAACTGGACGATGTCTTTTGACATCAAGATTATGTTTCTCACGATTTTCAGGGGATTTATCAATAAAAATGCTTATTAGAAGAGATACTAAAATCTTAAGAATTATGAAAGACTTTCGGAAGAAAGTGGGAATGATATTGCAATTATATCAAGATGTAGTATAATCTTATAAGAATGTCCACTAAAGCTTGCTTTTTTGGACAATATATGACAAAATGAAAAAACGGACTTTAGGAATTTAGATGAGAGACTGAGGGAGTACAGAAAATGGCTAAGAGATATGTGGACGATTATGATGAGGACGAAGTAAGACCCAGGAAGAAGTCTTCCGGCAGGAAGGGCTCCGGGAAAAAGAAATCCGGAAAGAAGGCGCAGGCGAAGAAACAGCGCAGGAGGATTATTCTTTTTATTGTAGAAATCATTATTTTGATTATAGCGGTTATGGTGCTCTATATGGTTCTTGCAGGTACAGGAACTGGCAAGGTGGAGCTGAAGGAGAAGGATATCATCATCAACGAGACCGTACAGGAGGCGGAGGAAACGACGATGAAGGGGTATCGGAACATAGCCCTCTTCGGTGTGGATTCCACCACGGGGGCGCTGACGAAGAATACCCGAAGCGATACGATTATGATCGCCTCCATCAATCAGGACACGGGGGACTGTAAGCTGGTTTCCGTATACCGTGATACCTACCTGAATTTGAGCAACGATTCGTATAATAAGTGTAATGCGGCGTATGCCAAGGGCGGTCCCGAGCAGGCGATCAATATGCTGAACATGAACCTGGATATGAATATCACGGATTTTGTGACGGTGGGTTTTGCCGGACTGACGGATGCGATCGATGCGCTGGGCGGCGTAGATATTGAGGTGGATGAGTCAGAGATCAGTCACCTGAACAACTATCAGCTCTGTATCGCGGAGGATTTGAAGAGAGAGTACACTCCGGTGACGGAGACCGGGCGTCAGCGTCTGGACGGTTTACAGGCGACAGGTTACTGCAGGATCCGTTACACGGCGGGAGACGATTTCAAGCGTGCAGAGAGACAGCGGGAGGTACTTTCCGCGGTAGCTGATCAGGCGAAGAAGGCGTCGCTGCCGAAGCTGACTGAGACGGCAAACTCCGTGTTTGAAGAGGTGTATACATCTTTGGATTTGTCGGAGATTGTTGATATGCTGGGTGATGTGGGAGCGTACAATATCACGGCGACTGACGGTTTCCCGCAGGAAGATATGCGTGTTACTGGCACCATCGGATCAAAGGGCTCCTGCGTCATTCCGACCAGTCTGGAAGACAATGTAAAATGGCTGCATAAGTTCCTGTTTGACGCGGACAATTATGAGCCGTCCGAGACAGTGAAACAATGCAGTGAGAAAATCTATGAAGAAACAAACGGATACTTAACGAAGTAAAAGCAAAGGGGCTTGTCTTGCAAGCCCCTTCAATGTGTGTATAAAAGCAGCATTTCGAGTCTGCTTATTCGCAGTGCAGAGTCAGAAAGCGGAGGAACAACGAGTGGAGACAGTGGACGTGATTATTCCCGTCTACAAGCCTGATAGCGGGTTTTTGACGATGATAGAAAAACTGCAGGCGCAGACAGTGCCTGTTAACCGAATTATTCTGATGAATACGGAGCAGAAATATCTGGACAGACTGCTTTACGGTACTACCCTGGAAAGAGAGAATCATAATATAACAGTGAAGCACTTGTCAAAGAGGGAGTTTGACCATGGGCGGACGAGAAACCAGGGTGTGAAGCTCTCAGACGCTGAAGTATTTGTGATGATGACGCAGGATGCCATGCCTGCGGACGGGTATGTGGTGGAACGGCTGCTGGAGAGTCTGCGGGGAGATAGGATAGCGGCGGCGTATGCCAGACAGCTTCCATGTCAGGACAGCAGCGAGGCGGAGCGGTACACGAGGCAGTTTAATTATCCGGAGCAGCCTCGTGTAAAGACGAAGGCGGATCTTCCTGAGCTGGGCATCAAAACTTTTTTCTGCTCCAATGTCTGCGCGGCATACAGGAGAGATGTCTTTGATCAACTGGGCGGCTTTGTGAATCGGGCGATCTTTAACGAAGATATGCTCTATGCCGCCAAGGCGGTGGAGGCTGGCTATGGAATTGCTTACGCGGCACAGGCAAAGGTGTACCATTCCCACAATTACACATACAGTCAGCAGTTCAGGCGCAATTTTGACCTCGGTGTCTCTCAGGCGGATCACCCGGAGGTATTTGCCGCCTATCCTTCCGAGTCAGAAGGTATACGTCTGGTGAAACGCACGGTGGCGCACCTGAAAAAGAAGGGGATGCGTGGTAAAATACCGGGTGTTATCATACAGAGCGGCTTTAAGTACATGGGGTATCTGATGGGAAAGCGGTATCGGCGGCTGCCGGGGCGTCTGGTGGTGGCGTTTTCTTCTAACAAAGAGTATTGGAGGTAAGGTGAAATGTGCGGAATCGTAGGTTATATCGGAACTAAGCAGGCGGCGCCCATTATTCTGGACGGTCTGTCCAAATTGGAATACCGCGGGTATGACTCGGCGGGAATGGCTATTTACGACGGAAACGGGAAGATCAATATCACGAAGTCGGTGGGGCGGCTTAAGATTCTGGAAAATATCACACGGGGCGGGGAGACTATGCCGGGAGTCTGCGGCATTGGGCATACCCGCTGGGCGACCCACGGCGTGCCGAGCAACACCAATGCGCACCCACATTTTAATGAGGCGGAGACGATTACCGTGGTACATAACGGTATCATTGAGAATTATCTGCAGCTCAGAAAAATGCTGACCGACCGGGGATACCATTTTGTGTCGGAGACGGATACGGAAGTTCTGGCGCATCTGCTGGATTATTATTATAAGGGCAATCCCCTGGAGGCAGTGACGAAAGTGCTTCACCGTGTGGAGGGTTCCTATGCGCTCGGTATTCTTTTTGCCGACTGTCCCGATCAGATTTTTGCGGCGAGAAAGGATTCGCCCCTGATTGTAGGGCAGAATGAGGACGGCTGCTTTATCGCTTCGGATGTGCCGGCAATTCTGAAATATACACGTAAAGTGTATTACGTGGATAACCAGGAAGTGGTGCGTCTGCGGGCGGATCATATGCATTTTTACACGGTAGACGAGGAGGAAACCACAAAGGAACCCGCCTTTATCGAATGGGATGCCAGTGCGGCTGAGAAGGCGGGGTATGAGCACTTCATGTTAAAGGAGATGTACGAGCAGCCGAAGACTGTGACGGATACGCTCCTTCCCCGCATCAAGGATAGCGATATCGTCATCGAGGAGCTCAACATGACCGACGATGAGATCCGCGCGGTGAATAAGATCCATATTGTGGCGTGCGGATCCGCTTATCACGCGGGCGTCACAGGGAAATATGTGATTGAGGGGCTGGCGCGCATTCCCGTGGAGGTGGACCTCGCTTCCGAGTTCCGCTACCGCGATCCGATTTTGGAGGAGGGCGCGATGGTGATCGTGATCAGCCAGTCCGGCGAGACGGCAGATACACTGGCGGCGCTCAGGGAGTCCAAGAAGAGAGGCTTCCAGGTGCTCGGTATCGTCAATGTGGTGGGAAGTTCTATTGCAAGGGAGTCTGACAATGTCATGTATACCTGGGCAGGACCCGAAATTGCGGTGGCGACCACAAAGGCTTACAGCGCCCAGCTGGTCGCGCTCTACCTGCTGGCGATCAAGTTCGGCAGAGCACGGGGAAAAATTGACGATGCGGCATATGCGTCCATTTTGGGCGACCTTCGGTGTCTGCCGGATCAGATCGAACTCCTTTTGAACAATAAAAACAAGATCCAGAGATTCGCGAACCGTTATATCGGCGCGAAGGACGTGTTCTTTATCGGCAGGGGGATCGACTATGCGATCTCGCTGGAGGGGTCTCTGAAGCTGAAGGAGATTTCCTACATTCATTCCGAGGCATATGCGGCGGGCGAGCTGAAACATGGCACGATCTCACTGATTGAGGAAGGCACACTCGTCGCGGCGGTGTCCACCCAGCCTTCGCTCTACGCGAAGACCATCAGCAATATGGTGGAGGTGAAGGCGAGAGGCGCCTTTGTGCTGGCGGTGACCTGTGAGGAGAACAAGGAGATCGAGAAGGCGGCGGACTATGTGATTTACATTCCGGAGACGAATCCATATTTTGCCAATTCACTGGCGATCATACCGCTGCAGCTTTTCGGGTATTATGTGGCTGTCGGCAAAGGATGCGATGTGGATAAGCCGAGGAATCTGGCAAAGTCGGTGACCGTAGAATAGTGTGAGAAGTAATTCTAATCACTCGCAGCAAAGGCTGCTTCGCGAAGAATTACTATGTTTCACACAGGAGAATGCCTGAAATACGGCATTCTCCGCATGGACAAAATCACACTTTTATAATAAAATAAACACAATTTGAACACAACTGGCAGATATACTGAGGACATAATCGAGAGGCGGCATAGTAAACCAAATCGCCGCCGGGCGACAGTTTTTATGGAAAGGAGCGAGATTATGTACGACAACAACAATTATCCAAACGATTATTCCAATCATACGGGTTCGGAACAGAATGGGCTGCAGACGGGGAATGCGTCTGAGCAGAGGGGGATCGGTTATCGGTCTTACCAGAATACAGGAAATCAGGCGGGCAGCGGCGCATACGGGCAGAATGCGGGACAGAGTTCCTACGGGGCAAATGTCGGGCAGAGCGCTTACGGAGGCGGCAGCGCCTATCAGGGAAGCGCCGGGAATTACCATTATGGGAATACTTATCCTAACGGTTATGCCCAGATGGAGCAGAAGAAGGAAAAGAAACACAGGGAGAAAAAGCCGGGCAGTGGATATTTTAAGAAAGCCCTTGTGGCGGTGTCCCTGGGACTGTTCTTCGGGCTTTTCGCGGGAATCGGGCTGTACGCGGTAGATGCCGTTACGGGTATGTCGGATAAGGATAAAGAGGTTTTGGAGGAGACGGAAACTTCTCCGGTGGCAGAGGCCGATACAGAGATTCAGGCGCCGACGGATGTGCCTACAATTAAGCAGTCAGATTCCGCAACGATGGTGGTTACGGATGTAACCGAAGTAGTAAAGAATGTGATGCCCTCTATCGTGGCGGTGAATAACCATTATACGGAGACGATGTCCTGGTTTGGGCAGTCAATGAACAGCGAGGCAGATGCCAGCGGTTCGGGCATTATCGTGGGACTGAACGATTCGGAGCTTCTGATTGTGACCAATTATCATGTGGTGGCGGACACCGATAAGCTTACGGTGCAGTTTAACGAGGGCAGCGAGGCGGAAGCGCTTATCAAGGGGCAGGATTCCAAGATGGATCTGGCGGTTATCGCGGTGCCGGTGACAGAACTGTCAGATTCTACGCTGGAGGCAATAGAAGTTGCTACGCTGGGCGATTCTGATGCGCTGGAAGTGGGAGAACCTGCCATCGCGATCGGCAATTCCCTCGGATACGGGCAGTCCGTCACGACAGGCGTGATCAGCGCGCTTGACAGGAGCATCAGCCTTTCCGCAAGCAACGGTTACGGCGGGGACAACGTGGAGGGAACCTTTATCCAGACGGATGCGGCGATCAATCCTGGCAATTCCGGCGGCGCGCTCTTAAATATAAAAGGCGAGGTAATCGGTATCAATTCCAACAAGATCGGCGGCAGTGCCGTGGAGGGGATGGGCTATGCGATCCCCATTTCCTCGGCAAGTCCGATTATTGCGGAGCTGATGCTCAACGAGACTAAGAGCAAGGTTGCCGAGGAAGAAAGAGGATATCTGGGCATTTCCGGTATCAGTGTGACACAGGAGGTTTCGCAGGCTTACGGTATGCCTGAGGGCGTGTATATTGCGCAGGTTTATCCCGACACGGCGGCAGAGGCAGCAGGGCTTAAACAGGGCGATATCATCACTAAGTTTGGTGGCAATACGATCAGGTCCATGGATGAACTGCAGAAGGAACTGGAGTTTTATGCCAAAGGAGATATTGTGGAGGTCAAGGTGATGACCATGACCGTTGCCGGATACGAGGAAGTGACGAAACAGCTGACGCTTGGCAATAAAGTGAGCGAATAAATAAAGGGAATATAGCGGAGACGAGAATCCCCGGCAGGATGGTATCGTGAGGATACGGACTGCCGGGAATTGTCTTTCGGAAAGGAAATTCAAGTATAGATAATCCGATATTCGTATGCTATACTATGGGCAGACCAATGCACGCGGGTGAATGGAGGGAAGATAAGAAGTATGGACGATCATAGAGACGATAAATACGAAGAGACGGAGTTGGAGAAGAAGGGCTCCGGGACAGAAGAAAAGAAAAGCGACGATTCCGGCAGCGATTACGAGGATGTCTGCTTTATCTGCCGCAGACCGGAGAGCAAAGCGGGAAAGATGTTCCGTCTTCCCAATCATATCTGCGTCTGCGACGACTGTATGCACAAGACGATGGATACAGTCAGCCAGTTTGACTATCAGGGGCTTTTGAACAACCCCAATATGGGTAATGGGGGGAATGGGCAGGGCTTTCCGAACATCAGCTTTGTAAATCTGGCTGACTTGCAGGGAGACGGCGGCATTCCCAACAAACAGAAGCCGAAGAAAAAGAAAAAGGAAAAGGCGGCGGAGATTGACATCAGGGATATTATGCCGCCCCACAAGATCAAACAGAAGCTGGACGAGTATGTGGTCGGGCAGGAGCACGCCAAGAAAGTCATGTCCGTGGCGGTTTATAACCATTATAAGAGAGTGGCGACAGGCACCCTGGACGAGATTGAGATAGAAAAGTCCAACATGCTGATGATCGGGCCTACGGGCTGCGGCAAGACTTATCTGGTGAAAACGCTGGCGAAACTTCTGGACGTGCCGCTGGCGATTGCGGACGCTACGTCACTGACCGAGGCGGGCTATATCGGCGACGATATCGAGAGCGTGGTGTCAAAGCTCCTCGCGGCGGCGGACAATGACGTGGAGCGGGCGGAGCGCGGAATTATCTTTATTGATGAGATTGATAAGATTGCCAAGAAAAAGAATACCAACTCCCGGGATGTGAGCGGTGAATCTGTACAGCAGGGAATGCTTAAACTTTTGGAGGGCGCGGAGGTGGAGGTGCCTGTGGGCGCCAATTCCAAAAATGCCATGGTTCCCCTCGCCACAGTGAATACGAGAAACATCCTTTTCATCTGCGGCGGCGCGTTCCCCGATCTGGACGAGATCATCAAGCAGAGACTGAACAAAAAGACGTCCATCGGCTACAGTGCGGAGCTGAAAGACAAGTACGATAAGGAGAAAAACATCCTGAGCTGGGTGACGGTGGAAGATATCAGGAAATTTGGCATGATTCCGGAGTTTATCGGTCGCCTGCCGGTGATCTTCACGCTGGAAGGTTTAAGCCGTGACATGATGGTGCAGATCCTGAAGGAGCCGAGAAACGCCATTTTGAAGCAGTATCAGAAACTTCTCGAACTGGATGAGGTGGAGCTGCTCTTCAACGAAGGGGCGCTGGAGGCGATTGCCGATAAGGCGATGGAGAAGGAAACCGGGGCGAGGGCGCTGCGCGCCATCATCGAGGAGTTTATGCTGGACATCATGTATGAGGTGCCCAAGGACGACAACATAGGACGGGTGACTATCACCAGAGAATATATTGAGGGAAACGGCGGACCGATTATTGACATCCGCAGCAGGAGCGCGGAGCACCCGGACCGTCTGAAAGTGGTGCAGGAGCCGACGGGAAAATAGAAAATGGAAAAGCAGGATAAAAAACTATGACGGGCAGTCTCAGCCTGTCATGGTTTTTTGCGCGTATAAGCAGAGCCATAAGGATTCCGAAAGATTGACCAATTTTATACGATTCTCCGATGAAGGAGTACAAAGGGCAGCCGATTTATAAGATTACAGAAAATTTTTGCAGCGGATTTCACGTTCTGTATGCAGGACGGGAAGGAGGGCGGCTTTATCAACGGTGAAGTGACGAGGAAGGGGTACGACAAAGGGAAAGCCGTCAGGAGAGTCTGCGATTACCTTCACATTCCGCTCGCTGTGCACGGTGTCCGCGCAATGATTATGGGGGCGCTGTATACGCTTACGGTTGTGTGCGGTATCTATCACATGTATAATGTAATTGAGGCGGGGATGCTGTCGGCGGTGGAAAAAGTGATTACTATTGAAAATAACTGAGAAGGAAGGAGAGGGATATGAAACAGGGGAAAAATAAGAAAAGGGAAGAGGAGATTTTTCTGGGCAGACTGTCAAGGCATCACGATGAACTTCGCTGGCTGTATATGGAGCTGTACGAAAATGATTCCATGTTTGCCGAGCTGTGCGACCGTATGAGGACATTCTTTCTGGAGCGGAACGCGCTTCTGAAAAACCGCGATTTTGACAGGGAACAGGCTCCGGGCTGGTATAAGAAAAACGATATGCTTGGAATGATGCTTTACATTGATAACTTTGCCGGAAATATGAAGGGCGTGGAATCCAGGCTGGATTATCTTGAGAAGTGCAATGTCAATTACATTCATCTGATGCCGTTTTTAGATACGACGGAGGGGCGGTCCGACGGGGGATATGCGGTGTCGGATTTCAGAAAGGTGCAGGAAAAGCTCGGGTCCATGGCAGATCTTGAGAGCCTGACGGCGGCATGCCATAAAAAGGGAATCAATGTCTGCATGGATTTTGTTATGAACCATACGTCCGAGGATCATGAATGGGCGAAGAAAGCCCGTCAGGGGGACGGCGAGTACATGAGCAGGTACTTTTTCTTTGACAATGGCAGGGAGCCGGAGCTTTACGAGCGGACCGTGCCGCAGGTGTTCCCCACAACCGCTCCGGGCAACTTTACATGGCTGGAGGATGCCGGACATTATGTGATGACCACGTTTTACCCTTATCAGTGGGATCTGAATTATAAAAATCCGAGGGTGTTCAACGAAATGATGTACAATTTCCTGTATCTGGCAAACAGGGGAATTGATATTATCCGCATCGATGCGGTGCCTTATATCTGGAAAGAGCTGAATACCTCCTGCCGCAATCTGCCAAAAGTACATACGATTGTGCGTATGATGCGCATGATCAGTGAGATCGTCTGTCCGGGCGTTCTTCTGTTGGGGGAGGTCGTAATGGAGCCTGAGAAAGTGGTGCCCTACTTCGGGACGGTGGAGAAGCCGGAGTGCCATATGCTTTACAATGTGACCACTATGGCGACTACCTGGCACACGGTGGCGACAAGGGATACAGGGCTGCTGAAAAAACAGCTTGCCATTGTGAATGCCCTGCCAAAGGAGTATGTGTTCCTAAATTATCTCCGCTGCCATGACGATATAGGCTGGGGATTGGATTACGGTACATTACATGCGGACGGTTTCGAGGAGCGGAGCCATAAACAGTATCTGAACGATTATTTTCAGGGGTATGCAGGGAACAGCAGCAGCCGCGGCGAGCTCTACAATGCCGACCCGGTGACAGGGGATGCCCGGTTCTGCGGGACCACGGCGTCGATGTGCGGTGTGGAAACGGCGGGCTTCGAGCAGGACGGCGAGGCAATGGAGAAGGCGGTCAGACTGGTGCTGATGCTCCATGCGTATATGTTTACGCAGTCCGGCATCCCTGTGCTGTACAGTGGTGATGAAATCGGGCAGGTCAACGACTATTCCTATAAGGAAGATCCCAACAAGGCGGTTGATTCCCGTTACCTTCACAGAGGAGCCATGAAGTGGGAGCTGGCAAAAAATATACAGGATGCGGATACGGTGGAAGGGAAAATTTTTCAGGGTCTTGACAGGCTTGAAAAGATCCGCAAAGCGGAAAAGGCTTTTGTGACGGAGGCGGACGCGTGGGTCGTCGAGACATCGGATCAGGCCGTATTGGGAATGGGCAGATATTACGATGGCGAAAAGCTGATCGGACTGTTTAATTTCAGCGAGTATGACAGGGTGGCACGGATTTGCGAAAACGATGAGGATTATGAGGATCTGCTTTCGGGAAAAGAGATAAAAACGGCAGAGGTGAGGATACCCGCTTACGGCTTCTGCTACTTGAAAAGGATGTGATGGGATGGACATAGCGGAGATCGCGAAGCTTGCCGGGGTGTCGAGAGCCGCCGTGCCGCGCTATCTTAATAACGGCTATATTTCCGGGAAAAGCGGGAGGCAATCCGAAAGGCGGTAGAGGAAACGGGCTACCGCCCTTCCGTGCAGGAGCAGACGCTCAGCCGCTCTTTTAAAACGGTAGCGGGACTGGCTGCCCCTGCATAAGATAATGTAAGGAGCAGCGGGTGGAAGGGGCATATAAATAGCTTGTGCTATTTATATGGATAGGAAGGCTTGACCTGCAAAGAAATGATTTTGTCGGATGAATTTGTGGATCTGATCGCGGATTACGACGCGATCGAACAGATTTTGGAAGATGTGGATATAGAATACTGCTATCATGCAGTGGACGCCGGATACGGTGTGGCGACCGTGAGACGCAGTCAGGTTGCTCCTATATCCATAGGATATTATGGGTATTCGACGATCCCTAAGCTGTACGGGCTGATGCAGGCGGGAGAGCAGGTTTTCGACGCTTCCCCTCTGGCGGCGATGGGCAATATCCGAATACAGAACCCGCCGCTTGCCTTACAGGGGAGCGGCGTTATTATGGGCTTTGTCGATACGGGAATCAATTATCGGGAGGACGCGTTCCGCAGGGATGACGGGAGCACCCGCATCCTGTCCATCTGGGATCAGACCATTCAGATAGGGGAGCCGCCCGAGGGATTTCTGTATGGAACGGAATATCGCAGGGAAGATATTGACAGGGCGCTTGCCGCATCAGAACCGGAGTCGGTTGTGCCGAGTACCGACAGCAACGGGCATGGCACGAAGATGGCTTCCGCGGCGGCGGGCAGCCTTTTGAATCAGGGACTGACCTTCCGGGGGGCCGCGCCCCTCGCGGATATCGCGGTGGTGAAGCTGAAGGAGGCAAAGGCTTATCTGCGGGAATATTATCTGATTGACGACAGCGCCGTGGCATATCAGGAAAATGATATTATGGAGGCTGTGAAATACTTGCAGCAGATGGCAGTGGCTTTCAGCAGACCGGTGGTGATTGTGATAGGGCTTGGCACAAATATGGGCAGCCATGACGGGACTTCCGCCCTGGATACCTATCTGAATATCGTGGCGGGGCGAAGAAGCAGGGCTGTTGTTGTGGGCGGCGGCAATGAGGGGGATAAGGAACATCATTACGAAAATTTTATGCCCAGCAATGTGGAGATCCGCGTTGCGGGACAGATGAAGGGATTCTGTGCGGAAATCTGGGGGAGTCTGCCCGACGTTTATTCGGTTTCGATCCGCTCGCCCGGCGGGGAGGTTTCGCCCGTTATTGATTTTCGGAACGGAATGGACAGGAATATTTCCTTTATTTTTGAAAGAACCCGCATACGGGTGGGGATTGCCCTGGTGGAGAAAGATTCCGGCGACCCGCTGATCTTTCTGCGTTTTCAGGATCCGACACCGGGAATATGGACGGTGTCGCTGACGGCCTCTGTGCGGAAACAAAGCGGCGACGGACGCTACCATATGTGGCTGCCGATTGAGGCGTTTCTGGAGGACAGCGTCACATTTTTACAGCCGAGTCCCGATGTGACATTGACGGAGCCGGCTAATGCGTCCGAGGTAATCACAATTTCCACATACGACAGCTATACGGACAGCTGGTATGCGCCCTCCGGCAGGGGATTTACCAGAAACGGCAGCATTAAGCCGGATCTTGCGGCTCCGGGGGTGGGCGTGCATACCGCGCTGGGAGAGACGGACGGTTCCTGCATGGCGGCTGCGCTGTCTGCGGGCTGTGTGGCGCAGTTTCTGGAGTGGGCTGTCGTTGACGGCAACGCTTTTGCGGTGGACAGCCGGGGGACGAAAAGCTTTCTGATTCAGGGGGCGGATCGGTCGGGGAATATCCGCTATCCCGACAGACAGTGGGGATACGGACGGATTAATATCAACGGGACGTTTGAGACGCTGGCGAGGCTGTGAGGAATGTTTTGCTGGTGGTATTTTATACCTGTGTCACAAATAGGCAGTGTGGTGCGAAGCAGGCGGTGAAACGCCTGCTTTTGATATTTTGTGGCTGGGCAGACAGCTGATAGGAACAAAAGAACGCGGAGGAAGAAATTTAATGTGAACTTTATTGTAAAGACAGGCGTTTTTTTTTGTATAATTAAAGTGTGGCAGGAACAGGATATATCATATCTTATGTCACAGATTTTTAGAAATCGGGGTGGTAAGGTGTCGGACGATACAAAACAGACGCAGGAAGTTTAGGCAAAGCGTACCGCAAAAAACAGTGTGTTTTTAGACCTTTTTCAAGAAAAAAAGAATTTGCTGAAACTGTATAAAACATTACACCCAGAGGATACAGACGCAACAGAGGACACACTGGATATTGTAACGATAGACAATGTTTTGACAGATAATCTCTATAACGATTTGGGCATAATGGTGGGTAACAACAGATTGCTTTTGTTGTTGGAAGCGCAATCAAGTTGGACGGTAAATATTTTAGCCAGAATACTGTTGTATTTAGCACAGAGTTATCATGAATATTTTGAAAGGACATCACAAAGCCTGTATAAGAGTACAAAGGTCAAAATGCCTAAGCCGGAATTATATATCATCTACACAGGCAATAGGGGCAGAAAACCCGATACAATATCGCTGTCCAAAGAATTTTTTGACGGTGCAGATATAGATATTGAGGTAAAAGCAAAGGTCATCTATGAGAGCGAGACAGAGGATATTATCAATCAATATATTATTATCTGTAAAGTTTTTGATGAACAAAGAAAGCTGTATGGAATGACAGAGCAGACAGTTAGAGAAACAATCCGTATTTGCAAGGATAGGAACGTCTTAAAAGAATATCTGATGAACAGAGAAATGGAGTTAGTGACGATTATGATGAGTTTATTCAATGATGAGCAGATAATGAAAACATATTGGAAAGATATGGAAAATACTCTTACTGATAAGATTACTCACGATAAAGACAGAGAAATAGCCGAAAGATTGATAAGACGACCTATTTATTCGAGGTACATTTTTCTTCTACGAGTACTCAAAGCGTAGCGGATAAGTTAAAACGTGTCATTCTCCACGACTTAGAGCATGGGAAACAAGTGCCTGTTGTGAACGGAAACATGGATGAAACCGCCATTGTAACCTATTCTCCAAAATCCAGGGCTTACCAGAAGAGGATCCGGGAACAGCAGATATCACGTGCCATAAAATGATCGAACAGCCCGGGAGGAAACACAAAGGCAAAAATCAAAATGATCCTGCCCGTTTTATAAAAACCACAAATGTGACAAATGATGGAGAAACCGCAGAAAAGAAAGTCTGTGAGCTTGATCTTGACAGGATCAGGGATGAGGAAAAGTATGACGGCTTTTATGCTGTCATTACAAACCTCGAAGGCAATATAGACGGGATTTTAAAAATCAACAGGCAGCGTTGGGAGATTGAAGAAAACTTTCGGATCATGAAAACAGATTTTGAAGCACGTTCCTGTCTATGTCAGGTGGGAAGACCGCATCAGGGCACATTTCCTTACCTGTTATATCAGCCTGCTTGTGTACCGCCTGCTTGAGAAAAAAATCGGGAATAACTGTACCTGTAACGAGATTCTAAGTACACTCCGTTCCATGCAGGTAACACTTTTGTCAAAAGAAAGCGGCTATATCCCTTCTTACAGGAGAACAGACCTGACGGATGATTTACACAGGACATTTGGCTTTCATACGGATTATGAATTTATTTCAAAATCAGCCATGCGGAGCATCATAAAAAGCACTAAAACAGAAGAAGTAAAAAAATAGCACAAATCGTTTCCAAAGAAAAAGTGGCTGCAGACCGCATAATTACTGGATCTGTAGCCGCTTTTTGCCTTCACAAGTGTCAAACTCGGGATTATAACACAAAATGGGAAAGAAAAACGGGAAAGTTGCTACAAAAGTGGAAATTCGGGTACAAAATTTGAATGCCACTTGCAAAAGGTGAAACTTGGTTACAAAACGGGAACCTCGGTTTACAATCGACCTTTGAGATCTGCTGAAGTGTGAATATGTCCATTTTCTGCAGTATCGGCTCATTTTCTGTTACACATCTTGAATAATAAATATTGTTTGTTATACTTGTAACGGAAACAGATTGCTGTGATTGCAAGGATAAAATTTATTCATGTGATAATATTTTTGCAATTACATCTTCTGTAAGTGGCTTTGCGTTTGGAGATATGAGAATAGTTATGGTTTTGAAGCTGGAACATTTAAGGCCAGTTCAAAATCAGCAAATTCGCCATGGAATACAATGAGTACTACTTTTTATATACATTAAGTCATACGGAGGGGGAACAGATGCAGGTTAATTCCAATTACCAACAGAATATAGGATTATACGAAAACAAGCGGAAACGTAGTGAAACTCCTACATTTGCACAATGTGTAACGGAGAAAGAGGAAAAGCAAATTCAGAATGTACCAGCAGCAGATTTTGAAGAACGCGTGTTACAAAATGCTGGACCGAATGCTCCACAATCTGTAAAAGATGCTTGGATGGAGACAACGAAAGAAATTGGCCTAAACGGATTAGGTGAAACCAAGAATGGAAGGACGCATATAACACAAATGTATATACAGCAGGCTATAGCCAATTACTGGGGAACGTTAAATAGTGCGAATATTTTGGGTGATTCTGTAGAGTCGGCAATACGAGCTACTCAAAAGGCTCTATATGATTTTGACCATCCGTTGGAACCTAACAAGGTAAGAAGCATTGAAGAACAGCAGGCACGTGTGAAGGAAAGGCAGTTTTATGTATCTTTTCTGGATAAGTTGCGGAAATTGCTGACAGAGAATAAAGAGTAAGGTGGGAACAGGGCTATGCGGTGTAAGCGATAAAACTTCTTTGTATGGCAAATGATATTGTTGTGCGACAACTATTTTGGAAGAGTATGCACTATGTTGGAACTGTGCCGGCGTGGTGCATACTTTCTCTTTTGGGTTATTCTTCTACAAGTGGCCTTATTATAGACAAGATTGATGAGGGCATGTGTTCGAGGGAACTTTTAGAATAGGAGCGTAGTTTTGAAATGGTGTTAATGCAATATCTTTTTGCTAATATACGAGCAGTTTCTCTGGGTAAAATCTCAAATAAATATTGATCTTCCCACGGTTGAAAGGTAACTTCATTATTCTTCAGTATGTAATACGATCTCATGGTATAAGGATAATAATGTCCGCATATGCGGTGTAGTTCTTGCGTAGTTATATTGTTGAAATCATTAACAGAAGAAATGTTAAGTTTATAAAGTTTTTTGTAATGTTCTAAACTAAAAGGGAAATGGTAAGGAGATAAATTGTCTTTTATACTTTGTATAGAGTGTAATTCTATATGATTTGCTTGACATATGATTTTTAATTCATTCATTGCATGAGTTCCTAGGTTACGCATGTGTGCAAGTTCTTCTTTAGAATATAGTGGTAATTGTGATAAGTATAGAATATAGTTTCTTTCCAGAACATGAAATAACCTTTTAGATAGACAGTTCAACAATATTCAATGCAGAAAATGACTAGTGTATATATGGCGTGTTTGCTTAGACAGATAAGGTATTTGCCTTATAAAGATAAGATTTTGACCGTTTTCTGCAACAAAATTTACAAAAAGCAGACTAATATTAGTCCCTTAATAGTGCTGCTATTGAATACAATACTCTAAAAGGACTGAAATGGGTTCGGGAGTATGGTGATGATATGGAGCAGAAGATTAAGCAGGATGATATTCTGATTGGACAGAATATCAGGCGTATCAGAAAAGAGAGAGGGATAAGACAAACAGAAATGGCTGCATTGATGCAATTAGAAAATGTCCCTTTAACCAGAGAGGCTTTAGTGAAGATAGAAAGAGGGATACAACATATACAGGCATCGCAGCTTAAAGCAATTAGGAACGTATTGAGAACCACGTATGATGAACTGCTAAAATAGAAATGACAGATCAGTATGATCTGCCATTTGTTGGGGGAGTTTACTTATCCGGTTAATAATTTCTTTATCACTGAAGAAAATGAACTTGAAGTTGAGAGACTTTGTTTTAACGTATGCTCGTCGCAATCAGGTAACTGCGAGAGTAAATAGATTTTGTATTTTTTCCATAAAAAAGCTGTTTCTTTTTCTGGCAGGATTTCAAAAATATATTTATCTTCCCAGATGACGAAAATAATTCCATTTTATGAAAAAAATAAATGTGAAATGGACTAAAAAGGGTTCATATTGTATGGGTTCATATAGCATTCATTAATAATTTGAAGATGCTGAATAAAGAAAAGAATCTCTTTCCTTTTGTCAATTCCGTTTTCTGTAAAAAACTTACTGTTTTCTGTAGCTTTTGTTGACTAACATAGCATTGGGAAATAAAACGTCAATGTATAATTGTTTTTGTTAATAGGATAATGTATTGAAATATATGGTAATCTTAAGAAATTTGTAGTATATGTCGAAATATAAAGTAAATAGAGTGCAGAATATCGGAAACAGACTATTTAGAAAGGGGAAGCTGAATAGATGTTCAGAATTGCTATATGTGATAATGAGAGTTTATTTGCAGAGGAATTAAAAGAGTTGCTCTCTGGTTACATGATGGAAAAAGGTCTTGTTTTTGAAATAGATATATATGGCTCGGGTGAAGCATTGATAGAATTAGGAATTGAGGTAATAAAGTATACGGCAGTTTTTTTAGATATTAATATGGAGAAAATTGATGGCATCAAAGCGGCGGAGAAGATCAGAGAAGTAAGCAGGGAAGTTTTTATTGTATTCGTGACTGCATTTGTGAATTATTCGTTGGAAGGGTATCGGCTTGATGTTGTGCGGTATTTGCTTAAAGGGAATGTGGATTTTCCGAGTATGGTCAATGAGTGTGTAGATGCCCTTGTGGACAAATTAAGTTATTCAGTTACAAAGCGAGAGTTTGATTTTAAGGAAGGTAAGCGAGAGATATCGCTGGAAAGGTTATTGTATGTTGAAAGTAACCTACATAAATTGGAGTTTCATGTTATGGAGGACGATCTGAAGATTTATACAATGTACGAAACGCTAAACGCATTAGAAAGTAAATTGGTGGCAAAGGATTTTGTCAGGATACATCAAAGTTATCTGGTAAATATTAAGTATATAAAGAATGTTGTAAGATATAAGGTGGTTTTAACGAATGGAATCGAGCTGGTGATACCAAAGGCAAGGTATACATATGTTAAGGAACAGTTTATATTATATCAGGGAGAGGTTTAGATGTCCGATTTATTGGCAGAAATATTGATAATATTTTTTGAAGTGCTTTGCTGTAAGATATTTTATGAGATTTTTGGGAAATTGCGTTATAAAGGATGGATTAACATTGTACAGCTGATTGTTTTGGAGTGCAGTGTGTTTGTAGCTGCGAGGGTATTATCAGATTCATTTATAATAAAACAGATTATAATGATCTCAATATATGCAACACTTATGTTCTGGCATATCAAAATGAGTCTTAAAAAGTCATTTGTACTGGCGTTGTTACATCAGGCGATGATATTATCAATAGATTATTTAACATATTTTATCAGTATAGAGTTGGATTTAACGGGTAAAGCAACAGGTAAACCGTATAGTATAGAGAATATTTTGGTTATTTTGCTTGGCAAGGCGATTGTATTTTTATGTGTTCTTGTAGTAGGAAGAAAATTGCGTGAAAAATCTACGGAGATCCTTGTTGATGTAGACTGGCTAAAAATTCTTATCTTTCCGATATTTACAATTATTATAATAACAGCGATGATTTCGGTATTCAGTGATGTAGAAACGCCAGAACAGGTTACACTGATACTGACAAGCTCTTTCGGAATGATTGGAATGAATATAGTAGTGTTTTACTTAATAAACGATATAGTGGATCGAGAAACGCAGCTGTATGAGAGCAGGATTTTTCGGATTCAAGCAAAAAATCAGGCAGAAATGTACCGTTCCATTTCAGAAAATTATGATAAACAGAAAAGGAAAACACACGAATACAAAAACCAGATATCGTGTATTGAAGCTCTAGTAAAAAAGAATCAATTTACAAAAGTTGAGGAATATGTAAAGGGAATTTATAGTCGGTTGGATAAAGAACTGGATGTTATTGATACTAATAATGTAATAGTCAATGCAATTCTAAATACCAAGTATCAGGAGGCGGAGGAGAACAAGATTGTTTTTGTATTACGGGTAAATGATTTATCAAGATTGAGAGTTGAAGATGAAGATATTGTTACAATATTGTCAAATTTGTTGGACAATGCAATTGAAGCATGCAAAAAGTGTGAAACCGATAGAAGAGTATTGAAATTGAAATTTGTTGATGAGGACGGAATGATAAAAATAGGGGTTAGAAATACATTTGATACCCCGATTCTTTATGAAAATGGGGAAATACAGACTACTAAATTGGTAAAAGCGGAAGAACATGGAGTGGGCATACGAAATATCATAGAAGTTATAGAGAAATATGGTGGCTCATACGCTATAAAGAATAAGAATCAAGAATTTTTCTTTTCGATTATCATACCGACTTGATAAAAGCATTCGATGTTGTAGTAGTAAACTAGTGTACTGTATCATTGATAAATAGTTAAATATTGCTGGTTTGCCAAGTCGTTTCGTGATATACTAAAAAAACGGCGGTGATTCTTATGGCAAGACCTAAAAAATATAAAATCTCATTAACGGATGATGAGCTTAAAATGCT
>RAYM01000026.1 GCA_003611805.1 bacterium 1xD42-87 | reverse complement strand
TTATAGATCATGCACATTTCCGTCTGTCTGGAAGCCTCCGCATTGGTGGTATACATCGTCCACCCATTGTTGGAATAAGTCGCCACCATTTCCCCGTTCTTATCGTAAAACTCTATGTAATCGCTGTTTCCTGACGGCAGTTTCTGATATTTCACTTTCCCATCCAGCAGCGTTGCCACAAAATCTATGGGCTTAAGCACATTCTGCCTGTTTCCTGAAACAGCCTTTAGACCGGAAGTGATGATTCCTTTTCTGTCCGGGGACACTTCCGACGTGTAGCTTTTCATCAGCCTGTTAAACCCTTCGGATTTGTTCTGGAACTGCCCTTTTGCAAAATCCTCATATGCCTGTTCCCGAATCTGCTTCCGGTATTCCTCATCACTGATACCACTTTTCTTTTTGGTGAAAACGTATTTATCATTAAAGTCAGGCAGATGGATACCGCCTATGCTTCCTGTTCCTGAAAAGTATCTGTTCTGCAATGAACCATTGGACGAATTGACCTGCATTATTTCACCCTCTCCTGTAAATTTCCTAATCTGTCCAGCATTTCATACATCCGGCTGTTCGCAAAAGCAAAATTCTGTAAAGCAAGCGGCCTCCCTGCCTGTTTACTTTCATTGTACAGCTTCATATAAGCGTCCCTCGCCTGATAAAAAGCATCTTCCAATTCTTCAATTTCTTTTGTCGGCATTTCAGGAATATTCCCCTGGAATGCCTGCCCTTGTGCTGCTATTCTGGCACAGGACTTCTGCCACTCTACTTCCTGCTCATACTGCATATCCAGCCACTCAATTTCCTCTTCCTTTGTCAGCAAAGTGTCATCTGCATTATAGTATCGCTCCTGTTCATTATCATAGCGTTTTTCAATTTCAGAATACAGCTTCGCATAACTCAGGCCACAGGCATTTACCACATCAGAATACCCATACTGCCCTTTTTCTTCACCGATTTCTTTTAAGATTCCAGCTCTCATATTGCTGAGTGATGCCGCCGACTGCACCACTGTATGCTTAATTCTATCCGTTAAGATTTTCCTGTTTTTCGATAATTGAGAAACTTTTAATGAATCTCTATCAAATACTTTCCGGCCTTCATTTTGCCTTTCCTGAGATTTCAAACAATCCCTATCAAGTTTAAGGCCATCCTGCAAATATACAGGATAATTTGATATGCTAATTGCCATACATTTTTTCCTTCCTGTTCACAATAATTCTGGTCAAATGCCTTGTTCAGCCAAACAGTGAATCTCCATCCGCTACAATTTCTGTCATGACATTTGCTTCATAGATACTGGAAGCCCTCGCCATCTGCCTTTCACTGTTCCATGCTTTTGCCAGCCTGCTTCGTTCCTGCTCCTGCTTAGCGATTTTTTCATTCAACATCTCCTGCTGCTGTTTTTTCGCCTTCGCCTGCTTTTCCAGATATTCTTCCAGAAGCTCCTTATTCCCATCTTTCTGCCCACTTGTTTTCTTATAAAAACTATCCTGTGAACGCGCAAAAAATTCCGAATCATTATTGGGACCAGACCAAGAATCCCCCCTATAATCTTTCTCAGTTGCTCCTACCGTTATAAGTAGTGACGCTTTCAGCGGGGCAAAAGATGAAGTCAAATCACGCTGAAGCGCCGACATTATCTTTGCCCTATATTCCGGATCATCTTTCATATTTTTAAACGCTTCCTCTGATATATTGACCGCCAAATTGGTGATTGTTCTATTCTTTGGTATCCTCTCAAGTTCTGCGTAAAATTCCTTCTTGAAAGCAGCCATTTCTTCCGCTTCTGTTAATTCCCGCATACCGCCTGTTTCTTCCGTGTCGCTCATGTTCTTTTTGTTTTTCACCGATGTCACATTGTTCTGATAATAATTTTGTCCTACTCCGCTAATGCTCATCTCTAAATGTCCTCCATTATTTTTATTATTGCAGCCCCTCTGTCGGTCAGAGCC
>RAYM01000025.1 GCA_003611805.1 bacterium 1xD42-87 | reverse complement strand
TCAAATGCCTTGTTCAGCCAAACAGTGAATCTCCATCCGCTACAATTTCTGTCATGACATTTGCTTCATAGATACTGTAACGCGGCAAAATAAAATGCTCAAGGCGGCTTATTCGGGATATGCAGCCGTGGGTCTTATAAAACTTTCTTGAACTGATATTTATACATATCGGAATACATATTGCCGGAGGACTGTGGCGTAAACCGTCCATCCAGTGTACCCATATCCACCGCAAAACCGCTGTCCGCCACGGAAAACGCCCCATCCTTGAACTGGAACTGTGAAGTGAAATCGGGAATCCCCAAGTCGCCGCTTATCCTGATCTTCCCTATGATATCCACCAGCGCATCCTTCATCCGTTCTATCTTGGCATTGTCCTTCGTCTTGTTGATCAGATCAGCCGCCTTGTCCGGAAGCCCTCCGATCTTCCCGTCAGGCGTCAGATAAAGATTTTCTAAGGAAATGTCCTCCCCCGTAACCCCTTTCAGGTAGCGCCGCACTTCCTGTATGTCCGTGGCATACCGGTATGTGCCACCGGACAGGTCTCCCACGCTGTCTGCAATGCCTATGTAATACTGGTACATCCGGTCACCGTACTTCTCATCTATCAGTTTCTGCACCTGTTCCCGGACGGCGCTATCCTCTATCCCGTCCACGGACACATCCCCGCTGCTCCCAATCCTTACGCGCATACCCTCTATGTCGTCACGGGAAATGCCCATCCCCTCCAAATCCTTA
>RAYM01000024.1 GCA_003611805.1 bacterium 1xD42-87 | reverse complement strand
GTGCTGCAGACATGGCACTGTTACCCATACCGATTTTACTTATCAAATTCTCTGTAACTTTTCCCATATCTGTTCCCGTTACAGTAATATCATACTGCCTGCCGTCTTTCTTTTCTTCCAGCTTTTCCTGCTCGGCCTGTTTCCACATTGTTCTGATAATAATTTTGTCCTATTCCAGCGATAGCCATTTTTAATCCTCCGTTTTAATCTGTTTTTGAGTTTCATTTAGTGCAAGGTCATTTGCTTACCTTCCCCCACCTCCCCCTGCTGCAGCATTACCGTCACATGGAACACAGCCCCTTTCACTTTTATGTTTACACCGCCGAAATACCTCTCCGCAATATCCCGCACATTTTCAAGCCCTATCCCATGCTCCGTAATGATTTCCGGCAGGATACTCTGTTTCGTTGTAGGCGGGAGCGGACTGCCTTTGCTTACAGAGCCAGTGCCGTCAAAGCTATTTTCTACATACAGTATTAAAAACTGCTTTTTCCGCTTTAACGAAAGGCGTATAAATCCTTTTCCCGGTTCCAGTTTCTCGCAGGCTTCTATGGCATTATCCAGAAGATTGTTCAATATAATCCCCATATCAAACACGGGAATTTCCCCGCCATACCGAAAATCTGCATCAAACCGGATTCCTGCCTTTTCTGCCCTGCGGCATTTGTCATTGATGATGACATCCGTTACTGCATTCCCCGTCACATACTTATATTCCAGTTCCTGCATGGTCTCATCCATCCGCCGTATATAATCCTCTATTTCCCCATACTCCCCGGCTTCTGCCAGTCCTTTAATCCTATCCCTATATTGGCAAGGATAAACAGCACTGCCGCAATGCCATCCCTTTTTGATTTTTTCTCCCTGAAAGCCGCCACCCACAAAACAAGGAACCCCGTTCGCCATCCTTACCTCCGTCTTATCGTAACCCTCCACATGGAAAAGATTGATAAGGTATCCCCGGTGGATGCGGTAGAACTGCCCCTCCAGTTCCTCCTCCAAATCCCCGATCTTCGCATAGTATTCCATACTTCCGTCTTTCAGGTACAGGATGATATTGTGGTTCCGGCTTTCCATGTAATAAATGTCATTCAGCGGTATGGTCTTTCCCTCGCCGCCATACTGGATCACAAGTTTTTTCTTCCGCTGCTCCGCCTCCATGCTCCGGATATACCTTGCCAGCCCCATGCCGTCCAGACCTGTGCCGGATCCGCCCATCTCTATGTCCAGAAAATAATGTCATGTTCCTTACCGTCCGAGAGGTACGCATCGACAGAGGCATATTCCGTGATGCCGCACTCCCCGCCCTGCTTTTTGATGAGCGAAACGAGGTAAGTCCTTATATTTTTTTCATCATCACACACCGCAATTTTTATCGTTTCTGCCACCTCCAGTCCTCAACTAACTTATCGGAAAAATAAGGGCGATTTCTAACGTCTACTTCGTGAATGGTTAATCTGGCTACGTGAATCGCAGATTTA
>RAYM01000023.1 GCA_003611805.1 bacterium 1xD42-87 | reverse complement strand
TCAGCTCCGCTTTATTCTGCGCCTTTTCCATGTCTTTCAGGTTGGCAAAAATCTTCACATACTCCAGTTCCGCATCGCTTAAATCCTTCCCCTCCGCCATGTCCTGCAGCAGTTCATCCACGGTGCGCCCGCCCTTATACTTCTTTTCTTCCGGCAGGCTGTCAAACTGCTTCTGGTGGAGCTGCTCCAGCTCTTTTAAATAATTCTGCTCCGTCTCCCGCAGGACTGCATTATACTGGTCAAGATATTCCCGCCAGTTTTCATCCTTCCGGCTGTATGCGCTGTGGAGATTCCCATATACTTCCCTGACGGCATCAGTCTTTTCATGCTCCTTATTTTCGGAAACATGGAAACTGATCTTGTAATAATCATCCGGGGAAACCTCCTCCCCGTTTCCGTTTTCTATCTTGAGGCAGTATTTACTGGTATTGATATCCCAATTAGGGACGGTCAGCTTCTTCCGCCCCTCTCCGTCCCACTCTGCCTTCCCCACCTGGTTGCCGTATTCGTCATACAGGGTAAGGTCGTAATCACAGCCCTCCGGCATATCAATGTAAGCTTCAACACCAAAGTAATTCCGTTGGAAGTTCATAAATGGGATGGAAAAGTTATAGAAATCCACATCCTTATCATCGCTGAGATTCCCTTTCAGGCTGCTGGTCTCGTCCTTGATCAGAAAATTCAAATCCAGGAATGCGCTGCCTTTGTCCTTATCGGAAACCTCATAAGTAGTATGCTGCCTGCGGTATGTATTATTGCTGCTGAGGGTGCAGGTGTCCTCCCGCAGCTCCATGTTCCTGCGCATCTTCCCGTCAAAAAACGCCTCTGTCTCTTTTCCCGTCATAAAAAATATTGGCTTATTTCTGAAAGCCGCTCCATATGCGGATCCTGCGTCATTTACTGAATTAACTCCCATTTCAAATCCTCCATTGTTTTCAATATTATATCTCCCCCGATCTGCCATCCCCTCCATAACCCTAAAATCCCCAAAACTTCGATGCAAGCTCCCGGTTTATGATGGATGAGAGGAAATTGGGATTGCTGCTCTGGAACATTCTCAGGCTTTCAAAGAAAGCGGCCTTGCTTCCCGTCTTTAATCCTGCGAAAGTCTTATCCAGTTTCTGATTTTTCACATTCTTCTCCACATATTCCTCCGACTGCTTTTCGTAATTATCAACCATCGAGGGATTCTTCTTTACCGCGCTCGCATACCAGTTTGTAAGGTATTTCAACGAACTAAGCCCGCCGTCATCTTTTTCCCCCATCTTCTGGTATTCTGC
This sequence comes from bacterium 1xD42-87, assembly GCA_003611805.1. Classification (GTDB taxonomy): domain Bacteria; phylum Bacillota; class Clostridia; order Lachnospirales; family Lachnospiraceae; genus UBA3282. Next base: position 115,164 of record RAYM01000023.1, on the reverse strand, counting down.
GTATGCGTCTTTGTCCACCGTCCGCATCATGTCAAGCGCGTTTGTGGTCTGGACAAGATTGCTCCCATGCCCAAGATACCTGCCTTTCGCCACACCGTAATCCATATTTCCGTTACTGTCCGCTTTTCCCGCACTTGCCAGTTTCGCAATGGATTGCATTGCCTCCAGAAACCCATCCCTGCTGTCCTCTGGGATAAAGTTTTCTGCCGCATATTCCGCTTTCTTCATGCCGAGCGATATGTTCGCCTGCCGCTCCTCTTCCGTCATGGAGCCGCTGTTCCCGACAAGGAAATTCTGCCGGATGATGTCATACACAAATCCCTGCTCCTCTTTGCTGCAGTTCTCCAGTGCGGACGCAACCGCCTTGTCTGCGCCATACATCCCCGAATATGCCGGGAGATTATTTAAAGACTTGTCAACCTGCACGATATCCTTTTGGAATGCCGCATTTCTTGCCTCCACTGCTTCCTTATCTTCCGGCACCATCCAGCCCTTCCTGCCCTCCGCAAGGGCCGCCATGCCGTCTCCCGAAAATTCCACGATAACGCTGTCCCCATACTGTGAACGGATGTCCTTCATCGCCTGCAGGGTTTCCTCCCTCGACATTTTATCCATGACCTTGTTGCCATGTTCATCCGTGGTGTTGAACTCATATTTTACAAGGGTGTCCTTCTTATACGCACCGCTTCCATATGATGGGATATTTGTTGTCCCTCTGTAAAACTGGCTGTAATCGATATTCATAATCTGCACTCTCCTTTTCTTTGTTTTGACTCATTATGTTTGCCGTTCTGTCGAAATTCTATATAAATCCAGTAAATACTTTTTTCAATCCGCACTCCCTTTATGCGGTTCCGCCGAAATGATCTCCCCCTGCACGTTGGCATCATCCGAATCCCCGTCCAGCTCATCTTCGTCAAGCTGCGGCTCCACCGCTATCGGGTCGTCATCATAGACCGCCGGACCGCCATCCTCAATCTGATGCGCGGCATCCGGGGCGGGGCTTCCCTGTGTGGTGCATCCGCTGATCGCTGGAATCATCATTGCGGTAATCAGCAATGCCGGTATTCTGCTGACACGCATTAATTTTTCGTAGTATCAGCGTAATTTGCCGCATAGTTATTGTAATTGTTTGTAATTTCCATTGCCATAGTCTTTGTCCTCCTGATTGCTAAAATTATTATACATATCGTAACGGCGGCTCATCTGACATTCGGAACCGCCCATGCCCCCTTATGGTAAGTCCGGGCATGATGCCCTTCATTAACCAGGCAGCGTATCTTCGCCTGCCGCTGTTTCAGTCATGACATTTGCATCATAAGCATTGGATGCCGCCGCCATCTGCCTTTCACCAGCCCATGCCTTTGCCAGCCTGCTTCTCTCCTGCTCCGCCTTTGCAACCTTTTCATCCAACATCTCCTGCTGCTGTCTCTTAGCCTGCGCCCGCTTTTCCAGATATTCTTCCAGCAACTCCTTCTGCCTGTCCTTTTGCCCGCTTGTTTTCTTATAAAAACTATCCTGTGAACGTGCATAAAACTCTGAATCATTGTTAACAGACCATCCATCTGCCCTATAATCTTTGGCTGTGGCTCCTACCGTAATCACCAAAGAACAGTCTGGAGCCGGAGCGACAGAGCCAGTCATATCACGCCTAATTACAGACAACATTTGTTCCCTATACTTTGGATCAGCTTTCATATTTTTAAATGCTTCCTCCGATATATTAACTGCTACATTTGCTATGGTTCTGTCTCGTGGTATTCTATCAAGTTCTGCATAAAATTCCTTCTTAAACAGCCCCATTTCTTCCGCTTCCGATAATTCCCGTGTACTGCCTGTTTTTTCCAGTGCGAACTTTTCCGTATTGTTCACATTTTTCGTGTTCCCCTTTGTTTCCACATTGTTCCGATAAAAATTCTGTCCTACTCCACTGATAGCCATTTTTTAATCCTCCACTTTAATCTATTTTCGAGTTTCATTTCATGCATAACCATTTACTTATCTTCTCCCGTCTCCCCCTGCTGCAGCATGACTGTCACATGGAACACATCCCCTTTCACTTTTATATTTACACCGCCGATTTTGATTTTTTCTCCCTGAAAGCCGCCGCCCACAAAACAAGGAACATGGAAAGCTTCGTCTACGGGCTTTACCAGATACTGGAACGCCCCTACGTCAAATGCGTCATACACATATTTTTCATACCCTGTCACAAAAATGATGATGGGCTGTTTCTGCGCCTCCATGCCCCGTATATGCCTTGCCAGCCCCATGCCGTCCAGACCCGCGCCGGAGCCGCCCATCTCTATGTCCAGAAAAATAATGTCATGCTCCTTACCGTCCGAGAGATACGCATCGGCAGAGGCATATTCCGTGATGCCGCATTCCCCGCCCTGCTTTTTGATGAGCGAAACAAGGTAAGACCTTATATTTTTTCATCATCACACACCGCAATTTTTATCGTTTCTGCCACCTCCAGTCCTCAACTAGCTTATCGGTAAAATCAGGGCGATTTCTAACGTCTACTTCGTGAATGGTTAATCTGGCTACGTGAATCGCAAATTTTTTGTTTTGAAAGGCACTCTATAAAATGTTTCTTCATGCGAAACAAGAAGAACTATACCAGCAAATTCCACCAATGCAGTTTTTAGCGCATCTTTAGCCTGCTCACCGCCACTTAGCGTTCCAATAGGCTGCATGGAGGCATTAGACCAAAAAGAGATAACGCCTTATTTCCATTTCCCAACACCTTTTAGTAAAGGGTTTATCGGTAGGTTATTATTATCCGGTTTTATCTAAGGTTGATTTTGCTATAAACCTCCATCTTCTCCATTCGCTCAAGTTGCCATTTCTCTTTCAAGTTGATATAGCCTTGAAAATGCTGATTTCAAAAAAGACCGCATTGTCATATTCTTTTCTATCTCTGCATATTGATCGAGGTATCCAACAGATATATTCAGCTGCCAGACAACACGACCTGCATCTATGTGAATCACATTCCTTTCATTTTTTGTAATATACTGCCAAAAATACAAAAAGCAGAAAGCACCTGTACACATCCGTGTACTGCCTTCTGCCTCTATGGTTCATGTACAACTTACGGGGATATCTCCACCCAGATAACTACAAGATTGACATTTTTGCCTCCATAGATCAAGCGAACATGCTTGCATGTTCATTTGACCCTCAAATCAAGGTTGAAAGATTTTCTTTCAACCTTCTCACTTAGTTTATCTTTCAAATTCAAGATATACTCCGGATTCCTAATGTATTGTTCAAAGAAGTCGCTGCTGCGGTCAAACGGCTGTCTTGCCACTGCAAATATATGCTTAGCGTTATCACAATCATAAAGGGCATTTCATATTTTATAGTCGAAGATGCAACCGAAACTACCTTTTTGGTCAAAAATGCCGTAAGACCTAAGATGAGTCTACAACCGCCAGTCTTTTCACTAAACCGTTCCGGCATAATCTTTACAAGACCTTGTTGCCGTTTTTCCCGACATCTGTGTACGCTCATCATACCTAAATTTTTTTAGTATCCATGCTTGCCTTTACTGCCACAAAAACTGTGTGGGCTTATGGATGGTCTGTATAACCCAACACACCTAAGTTTGCACTGCCCCTGCCCCAAACAATAAATATCTTCGTTCCAACTCCGGGCTTACTCACCAGATGCACATCTGCATCTGTCAGATTACAGATATGTTTTACAATTGCAAGTCCAAGTCCCGTGCCTCCAAGTTCCTTCGACCTGCTTTTATCCACCCGGTAAAAGCGTTCAAAAATTCTCTCCTGATGCTCCAGCGGAATGCCGATACCGGTATCCTCTACCGAAAAGATAATCTGCGTTCCCTCTTTTTGCACTTTTACAGTCACTCTGCCGTTCGGTTTGTTATATCGAATGGCGTTTTCAATTAAATTGTAGGTAAGCTCCTGTGCAAGTTCCTTTCCGATATGGACCTCAGCCCTGTCATCTCCTTCATACATTACATCAATGCCATTTTTCGCTGCTCCAAAAGAGAGCATTTCCACACTTTCTTTTGTAATTTGTGCCAAATTTACCACATCAAGAATATCTTTTGCATTTCCTGCATCTAATTGTGAGAGCTTAATAATGTCATTGATCAGGGTAAGCAGCCTTGCTGCGCTTTTACGGATTTCCCCTGAAAAGCGCTTAATCTCTTTTTCATCTACAAGTCCAGCTTCCATCAGCTCTGCGTAGCCTGATATCGCCGCAAGAGGTGTTTTTAATTCGTGGCTTACATTGGCGGTAAATTCCTGTCTTATATTTGCTGCCGATAGGATTTCCTCATGCTGTAAGCGGATTCTTCTTGTAAACGGGATTAGCTCCGGATAACTTTTCCCTTCATCAATATGTTCCATATCCCCTGCCATTTCATCAATCGGTTTCACAATGGCAGAAGTAAGGTAGTGCGACACCATCATACAGATGATCACAAGAAACATTGCCGTTGTCAACACCATTGGAAGGGCCGACAAAAAAACAGCCACAACGCTGTGCGCCTCCTTTCCTACTCTGAGTATCTGCCCATTATCCAGTTTTTTTGCATAATAAAATACGTTCTCCGACAGAGTGCCTGACTTTCTTATTCCCATACCGACTTCGGAAGAGATCGCCTCCACAATTTCCGGCCTGTCCAGATGGTTTGCAAGCGACTGCCCATCTACCGAAGAATCAAACAAAACCTTACCGTCTGCATCTATCAATGTAATTCTTAAATTGCCTATTTTTCGCTCGTAGGAGCCTTCATCAATCAATATGTTTGCCACAACCGCAAGGTCAGAAAAAACTTGTTTTTTTAACTGTGAATAGAACACCGCAGTCATAAAAATCGTGGTAATCACAACGGAAAAAAGTGCAATGCTGGTGAATCGTCTGTTTATCTTCTGTCTCATTCCAGCTTATACCCCACATTCCTCACAGTAATAATCAGGCTGCCCGCTTCTTTCAGCTTTTTACGGAGTGTTTTGATATGCATGTCAACGGTTCTGCTTTCCCCTGCAAAATCCGTCCCCCATACAGTTTCCATGATTATTTCCCTTGTCAGTACAATACCCAGATTGGAAAGAAACAGCCGGAGCAGCTCATATTCCTTGAATGTCAGTTCCACGTTTTCCCCATCCACAAGGCAGAGCCGTCTGTCCTGATCCAGATATATATTTTTATATTTTAAGGCCACATCATCGCTCATCGGTTTGATGCGCCGCATAATCGCCTTGATGCGTGACAAAAGTTCCATCACGCCAAATGGTTTTGTAATGTAGTCATCAGCCCCCAGATCGAGTCCCCTTACGGTATCTATTTCTGAATCTTTCGCTGTCACAAGTATAATAGGCATTTCTTTTGTATCATTATTTGCGCGGAGCCTTTTCAGTATAGACAGTCCATCCTCCCCTGGCAGCATGACATCGAGGAGCAATAGATCCGGCTTCATTTCCTGCATTCCCCTGTCAAATGCTTCCGCATCATCAAACACACGTACATCATATCCGTTTCCCTTTATGGCATAACTTTCTATTTCCTGAATATTTTTATCATCTTCCAAAATATAGATTAATGACATAAGCACTAACTCCTTTTTGTGAAACTCCTTAAATCATGCTCACTTATGCAAAACCGTGCCTGAACACAGTTCTAATTCAAGTTTCCTCAAGCTTTTTCTAACGAATATTTTTCCGTATATCCTTCAAGCAGCTCCTTATACAACACGTTCCTCTCTTTTATATTCCGTGCATACTGATGTAATGCGTGCTGGTCTGTTTCGGATGCCATCTGCTCCTCCGCTATGTTGGAACAATGCTTCGCAATACGCTCCAGGGAAGTGACCATATCTGTAAGCGCCATGCCAAGTTCCACAGAGCACTTCCCCTTTTCCAGTCTCTTGCTGTGGTTTTTTCGGATATCCTTTTTTACCCGGCTAATCACATCGGCAAGCGGATCAATACGAAACGCCATCTCTTTATCCCCGTGTATAAAACCGGAAACCGTACATTCCACGATCTCGAGGGTCGCCTCATAGATCAGCCTTGCTTCGGCAGTGGCTTTCCTTGAGAATTTTTCTTTGCTTTTATACAGCTTCTTTTGTGCGAACGCGATGCCCTTTGTATAATCAGATATCCTTTCAAAATCCGTAATGCACCTGCCAAATTTATTGATGGTTTTACTGTCCCCTTCAGAGAGCGGCTTTGTGGAAAGTTTTGTCAGATAGGACGCTAACTCATCTTCCCTGGCATCCACCTCCTGCTCAATTTCCATAATCGTCTGCACTGCATTTTCATCATATTTTTCCTGTATTAATACACATAAACTCATTGCCTTTAAGATAAGCTGCGCCATATCACACGCCGCATTTTTACATTGTGCAACCGCAAACGCGGGTCTTTCCAAAAACCTTTCGTCCAGTATTTTCCCTGGCGTTTCCAGTGTTTCATCCTCTGACTGAGGAATGGTAAAATATGCGAGTTTTACCAGCAGCTCAGAAGCCGGAAGCAGCACGATCGTCGAGGCAATATTAAACAAGCTGTGTATCACTGCAATGACTGCACCATTTGCCGTATCCGACAAAAAAGCAAACTGTACAAAATGATTCACGGCATAAAATACTGCCATAAACACTAATGTACCTATCAGGTTAAAATAAAGATGTACCAAAGATGCCCTTTTTGCATTCCTGTTTGCCCCGACACCGGAAAGCAACGCTGTGACACAGGTTCCTATATTTTGCCCCATAATCACCGGAAACGCTGCTCCCACCGTTACGCTTCCGGTGGCACACATCGCCTGCAAAATACCGACAGAAGCAGAAGAACTCTGAATCACTGCAGTCAAAACCGCTCCGACTATCATACCTAAAACGGGATTTTCAAACGCCGTAAAAAGCGCAGTAAATTCCGGTACATTTTCAAGCGGCTTTACAGCGCTGCTCATGCTTTCCATTCCAAACATAAGCACTGCAAACCCAATCAGAATTGTTCCCACATCATTCTTTTTCGTATTTTTGATAAACATCACCAGTACCACACCAATGAGTGCCAATACCGGGGAAAAAGACGAGGGTTTCAAAAGTTTTACAAAGAAATTCCCACTTTCAATACCGGAAAGGCTCAGAATCCACGAGGTAACTGTCGTACCGATATTTGCACCCATAATCACGCCGACTGCCTGTGACAGCTTCATAATGCCAGAATTAACAAAACCCACTACCATAACCGTTGTAGCGGAAGAAGATTGAATCACCGCTGTCACACCTGCCCCAAGCAGGACAGCCTTCACAGGATTATTCGTCATACGCTCAAGTACTTGCTCCAGCCTGCCGCCTGCCATCTTGGACAAGGCATCTCCCATCGTTTTCATTCCATATAGAAATAATGCCAACCCGCCAATCATTGTCAGCAATCCAAAGATATCCATTTGACTATAATCCTTCCAAGAATTTTCCTATAATCAAATGCTATCTGATCTATGTAAAATCTAAAAGATGGTCTATGTAAAATCTGTGTAAAATTTAAAATGAAGCTGAGATCAGAACTTGAAATTGCAAAAAAACTCTTTCGTTTTGCGAACTTCCCTTTTCTGCGAGATAAAAATATAATACCCGCCCTCTTCTATCACTTTAACCCCGCTGAACACAGACTGCAACTTATTTTTGTACCAATCTTACCTTTTAGTGACCATGACCATACTGCCGCCAATCTTTAAATGACGGAATCCTTCTTCTATGAACTTTTTCGGCACGCCAAAATCCGCATGATAGGGGGATTGGAAAGAATGAGATCAAAATCCCGTTCCGTGACATGTGAAAAACCATCGCTTCGCAGGACACAAATACCTTGCATACTGTTATATACAGATAGCCGTCCTGATAATATGTCTGAATCGCAAAAAGCAGGTCCACAGGCAGAACATCGTTTGCATTTACATACCTCATTGATACCTCCCTCTCAGCGAAGAATGCTGCCAAGCTCTATAAATTCTTTTTCGCTCTATTATAGCAAATTCCATATAAAAGACGGTGACCACATTTGATTCTGAATCAAATATAATCACCGATAACCATGTTACCCTATTCATATGACTACAAAGATTTTATATGACAGGATTCCCCTTGCGGCTCAAACGATTCCCAGCATCCTCTTTCACCAATTCAATCACCACCGCCATAATCGGAATAAAGAATATAATTCCCATAATCCCGAAAAGTTTTCCGCCGATCATCGCCGCAACGAGCGTATATAGCGGCGGAAGCCCTACCGAGCCGCCCACAACTCTCGGATAGATAAACTGGTTTTCCACAAACTGGACGACCAGATAGACGATCAGACAGCGGACCGCTAGCGCAGGGCTGATCAGCAGAGCCAGAATCACGCTGACCGCGCCGGACAGAAAAGCCCCTACATACGGGATAATCGCGCAGACCGCCGTCAATACGCCCACCAGACTTCCGTACGGCAGTCTAAAGATCGTGAACGCGGCAAACATCAGTACCCCGAGAATCACCGCTTCCGTACACTGCCCCGACAGGAAATTGGCAAAGCATCTGCTGAATGTCCGGCTGACATGAAGTACATTTTCCGCCCATGCCGGCTTCAGATAGGCATATAACAGCTTTCTGGCGTGTCCGCCTATCTGCTCTTTTCCAAGCGCCAGATAAATACTGATAATCAGCCCGAAAGCCGCCGTAATCACGATGCTCGCGGCGGAGGATACCGTGCTCACCACACTCTCCAAAAAGAAATTGGCGCCAACCCCGATATTCTGCATCATCTTTTCCAGATTAATGTCCGCAAGCATATCCTCCAGCCATGCCGCCTCCGGGTCAAGGCTCTCCAACCATGCAATCCACTCCGGCAGGCGCGCTTCTATTTGCAGATAAAGCCCTTTCGCGGAATTTACAAGCTCGGGTATGAGCAGGGTGAACACGAGCGTGAGCACCAGCGCGACACAGACAAAAGTGAGCAGAAATGAAAACATGCGGTAAAACTTGTCGGAGGGCTGCTTTTTCCTTTTCTGCAGCAGCTTGCGGAGCCGCTTTTCAATACCCGTCATTGGCACGTTGATAAACAGCGCCAGTATGCCGCCGACGATAATCGGCAGGATAATCCCTATTCCCTTTTCCAAAAAGAGAATGACTGCGCGAAGATTCATCAGCGCCGCGAACAATCCTACCCCCACGATCACGATCAGTAAATTCTGTTTTGTTTTCTTTTCCATAAATTTCCCTCTTTCTCCCTGCCATTGCCTTTCACTCTAACCGCCATGTCACAGCCTGGCTGTGACTCTATTCTACAATCATTTCTCAGATTTTCATAGCCACATCTGCAAAAAAGTCCCTGTCGCTGTTGGAAAAGTCCGCCGACCCCCGATACTTTTCAGCAATGGCGGCAATGGAGGCAAGCCCTGTCCCTTTTCCGCCATGTTTCGTGGAGCGATAGCCGTCCCTGCCCTTTCGGACTGTCCCGTCGAAGCTGTTGGTGGAAACCACATACAAACTGTTATTATGGCGCACCTCCGCTGTCAGACAGAAATATCTTTCCGCCTCCGGCAGCGTCCGGCATCCGGCGATGGCATTTTCCATCAGATTTCCGAACAGGGACGCCAGATCCAGTTCGGAGACTGTAAGCGGTTCCGGCAGACTAATATGAAAATCCGTGCGTATGCCTTCCTGTGCCGCCATTTCACGGTAATAGGCAAACAACGCATTCAGCGAACTGTTTTTGCAATAATTGACTGGTGTACTTTCCGTCAGCTGGATTTCATATTCCGCCAGATGCGTCTGAATGCCTTCCAGATCCCCCTTACCCGCCAGGGTGGAAAGCAGCCGCAGATGATGGCGGAAATCATGGCGCATTCTCTTGGTCTGCTGCATATAATCCTGTAGTGTGCGGTACTGATGCACCTGCATTTCAAGGAGCTGGGTGCGCTCTTTCAGCCTGGAATGTTCCGTGATCAGTCTGGCGCCCCGATAAAAGAGGAGATAAATAAGGATGAGAACCGACAGCGCGCCGCTCTCAAACACAAGGAACAAGGTATACATCCGCCCTGTGTAAAGCGTACTGTAGGAATCCGGCAAAGCCAGCACATTAAAAATAAGAAACACCGCAGACAGCGCCACTGCTGAATGCCATACCTTAGGGATATCAAGATTGTCAACTGCCCACGCAGAATACCGCAGGGAGGGTCTTGCCGCTGCAACGGGCATCAGACATGCCAGAATAAGCTGCAACAGCGCCGCTTCCTGGGAGAGCTGCCCCGCCCCGGACATGGGATGGAGCCATGCGTCAAATGCACACGCAAACTGTAACGGAAAAGTCTGCACCGCACAGACGCCCACGAAGATGGCAAGGGCGCGTGGCAGATCCGTTTTCAGCGTGTAACGGTACAAAAAGAAAAAAGGCACCAGGCACGACAAAAACACGGTGTTTGCACCGACCTGTAATGTTCCATGCAGCCATGCGCCGAGCAGGGAACAGGGAAACAGCAGGGCAAAACATATGCCTGCCGTTTTCAGGGGCGTGTATCTCATCTGATTCTTTGCCGGAAGGTAACAGGATGCCGCCACCGGAAACAGCACAAGCAGCTGCAGCCACGCGGACAGCCACCTTTCCATATCCATAGTCAGCCCTCCTTCTTTCCATGCCGCCCCGCCGAAAGGGACTGACGCTCACGTATTTTCATAAAATGATACTTCCGCACAGTCTGTTCAATTTTCAGGAAATCCCGCACCCGGACCGGAAACTGTATGCCGTTTTCCATGATACAGCAGTTGTCCTCAAATGTCAGAATATAGTCAGCGTTCACGACAATTCCTTTGTTTATCGTAATAAATCGGGCGTCCTCTCCTATTTGTGCCAGGAGAGCGGCAAGCGTCATGCGGCTGCGGAGCGTACTGCCGTCCGTCATTCCGATTTCCAGATAATGCGCATCCGTGACAGCATAGGCAATGCTGCCAAGCAAAACAGGAACCGTTTTTCTGTCGCTTTGAATTTCTATATACCTTGCCGTGTCCGGGAGCACCTTCAGGGCGTCCCGAAGCACAGCCGCAATGCGCTCCCCGGAAAAAGGTTTCGTCACATACTCAAAGGCATGACAGGAAAAAGCCTCCGGCATAAACTCCGCGCTGGAAGTGAGAAAGACAAGCAGACAGTTTTTATCCCGCTCACGCATCCTTGCCGCCGCCGAAACCCCATCCATACCGTCCATATAAATATCCATAAAAACCATGTCGAAGCCGCCCTCCCGGAAAGCGTCCAGAAAAACCGCCGCGTCCGTAAAGGAAAATGTCTCGATCCCACAGTGGTTCTCTACACCAAATTCCCGACAGATCCTCTCCATTTCCATCGTATATTCTTTCTCATCATCCACAAACGCCAGCCTCACCATGCACCCCTTTTCAACACATTTTTCACTCTAATCATATTTGCTATCTCCGCCCTTTGTCAATCTCCACACCTCTGTTTTCGCTGACGTTTCTGCCAGAAAATTGACGTTCCTGCCAAAAGCCTTGTTTTTTTACGCCGGCTGTATAGCATAAAACTGGTTGAAGGTTTTTAAATTTCATTTGTCAGAAAGAAGGGGCATTTCCTATGATTATTCCACTTTATGGTATCGCGTTTATCATGTCCGTGATCTTTTTCATGCTGCTGGTTAAAATTGGGCAAAAGCAGAAAATAACCAATTATCTGCTCCTTTTTGTGGCGATCTCTATCGGAAATTTCGGCTACTACTCGATCTGCACGTCCTCTTCTCTGGAAAACGCCATCCGGGGCAATAATCTGGTCTATCTGGGCGGCGTGCTCGTTCCCATTCTGCTTTTCGTAAGTATTGCAAATCTGTGCCGCCGGCAGGTAAACCATGTACTGCTGCTCTTCCTCGTCCTGTTCGCCTCCGTTGTCATCTATTACGCTTTTCAGGTCGGCCTGCGGACAGATTTTTACAGCAGAATTTCCCTAATGCAGATAGACGGCGTATCCTTCCTGGAAAAAGAATACGGTCCCATGCACAGCCTTTACCCGGTCTATGTGCTTCTTTGTATGGCGCTTGGCATGTGGATACTGGCAGCTTCCTTTTCCCAGCGGAAAAAAATTTCCTATAAAGTCGTCCTCTCGCTTTTCCTTGCCCAGATTGTGTCCGTCGGCGTTTACGCCGGAGAGCGGATGCTGCATTCACGGGTCGAGTGGATGACTTTTGTCTATCTGCTGGATGAGATACTGATCCTCTCCCTGATCCGCCGGATCGGCATGTATGAGGTTTCTGACAATATCGCAAAAGCACTGGAAGAACACAGCACCTACGGCTATCTGGTGTTCGACAACCAACACAGGTATCTTGGCTGCAATGAAAAAGTGATAGAATATCTTCCCGAAATCGCGGACCTCCGCATGGATGACCCGATCAGCAAAGAGACACCTTTTCTGTATGAAAATATTGCCAGAAGGCTTGACAAGGCACCGAATAACAATGCACAAAATTACTATATCCTCACGAAAGACAAAGAATTAAGCTGCACCATCAAACCGCTATTCCATGGCGCCGGGAAGCGAAAAATCGGGCTTATGGTGGAGTTGCAGGACGAGACGCAGAGAAGGGAATACATACGCCTTTTACATGACTACAACGAAGAACTGGAAAAGGCTGTGGAAGAAAAGACGGCACATATAAGCAGTATGCAGGACAAAATGCTTCTCGGCATGGCTGACATGATCGAGAGCCGCGACAGCAGCACGGGAGGTCATGTAAAGAGAACCAGCGAAGTCATACGGATTTTCACAAAAGAACTGGAGCGCGCAGGGGCGGCCTACGGATTTTCAAAAGAATTTCTCACCTACGTGACAAAAGCTGCGCCCATGCATGACCTCGGAAAAATGGCTGTAGACGACCGTATTTTGCGAAAACCGGGAAAATTTACCCCGAACGAATTTGAGGAAATGAAAGATCACGCCGGTAAAGGCGGGGAAATCGTCGCAAAGGTACTGCAAGGCGTGGAGGATGAAGCCTTTATCCAGATCGCGGAAAACATTGCCCACTACCACCATGAAAAATGGAACGGGGAGGGCTACCCGGAACACCTTGCCGGGCTGGATATCCCGCCGGAGGCACGGATTATGGCGCTGGCGGATGTGTTTGACGCGCTGGTCAGCAAACGTTGTTATAAGGACAGCATGAACTACGACAGCGCGTTTCAGATCATAGAAGAATCGCTGGGAACCCATTTTGACCCGGAACTCGGAAAACTGTTTCTGCGGTGCCGGGAACAACTGATTTCCTATTATGATGAGAATGGTCGCTTTATTGATATTCATAGACTTCACCTTGAAGAAAAATAGCGCCGACCCGAATATAAATGACCTCGCGTATTCCTCAAAGGATTTAAGCCCCGCCTTTAATATCCGGGACATGTCGTCCATACCGTGGCAGTACTCTTCTTCATTGATCATATCACAGGCAAACGCCAGCCGCGTCAGTCCTATCCGCTCACTCATATCCCATACAATGACGCCTGCATCCGGCAGATAGTTTGCAAACGACTTTACAAACTCCGCCTTAGCCAGAAAGCACAGCTTTTCATCCTCATCCAGTGTATCGACAGCAAAAGCTGATTCATCATTTAAGTACGCTATGGCATCGCCGATATAGCCGTTTATATACAGGTTCGGATTGTCGCGGATACACGCCAAAAAGCTTTCCCGGTCTGTAATCTGATATGCTTCTTCCAAAAATCGTTTTGCCTCTTCCTGCTTTTCTCCTGTGAGCTTCGCATAGTAATCCCCGAATCCGAGAAAGATATCCTCTTTTGGAAATCCTAAAATGATATTGTCAATACGCGGCGGTCTGATACTCTGGTGAAATCCCAAAAGCAGCTGAAACGTCTTCTCGTCAACTTCCGCTTTGTTTTCCTCTGGAATCTCATGGTACCGCAGATTTATCATGTTAACGATATCCGCAGCTACCCTTTGCAGCTCGGCATATTCCTTTTTGATCAGTTTTACGGCGTATTTGCAATCCTTTTTCAGTTTCAAGGGATCAGTGGGATCTTCCCGCAACCCTCTCCGATATTCCAGAAGGGCAGAAAGCTGGCTTACCGTCGCATAGTTGATATAGCCGCGCGAATAATGTAAACGCGCCTTATCGGCAGGCGTTTTGCAGTATGGCTCGATTTTGTCAAGTTCTTCCCGCGCTTTCCCGTATTCTGCACTGTTGCAGTAACCGCCAATCCGCTCAAAACATCTGCCAAGTTCATTTGTAGAATCCATTGCCGCCCCTTTCCTGTTTCATAAGCCCTCCATACGTTTCCTAATGTCTCAGTCTGAAAAATTCATCAGATCGTCCCTAAATCTTTCCCAGTCAAACTTACCTTTTGCTTTTATCTTTCTGACAGCCTTAACAATCATTTCCCGGATCAGTTCTATTTTCCCACTGCTGTCCGCCTCGTAATAACTTTCAAAATCCATTCTGATACTGATGATCGCGCACGCTCCCAGAGATACGACCTTTGTATGTTCTTTCCACAACCCCTGCTCATACAGTTCTTTGGGGGCGATCACCGGGGTAATTCCTATGACCGACAACGTCTTGCTGTATTCTTTGTCCTTAAAGAAAGCATACAGGCTTCGGCAATACCTGTATACTTCGTCGTCAACGCCATACTGATCGCTGAAATAGGCGGGAGAATTGATATTCAGCTCCATATTGTACCTCTTAAATAATAGTTACGCCTCGTCAGTTACCACCAGATTCAAAAATTCCGTAAAAGTATCGCAGAACTTGTGAAAAATACGCCTTTCCCCCTCTGCCGTGTCAAAATAATAGACACCCGGCATTACTGCACCCGCAAACAGACAGAACTTATACTGACCATATACGGATGCGATAAAAATCATATACAACAAGCGGCAGCCAGCAGTCCCATGTAAACTTAACTGCTTTGACCGGCGAAGCATAGCCGTCTTCAACTACAGTTCCCTTGCACGTAATATGTGCCCTTTCTCCCTCAACAGCCAAAATTTTAACTTTTATTTTGATAAACGGTTCATGTTCAAACAAATATAGGGAATCTTCCCTCTGATCACTTTCCGCAACGTTTCCTGTCGAAAACTTTTCTCCGGCAAATTTTCTGATATCATATTTTTTCGTGTGAATGTTGTTTATGATAATTTGCGGACGCACATCCCTTTCCGATTAACCCTTGTACAACCTTCCAAAATCTTCTATAATCATTATGACAAAAAAGGGCTGTCAAGTCCATAACAAAATCGGACAGGCTCGATTACGGTCCCGGAAAATGCGGAGGAATTATGATAACACAGGAAATATGCACCATCGACGAGCTTTTACAGTTCGTAAACGGTTTATATCAGAAACACGGCGTGCGGCTCTGGTACCGCGGGGAAGAAAACGCGTCGCTCACGCTGATCCCCTCCATCCAGCGCAGCAAAAAGCGATTGGAGGCGGAGCGGTATATCACCAACGACTTCTACACCCGCGCCAGACAGATCATCGACAATCCTCCCGCCAAACACAATTACGCGGGCTGGGTCTCCCTGATGCAGCACTACGGGCTTCCCACCAGAATGCTGGACTGGAGCCAGTCTCCCCTGATCGCGGTGTTTTTCGCCACGGAGACTTACAGGGAGCTGTCTCATACGGACGGCTGCGTCTGGGTGCTGGCGCCTGGGCTTTTGAACGAGCAGGAAGGGTTCGGCAACTGCATTTATCCCATCGACGCCGACACCACGCAGGAAATGCTGCTGCCCGCCTTCAAGCACGCGCACCACAACCACGAGCTGACAAACCGCATTCTGGCATGCAGCTCCACGGAAAACAATCTGCGGATGTACTCCCAGCACTCCAACTTTACCGTACACAATTCCCTAAAGCATCTGGAGGATATCTGCGACGAAAATATGCTCTATAAAATTATTATCCCGCACGAGCGGAAGAAATACTTTATCGACAGTCTCCGGGTGCTGGGCATCACGGAGAGTTTCGTCTATCCCGATCTGGATCACATATCCGCTGATTTGCGGGACGAGTACGGCATCTGACGTACCGACCGCCATGATTCCACAGACGGGCAAACCCATTCGGTATAATACCATATTTTTGTCGCAATTTTCTATGATAGATTAAGGCACAGACACAGAATCCATTTCGCGGATTTGGGAAAGGACTGAAAACATATGAAAATCGTACTCTCACATCTGACAAAGAAATTCCCCGGCAGAGGCAGAGGTAATAAAAAGAAAGACGACGTCACCGCCGTAAACGATTTTACCTTTGAGATACCCGACGGCACACTGGTAGGGCTCCTCGGTCCTTCCGGCTGCGGGAAAAGCACGACTCTCAATCTGATCTGCGGTCTGCAAAAGCCCACCGGTGGGCAGATCTTTTTTGACGAGGAGGACGTCACGCCGCTTACCCCGCAGAAGCGGGGCGTAGGCATGGTTTTCCAGAACTACGCGCTCTATCCACACTTAAACGTGGAACAGAACATCCGCTTCCCTCTGGAAAATCTGAAAGGCACGGACAAACTTTCCAAAGAAGAGATGCGCGCCCGAGTGGAGGAAGCCGCAGGGCTTGTGCAGATAGGCGACCTTCTGGACCGCAAGCCTGCGGAACTGTCCGGCGGTCAGCAGCAGCGCGTTGCCATCGCGAGGGCACTGGTCAAGCTGCCCCGGGTTCTTCTTCTGGATGAACCGCTCTCCAATCTGGACGCCAGACTCAGGCTCCAGACCCGCGAGGAGATACGCCGCATCCAGGAAAAGACGGCAATCACAACGATCTTTGTGACCCACGATCAGGACGAGGCGATGAGCATCTCCGATCTGATCGTCGTGATGAAGGACGGGCTGGTACAACAGATCGGAAAACCGCAGGAGGTGTACGACAATCCTGCCAATCTGTTTGTCGCGAAGTTCCTTGGAACGCCGCCCATCAATATCTTTGAGGGGAAGGTGGTAAACGGTTCCCTCCTGATCGGAGAAGAAACGGTTCTCACGTTGAAAAACGTGCCCGACCAGCCGGTGTACGTGGGCATACGCCCGGAGGGATTTATCCTGTCGGAAAACGGCGCACTCACCTGCCGCCTAAACAGGCCGGAAGTCATGGGACGGGACGTGAGTATCGTCTCCACCCACCCCGCCTCGCAAAATCCCATGATCCGCTCCATCGTGGACGCGGAAAGCTGCGAGCATCTGTCCGGCGATACGGTTCGGTTTGCGCTGAAACCGCAGAAGGTCTTTCTCTTCGCGAAGGACACCGAAACTCGTATTCCTTTTGAGACAGCGAAGTAAAAGATAAATGATACAGGAGCATCACAAATCCATTGGATAACAGCACAAATATCATCACATCCCCTTTGCCTTGATATAAAATCTGCACAGTCGCAGTTTCCTATTTGGATAAAATGTCGCTTCGGAATGGAGATATATATGGAAAACCGAAATTTGAAGGGCTGGCTCTATCTGCTGCCCGCGCTCCTGTTTCTGGGCGCGTTTATGATCTATCCTTTAATCGACGTATTTATCTATTCCTTCGAGGAGGGCTACAACTCTGCCTCCCAGACGTTTTACGGCATGGGCGGCTACAACTACTCCTACGTCCTGCACGACACCTATTTTCTGCAGGCGTTAAAGAACACCTTTATTCTGGTGATTATCACCGTACCTCTCTCCACAGGGCTTGCGCTTCTGATCTCTGTAGCGCTCAGTTCCATCAAGCCCCTGCAGGAGCTGTTTCAGACCGTCTTTTTCCTGCCTTATGTGACAAACACGCTGGCGGTCGGTCTGGTGTTTATGATTCTTTTTAAGAAAACGCCCTACTCCGACGGTCTGGTGAATCTGCTGATCCACTGCTTTGGCGGCGGCTCCGTGGACTTCATCGAAGGTCCCTACTGGGCGAAAATGTTTGTGCTCTGCTTTTACACGGTATGGGTTGTCATGCCTTTTAAAATCCTGATACTGACAAGCGCGCTTGCCGGTGTGAATCCGGTTTATTACAATGCCGCTCGCGTGGACGGCACGGGCCGCATCCGCATGTTTTTTAAGATCACCCTGCCCATGATTTCCCCCATGCTCTTCTATCTGGTCATCACGGGCTTTATCGGCGCCTTCAAGGCATACAGCGACGCGGTGGCGCTGTTCGGCACCAACTTGAACGCAGCGGGCATGAACACCATCGTAGGCTATGTGTACGACATGCTTTACCGGGACAGCGGCGGCTACCCTTCCTATGCCTCGGCAGCGGCAATTATCCTGTTTGCCATCGTTTTGACCATCACCTGTGTCAATCTGCTGGTGAGCCGGAAACATGTGCACTACCATTAACCGATGGGGAGCCTGCGCTCTCGATCCAAGGAATGCTCCGCATTCTTCAATGGACTTATGTTAAATGGGCAATTTCGAAACTCCCTCTTCGTTATTGAAATTGCATTTCATGTAACTCTAAAAAGAGTTTCGCAGACGCTATTTATTGTATTCGTAAAAAGGAGTATAGAAGCAATGAAGAAATCCCGCTTACTCACTATCATCACCTACGCCTTTCTCACCTTCTGGGCGCTGATTGTATTGTTTCCCTTCTACTGGATGGTGCTGACTTCCGTGAAAGATTACGGCGCATACAACGCGGAATATATTCCGAAATTTTTCACCCTCTCCCCCACCTTTCAAAACTACGCGGACGCCTTCACCACCGTGCCGCTGGGCAGATATCTGTTAAACACGCTTCTGTTTACGCTTGGCACCACGGCCCTTATGCTCGTTGTCATCACGCTGGCGGCTTTCGCCTTCGCGAGACTGCAGTTTGCGGGGCGCGATATCGTGTTTACCCTATTTCTTGCGCTGATGATGATTCCGAATGAACTGGTGGTGATTACCAACTTTACCACCATCACCAACTTGGAACTGCGAAACACCTTCACGGGACTGATCCTTCCATCAGTAACCTCGGTATTTTATATTTATCTGCTGCGGGAAAACTTCGCCCAGATTCCCGACGAGCTGTACTACGCCGCCAAGGTGGACGGCACGTCCGATCTGCGGTATCTGCGCAGGGTGATGATTCCGATCTGCCGCCCCACGCTGGTCACCATCACGATCTTAAAAATCATTGAGTGCTGGAACTCTTACGTGTGGCCCCGCCTGATCACCGACGACGCCGACTACTATCTGGTCTCCAACGGCATACAGGAAATCCGCGAAAACGGGTTCGGACGTGCCAACATTCCCGCCATGATGGCGGCGGTGGTGGTGATTTCCCTGCCCCTCGTGATTCTGTTTCTCCTGTTCCGCAAACAGATTATGTCCGGCGTGGCGAGAGGAGGTACCAAGGGTTGAATCGTGACATGAAAACCAAACTCTGTCCTGTCACATTGCGTCTGTTATTGATTCAGCCAAAACTGTTTCTGAAAGGAAAAACCATTGAGAACGAAAAACAAGAAACGCAAAACGCATACAAACCGAAGGAAAGCGCTGGTGTCGCTGTTTATTGGGGTGAGCCTCCTTACCCTCACCGGCTGTCACGGCTCCAAAGCGCTGCCGACGTTTACCGCGCCCGCAGAATTTGACACCTCAAAGAATTATGAGGTCACCTTCTGGGCTAAGAACGACACCAACAAAAACCAGACCGACGTCTACAAAAAAGCCATTGCGGACTTTGAGTCGCTTTACCCCAACATCAAAGTCAACATGAAGCTCTACACCGACTACGGCAGGATCTTCAATGACGTGATCACCAACATCGCAACCGGCACCACGCCCAATGTGTGCATCACCTACCCGGATCACATCGCCACCTACATGACCGGAAAAAACACCGTGGTTCCTCTGGATTCTCTTTTCGCCGATGAAAAATACGGGCTCGGCGGCAGCGCGCTCCTCTACGACGGACCCGCGCAGGAGGAGATCGTTCCCCAGTTTCTCTCGGAATGCGTGCTGGAGGGACAGCACTACGCCATCCCCTACATGCGCTCCACCGAGTGCTGCTACATCAACAAGGATTTTGTGGAAAAGCTGGGCTACACCCTCCCCGACGTGCTGACATGGGATTTTATCTGGGAAGTGTCGGAGGCAGCCACAGCCAAAAATGCGGACGGCACCTTTGCCATAAACGGACAGAACGTGATGATTCCTTTCATCTATAAGTCCACGGACAACATGATGATCCAGTTTTTAAAGCAGCAGGGAGCGGATTATTCCACGCCCGAGGGTGATATCGGGCTTTTCAATGACACCACGGAGGCTTTTCTATACGAGATTGCGGATCATGTGGAAAGCGGCGCTTTTTCCACCTTTAAGATTTCCAGCTATCCCGCCAATTTCCTCAATGCGGGTCAGTGTGTGTTCGCCATCGACTCCACGGCGGGCGCCACATGGATGGGCGCAGACGCGCCACTGTCCGACATCAGCGAGGATGCTTTCGTGGATTTCGAGACGGCTGTGCGGATGGTGCCCCAGATCAATCCCGAAAATCCCCAGATGATTTCCCAGGGTCCTTCCATCTGCGTGTTCAACAAGGCAGACCCGCAGGAGGTGCTTGCATCATGGCTCTTTGCACAGTTCCTTCTGACAGACGAGGTACAGACCGGCTACGCGCAGACAGAAGGATATCTGCCCGTCACATTAAAGGCACAGGAGTCGCCCGCCTATCAGGATTACCTTGCCAGGAGCGGGGAGGACAACAGCACCCACTATTCCATAAAACTGGACGCTTCCGAACTTCTTCTCGCCCATACGGGGGACACCTTTGTGACGCCCGTGTTTAACGGCTCCGCCTCCCTCCGAAACGCGGCGGGACAGCTCATTGAAAATGTGGCAGTCTCAGTGAGGCGCGGACAGACGGTGGACGATGCCTACATGGAACAGCTTACTGCGGACGTCACCGCTCTCTACCGCTTAGACCAGAAAGACATAGCAACAGGCAGCCGCCAGGAACTTGGTCCGCTGCCGCAGACTGCCGTGCTGCTCCTCGCCGCGCTGGCGCTTTCCTGGTGTCTGATTTTGCTCTATGTGCTGTCCGATTTTGTCAAAAATAGAAAAAAGCATTGATTTATCCACTGAGTATGGTATAATCGTCGCTGTAGAAGCAATTAAAAAACGCTACTATTGAGGAGGATGATTATGAAAAAGACAATCGCATTGACACTGACACTTGCCCTCGCTCTGTCCCTTACCGCCTGCGGTAATGGCGGAAACGGCGGCGAAGACAAGAAATCCGAGGGCGTTATGACCCACGACGAGTACATGGCTGCCGCACTTGACAGCGAAGTGGTAATCGAGACATACGTGCAGGCGAAGCAGTCTTGGTGGGAGGATAAAGCTACCCTCTACACACAGGATAAGGACGGCGCATATTTCGTCTACAACGCAGTCTGCTCCGAGGCGGATTACGAAAAGCTCACCCCCGGCACGAAGATCAAAGTGACTGGCTACAAGACCGAGTGGTCCGGCGAAGTGGAAATCGCCGAGGGCGCAGCCATTGAGATTCAGGACGGCAGCTTCACCGCTTCCGCGACGGATGTAACCGATCTGCTCGCCAAGGAAGACGAACTGATCAAACACCAGAATGAGCTGGTATCTTTCAAGGGCATGACCGTTGAGACCTATGAGAAGGACGGACAGTCCTACGACTGTGCCGTTGTTTACAACGACGACAACTCCGGTTCCGCTGCCGACAATAACGATCTGTACTTCAACGTATCCAAAGACGGACAGACCTACACCTTCTGCGTGGAGTCTTATCTCTGCGACAGCAGCACAGATGTCTACAAGGCTGTGGAAAACCTGAAGGTCGGCGATACTGTTGACATGGAAGGTTACCTGTACTGGTACAACGGTGCGAACCCGCATATCACTTCTGTTTCCGTAAAATAATACCAAAAGACAGTATGATTGGCATGTAACCTTTCATACTGTCTTTTTTATGCAATCGAAATCTTTATTCCCCGCTTTCCCTCACAGTCTCCAGTCCATTTAACGGGCAATCACCTCATACAGCCGCTCCAGTTTTTCCCCACTCAGCTCCCTCGGTCCGCCAAGCTGCGCCGTTCGGTACAGTAATTCCGCGTAAAATTCCACAGACTCCAGTTTCATATATGCCGTCTGCAAATCCTTGGCCCATGTGAGCGCGCCGTGGCTCTCCAGAAGGATCGCCTGATAGTCCTTAAGATACGGCTCTATGGCGTCCGGGATCTCCGCCGTGGAGGGCGTACCGTAAGGCGCAAGGGGCACTTTTCCGAAATTGACAATCACCTCCGGCATGATGGGTACGTCAAGCGCCCTTCCCATCACCGCAAAGCTGGTGGCAAAGATCGGGTGCGCGTGTACCACCGCCGTGATATCCGGGCGTTTCTCGTACACCCGCAGATGCATTTTCACCTCGGAGGACGGGCCGAACCCTTCCGCCATCTTCAGCACCTTTCCCGTAAGGTCCAGTTTACAGAGCTGTTCCGGCTTCATAAACCCCTTGGAGATGCCTGTGGGCGTGCAGATCAATTCATTTTCCGAAAAGCGCACCGAAATATTGCCGTCGTTCGCCGCCACCATACGCCGCCCGTACATCCGTCTCCCAATCTCGCATATTTCTTCCCGAACCGCTTTTTCATCCTGCATGATTTTCCTCCATTCCGGAACATTTAACCCTTCCATAAAATACGAATACTGCCATTACAACAATGCCGCCTGTTTTCAAATATATTATAGCGGAGAATAAGCAGACAAACAAGTATATCCCTGTCTACACAACCGTTTTTTCCATCGTAAGCCCTGACAGCAGCCACCTGTATGCCATATACGACCGACTGTCGAAAATCTGTTGCAGGAAACATCCCCTTTTCCTATAATGGCATCACAGGCAAACGGAACATAAAGATATGGAAAGGAACGGAGGTGAATACCAAAATGCAGGTTGAAATAAAAATTGACAGCTCCTGTACCGAGCCGAAAATCATCATCCACACCGCTTCCATAACGGAAGAAGTGAACACCCTTATGCAGCGGCTGTCCGAAAACGCACCACCCATTCTCACCGGCAGCAAGGACGGGAAAATGGAAGTCCTGGAGCCGGATGACCTGTTCCGCATCTATGCCGCAAACGGCAAAGTTTTCGCGGTGACGGACAAGGGTGAATATCTTCTGCGGCTCAGGCTTTACGAAGCGGCGGAACGGCTAAATCCCTCTCTATTCGTCCGCATCTCCAACTCGGAAATCATTCACATAAAAAAAGTGAAAAACTTCGACTTGAGTTTCAGCGGCACGATCTATGTGGAACTGACGAACGGTACGACAACTTATGTTTCCAGACGTTATGTCTCAAAAATCAAAAAAATATTAGGAATGTGAGGTATAAGACATGTTAAAGAAAATCATTTCACGCGGACTATTCGGTTTTCCCATGGGACTTGCCATCGGCTACACCTTCACGATCATCACTTCCCTGATCTGGGCGGACGGTTACTACGCTCCCTGTATGCCGGCACTGGTGGAAATGGTGGGAAGTGAAATAGGCGCCGTTATCGTACAGGCGCTCCTGTGCGGTCTGTTGGGAGCCGGATGCGCCGGATGCTCCGTGGTCTGGGACGTGGAGACTTGGGGGCTGGCAAAACAGACCGGTATTTACTTTTTGCTTATCACCGTTTTGATGATGCCGATCGCCTATATCACTTACTGGACGGAGCACAGTCTGACGGGCATTGTAAACTATTTCGGCATGTTCGCATGTAATTATGCCGTCATATGGCTGATACAGTATGCCATCATCAGACACAACATCAGAAAAATAAATAAAACCCTGCACCGGCAGCGTGACATCGAAAGCAAATAAAATAGTCAGACATTGCCATCCTAAAGGCTTTTGACAAGCCCCTGATGGCAATGCCTGATTTTCTTTACGCAGTTTCTTTCTGGCTATACAGCCCTACACTGCCGCCGTTGCTTCGCCCAGCCACACAAGCTCCTCCCCCGTAAAATGGGGCGCAAGCGTCTCGTAAACCTTTGTATGGTAGTCGTTTAGCAGACCGATCTCCCGCTTCGTCAACAGGTTAACGTCAATGGCGCCCTTATCAAAGGGAACCATAGTGAGCGGCTCCAGATACATAAACTGCCCGTAATCGGTCTTTTCTCCCTTTCTGACAAGCACCAGATTCTCATGGCGGATGCCAAACTTTCCTGCCACATATAAGCCCGGTTCATTGGAGATAACCATCCCCTCTTCCAGAGGCACGCAGGATGCGCCGTCCCCGATACGCCAACGGAAATTCTGTGGTCCTTCATGCACGCTCAAAAGATACCCGACACCATGCCCCGTGCCGTGGTTATAGTCCATCCCTTCTTCCCACAGCGGCTGCCTCGCCAGCACATCCAGATTCTGCCCGCAGACACCCTCCGTAAATTTCACCGCACCCAGCCGCAGGTGCCCTTTAAGCGCCAATGTGTAGGCACGCTTCTCCTCCGCCGTCAGCCCGCCCAAGGCAATCGTGCGCGTGATATCCGTCGTCCCCTCACTGTAATGTCCGCCTGTATCCGCCAGACACAGCCCCTTTGGCTGCAGAGCCGCATCCGTCTCCGGCGTTGCGCTGTAATGCACGATCGCGCCGTGCGGTCCGTAAGCCACGATAGGATCAAAACTGGGACCGAGATACCCTTCCGCCTCACAGCGAAATTCTTCCAGCTTCTCCGCCGCACCGATCTCCGTAATTTCTTCCTTACCCACATGCGTTTTCAGCCAGTGCACAAATCTGGTTACCGCCACCCCGTCCTTGACATGAGCGGAACGGATATGATCGATTTCCCGGGACGTCTTAACCGCTTTGAGCAGCGCCA
Source organism: bacterium 1xD42-87 (assembly GCA_003611805.1). Lineage (GTDB taxonomy): Bacteria > Bacillota > Clostridia > Lachnospirales > Lachnospiraceae > UBA3282. Next base: position 90,331 of record RAYM01000023.1, on the reverse strand, counting down.
CGGGACTCGGTTTGTTGATCTTCTCCACACCCTTGGACACGGCATGCAAAAGCCGGTAACTGACTTTATTTTCATCCGCCATAAGCCTCTGCCCCGCGGGAAGGGACGCGACAACCTCCTCTATGCTCTCATAAGGCAGAATCGTGATTCCCGCCTTCTTTAACTCCCCTTTGATCTCCTCGGAAAAAGCCTGCATCTGCGCGCACAGAATCGCCCGTCTTTTCGTGATAAACATGTAAGCCAGAAAGACAGGGGTATGCTTCACATCATCACCCCGCAGATTCAGCAGCCATGCCGTCTCATCAAGCGCCGTCACAAGAAGGGCATCCGCCCTCGCCTCCTCCATCTTTTCCCGAACCTTTGTCAGCTTCTCTTCCCTTGAAAGCCCTGCGTAGGAGACCAACAGTCCCCAGACCGGCTCCGCAGACATGGGCGGACGGTTCTCCCAGATCAGACCTGCCAAATCCTTTTGCCCGTAAAATGTGACCTGCTTCTCCGCCATCTTTTCCTGAAGCTCCTTCACGAACGCGCCCGTCACGGTCCGCCCGTCAAAACCGATCACATCCCCACGTTTCAGTTCCTTACCCAGAAACGCCGCAAGCGAAAGAACCCCCGGCTCTCCGCTTTTCATCAGTTCAATACCGCTGCCAGACAGCTGCGTTTCCGCCTGCAGAAAATATCTGCCGTCCGTCCACAGAAAAGCACGTTCCGGCATCACCAGAAGCGTGCCTGCAGAGCCTGTAAACCCGGATAAATACTCCCTTGTCTTAAAATAATCCCCCACATACTCAGAACCGTGAAAATCCTCCGTCGGGACAATATACGCCACGATTTTCCGCTTTCTCATCTGCTCGCGAAGCGCCTGTAATCTCTCTTTGACATCCATCTCTCTATTCTCCTCCCTGGTTCAAAATGTCATACTAACCGCCATGTCACAGCTCTGCTGCTGAGTTTCAGAAGTACTTTTCGCATTTTTGCCTCCATGGGTCAAGCGAACATGCTTGCATGTTCATTTGACCCTCAAATCAAGGTTGAAAGATTTTCTTTCAACCTTCACTCTACGACCGCATAAAACTCGATCACTTCATCGCTCTCGTTGCGCAGACTGTGGCTGTGTCCCTTCGGGCAGTAATGGCAGCCCCCCGCGGTCAGGATTTCTTTTGCGCCGTCGCAAAGAACCACGCCAGTTCCTTTCAGCATAAAAATAATTTCGCTGTCCGCCTCATGGGTATGTACGCCGATACTCGCCCCCGGCTCCAAGGACGCGCGCATGATCTTGCATGACCCGTCCGTGTACATATGCGTCCGAAACGCTTTCTCCCCGCCTTTAAAATTCGGGATTATCTGTTCCTCGACCTCGTCAAAGTTTAAAATCATAATCTATAATGTCCTCCTGTTCTTTTAACTCCGCATCCATCCGTACCTGCAAAGTTGCTTCCTTCATTACAGCCACTTCCTTGTAGTACAATCGTACGACAATTTTGATATCAATGCAAGAAAGAACTCCTGTTTGACAATTCACGAATTGGAGAATCTCACTCTACATGAATTTCCTTTGAAATGACAGCTCTGTCCGCGGCAGCATTATGTTTGACAAAAAAGACGCACAGTGTTAGAATATCCCTATCTTGACAGAGAGAGGTGAAAGGATGAAGAAATAATCTACTTTTGATTGCATGAAGGTTATCGCTGTACGGGCATTTTGATCCGTACCGTTTTTCGTGCCGCCAGAAGTGGATTATGTTCTCACCGCCTCTCTTTTTGTGTGCGCTGTTTTTTGATGCGTCTCACTGTACACATTTCCCATGGAGACGGTAACGCGTGTGAGAGAACTTTCCGGCGGCGGAGGGTTCTTTTTTGTTGCCAGTTTACGGAAAATGCCATAGCGTAAATCATTTAAGGAGAATGCCTCGCATTCTCTGAGTCGTCGCAGGACAGTGACGATTTTGTGAAGGGAGAGATGTGTATGTCACAAATCAATGTAACCAATCTGACGTTTTCCTACGAAGGGAGCTTTGACGATATCTTTGAAAATGCCTCTTTTTCGATTGATACTGACTGGAAACTGGGTTTTATCGGCAGGAACGGAAAGGGCAAAACGACGTTCCTGCGCCTGCTAACAGGAGAGTACGTTTATCAGGGCTCTATCAGCGCGTCCGTCGCCTTTGATTACTTTCCTTATGCCGTCACAGATGCGCAGAAAACGCTGCCCGCCTCCGCCTTTCTGGAAAAAGTGAAACCAGGCTGCGAAGAGTGGCGGGTGATCTGCGAGCTGGCGCAGCTTAACGAGAATGCGGAAATCCTTTACCGTCCTTTTGAGACGCTAAGTTTCGGGGAGCAGACCAAGATTCTGCTTGCCGTCCTATTTTCGGGCGAAAATGATTTCCTGCTGATCGACGAGCCGACGAATCATCTGGATCAGGATGCCAGAGAGACCGTGAAACACTATCTGGCTTCCAAAAAGGGCTTTATTCTCGTATCTCACGACAGGGATCTGTTGGATGCCTGTATCGACCACGTCCTTGTGTTAAACAGGCAGACCATTGAGGTACAGAGCGGCAATTTCAGTGTCTGGTGGGAAAACAAACAGCGCAAGGACCAGTTCGCCATCTCAGAAAACGAGAAGCATGTGAAAGAAATCGGAAAGCTGAGGCAGGCAGCCAGACGTACCGCGGCATGGGCGGACAAAAACGAAGCCACCAAGATTGGCTATGACCCCGTGAAAGAACACGACCGCGGAAAAGGTATGAGACCTTATATCGGCGCAAAAACGAAGAAGATGCAGAGCCGGGCCGCCCAGATGACCAAAAGAATTGAGCGGGAGATCGAGGAGAAGGAAGGACTTTTGCAAGATTTGGAAAAAACGGTGGATTTAAGGCTGATGCCCCTCTCCCACCATAAAGACAGGCTGGTAGATGTCAGGGATTACAGCTTACAGTATGCGGACGCAGTCCACCCCGTCTTTGCGGAGCTGACCTTTTCCATTCATCAGGGAGAACGGGTTGCCCTGCACGGGGAAAACGGCTGTGGAAAGTCATCCCTGATCAAGATGATCCTGCAAAAAGCCGCCTCTAAAACGACCGACGCCGCATATCCTCCTTCCCCCATGCCCGTCTTGGAAAAAGGCGTCTTAGAAACCGCTTCGGGGCTGACGATCTCCTACGTGAATCAGGACACCTCGTTCCTGACCGGCAGCCTTCCAGCCTTTTGCAAGCAGCGGAATCTGGATCATAGCCTGTTCTGCGCCATCTTACGGCAGCTTGACTTTGAGCGGGTACAGTTTGCGAAAAATATGGAGGATTATTCGGAAGGGCAGAAGAAAAAAGTACTGCTGGCGGCAAGTCTGCTGACCCCCGCGCACCTCTACATCTGGGATGAACCGCTTAACTATATCGACGTTTTCTCCCGGATGCAGATTGAGAAACTGCTTTTGACGTATGAGCCGACGCTCCTCTTTGTGGAGCACGACGTGCGGTTTCGGGAGCGGGTAGCGACGAAGGTTATGACATTACATGCGTAATCCCAATCTCATACAGTTGCTACGCGGCTATCCATTTTCCCATACCTACTGTCAACCATCCCGTCACATTATCGTATCAAAAAGAAAGGGAATGTCTGCGTCGAAACGTCAGCCATTCCCTCATTTGTCTACAGTCTCACATCAAACGGCATATACCCCTCAGGTATTCCCGCCGCATTCGCCGCTTCCTGCTCCGCCGCCTCTGCCGCGGCAGCAGCCTCCGCAACCTCCTCCGCGGAGAGCTCCGCATTCTCAGGCAGCGCTTCCTCCATACCCTCGGTCAGCTCCTCCGTCAATTCCTCGGTCAGCTCCTCGACAACTTCCTCGAGTTCTTCCATAGCCTCCTCGAGTTCGCCGCCGTCCTCGATGCCAAGCGCTTCCTCGACCATCTCTTCCAGACGCTCTTCCGGAGTCTTGGGTTCCATGTTGTCAATCGCTTCCGCGATCTTCTCGCCCTTCTCCGTGGACTCATCCAGAATGTGGAACATCTGCTCCTGATTGTAAGCCGCCTTTATCGAAGAAATCTGATCCTCATAGGACTGGTACATTTTCAGCTTTTCGGCGATCTCCTCCACGCTTCCACAGGATACATTTTTCAGGTTCTCCTTCTGCTTCTCGAAAAAATCCACCTGCTTCTGTGTCTCTTCCTGCCGCTCCAGCCTGTCCTGCGTGCTCTTTAACATGCCCGCCGTGTTCATTCTGCGCAAAATACTGCTGGTCTGATCCCATGAAATATTCATATACGATAACCGCCTTTCTGTCTGAAATATGACTGCGTCTCTGCTCTTCCCTGTTACCATTTATTTCGGTATGAATATCACATTTCTTAAGACAGTTTGTTATCAATCATCCTTTTTTTGTAATGGATGGAAAACTTTATGACTATATGCTAAGATTTTATCAAAAATAATATGTCACAAAAGCCCCTCGACGTTGTCTAATTCTATAGGAGGTAAAATTTATGGACAAAAATACAGAAGAATTATTTGCTTTGGTGGAGAAAGCCACCGCCGGAGACCGGGAGGCTCTGGAAACCCTTATCGCGGGCGTGCAGGACCTGGTTTTTAACCTGTCCCTGCGTATGCTCGGCACCTTTGCCGACGCGGAGGACGCGACACAGGATATCCTGTTAAAGGTCATCACCCATCTTTCTTCCTTCAAAAAGGAAAGCGCCTTTTCCACATGGGTGTTCCGCATTGCAGTGAACCATCTCAAAAACTACAAGAAGCATATGTTTGCACAGCACCCGCTCAGTTTCGAGTTTTACGGGGAGGATATCAAAAACGGTAATATCCACGACGTTCCTGATCTGACGCAGAATGTGGAAAAGACTGTTCTGGCGGAAGAGCTGAAGCTTTCCTGCACCAATGTGATGCTGCAATGTCTCGACACAGACAGCCGTCTGATTTTTGTTCTTGGGACCATGTTTCAGGCAGACAGCCGCATAGCCGGGGAAATTTTGGGGATTTCGCCGGAAGCATACCGTCAACGTCTCTCCCGTATCCGCAAAAAGATGGCGGATTTCCTGAGTGAATACTGCGGCGAGTACGGAAAAGGGACATGCCGGTGCGCGAACCGGATCAATTACGCGATTCAAAACCACAGGATCGATCCGTCGCATCAGGACTACACCGCGGCAGAGGAAATCGCAAGAAAGACCATGCTTGACGTGAAGGAGGCAATGGAAGAGATCGACGATCTTGCGCAGCATTTTTCGTTCGCCAGACTCTATGCAACTCCGGAGCAGACCAGACAGTTTATGAAAAAATTCCTGAACTCAACTTCTCTGTCTGTCGTAAAAAACGCGTAACATAAAGTGACACGCACAAAAATTCTGACACATAAGAACATGGAAAAAGAAATCGGAGGAAATAATGAACACGGAACTGATTTTCAAATACTTATCCGAATTAAAGGAAAACAACAACCGGGAGTGGTATCATCAACATAAGGCAGAATACAAGGAAGCAAACGCACAGTTTGAAGAGCTGGTACAGGAACTGATTCTTGCAATCGGAAAAACAGACGGCAGCATCATTCAGAATGTGCCGAAGGACCTCACCTTCAAGCTGGTGCGGGACACCCGTTTCAGCCACGACAAATCACCCTACAATCCCGCCTTCCGCGCCCATATCGGCGCCATGGGAAAGCTGCCGGTCCCGGTTGGATACTATCTGATGATAAAACCCGGCAATGAATCCTTTTTAGGCGGCGGGCTTTTTGCTGACATGTTCAAGGACGCCACCACCATGATACGGGACTATATCGTGCAGCACCCCGACGAGTGGGACCAGATTATCCATGCTGACTCCTTTACGAAATATTTCACGGTACAGGGAACCGCTCTCAAAAATGTGCCTGCAGGCTATGAAAAAGAACACCCGCATGCCGAATACCTGAAATATAAAAGCTGGTATCTCGAATACCCTGTAAACGATCAGGATCTGCTGGATATCGGGACATTCCTGCCAAAAATGGTTGAAATTTTCGAGGCAATGAAACCTTTTAATGATTATTTGAACCGCGCGCTCGCGGACTTTCAGATGCCGGCAAGATAATGCCGGCATTCTTTTCATGCAAATCCAGCCCTCGACAAAACCGTGGAGCTATACTATAATTAGAATAATTCTAATTTTGACGTGTTGCTTTACAAAATGCAGAAAATACAAAGGAGGGCTTTGCAATGATCTACAAATGCAGTGTATGCGGGTACGAGTACGATGAGGAAAAAGAAGGAAAAACCTTCTCCGAGCTGACGGAGTGTCCCATCTGCAAACAGCCGCCGGAAAAATTCAAGGCGTTGGAACCCGAAAAACCTGTTTCTGCCTGCGCTGCACCAGAAAATGAGGGCGCGTGCGCAGAGACCGGGGATTCAGACTTAAGTTACCCGAAAGAGACGAGAAAGACAGACAGCGATTACCGCTACATGAAAGAGATTCATGAGATGGCTGTCACGGGAAAATCAGCGATTGAGGCAATGGGCACGCGGATGAAGATGCCGAACTGGGACGACGTGCTGATTCTTGGCGCGCAGCTAAATCCGATGCCCTTAAATGAACACGACGAGGTGTCCCTGCAGACCGTAATTGGAAAGCACGCGAAAAAGCCGATGACGCTCTCCATGCCGGTCTATATCTCCCATATGTCCTTCGGCGCCCTCTCCCGGGAGGCCAAAATCGCAATGGCAAAGGGAAGCGCCGCCGCTGGGACGGCAATGTGCAGCGGGGAAGGCGGCGTTCTCCCGGAGGAAAAGGCGGCGGCGTACAAGTACATATTTGAGTATGTCCCCAACCTGTACAGCGTTACCGAAGAGAATCTGAAAACATCAGACGCCATTGAGATCAAAATCGGCCAGGGAACGAAGCCGGGCATGGGCGGGCATCTGCCGGGCAGCAAGGTGACCCCGGAGATTGCAAAAATCCGCAACAAACCGCTTGGTGAAGATGTCATCAGTCCCTCGAAATTCCCCCGCATCAACAATGCTGACGACTTAAAGGGCGTGGTAGCAGATTTGCGGATGCTGAGCGACGGCAGACCAATTGGTATTAAAATCGCCGCAGGGCGCATTGAAAAGGATTTGGAGTTTTGTGTCTACGCGGAACCCGACTTCATCACCATAGACGGCAGAGGCGGCGCGACGGGCGCATCCCCCGCCATCATCCGGGACTCCACCAGCGTACCGACGCTCTATGCGCTCCACCGCGCGAGAAAATATCTGGATTCTATCGGTTCCGATATTGATCTGGTCATCACAGGGGGCTTGCGGGTATCCTCCGATTTTGCCAAGGCGATCGCCATGGGCGCGGACGCCGTCGCGGTGGCTTCCGCGGCAATGGTAGCCGCCGCATGCCAGCAATACCGTATCTGCGGCAGCGGTATGTGCCCGGTCGGCGTAGCCACGCAGGATGAAAAGCTACGTGAAAGACTGCACATCGACGCCGCCGCAAAGCGGGTGGAAAATTATCTGAGATGTTCCGCCGAGGAATTAAAAACCTTTGCCAGAATCACCGGCAACAAAGATATCCACGGGCTGTCCGTGGACGACCTTTGCACAATCAGCAGAGAGATTTCGGAGCACACCAATATCCCCCACGCAGGCGAGGCACGGTAACTGCACTGATCTGCTAATTAGACATCATGCCGATAAAGGTGATTATGCTCCAGGCATCGTCTTAAAAACTGTTCTTTAAAAAGATACAAAGCGACCTCCGCGCATTCTCGTTATCCGTAGACTGCCGGAGGTCGTTTGTCGTGTACCCATTCTGCTAACCATTATTACATTCAGACCGTCACCAGCTCATACTGATCCGTTCCCAGCCCAAGCTTTACCGCGTGGGAGATGCAGGATTTCCACTCCGTATCCGGGTGGGTCATAAAGAAGTGGTCATGTCCCTCCTCATTGCCGTGCTTGTGCAGATTTTCACCAAGCACGCTCTCCTCCACCGGAGCCATCTTATTACACAGATCGGCGCATGCCTGATCTAACGCCACCGGGTCGAAGGATGCCAGCATTCCCACATTGGGGATAATCGGAATGTCGTTTTCCGCATGGCAGTCACAGTTGGGCGACACGTCGCAAATCAGCGACACATGGAAACACGGTTTGTCCTTGCAGACTGCCCACGCGTACTCCGCCATCTTGTAATTCAACATGGCGATGGAATCCTCAAAGCTTGCGGAAATCGCATCTTTCGGACAGACCGCCAGACAACGTCCGCATCCCACGCATTTGTCATGGTCGATATGCGCCTTGCCATTCTCGATAATGGGCGCGCCGTGGGCACAGATCCTGTCGCACGCGCCGCATCCCACACAGAGGGACTGGTCCACCTCCGGCTTGCCGTCACAGTGCTGCTCCATCTTACCCGCCCTGGAACCGCAGCCCATACCGATATTTTTAAGCGCTCCGCCAAAGCCCGCCATCTCATGTCCTTTAAAATGGGTCAGTGAAATGAACACATCCGCGTCCATGATCGCGTGACCGATCTTCGCCTCTTTCACATACTCGCCGTCGATGGGCACCAGCGTCTCATCCGTCCCCTTAAGACCGTCGCCGATGATCACATGGCATCCCGTCTGATAGGGGGAAAAACCGTTCACATACGCCGTCTCCAGATGATCCAGCGCATTCTTCCTGCTGCCCACATAGAGCGTGTTGCAGTCTGTCAGATAGGGCTTGCCGCCCAGCTCCTTCACATAGTCCGCCACTACTCTCGCATAGTTCGGGCGCAGGAACGCCAGATTCCCGTACTCCCCGAAATGAATCTTAATCGCCGTGTACTTGTCCGTAAAGTCGATGGTTTCAAAACCCGCCGTCTTCATCAGCCGGTGAAGCTTCTGTAATAAATTCTCATGTTCCGTTGCCTTAAAGGATGTAAAATATACCTTTGACTGTTCCATGGGTGTTATGCCTCCTATTCCTTTCACTCTAATCGAACCGTTTAAATCGCTCAATCATAATTGCATATTGCTCCTTAATTTTGAGATACAGCCCTATGGTGTTCTCCTTTTCCTTCTCAAACTCCGCGATAATGCTGTCATAGTTTTTTTCAAGGGTTGTCACCACGTTGCGGTTGATCTTGCCTTTATCCGCATCGGAGTTCATAATATCGAGAATTTTCTCCTTGCTGAAAGCCTCCTTGTAGCTGCGTTTGCCGTAAAGCGCACTCAAGATATCCGCCACCGCAATGATCTGCTGGGACAGGGACAGGTCCGCCGCCGAAAGCCCCTTATGATAACCAGTCCCGTCCAGTTTCTCGTGATGCCTGACCGCAATCTGCAAAACGTCATCATCCACAACGCCCTCCAGAATCATCTCCGTGATCCGCACATGTGCCTTCATCACCTTCATCTCGTCGTCGCTCAGTCGTCCCGTGGACTCCAGAATATGTAAGGGAATCGCAATCTTGCCCAAGTCGTGAAGCAGCGCGCCGTAGTGGAGATCCCTGAGATCCTTCCCCGAGACGCGTGAAAGTCTGCCGAGTTTCTCCGCAAAGTTCACCGTCGCCAGCGTGTGGATCACCGTGTGCTCGCTTCTGAAATCAATGGTGTAGACAAGCATTTCCAGAAATCCTTTCTTGTACTGCTCGGAAAACGCCCTCTTTGCCAGAAGCACATCCAGCTCCTCACGATACTTGCCGCTCACGAGATTTTCCGTAATCCCGTAACATTTCTCCGCTTTCTGGAAAAGATCCATCGCCGCGCCGGAAAATTTGATGTTTCGGTACTTTGAAAAATAATCCGGCTCCAGCTTTTCCTCCTTCAGATGCAGAGCCGTATCCATCTTATCCGCCAGATTTAGAAGCTCTATGACATGCATATAGCGGCTCTGTATCGCGCCGTACCGATTATAGTCCAAATGGTGGTACAGCACAATCTCCGCCCTGTCCCCGATAGGCGACAGATATTTCAGAAAAAGAAATCCATAGATCGAATGCGGCCAGAGATTCTTGGTCTCAAAATCCGCCACCTTCTTGACATTGTCCTCCTTATAAAGACCAATGTCATGCAGAATGCCGAGCATCGTGTAATCCACCAGCTCCTGCTCCGTGTAATTCTGCTCGGTGTAGGTATTCTCATACTCCATCATCTTATATAAGATATACCCCGTGATCTCCCCATGATTCATAATCTTATTGTTGATGATGCCGAGAGTTTTTCGGATGATCTGATAAACATCCTTGCTGCTGATAACACTCATTTCCGTTTACCCCTTCATATGTATAAAGGTATTCTAACATTAATTTACGATTTTGTCCTCTCTTTTCTTGTACTTTGTATCAGTATTGCATTTATCTGATACTTGCCACAGCCGCGCCATGCGCTTGCTGTATGGTGTCGAAACCCGCTCTAATGCGGATCATATTCTGATTGGATTCTCTCCACTGCCGCGTCATCTCCAAATTCTATGCTCATATAATAAGCGCCGTTTCTCCAGACACATTTATTCTGTTCAGAGCTTTCCGGCTCCTTATCAGCGCTTTGCGTCACACCCTCCTGCGTCAGTTCAGAAAACGGAATACCAATAAGCGCCGCCTGTTCTGCCCCTTCATGGTAAGACGCTATCTCCACCCTTCCGATCGTCCATTCCTTCACAGGTGCGGCGCCCCCTGACCAGTTATAGATTTGCAGCACGGCACAGTCCTCCCCGTCTTTCAGCAGCGCCATCAAATAATAATCACGCGGCTTCGCCTCCGCCGTCAAATCCTCCACAACCTCCTGATAACAAAATTTTCCCTCTTCCGTACTCCACGCCCTGCTGTCAAACACGGCAAGCTCGTACCCGGCATCCGACAGCGCTCCCACCGTAGTCTCTCCCGGCATGACCGTGACTTCGCCCACGCGGATCGGAAACGGTTCTTCATTTGGCCGGTGGTTTGTCCTGTTTATGGCGCGGACAGATACCCACACTGCCACAACGACACCAAATAAAACCGTAGAAATTACCTTCCCTTTTTTGCCCTTCGGCGACTGCCCCTGAACAGGCTGCAGCGGCTTCAGTTCGATTCTGTCTGTCTCTTTCATGGCTTCCTCCAAAACAAGTATTTTTTTCATTATAACACGAATTATGGCAAAATCTTCTTTCCATGAAAATTTTAAGTTCCCATTTTCTCCATATTGTCAAACATATGTTCTCGTAGTATGATTGTTATTAGAAGGGAGACCGATATGAACCGTACCTATCTCTGTATCGACTTAAAATCTTTTTACGCCTCGGTGGAATGCGTGGAGCGGGGTCTGGACCCCATGACCACCAATCTGGTCGTGGCAGACCCGACGCGGACGGAAAAAACCATCTGCCTTGCCATCACCCCCGCCATGAAAGCGCTGGGAATCAAAAACCGCTGCCGCATTTTTGAAATTCCGAAAGCCGTAAAATATATCGTGGCGCCGCCCCGTATGCAGAGATATGTGGATGTCTCCGCGAATATTTATGCCATCTACCTGAAATATATTTCCAAATCGGACATCCATGTCTACTCCATCGACGAGGCTTTCATGGATGTGACGGATTATCTCGCGCTCTACCGGCTCTCCGCCAGACAGCTCGGCTTCCGGATCATGCAGGATATCTATGAACAGACCGGCATACGCGCCTCCTGCGGCGTAGGCTCCAACCTGTATCTGGCGAAAATTGCACTGGATATCACCGCCAAACACGCCGATGATTTTATCGGCGAACTCACGGAGGAAAGCTACCGCAAAACCCTCTGGACCCACAAGCCCCTCACGGACTTCTGGCGCGTAGGCGCAGGAACCGCCAGACGGCTCGACACCTTCGGCATCCGCACCATGGGCGATATTGCCAGCGCGGATGAAGACCTGCTGTATAAGCTGTTCGGGGTGGATGCGGAGCTTCTGATCGACCATGCGTGGGGCAGGGAACCCGTCACCATTGCCGATATCAAAAACTACCGTCCCCGCACAAACTGCCTTTCCAGCGGACAGGTTCTGGGCTGTGACTATCCCTTCGAGAAGGGACGGCTCATCGTCAAAGAAATGATGGATCTCATGTGTCTCGATCTTGTGGAAAAGAATCTGGTCACGCGCTCCGTCACCCTCCACGTCGGCTACTCCAACCGCCTGAATGTGCCATCCGCACACGGCACGACAGACTTGCAGGCGGACACCAACTCAGACCTCATTCTGATTCCCGCGGTGACCGCCCTCTACGAAAAGATCGTAAATCCCGAGTGGGCAATCCACCGCGTCAGCCTGACATGCAACCATGTGATGCCGGAAGAATACCATCAGTACAATTTTTTCGTTGACGCCGAGGAACTTGAGAAAAACCGCAGAGTACAGCAGGCTGTGATCAGCATTAAAAATAAATTCGGCAAGGACGCCATCCTGAAAGGCATGAATCTGCAGGAAGGAGCCACCACCAGAGAAAGGAATCACCAGATCGGAGGGCATAAAGCGGAGTAAGCTCTCCGGCTGGCAACTTTCAGCATGTCGGAAACACTTCGGAAAGGAAAGAGAAATGGCAGGTAAACCGAAAAACAGAATGCCCATAGAGGAGAGAGCCAAACAGTTCATGCCCTTCGCGGCGCTGCGCGGGCTGCCGGACGCCCTCGCGGCGAAAGAGAAAATTCTTGTCCCGAAAATCGAACTGTCCCCCGAAATGGAGGAGGAACTGGACAGGCAGATGCATCTGCTCTCCAAAGGGAACATGGCGACTGTCGTCTATTTCCAAAATGGGGAATACATCAAAATAACCGGTCTGGTGGCACGCATCGACGAGACCAGCCGGTTACTGCAGATCGTGAACACAAAGATCCTGTTTGCGGATATTTTGCAGGTGGAAGTGGAACCCGGGCATTAAAGCGCCGAACCATTTTTCCGCAAAACAAAGACGGATACTTTTCTTAATTGCCGATGTATTTAAAATATTTAAAGTAATCTACGGTTTCCTGATAATCTGCTTCGTCTGCAAAAATATGTGCCGCCTTTCCCACCTCCAAGGCAAAGTCGACGTACTCATTTCCAGGGCTTAGGACAATATTTTCCAGGACACAGGTCGTCTCCGAAAATTCCAGACCCCCGGCAGCATCCGCAATGAGCGTTCTTCCCGCACAGATGCCGCCGACAATCTTTTTCTCCCCGATACACCGATTTATGGTTTCAAGCAGAAGGGGCTTATTTCTAATGTTGTTAATTTCACCGCCGCAAATAATAAACGCATCCACGTTCTCTGGGTTCATCTGTGCAAGGCTGATATCCTTCTGAATCCTGACACCCTCATTCGTACAGATCGTCTGATGTTCCTCCTCCGCAACAATATAAACGTTTCCCTTCGTTTTCATAAAATATGCGACAAGCGTCACTTCAAAAAATGAAGTCTCAGGGTATAAAAAAATATAGGTATTCATTCGCTCCTCCATATCATTCAATCAGTGCATGACCGAGAAATAATTCATTAAAATTTCTTTGATATGATTATACCTTCTGGCATATGAATTTTCCACACGAATCAATTGTAAGTTGTGTTCTTCACAGATTGCGTTTTTCTTTTTATCCCTGTTCATCACAACGTCGCTTTCAAAATGTTCTTTGCCATCTAGCTCGATAGCAAGAATCGGCATTTCTCGCTTACCCTGTTTCTCATAAACCACAAAGTCAAAGCGTCCGTTATAGAACAAATCATTGTAGCTCTCATTACCCTGAAAAACATGCGCGATTGCAACCTCTTTGTGTATCGTATAACGGCTCTGCGTCAGCCAGATATTTTCCAGCGCATGGGTCAGATTCTGCAGGAAGGCTTCCTCCGTCGCGCTGCTGAAAGGCTTTACTCCCAAGGCTCTGGATGCCGCCTGTTTCGGCGTCACCCTGGATGTTCCGTTGGACCACACATACTGCGCCAGTTCGTATAAATCATCGTCGCCCTCCTTCTGGTGGAGACGTTCCAGATTCTTTTTACTGGAAAATACAATCAGCTTGTCCTTCGCCCTGGAAGTCGCCACATTGATCAGTTCCTTGTTATTCTTAAGCCACTCATATGTGCCTGCCTGCGTCTGATCCGTGATAGCCGTAGAGAACAAAATCACATCCTTTTCGTCTCCCTGAAACGCGTGGACCGTTCCGCAGCTTACATTCGTTACTTTGGCTCGTTCCAGTTCCTCTTCAATCATCCTCTTCTGGTTCACAAAAGGCGTAATGATGCCGATATCTTTATCCCGGTTTAACGCCGCATATTTTGCAATTTCATAAGCCTCCGCAGGCGCCGTATTTTTGAAATCCGAAAAAGCCTCCTGCATATCCATATAGAGAAGCGGCTGCTGCTCTTTGCTTTCTGACAGAATATTCAGACGCGAACTATAATATTTGCGATTGTTAAACCCGATAATGCTCCTGTGGCAGCGGTAATGATTGTGCAGAAGCGTTTCGTCACTGACCGCATCACAGGCAAGAAACGTTTTATAAATGGAGTTTTTGCGGTAATCATACTCATCTGTGACCTTATACCGTTTCTTTAATTTTTCATTCGTGATCTCATCCAGCAATATAACCGGATTGAGCTGCTGCGGATCGCCTACCAGCATCAGGCTCTCTCCCCGCACAATCGGCACAAGGGAAACCGCAATATTACACTGACTTGCTTCATCCATAATCACCATATCAAACATTGGCGTCGGCTCCCCGAGCCGGTGCGCGGAAATACATGTTGTGACTATAATCGGAAAAATCTTCTGAAGCTTTGCAATATTCTCTTTCTGCCCGAGATATTTTCTAAAAGCCTCAAGCTGCTTTTCCCCTTCCCCCATCTCCAGAATTTCCTTAAGCTCCGCGTTTCTGGGCGCACCGATCTTCTTTATATATCCGGCAGAAGTATAATACAGATACTCCTTCAAAGTCTCGATATCCCTGTCCAAAAGCGAGACTGCCGCATCCTCAGACACCTCTCCCGCCGCTTCAATCTTACGGTTGATCTGCCCCTGCTGCCTGACCCTCAAATCTTCCTCAAAGGACATCATCTCAAAGGAGACGCCTCTTTTTTCCCCGTATTCAAGTACCCTGTCAATGGTTTCCTTCCGCTCCTTTAAATCCAGCAAATCCTCGTAGCGTTTCAACATCTCCGACAACCGCTTCGCACGTTTTTTACGGTCGTCCTTATTGCGGTCAAGCGTCCTTTCAAAGACCTTTATATTCTTTACTTCCTCATAGAGCCGCTTCATGGTGATAAGCGCTTCTTTGACCTTCTCATTATTGCCCAGACGCAAGATGGGAAAGGGAATGTTTCTGCCGTGATATTTGATCGCAGACAGCTTTTCGTACACACCGTTGATCGGATGATTATTATAGGACGCAAACAGGACCGTGCGCTCATTGAAAAACGCCGTCACAATGGTATTGATGATCGTATTTGTCTTTCCTGTTCCCGGCGGTCCCTGAATATACGCCACCGGGTATTTCATGGCATTATGAATGGCAAGAAGCTGATCCATATTGATCCGCTGATTAATCAGGGTAATCGGATAAGCCGCCGTCCTTCTCGGACGTTCCAGCAAATCTCCGAAAAACGCCCTGATGGGCACAGGAACTTCCCCTTGCTGGTACATCCTCATAATCGCCTGATATTCCTTGTGCAGATCCAATGCGATATCAGCTTCTAATCCTATAATATAGGGCATATCGTCCACATTGCTGCCGCCCTGTTTCATTCGTTTCGCAATGCAGTCCTTGATTCTCTCCTGATTTGCCTCAAAATCGGCAAGCAGTTCATATTCATCCCCGTCCAGAAACCTGCGGATACTCTGTTTCGTCCCGTCTATGGTAAATTCCGTGCAGATTGTTATCTCATTATCCGGCTTCAGCGCCCGCTGTTTCACATCCAGATTCAGCTTACGGTAAGCCAGAACATAAAGCCCCTGCGTCATGTGAATACTTAAAACGTTCATTGCCAGCTGCCTGATTTGCAGTCTGCCGTCCGCATGTTCCCTTTTTTCTGTCTGATACTGGAAATTCTTCACGATCTCCCGAAACTGTTCCGCACTCAGCTGATACAGCTCTCCCCTGATATGGTCATGGTCAAGATACCGCACAAGACTGAAATCAGACTTATAGGGCACGGTATCCAGACGGTTGCACATCTCGAGATAACCGAGAATTTTCAAGTTTGCGGTATTGTCAAATATGGTATTATATTTATGGGGATTTAAATAAATATCTTTCACTAACGTTTCATTGATCGGATAAAAAGAACCTTCTATAATTCTGGAATTTTGGATAGAATCTATCTTGATCTTATCAAAAGCCTCCACCGTATGCCGTACAAGATGCAGCCCTTCTACTGCCAGCGTGCGGTTTCTAACGTCTAAATTGCGTATACCGATCCAGTATTTCGTGGTCTGGTCTTCCCTGTTGCGGTACTCAATACTGATCCATTTCCCCTCATGTATGGCACGAAATATATCCCGAAAAACTGCATTCATTGGCTTCCCCTTTTACATATCCTGACATAAAATAATATGCTATACTTCTGGCATTATTTTACATCTTTCACTGGAATATGACAATATAAATGCAGCGTTGCCAGAACAGGCCGCCAAATGGCGACCTGTTAATCACTTCTTTTTCAATAAATCCCCCCGGATATAACACTCCTCCACAGAAAGCTCCGGCTTCTCCGGCAGCGACTCCTGATCCAGAAGATACCACATCCGGCCGTCGGCGTCTTCCTTCTTTCCGAGAACCGTGACAGTCTCACCCTCTCCCAGAAGACCGACCACCAGAGAATCCGCCCCGACGCCCTCCCTGATCCTGCACACAGGCATGGCCACAGTCATCTTTCTGGGAAATTCTGCATCAGATGCGTCCGTTTCCGTCTCGTCCGTCTCTGTCACTCTGGTTCCTGTTTTCCCCTCTCTATCATCTGTCGCCGCCTCGCTGTCCTCTTCTCCGTCTCCATACATATCCCCGAAAAGCTCCTTCACTTCCGCCTCCGTCATATACGCCACACCCGTGACCCGCCCGTCCGCCGAGCGAATGATTCTGATATTGACCGTACCTGCCGGATTCATATCAAGCGTATAAAAAGACTGGTTCGGCATATGGATATCCAGAAAGATGTTGACAAGCTGTCCTTCATAATAGCAATTTTTTCCGTTCCATGTAACGCCTACTGACCGATATGCCTCCCTCTGCTCCTCCGCCAGTGCTTTTTCCAGTTCATCCTTCTCCTCTCCTCGGTTCAGTTTATCATAAAGCATCGACTGGAAGTTCCACTTCTGATCTGAAAGCGCCTGATCAAGCCATCCCTCCAGCGTCTCTTCACTCATCATAGTCTCATCCGCCAGAATGGAGAAAAAAGCAACATCGTCATCCTCATAGAATCTCCGTGCAAAAGTCTGTACCAGCGGACTTTCCACATCAAGACGCTTTACACTGACAGAAAAAAACGGATGATTCCCGTCTGCATAAATCCTGTCAAGCCACATCTCCTGCTCCTGCTCGTCCAGTTCGCCGAATGCGATATAGAACTGGGGCAGACTGTTCGCCTCATAGTACCTTTCGGCATCCGCCCATGCCGTTTCCTTACTGACTTCCGCTTTTTCCGGCAGAAAAGTTCCCTCCGCCCTGTCAGTTACAGGCATTCGGGCTTGGTCGGGCTCCCGCGCCAAAGCCGGATACACACCGATAAAAAACGCTCCCAAAGCGACACACACCGTCAGCCCCGCCGCTATTATACCCATCGCTTTCTTCCTTTTCTTACAATTCATAATCGCACCCAGCCTTTCTCTCAACAATTCCTTGTTGGCGCTCATCGTAACAGTGGCAAACGGCTCCCTGTATATGCCTCCCGCTGCCATGGCGTTCAGCAGCGTCTCCCCGTAATCCGCCGCATGGTCATATCCCATTTTTCCCACCACCGCCTCGTCGCAGGCAAACTCACAGGCACGGTCAATTTCCCGGCTCATCCAATGGACAAGGGGATTAAACCAATGCAGGCATACCGTAACCTGCACCAGCCATTTATACAAAATATCCCGTCGCTTATAATGCGTCAGCTCATGCATCGCAATCCAGCAAAATTCCTTCTCCGGAACATCCGCGCGGGGCAGGACGACACAGGGATGAAAATAGCCGACCAGCATCGGTGAAGCGACAAGCGGATTCACACATAACTCCACGGTTCTGCTCACCCCAAGCTGATCTGCCGTCGCCGCAAGCCGATCCAGAAGCGCGATGTCACAGACCTCCGCCGCCCCGGCTTTCACATATTTCATATAGCCCTGATACATACTGATTTTTCTGATCAGCATTCCGAACGCCACAGCCAGCCAGATTACCCATAAATATTTTCCGGCAAAGGCTGCTGCCTCCGGCAAAATATGCCCTCTTTTCAAACGCATATCTCCGTGATCCGCCTCTGCCGCTGCCTGCGGTAAGCCGACAGCCGCCACAGTCTCCGTGGCAGACTCTTCCGCCTTTTCCCCGGCAATGTCCAACTCCTCCCGCGCAGCGCCCTGCCCACCGCTTTGCTGTGTATACTGCCCATCACCCCGATCTGTGCCCGTCCCCGCGTTCTGCCCGACACTCTGCGCAGTATCCCTTACGCTGTCCTGCCCGCTCAGCCCCGTCTCCTGCGTGCCCTCTATCGCTTGCGTCATCATGCGGTCCGCAATCTGATATGCGCGTCCCAGCAGACTTGCCTCCGGGCCAAACGGAAGCAGGAGCCGAAGCACAACAATCAGCCAGATATAATACTGCCACTGCCTGCCGAGTCTTCCTTTCAGGAGCCTGACGACTGAAAGCAGAACCCCAATCAGAACCGCCCCCGACGAGGACATGGACAAAACTGTCTTAAAAATCTGCACATCAGCGTGATAACTCAATCTTTTCGCCCTCCTTCCAGAAGCGCCCTCAACTCCTCATACTCTTCCCCCGTAAGCATATCTCCTGTAATCAGATTAGTGACCAGTCCCTTGACACTCCCCTCGTAGACCTTATCTATAAAATGCTGGGTCTGCGCCGTCTGGTACGCTGTCTCCGAAATCAGGGGCACATATTCGTTGCGCCGCCCGACTTTCGTCGCACCCAGATACCCTTTGCCTACAAGGCGGGATAACAGCACAATTAATGTATTTTTCTGGCAGGGCTTCCCCTGCGCAGCCAGTTGCTCCATGAGACAGGAAAACAGGGTCGTCTTCTCTGGGTTTTCCCAAATAATTTTCATGATTTCCAGTTCCGCGTCGGATAATTTCTGCAGCATCTGTTTCTTCTCCTCTATGTATAACATGTTGTTATGCTTTTAATATAACATATTGTTATACTAATGTCAAGATATTTTTCTTCACCTAACTTTTCGTTGGATTTTCCCAAATACGCCCCCTTGTACTCAACTTATATTTGAGAAATGGGCGCGTGGAAACGGAAGATATGGTCGGCGGATGGCTGTGTTCCTTTCCGAAAAAGGAACGGCAGGAAAAGCGGTTTTCGCAGGTGATTGCGTTATGATTTTGCTTCCCTCAGAAAATCGAAGGAATATATACCGCGAGCTGAATACCGCATATTTTTCATGGCCTATATCCGCTTTTGCGGTAATCGAAAAAATAGAGCCCGAAACCTGTGTAGATATGGACTGGAAAAATGAAGAAGCGCCGCAGACCCCTTCGATCTACGACGTTTCTTCTATGCCCGCAAGCAGCCAAACAATATCAACGTTCAAAACTTCTGCAAATATTTTCAATTCATAGTCAGCAACAAAACGCGTCCCATTTTCAATGCGGCTTATGCTGTCACGTTCAATCGCAATCCCCGCAATCTGCATTTTAGCTGCCAGTTCACTCTGAGACATTCTCTGGACAACACGTGCTTCTCTTATGCGATCCCCGCATATATTCTTTTTCCCACCATAATCGTATATTTTCACGTATTTATTTCCCATTTGTGTTAAAGCTCAGCAATTTACTTGACATTAGCATATTATATGCTGTGATTTATGTTAATGGCCATAGATTATTCAATTCGAGAAATTTGTATTATAATATACACAAAACGAATAGGACGCCACTTTCATTTTTTGCGGGTATCATAAATCTATTTTTGCTAATCCTAATACTATTGCGAAATTTATTTGGGCATTCATTACACGCGGACATACATATCAGAGGAAAAGAAGGAGAGAAAAATGCAGACGAGACTCAATTATCTGACACAGCAAATTTTTTATGCTTATATCGTATTATGCTTAGTGATACATGTGTTTTATCTATTGCGCATCAGGACATGTGCATGTGTCCATGTGTGCCACCGAAAAAAGTGCAAATTTCGTAAATTCTGTCCAAAGTATAAAACCGGTTTGACACAGAAGGATAAAGAAGAGCTATACAGATTACTGGATGAGTATAAGATGCAGGATAAATAATGGAAAGCGTTCATCGGCCTTCTCCCGGCAAACGCTTTCCCAATTCCGATTAACGAATTGCACTTTACTATTCTATGATGCTCGTTTTCCACGTAACCGTATCATCCCCGACACGCTCCGTCTCCAAATCCTCTGCCTCTCCTGCCAGATGTTCCAGCGCAGACTCCGATACTTTCCTTGAAGTGTCCGTAATCAGCCCTAAAAACGTCTGATCGTACTTGGAGAAGGTCATATTAGCAATCTCTCCGTTTTCGCCTACGACATCCACCGCAACCGTTGGGTCGTTTCCCTGATATCCCTGACAATTATACTCAACCCTGTCAACAGAACCGTCTATCAGCTTACATTCCGCCACTTTCTTTTTAGCAAGCTCCGCATACTGACTGTAATCCTTTTCCAGCGCCGCATCCATGCCGAGCGGTACGCTTACCCCCAACTGCCTGCCATAACTGATGTCGAAAAGCTCCCTTAAATATCCTGCGCCAATAATGGCAGCCGCCGCTGTCAATTTTAAAATGTTTTTCTGTTTCATAGCGAAACTCCTCTTCATCTCAAAACATTCTTTTTTCCGTCAGACCTTGCGCCCCCATCCGTAACGTGTTAGTATGGGCTTACGAGTTGAATTTACTGAGTGGTCAGTTTTTTCCGCCGCCGGTATACGTCCCGGAAAGGAGTACAAGCATATTATGAACTATATCCAGCACAAAGCCGAGGAATCCCTCGAGGATTACCTCGAAACCATATTAGTCTTGAGTAAGCGTCTCTCTGCAGTGCGTTCCATCGACGTGGCGACCGAAATGAATTTTTCCAAACCCAGCGTGAGCGTCGCTGTAAAAAATATGAAAAACCGGGAATACATCACCGTTTCCGAAGAGGGCTATCTCCAACTGACAGACGAAGGGCGAAAAATCGCCGAAAACGTCTATGAACGCCACACCCTGCTGACGGACTGGCTGGTTCATCTGGGCGTTGACCCCAAGGTTGCGGCAAGCGACGCCTGCAAGATGGAGCACGATATCACCCCGGAAAGCTATGAGGCGATGAAAAAATGTATCCTGTCTATTCTGGGGCGAAATTAAAGACTTATATTTTTATGGCGCACGACTCGATATGTCATGGCCACTCTCAATTACTTTTGCCCCAAATTGCAATTCTATCTATACCTTGACATCCCATTTCCCATAACGTTTGCCGCCTATTCTCCCAATCTGTCCACTGTCCATAAGCCCTTTGGCTGCAATAAGACCATTCACAAGCGCATCAAAATATCCGTTCCATATAATCGGGCATCTTTTGTCTTGAATCCGGCATTTTCCATTAGACTTGTTGACACCATTCCAACGCACGCAAAACGTAAACGCCGAACCGATCTGGTAAACCATCAGCGCCACCGTATAAGCCAGACCACACGCCCCGGCATTGCACCAATCCCTGTACCGTAGGCTTTATGCTGCGGGTAAATACCGCCATAAGGAAGCGTCTGTATCTGAGATGTTTCCATAGAATTGATTGCTGATGAATCTGAGGACCGGACTGCGTCTGATTCTATTTCTGTTTTAGTACAATTTTCTGATTATGCCAAATGTATAATGTCCTATTGCCGTAAACAGTCCCAGCACCGCTATGTAGTCCAAAAGGAACTGTACTATCGGTTCCTCAAAATCAAAAAATGCAAATTGATTTTGAATCAGTAAATAACTGCCGATGTCCCGCTTTACAAACGCATACACACCATATCCTGCAATTATCAGGGCAATAATACGAAACACCCATGTCCGCATAGCAGACGATTTTTTTGTCAGCCGTTTTGCCATTCCCATCATCATATTCTAATGAAATCCAAGGTGAAGGCTCATAAAAACAAATCCCCAATAAGCTGAGAGCATATGCATATTTCTCGCAAATGACAATCCATTGCCGAACGGCAGGAACGAAAATATATAACGGGATAACACTACGCCGCTGAATATAGAGCCTGCCATTGAAAGCAAAACCGACACAACAAGTACGGTTTGCAGAGTTCTCAGGGCAGTATATTCGCCCCTAATCAAATTTTTTATCCATCTGCTATTTAAAATGTGGTGCAGAATAAAAAGCACAAACATAATGATACCAAGCAGTTCATGGGATACCTGCCCAATCAGCTCATATGTCATCAAAAGCAAGAGTACCGCTGTCATTGCGATGTCTACCGCTATTTTTACAATCTGTTTGCTTCTCATCTTTCACCACCTTTTACAGAAAACGATTATTTGTTTAAACCGTTAATCCATTCTTCAACATCCTCGAAAGTCACATCACTGACTTTTGAATGTGTTACCTTATATCCTTCTGGCAGTACTGTTGCATCTGACTGTATGCTCTGAATTTCCGATATGGCATCTGAAAAACCGCTTCCACCGCTGGTAATAAACGGAATAATTGTTTTGCCTGAAAAATCATATTCTTCCAAGAAAGAATATACTGCCATTGGCATTCCGTAGTACCAGTTTGGGAAACCAAGATACACTGTATCGTACTCATCCACATTCTCTATATGAGAAGCAAGTTTCGGGCGGGAGTTTTCTTTGCTTTCTTTAGCGCCTTGCCGATCGGTAGCATCATAATCAGCCGGATACCTTTCCTCGGTTTCAATCAAAAACAGATCTCCGCCTGTGGCTCTCTGAATCAACGTAGCAATATACTGTGTGTTTCCTTAAAGCTCGCCGTCCTTCACAATCAGACTTGCAGAAGCAACAGCATCTACTCCGGCAGGAAAATCTGTGTTTCCTACACGAGAAAAATATGCAATTAAAGTTTTGGAATCTTCCTCCTGCTTGGAATGCGCCGCACTCTGATCCACATCGTACTGACCTGAATTATTTTGTTCAGTCTCATTTTGATTTTGGGTACTTTGAGCAAAATTATCATGAAATGAAAAATCACCGTTTTTTTGCGTATTGCTGTTGCATCCTGCAAATGCAAGCAAAACGAATGCACATAATAGTACCGTTGCTACTTTTTTCATTTTTCTTGTCTCCGTTTCATCCTCTAACTTCTCTTAAAAACTCGCCTGTAATACAGCTCGGATATCGTCTGCATCCATCACTTTATAGCCACCGTCCATAATCAGCGTGCTTTTTACCATTCCGTCCAACATAGCTTCCGCAGCGCCCAGCTCGGTAATATTCATAACAAGCCCGATTTTCTTCATCCACGCTTCCATAGCGTCAAGTCCTTCGTTTGCAACCTGAATTTCCGTCTTGCCTTCAGGATTTACATTCCATACGTTCTTGGCATAGCGGGCAAACTTTGCCGTTCCGTAAGACAGGATATAACGGTAATATGGCATGGAAACAGCCGCAAGCGTCATGCCATGTGTAGCATCCGTATGGGCGGCTACTCCCTGGCCGAGCATATGCACCATCCAATCGGTGGTTTTTCCTTTTGCTACAAGCGTATTGAGCGCCCATGTCGCTATCCACATAATGTTAGAGCGTGCTTCGTAATCGCTTGGATTTTCAACGGCAATATCGGCGCTGTGAATCAGAGAACGAAGCAGACCTTCCATGATATAATCGCTTGTATTGTCGTCCGTTCCCGAAAAATACTGCTCCAAAATGTGCGACATAATATCATATATACCGGATACCATTTGATACTTCGGCAGAGTGTAAGTAAATTTAGGATTCAGTATTGAGAACTTCGGAAATACATTTTCTCCGAATACGTGTCCGATTTTGAGTTTTTGTTCGTGATTGGTAATCACAGAGCCGCCGTTCATTTCGCTGCCAGTGCCCACCATTGTAAGCACGCAGCAGACGGGAATAATATCGCAGGTTACATCATCAAAACGGATAAAGTATTTATCCCAAGCGTCGTCGTTGCAGTTTACCGATACGGAAACCGCTTTTGCATAGTCGCATACCGAGCCGCCGCCAACAGCAAGAATCAAGTCAGCCTTTGCGGCTTTTGCCCGCTCTATGCCCTCGTTTAATTTTTCCACAGTGGGGTTAGGCATTACACCTGCGTCTTCGTGGACCTCTTTTCCGTTTGCCTTTAGAATCTCAACGACCTTATCATAAATACCGTTCTTTTTAATTGAGCCGCCACCGTAAACAAGCAATATGTTTTTACCGTATTTCGGCAGTTCTTCGTTCAAACCATCCAGAGCGTTTTGACCAAAGTAAAGTTTTGTGGGATTACAGTAAGTAAAATTTCCTAACATAATTTTATCTCCTTTTTATTGTGGTGCATTAAAGAGACGCACCAAAATTTCTAATTTCATCTAATTTAACAGCTGAGCCGTTTTCTGAACCGTGAGCCGTAAACACCCCCATATCTTCCAGTCCGAGATAGTCGAGGAAATCCCCCTGATAGGAAAACATTGCCCCCTCATACATATCCGCATCGCCTGAGCTTAAAAACATGGCGACCTTTTTCAGATTTTTCGGTTTTCTCGGATAAGCGGCAGAATAAAATCTGTCCAATACGCATTTAAGCTGTCCCGATATCCTGATACTTGTTTCCGTTGATCATATCGGCATAAGCGTCCTGGCCAAAATAACAGGAATGCGCCTTATCCCCATGAAGTACCATTACCGCACTTCGGATTTCATTGCTGTACTGGAGAATCGGCATATTCATAAAGGACTGACAGCCAATCACATTCCAACCACCGTTTGAGTTCAGAGAACGAGCGTGATAGCCACGCTCCGTTTTATAGTAAGCGTGATAGTCCTGAAAATACCACGGAGCATCTTCCGGCATAGGATCAGCCACACCACCACCGAGAGCATAGGTGCCGTTTTTGTAATCTTCAAGTCGCTGCGCATTCATTGCCTTGCGTTTCTCGTAGCGGACTTCCTCGCTGTTTTCGCTGTCGAAATACCCGTTGGCATTGACACGGCTCATATCATACATTGTAGAGGCAACCGTTGCTTTGACACGGGTATCGAGCGCCGCTGTATTGATTGCCATGCCGCCCCAGCCGCAGATACCGATAATACCGATTTTCTCCGGGTCAACCGTATCCTGTAATGAAAGGAAATCCACCGCCGCCATGAAATCCTCTGTGTTGATGTCGGGAGAAGCCATATAGCGTGGTTCGCCGCCGCTTTCACCTGTGAAAGAGGGATCAAATGCAATCGTCAGAAAACCTCTCTCTGCCATTGTTTGTGCATACAGGCCCGCCGCCTGCTCCTTGACTGCACCGAATGGACCGCATACGGCGATAGCGGGCAATTTACCCTCTGCATTCTTCGGCATATACATATCTGCCGCCAAAGTAATTCCGTAACGATTGTGGAAAGTAACCTTGCTGTGATTTACTTTTTCGCTTTTGGGGAAAGTCTTATCCCATTCCTGTACAAGATTCAGTTCCTGAATCTGATTCCATTTTGCTTCCATTGTACAAATCCTCCTAAATATGTTTTTTATTAATGCTGTAAACCAAGAAATCCAGACAGTCTATCTGCTTTTGTCCGTCATGCACCGAATCCAGCAAATTGATTCTTTGTTTGGCGAGCAAAGGCAAAAGGCGTTTCCACTTATTTGCTTTTGCAAGTTCCATACAGGTTTCAATTAAATCTTTGCTGCACCCTGCGTCAACCAGATTCTGATGCAGGATTCCCATTGTATCTGATGCCCCCGACATTCACTGCACCTCCGAATCACATCAGATAAAATATCTGGCATGGGTAATTAAGGATTTCAAAGAAGCCTATCCCCGTTTCCGCTACCATCTTACAAGCGGAAATACGGAACAGGTAGTGGAACGCTTAGACCGGGGACTGATTGACTTTGCTTTTATCGTAGAGCCGCCTAATCTCGAAAGGTACAACCATATCGAAATACCAGGGACAGACATTTGGGGGCTTGCAATCCGAAAAGACCATCCGCTGGCAGAAAAAGAAGAGATTGTTTTTGCAGATTTAATCGGAATAGACCTGATTTGTTCCGAACAGGGTATGAAATTTGATATTGCACGGTGGTGCGGGGAAAACGCTGACCAGTTAAATTTAAGCGGTACAATAAATCTTTGTTACAACGGCGGCATATTTGTAGAAGAAGGACTTGGTGGTATGCTGACCTTTGACCGGTTAGTGAATACAGACAATGACAGCAACCTGTGTTTCCGCCCTCTCTCCCCACGTCTCGAAACAAAAATGTATATCATTTGGAAAAAATATCAGGTATTCACACCGATTGCAGAATTACTCTTGGAAGAGTTAAAAAAAAGATATCATTAAATACTAATCGTAATAACTCCTTTTTTCATGGTAATGTTCTTCCAATCTTTTTTAGTGTGTTCCTGCCTTCTCCATCTTCTTAACTTCTTTAAAGCAAAGGATCATACAGAGGACAAACGCCAATACATCTGCGGTCGGCCTCGCCATAAGAATACCTGTCAGCCCCCAAATCCTCGATAAAATCAGCATTGCGGGGATATAGAACAGCAACTGCTTTGAAAGGGAAGCAACCGCAGCTTTGACAGGCTGGCCGATTGCCTGAAACAGTACACCTGCACTCAATATAAATGTCTTTTTTACCCGGTCATATTTCTGTGCGCCATAATTAAAACCTATGATCGGCTGGCTGCCGCTTGCTACTCCGATACCTACGGAAAATGCAATCATACTTACCTTCATACACAAACCGAACGTAGTCAAAGGAATGTCCGGGCCATAGGCCGAAAGCGCACCATATTGAGTCAGCAGGTTGTTGGATACAAAAGCCACTACCGTTGATGTCAGGTTATTAAAACAGCTTGCAAATCCAAGACCTGCCATCCTGCAGGCGACAGACCAGTTCATAACCAGAGATGCCTTTCCAAACTGGATCGTTTTAAATTTAAACAGATAGGCAGCATTACAAAGCAGACCCACAAGCTGCGAAAGTACCGTAGCTGCAGCAGCGCCCTCAACTCCCCAATGAAATACAAAAATAAAAATCGGGTCAAGGATTGTATTGAGGATCGCACCAATCATCATAGCGAACATGGCATACCGAGGGCTTCCATCAGTACGAATTGCGGAATTGATAACCGTTGCCACAATCGCAAAAGGAAAGCCGATTACAATAATACGTCCATATCCGACCGCATACGGCAGCAAATTGTCCGTAGCGCCAAAGATACGGCACAGGGGACTTAAGAAAATAAAGGCAAACACCGCATAAAGTACACTGATAATGCCGGAAGCTATCACAGCAGTCCCCACGCCCTTTGCTGCCTTATCTGCATTGCCCTGCCCTAAATTAAGACTGAAAAATGCCGCAAGACCATCACCAAATAAGGTGGCGACAGCAATTTCCGGCTTAATTGTGGTTCCCGTATAGCTATATCCTTCCTCATTGATTCCGCTGATCCAAAAGCCCTTCGGTATCTCCGAAAACACCGCGGTCAGTTTTTTGTCGCCATTTACCAAAAATCTATACTCTTTATCCGTAGAAACAACGCTGCCGTCAATTCGCCATTTTAAAAACTCGACTCCTTCATCTTCCGATGCTGTAACCTTCGCATAACTTCCCGGGTTATAAATTCCACCACCTTTAGCTGTGCCGTTTCCTTCCACAGATATTTCCACCGTATATGGCTGGATACTATCTCCCTGCTGCTCCACATCAAGCGTTAAAATATTTCCATCTGTGTCCTTTAAGATGATTTTCCCGCCGTTGACATCACCGGACATCAAGTTTCCATCTATCACCGCCTTTTTATAGTAACTGGTTATTTTTCCCGGCGCTGTAGCAGAATCCCCATAAGTCTCTACCGTATAGGTCACTTCTCCCTGCTCATAAGCCATCATTGCAACGGTATAGCTGCCGTCCCCCGGCAAAACAAAAACTTTCTGGCCGTCATCGTCAATATAAGCTTCGACACCCTGGTATTATTATCGGGTTTTGGGGAGAAAATAGCATATAGCGATTGACACACCGCATCCTGCACCTTCTCCACATATACTTCCGGTAAGGTAAACAATACTGCAAGGTTCCCTACTGCTTTCTGAAACTGCTCCGATTGTGCGCAACTTACATCCACATATTTTTCATTAAATGGTTCCCCTCTATATTGAGAAATACTCTCATAATTTTTCTTCCATACCTTGCAATTCCTCTAGCATGACTTTCTCAATTTTGATGATATCCGGCTGCGTTGGTGTAAAACGTACCCCTCTATGTAATAGATTTATTATTTTTCTTGCATTCTTTTCCAATTCCTGTATCAGTTTAGGGTCTGCAATCCTTACAGGCTGACCGCCTTTGATATACTGCCCGTCTATATATTTTGCGGTCACAGGAAACATATCTTGAAAGAGCAGCACTGTTTTACAATCAAAGACTCTCACAAACTTAATTGTGTCTGTCGGTTTGTGTTGCTCCCGCTTATTCTGTACCAGACGTTCAAACTTTTCTATTTTTGAACTGCATGGGACTAACCAATACAGCCCCGTTATGCTATCTCTAAAAGCAAAGTAATGCGGACGCTTTGTGTTCTCATAATTGATTTTCAGATAAGGGTCTTGTATCTTTGCGAAAAACTCATCTGATACAAAATATAGGCTTCCTGTCATAATCTCCATAAGCAGCTTTTCTCCCTATACAATTTAAGCCCCCTGCCCTTTAAGGCAAGAGGCTTAAAAACTTTTTCACGGTCTATTTATTATTCGCATGACCGGTAGCGAACCACGTTTACACGGTCTATTTATTATCCGCATGACCGGTAGCGGACTACTTTTTAAGGTAGCTTCCTACCTGTCAATATTATTATACGCAAGCACCAAAAATATGTCAATCCCGCGAAAAATTTAATATGTAAATTTGTTTATCTTTAGTTACTTTGCTTCCCTCTCCCGTTCCAGCTGCTTCTCTGTCTGTAAAATACCTTCTATGTTTCGCTTGATAACGTCATACTCCGGCACACACATTGTATTACCCCAAAAATAATATCGTACCAATTTTTATATTTAACGCAAATTAATTAATGATAAACATTAAAAAATAATTGATTTACATATAAAAATGTTATATAATCCTCGTATCGGAAGGCTAACGGCAAATAAAGGGGGCATCTATTATGGGTAAGTTAGAAGACATGAAAAGGGCAAGCAGGCTCATCGGAAAAACAGGAAAGATCTTTCAAATACTATTCGGCATTTTAACCGGCATATTTTTAATTTCTATACTCGTGCTGTCTGCATTGCGCAATACACTCAGCACAATGCCTGCCGCATCCCTGACAGGTTTTGATTTTAGCCATATGGGCTACTTTGCTGGTAAATTAGCGGACGAAGGCAGATTTGTAGACGCATGTATTGTGTTTTTGATATTCAGCGTTCTGTTTTCGCTGATGGTGACTGTCATCATGTATTTTATCGCCAGAATATTTAACAAAATTTATCGTGATTACTCTCCGTTTTTACCGGAAATCGTAAAGGATTTAAAAGTTGTTTCCGTACTGTCTACCTTGCTGATCTTGCAAAGCAGCATCGGGTTCGGAGTCATTGCAGGATTTATCTTCTGGGGAATCATCCGGCTTTATGAATATGGATGCGAATTACAAAATCAAGCGGACGAAACATTGTAGGTGGCGGGTATGGCTATTATTTTACGATTAGACAGAGTTATGGCTGACAGAAAAATGTCATTGAAGGAGCTTTCCGAAAAAGTCGGCGTTGCAAATGTTAATTTGTCAAAAATAAAAACAGGAAAAATCAGCGCCATCCGCTTTTCCACTTTGGATGCCATCTGTGACGTCCTTGACTGCCAGCCCGGAGATATTTTGGAGTATAAAAGGGAGACTGGGAGGTAAATCTATTCTATGGAAAAATATCTGAAATTCAGTGCAACGATACTGCAAAACGAAAATATGGATGCCGCCTATGTAGAAGTGCCCTATGACATCAAAGAGCTTTTTGGCAAAGGGCGCCTGCTCGTAAACGCCACCTTCGACGGTGTTCCATACCGGGGACAGGTGGTAAAAATGGGCACGCCCTGTTACATCATCGGCGTTACCAGACAGATTCGCAGACAGATCGGCAAGAGCTTTGGCGATGTGGTCGAAGTGGTAATTCGTGAAAGGGAAAGCGAGAAAAAGCCTATGTGGAAATGTCCCAGATGCGGCAGGGAATTTAAGAATAAAGACCAGAGTCATTACTGTGGCGAAAAGCCAAAGACGATTGACGAATATATCCTTAGTCAGGATGCGGACAAACAGGAAGACCTCCTGTTTATCCGCCAGATTCTCCGCGACGCCCTGCCGGAAGCGGAGGAACGTATCTCATGGAGTATGCCGACCTTCTGGAAAAAGCATAATATTCTTCACTTTGCCGCGTCCAAAGGGCACATCGGACTGTACCCGGGACCCGAAGCCGTATTACATTTCGCGAAAGAGCTTCAGGACTACAAAACCGATAAGGGAACGATCCGCATCCCCTATGGCAAGGTCGATGCCGCACTGATTGAAAAAATTGCAAAGTGGTGCTGGGAAACCGGAAACCATGCGTAACCTGTTCTTTCTTAAAAATATTTTATTCGTTGACGGTCTTTCGCAAAAAAGCCGTTTGTGATCAAATCCCTTTTGGGTATCCCCATCTCCGATGCCGCTTTATTCCAACTTCCCTTCAAAAAATATGCTGCTTTAAACACATTTCGCCTATCGGTTTCCGCGTCACAACTGCCGGAATGTATCATAATAAATATTTTGCGTGTTGTTTGTCAGAATGGAGAATTTTTCATTGTCCTGCCACAAACTCTCTATCCGCTCCCTGTTTTCGTCGGGCTCCGCCAAAAGTTTTGCCAGCTCGTCCAGCTCACCAAGCTCCTCCTCACTCAGATTCCGTATGCCGCCGCGAAGATACAGCGGCTGATAGGAATAAAAAATTTCATTGTTCATCAGTGCATGAAAATCCATAAACAGATACTCACAGATGCCTTCCAACGGATCACTTGAAAAGACATCCAGCTTTTTATGCAGCGTGCCTTTTCTCAACCCAAGCCACGCCTCCGAAGCCGTCACAAACTTCCGCCGCGGCAGATCAAACTGGCTGTAGCCGAAGCGCGGCTCATATTCATAATAGCCGTCCACATCCGCCAACACCCACCTGCTTTCCCCGAAATCCCAATATTCGTTCACCCAATGCTCCATATAACTTTCGCCCGCATCGCCAAAATCCATAAATCCGGCTCTGGAACGGCATGGGATTCCCTTCGCTTTCAAAATGGCGCTAAACAAAACGGATGCCTGCCTGCAGGATACGGTGATTCTTTTCGTCACATCCCTGTTCTTCGTAAATCCCGCGCCGTCCAACCGCAGAATGCCCGCAATCATGGCGACAGCCGTAATATACAGTTCGTCCTCATTTTTAAAACGATGCTTCGGATAGGACGAAAACTTCCCATAGTAATTCTCTTCCAGATAGGGAGAAACTTTTGTGAAATACATGGACGGGTGCGTGATCTGGTCGCAGACCAGCATTCCTATGGACGCTATGTCGTCCGGCAGGGACAACACAAAATCTCTGTATGGCCCCACATCCGTATAGACACTGGTTTCCAGATACCGTTGCAGCATTTTATCATTCATTTTCTATTCCCTCCTAAAATTTTTAGGAGTAGGCGCCTGCTCTGCATAAAATGCTAGCAAATATAAAAAATTACGTCAATCATTTTCTATTAAATGAATCGAAACAAGTCCCGTTTTCCTTTTTGTCTATAATACGGATGGCTCCTGCTTTTTGCTGTCCGATACAGATAAAATAGTAAAATGTAAAGTCCTGTTTCAGGCGTGCTTCTACTTTTACCCATGCTTTCATTTAATATGTCCGGTTCCCTTTAAAAACATCAGCTATTACAAACATTCTCACCCCTTCCTCCCTACAGCCATCCCAATCCCGCACACAATCACCCCGGTCGGAATCAGCACCAGCCAGACCGCCTCCTTACACCCGTCAAACAAAAAGCCATACACCATCTGCCCCGCCGGTTGGGCGCACATGGTAATGGCGGACGTGTAAGCCATCACCTTGCCAATCATATACTCCGGCGTACCCTGCTGGATCATCGACACCGCATAGATGGAAAACATGCTGATCGCTATCTGCATCCCGCAAAAAGCAGCCACAAGAACCGCATACCGCACGCCTGTTCCTGCCGGAAGCAGAAAGGCAAGTCCCGCCGGGACAATACAGAGACCGACCGCCGCAAGCATGGGCGACAATCCGCCCTTCTGTATTTTCCCCGCCAGAACGCCCGCCGCCATGCTGCCTGCGATCACAGCAACCGCAAGCACACTCTCTGCCGCACCATAGTATCTGGCGTCCAGCCCGAGCACCGTCCGCACAAGAAAGGGAAGCCCCACCAGCGTCACACCCATCACAAAGAAACGGGACAGCGCCGCCAGCAGAAGAATCCGCAGGATATCCCGCCGCTCCTTCCCGATAAAGCGGACGCTGTCAAGGAAATCCGCTTTCGCCACGGCGAGGGCATTTCCGACAAACCCCGCCGGGCGATAATCCAGCCTGATAAAGCACTCCAGAAGCGCGGTCACAAAAAAGCAGAGCACGCTGGCATACATCACAGGCTTTATGCCAAAAGCCGCGTAGAAAATACCGCCCAGAAGCGGCGCCGTCAGATAGGATATGGAGGCGGTCTGGTTCACCACCGCATTCCCCCGGATGATGTTATCCCCCGTCAGCATACTCGGAATACATGCCTGCACCGTAGGCGTTTCAAAGGCGCCCAGAACGGAAAGAAGCACGAGGAGCGCCCCGATCACCACAAGCGCGCGCTGTTCCGACAAAAGCAGCACCGCGCACAGGACCGCAGTCCCCGTCATGGCGTCCAAAGCCACCATGATATTTCTTCGGTCCGCCCGGTCGGCCAGAATGCCTCCAACGGGCGACAGCAGGATAGTCGGAATCGTCGCCGCCGACAAAAGCCCCGCGAACACAGCCGCCGACCCGGTAAGTTCCAGCACATACATGGACAGTGCCAGCCTCAGGATATAGTTGCCGAACAGGGAGCTTACCTGCCCCAGCACAAGAAGCGTAAAGTTTTTCGTGAACAGTTTTTCTTTCATACCTTCCTCCATGATTTCCGCGGAAAATGCCTACTCGCCGAAATGCCCGAACAGCCTCTCCGTCCGTTCAAACATCTCCTTATCCGCCACAGGCAGCCCCATGTCCGCCAGCACCTTTGCCACAAATTTGCATTTATGCATAATCTCCTCCGCATTCGCAGGAAACACCGAGGGCATCAGCCAGAAATTGACGAGGGGAAGCAGTTCGGAAAGTTCTCTCGCATACTCGGTCTGGATGGAGCCGTCGCGCCTGCCCTCCTCAATCAGTGCAAACCATAACGGCGTCAGCACCCGTCTGTTCGCCTCCATCGCCGCCGCCAGAATGCGCGGATCCTTCAAAATGGAAACCGACTGCGCATTGACCGTCTCCCGCTCCCCGTCCGCCCTGTCCATGGCAAGCACTTCCCTGATTTTCTGCAGACCGTTTAAGTCCGTGCGCGTCCTGACTGCCTCGAAGGGATTGTTTTCCAGAAACATGCGGTCACCCAATGCCTGCATCGCTTTCTCCTTGCTCTCAAAGAATCGGTAAAACATCCCCTTCGCGCCCCCAGCGCGCTCCATGATATCGGACACGGAAGTCTCCTCATAGCCCTTCGATAAAAACAGGAATTTCGCCGCATCCAAAATCTCCTTTTCCCATTCCTCCGGCTGTTTTTTCACTGGTCTTGCCATTTTTGCCTCCATGGGTCAAGCGAACATGCTTGCATGTTCATTTGACCCTCAAATCAGGGTTGAAAGATTTTCTTTCAACCTTTCCCTCCCTGTTTCATTATTGACCATTGGTCATTAATTATTATAAAGAAAAGAAAACGGGCTGTCAAGCGATATATAAAATCTTGACAGCCCATAATTTTTCAACCGTTATTGTCCGTACCGCGCACTTGCTATAGCCGCAATAAATGCCGACGTCCCTTGCCGCTTTCCGTATAATACATTATCATTCCAAGGCAAACATCTTCATTGCCTCTTTCACATTTTCCTTCATGGCATCCCGCGCCGCCATGGATATGGACGAGAAGAACAACGGTTCCTCCGCGCGCAGGGATTTTATATATGCCGCCGCCTCATTTCCGCCCGCTTTATCCATATACGTGAAATAATTGATTTTCCGCACGCCCGCCCGGATTGCCGCGTGATAATCCTCACGGCTCACGCCGGAGCCTCCGTGCATGACAACCGGGATATCGTCCGTCAGCGCGCGCACATTTTTTACCACATCGAAATCCAGTTTCGGCGTCGTCAGATAAATACCGTGGGTCGTCCCGAAGGAGCACGCAAGCGCGTCAATGCCGCTCGCTTCCACGAACGCTTTTGCCTGTCCGGGATCTGTGTAAATCTTCGTGTCATCCCCGTCGGAATCTCCCGCGCCGGTTTCCCGCTTTCCCATGCTGCCAAGCTCCGCCTCCACAGAGGCGCCGGTCTTCGCCGCCATCGCGACCGCCTTTTTGGTATTCTCCAGATTCTCCTCATAGGACAGAACGGAACCGTCGTACATAATCCCGGTAAAGCCGATTTCAAGCGCCTGCTCCAGATATTCCAGCGTCTCGCCGTGATCCAGATGGACGCAGACAGGCACGGACGCCTTCTTCGCCTCCGCCACCATCACCGGTCCGATCAGTTCCAGCGGAACCCACGACTCATGGCACTGTGCAAACTGCAGAATGACCGGCATATGTAATTCCTCCGCCGCCGTAAGCACAGCCTGCAGACTCTCCAGATTTGCGGCATTGAACGCGCCCACGGCAATCTTTTTTTCTTCTGCAATTTTTAATACTTCTTTTAAAGTAACTAACATAAATTCCTCCAATCTGAAACAATATGCATCGTTTCCTGTTCTGCCCAAATCAAACAGCCCACTATCTATATCCAACTACCCATTCTTTGCCCAGCCGCCCCGAATCCTCTGTTCCAGCTCAGCAAACGGTTTCAGACCGCTCAGCGCATCGTAAGCCGCCACGCAGGAAGCTCCCGCCGCCGCTGCCAGATGCATGGACATTTCCGGGGAATACCCCGCAAGCACGGCTGTCAGAAATGCCGCGATGCTGGTGTCTCCCGCCCCGGTGCCGGACAGCACCCGGTCAGGGACATAGCTTTTCTCAAACCCGCGCAGATCCGCCCACCGTGACACGTCAAGTTCCAGCTTTTCACCGATCTTTTCCAATGTCTGCCGGGAAGCGGTCTGATAATAAATGCCCGACGCCCCGCACTTGATCAGCAGTATTTTCGCGCCAAGTCCCATGCATTGGTCTGCAAGCGGTTTTACGTCCGTTTCGATATCCAGTATTTCCGTGATATCCCGTCCCTTCGCCCTTTCCTGCCACTGGGAGAGCCGGTCTTGGTCCAGCATATAGCACAGTTCCTCCACGCTCGGCACCAGAAAATCCACATAGGGGATAACGTTCTCAAGAATACGCCCCCAGTCTGCGCCGTCGGCTTCGGAACCCGGCTCAATCGCGGCAAAATCCAACGATGTTGCCGCGCCACACGCCTTGGCACGCTTCATCATCTTTAACAGCTCCGCCCCGCCATCCTCATACATAAGCCGCATTAAGGGCGGGTAGCCAAAATGGAACAATGCCGCTTCCTCCAACTCCTTCTGCGGAATATCCTCCGCGCAAAAGGTATGGTTTGCTCCCGGATTGTGGAGAAACATCCGATCTATTCCCGGTACGGCAAGCACAACCGTATAGGAAGTGGATTCCTGCCCTGAAACAAGCAGTCCCTGTTCCGCACCACAAGCTTTCAGTATGTTGCGCACGATTTCCCCGAAGGGGTCGTCCCCGATCTTTCCCATCAGGGAGACATCCGCCCCGAAAAACTTCATGGCAAGTCCGGTGTTGGCGACGGAGCCGCCTGTATGTACGTCCGCCTGACCCACGTTGACCAGCTTGCCGGGCGATAGGATATCACCCAAATTGGCCGTATTTTTCCCCGAAAATACCGGCGTAATATCCAGGCAGATATGTCCTGCCGCAATCACTTTCTTTTTCAACTGCATCCCTCCCCGGATTACTCAATTCCCATCAGCAGAATCATGAAGTATATGATTCATCATAACATATTTATAAATTTTACAATATCCCCCAAATGACAATCCTGCGTTCTTCCATTATTCATGTTAAAAACAAAACAGCCCAAAAATCGAGTAACTGCGCAATCAAGTAGAGAAGATTCTTCTTCCCCTACTCGCCGCGCGCCCCCATGCGCCGCTTTAGCGGCATACTTCCTATTCATGGGGCTGCGCATAGAAAGAGACGGCATAGCCAATCGCTACGCCGCCCTCGTCAAAAACTGAAATCCCATCACCACAACCCCAAGCACCACCAGCACGACGCCCGTCGCCCGGTTCAGCGTCTTCGGTTCCGCCTTGTTCGCGAATACCGCCGCGATCCTCGCCCAGATAAAGGTAAAGACCACGCACAGTATCCATACCGGCAAATCCGGCATCCCGCCTATGGCAAAGTGCGACACCGCCCCCGTAAAAGCGGTAAACGCCATAATAAACACGCTGGTGCCGACTGCTGTCTTCAATTCATAATGCAGGACTGACGTCAGAATGAGAAGCATCATCATGCCGCCGCCCGCGCCGATAAAACCGCAGATAAAGCCAATCATCACACCGGCAATAAGGGACTGCACCGCCCGCTTCTTCGCCGCAACCTCCCCCATCGCTTCCTTCGTGGTCATAACAGGCTTTACGATAAAC
This sequence comes from bacterium 1xD42-87, assembly GCA_003611805.1. GTDB lineage: Bacteria > Bacillota > Clostridia > Lachnospirales > Lachnospiraceae > UBA3282. The sequence goes on along the minus strand of RAYM01000023.1, from coordinate 53,181 downwards.
TTAATGCCGAGCAAAAAAGTCATAAACACGGAGAAACCGCCCATCGTCGCCGGCGGAACCAGGCTCGCCACATAACTGCCCACCACTGTAAAGGCAAGCACGCTCCCCATCATGATCAGACCATTTCGGATATCCAGATTTTTATTCTTTCCGTAAGTGTACGCCGAAACCGCACTGGCAAGCACATCCGAAGACAGGGCGATCCCCACCGCCATGTAGGAATCCATGCCAAGAAAGGTGATCAGCATGGGGCTGATCACCGCCGCCGCGCTCATCCCGGCAAAGCCTGTCCCCAGCCCTGCTCCCATTCCCGCAAAGAAAGTCACCACAGTCATCCATAACCAATTCATCCTAACCCTGTCCTTCCCTCATCGTCTTAAGATTATTTTCCATCATGTTCAGCACCCGAAAAAAATCATCCTTCAGCCGTCCGTCCACATTCTGAAACAGCTCATCCATAAAATGATCCTGAAGCTGTCTGCCCCTCTCTACAACGGGCCATGCCTTCTCCGTACATACAAGCCTGACCTTTCTCCTGTCACCGGGACTTTTCTCCCTTTTCAGATAGCCCTCCCTCACAAGGCTGTCCACATTCACGGAAACCAGATTCGCCTTGATATACCTTGTCTTAACAATATCTCTGGCAGTGTCATATTCAGGATTATTAGCAAAAAACATCAGAATATCGAAAGCTGTCTGCGGCATTCCTATTTCCCTGCAAAGAGGCTTACACCTTGCACTGTATAACTGGAAAATATTCCGCGCGATCTTAACACTCGTTTTCATCCAGAATCCTCTTTTTATACAAAACTGAATATTTCATTTTTGAACAAATTATAGTATAACAAAAATCATCTGTCAAGAACGCAGATTCTGATGATACCGTAATCCTGAACAGGCTGTTCGTCTCCCGCGGCATGGTGTAACCTATCCTGCCGGCCGCCCCGTTTACATGCCGATGGTCTCCACCACAGACATCTCCCGAATCCTGCGCACCGGTCCCGTCATCGCCGCCACCGCCGCCAAAGTCATCACCGTCATGATGACAAGACATTCTATAAATGGCGCCCGCCACGCGTCGCCCCATCTCGCGGTGATTGCCCACCGGTATAAATAATAGTGGAGTGGCAGCCCTAATACGAGCCCTTCCGCCAGCCCGCCCGCAAGATAGACAAGCGTCTCCGCCGCAACCATAGACTGCAGCTGCCTGACGCTGATGCCGATTGCCCGCATAGCGCCGTACTGCCGCATTCGTGCGGACACGCTCATGGCAATGCTGTTGATGATGTTGAAGACGGCAATCAGCGCAACCACGGCAAGAAATCCATAGACAAACAGCGCGAAAGAAAAATAAACCGCCCGTGTCTCCCTGTTGTTTTTCCGGCTGTCTGAGAAACGGTAATTCTCCCCCGCCGCACTGCGTATCCCTTCCACCACGGCATCGGATTTATCATGTAATTGGATATCCAGAATCGTGTATCCCGTCTCGCCCGTCAACCGCCGGAACAGGTCTTCGGAACAAATGACTGTGCCCACGCCCTCTCCGCTGTCAAGCGGCGCATAACCGAGAATCCCTGCCACCCTTACCTTCTGCCTTCCCGTTTTCGTCTCCAGCTCTATGTCACTTCCGACTGCTGCCGCAATGCCCGGTTTTTCCACCAGAAGAACGCCCTCTCCGTCTCTGACAGCTTCCATCTCTCCCTGCCGTAAATCTCCCTCCGCCCAGCCAAACTGGTACGTCTCATAGGAAATCAGCATAACTCTCTTGTCCTCTCCTTGTATCTGCGCCGGCAGGTCATAGGCAAAACTCCGCCCGAAAATGCGCTTAATATCTGTATTTTCTTTCAATGCCGTATACAGCGAATCCGGTATGGAACAAGAATCGTCCTGGCTGACAACAGAAATATCCGGCGTATAGGGGCGCAGCGTCACAATCGCGTGTTTCATAAAAGTAATCCCTATTCCAAATCCCAGAAACAGGATGATACTGAAAGCAAAGGAGGACGTCAGCAGAATCAGGTTTTTCCTGCTGCCCGCCGCGTGATGCAGCCCCAATGCTGTCTCCACATGCAGCCGCCCCGTATGCGCCGCCCGCTTTGCGGCAAACACCGTACCGGCGTTGCCCGAAACCGCCGTCAGCGGCGAAACCTCCGATGCTTTACGTGCCGGCGTCCGGCTCGCCGCAAGCACTGTCAGAATGCCGATTAGAATGCCGAAAAACACGCCCGGCAGACTGATTCCAAATCCCGGCATTTCCGAAAACCAGGTCGGTGTAATTACTTTTAACATCCGGCACAGGCCCCACACCGTCACCACACTGAAAAGAAGCCCCGGCGGAATCGCTTTCATACACCAGAAAAGCGCTTCCATCCGCACATAACGCCGCACCTGTTTTGCCGTCGCGCCCAGACACCGCATCATCCCGAAAAATTCCGTCCTCTGAGCCACATTGCTGTTCATGCTGCCCAAAATCATCATCATGCCGGAAACTGCCACTAGCGCCGCCAAAATAAAGGCAATCAGATAAAGCATCATAATGTAGTGGTCACCGCTCTGCCCAAGAGTCCCCATCAGCCTGGCATTTTCACTGACCTGTTCCTCTGCAATATGCAGCGACTCACAGATATCCCCAACTGCCCTCTGTATCCTGCAATGAGGCACGAACTCCACATAACAGGCAAAATCCGCCGTAAGCATCGCATCACGAAAACAGGACAGGTAGGTGTCCGTATTCATAAAAACACCGAAAGAGTCCGTCTTCAACATCATGGAGGTGTCTTCCACAAAACCGCTCACCCTGAAAGTCAATGAATCGCCGGGCGTCGCCACCACCACCTCGTCCCCAACGGAAAGCCCCTGCCTTTCCCGCATACTTTCCGTCACAAGCGCCTCTCTGTCTCTCTCCGGAAAAGTACCTTCCGTCAAATGCGCCTGTGGATAAATCTCAAAAAACGTTTCGTCAAAGCCGCACAAAACCGTCTGTACGCCGCCCACTTCATACCCCATATCCAGCTTATAGTTGGTGGCGGCGTAGCGGGTCACTGACTTTACTTCCGGTCTGGCAGCAAGTAACGCCGTCTGCTCCTCGTCAAGCTCCCGGAACACCACATGCCACGCGCCGTCCGTCATAACCGCCAGATTTTTCTGGCTCTGCAAAAACATATCTGCCATCCCGAAAATCGCGGAAATCAGAAAAACAGAAATCACAATGCACCATCTTGTCATGCGTGTCTGCCTGCGGTGAAGCTTTGCCGAAATGGGAATCAGGTTAAGATAATTTTTCATTGACATTCCCTCCCAAATCACTCAAAATGCCGTCCGCCACCTGCATCACCCGATCCACCGAAGTAATCAGATTCGGATTGTGCGTGATCATCAAAATGGTCTGCTGGTATTGACTGGACGCCTTGCGCAAAAGCTCCATCACTTCCCTGCTGTTTTTTCTGTCCAGATTCCCGGTCGGTTCATCCGCCAGAATCAGTTTCGGCTTTGTGATTAACGCCCTGCCGATCGCCACTCTCTGCTGCTGTCCGCCGGAAAGCTGCCCCGGCAAATGACTGCGCCGCTCCTGCAAGCCCAGCACTTCCAAAACCTCCTCCACCTGTCGGGGATCCGGTTTCTTATAGTCCAGCAACAGGGGGAAAATAATATTCTGCTCCACATTTAGCTCCGGAATCAGATGAAATGACTGAAAGATAAAACCGATATTGCGGCGTCTGAAAATCGTGCGCTCCTCCTCCCTCATGGCAAAGAGGTTTCGCCCGTCTATCATAATCTGTCCGCCTGTGGGTTCGTCCAGCGCGCCGATACAGTTTAAGAGGGTGCTTTTACCGGAGCCGGACTCCCCGATCACCGCCGCAAACTCCCCTTTCTGAAGGGTAAAAGAGACATGCTTTAAGGCTTCTACTTTCGCTTCGCCCATTCCGTATGTTTTACACAAATCCTGTACTTCCACAATTTCCATGGTAAGACTGTTCCTCCTTTCAAAGCTAAATCGATTAGGTACTTACAAAACGATAACAGGAACAGCTTACAATCCCATGAATAACAGCTTACAAATCTGTAAGAAAGTTAAATTTCTTCGGAATTTAACTTACGAGGACCGCTTCGCAGCCTCGGTCGGGAGCATGAGGATAAACACCGCCCCCTCCCCCGGTGTGCTGCTTACCGAGAGGATGCCGCCCTGTCCTTCCACAATGGACTTGGCAAGAGGCAGTCCCAGACCGAGCCCCTGCCTGCCGCCATCCCGTTTGCTGCGGTAAAACCGCTTAAACACATGCGAAATATCCTCCTCTGAAATGCCGCAGCCGTCATCCGCTATCGACAGCCGGAACATCGCGGGAGAGCATTCCCATGAAACCGTAACCGTACCGCCCGCATCGGTATGGTCCAGCGCATTCTTTATCAGATTGGCAACCGCTTCCCTCGTCCACTCCTTGTCACAGAAAATCATCTGCGACGCGTCGCCCTCCATCACAATCCGCTTTTCTTCCCTATGCGCCCTTACGGATAAATCTGCCGCTGCGCTTTCCACTAACCCGGCGGCAGTCTGCCATTTCTTGTGAAAAGCAATACTGCCCGCGTCGATACGGCTCACCTTCAGGAGCGCCTGCACAAGCGCCTCGATTCGCTCCAACGACTGCATGATTTTGCCGGAAAACCGCTCCACCGTCTCTGCATGGTTCGGCTCCTGCATTATGATTTCCGTGTACATATGCAGGGCGGCAAGCGGCGTCTTCAACTGATGGGAAATATCCGAGATCGTGTTCCTCAAAAATGCTTTCATCTGCTGCTCTTTTTCGCTCTGCGCACGCAGCGCCACAGCCAGCTCTTCCACCGCCGAAAACAACTGGTAAATGCTTCCGTTCTCCGTCTGCGGCAGGTGGCTCCTAAAATCCCCCTCGGAAAACCGGGTGATAATACCCTCCGCCTGTCGGTACAGCGTCTCCCGTTTCCAAAGAAAACGGATGCTCATGCCCAGTAAAAGAATAGCCAAAATCCCCACTGTACCGGCTGCTGCCGCACCAAACAGCCGCACAGACCTGTCAATAGACGGAAACAGTCGGAAAGAAGCAGCCTGCGTATGGCCAATCTGCCGCAGCAGTTCTGCTCCCTCTGCAGTCGTTTCTGCACTCCCAAGCGCCCGGGCAATCGAGACATGCGAGACCCCCTGCTCCATCAAGGACGACACAAAAATCTGTTCCCTCTCAAAAAGAATCTGCTGTGTTTCCCTTCCATGAAACCATGAGAGAACGAGTGCCAATATCACAAATACACCCGCCAGACCACTCAAAAACAGAAAATATTCCCGTGTGTTTTTCTCCTGCATCATATTCATATCAATCCACCTTGGTAAAAAGTACCGTTTCGTTTTTCATGGATATCTTCCCGACCTGATAACCGTATTCTGTCAGCTCCTTTTTGTATTTCAAAAACGAATGGTCGATTGGCACCCCCGCAATCTCCTGTATTTCTTCAAAAGTCAGCTGCAAAGATTCCTGTCCGTTTTTCTGCATATATTCCCATAAAGCATCATATTTACTCATTTTCTCTCCTCCATTTGTATCCAAATCCCCGCACCGTCAAAAGATGCACCGGATTAGACGGGTCTTCCTCTATCTTTTCGCGCAGCCTGCGGATGTATACAGACAGCGTATTGTCATCCACAAAGTTGCCGTTCCCGTCCCACAGCGCGTCCAGTATCGTATTTCTCAAAACCGTCTGCCCCGCATTGCGGACAAGCAGACAGAGCAAACGGTACTCAACACTGGTCAATTCTAACGGCTGGTTGTTCAAAAACGCGCCACCCCCGAACAAGTCAATGGACAGCGCGCCGGAGGTAAAGCGGTTCGCCGCGCTCACATCACCACTCCCGCTCCGCCTAAGCTGCGCACGTATTCTGGAGCACAATTCCCCGAGCTTAAAAGGCTTTGTGATATAGTCGTCCGCACCGCTGTCAAGCCCCCGGATCACATGGACTTCCTCATCCATCGCCGTCAGAAAGATAATGGGCGTCCGACTGCCCCGTTCCCGCACAAAGCGGCACACATCCACGCCGTTCCCGTCGGGCAGGGTGACGTCCAGTAACAGAAGGCTGTATTCCCGCGTTTCCAGACAGGCATACGCCGTTTTCACCGTCTGCGCCACGTCCACGATATATCCTTCCCTGCTCAGGGAATAGGTCAGTCCGTCAATCAGATCCGTATCGTCTTCCAGTAAAAGTATGGTATGTTCCAATGTCATTCTCTCCCCGTTCCCGTAAAATTACTACTTCATTTTGCTCCCAAACACCGCTTCCGTCAAGCGGATATCTTTTCTGACACTGCGGATTGCACACCGCCTGTGCAGATAACTGCCAAAAAGCGTTTCCCGGCATTCCGTCGGCAAACGCTTTTTAATCCCTGTTCTCCGCTCACCCTATCATAACTATTTGTCGGTAAACGTAGAATGCTGTCTTCGGTATGTGTCATTGTCTTTCTGACTCAGCTCCTGCTCTACCTGCGCCAGTTTGTTCTCCAGCTCCTTCGTCTTCTTCTCGTCCCCGGAAGCTGCCTTAAGCTGCTGCTCTAACTGTTTCTTCTTCTCCTTCAGTTCCCGAATTTCCCGATCCACCTTATCCGTGTTGCCGACGCATTTCTCCTCGCCGTCGTCCGGGTCATCCGCATTTACTTTCGGATTGTTTTTATTGCCGTCTTTTTCGGAATCGTCGGGTATTCCTCCAGGCTGTCTGTTCCTGTCAGCTTTCTTCGGGTCGTTAAAATAAACTTTTTTGTTGCCATTTTCATCTTGCCCTACATGATACAGACCGTTTGGCTTCTCCCCCGACTTTTCGCTGCTGATGTACTCGTCATGCGGTGCCGGTTTCTGATCCGCCGCCTTATCCGCGTTCTGCTCGTTTCCCGCTTTCTGCACGTTCTCCCGCTCCGCCTGCAGCCGATCCGCGTAATCGGTTTTGTAAGCGTTGCCGCTTACTTTGATTTCCATTGCCATTTTGATTGTCCTCCTTTTTCCCCGCAGAATATCTGCGAAATTTTAAAGTGTACGGAGAATGCCCGTATTTTGGGCATTCTCTTATGCAAAACTTAGTACTTCCAAGTCAGCTTGCTGACTTGGGTCTCCGTCCTATGGCGAGACGTCTTTGGAAGTACTTTTCGCATTCCTCACACTGTTTTTCGACATACAAAAAAAAGGATTTAACCGATTTGCCGTGGGATGCTTTCTGCCTGCTGTGGAATGACAAGCAGGACGCTTAAGATAAAGGATGAACCCTGTGTTTTGACACTCATCGCGCCCTGATATTTTTCCGCCACCATCTTTATATTTGACAAGCCCGTCCCCCTTCCGGCAAGCCCTTTCCCGTGGAAGCTGTTCTCCACCTCCATCAGAATAAAATCGCCCTGTATACGTCCCGTCAGGCGGATATATTTTCCCGAGCCGCCATCTATATCCCGGCAGGCGTGAATGGCATTGTCCAGCGCGTTTGACAGGATAACGCAGAAGTCGATGTCGCGTATCGGACAGGGATATGGCAAATGCAATGAACAGTCCACGTCAATCCCCATACTCTCCGCAATCCCCAGCTTATTTCCCAGCAGAATATCCGCTACCGGATTGCCTGTGCTGCATGGAAAAGAGAGTGCCTCCGTCATATCGGCAAGATCACCGATATAGGTAAGCGCCTCCTCCTGTTTTCCGTTTTGCAGAAGCTCCTTCACCACTGTGATATGATTTTTAATGTCATGGCGAAAGGATTTCGTCTTTTCGTAGCGCGCCCGCGCCTCCTCCACATACCGGTTCAGGGAATGCTCCTCCTGCTCCAACAGGGACAGCTCCGTGCTCAAGTGAAAATTCTGCAGCAGTTTTTTGTAGGCAAACAGAATACAGAACAAGCTTGCCATACCAAAAAGCTGAATCATCAGAATCTGATAATGGTTGACGGATATGGCGCTGCCGCCTGCATTTCTGACCGCTATATTTCCGTAAAGAATAGAACTGATATATTCACTCATAAAGAAAATCATCAGAATCGGAATCAGAATCATAAAAAGATATTGCTTTTCTGTCGTTTCATAGTGTAAAAAACAACGGTACGCCGCCCGGTAGCAGCAAACCGCCAGCGCAAAAGACAACGTTCCCAAAAGAAAAGAAATCACAGCGGCGGCATTTGGATGCAGAGGAGCGAGCCAAGGATACAGAATACCCGAAAGGGAATTGACAATTCCAAAACTGAGTTCCATAATCTCCACCGTCAGCGCCGCATATAAAATGACAGATTTCCAATCGGCATGGCATATAAAACTCCCCATTGCGACAAGCAGCATTGCATAAATCAGATATTCGACAATGCTTCCTACCGGCACCGCCAGAATGACCACGGATCCCAACACCACAAACAGCAGCTCAAAAAACAGCCTTCCTTTTTTCTTTAAAAACCGAACAAAAAAGAAAAAGCCAAGCAGCAGTTGGATAGCGGCTACGATATATCTGTTAAAAAAATCGATATACTCTTCCATCTTACAAACTCCAATTTTCTGACCAGATCTGCGCGGTCTTACGAACCTTGCAGCAAGTGCAAAATCTAAAGCCAAACTGTTACCTCCAGCTTTTCATATACTGCAAAATCACCTCGGAAAACGCTTTGCTGCGCAGTCTGGAAATAGGGATTTCCTTCCCATTCTCCATATATGCCACACCGTTTTTGTAGCTCTTCAAGTATTTCAGGTTAATCAGAAAGCTCCTGTGGCATCGGAAAAAACGGCTGTCCAGTCTTTCCTCCAGATTTTCAATCTTGTCATAAAAATCCACCACCTCCGACGACACCAGGTGCAGATAAACTTTTCTGTCAATGACCTCGGCAAAAACGATCTCTTCAAAAGAAATAATACTCCTCTCATAGCCCTTCTGTACGAGCAGCTTCTCCTCGCTGACATTCTGCATGGAAGCAAACAGACGCTCCATCGTCTTTGCAAACCGCTTTTCCTCAACCGGCTTCACCAGATAGTCGTACGCCTGCACCTCAAAGGACTGGAACACCATCTCCTCCAGAACCGTAACAAAAATAAGATATCCTTTAAAATTCCGGCTGCGCAGTTTCCTCGCCGTCTCCATGCCGTCCATTCCCTCCATCTGGATGTCGAGGAACAGAATGTCTATGCTCTTGTCGTACCGCAATAATTCCTCCCCGCAGGAAAAACAGATGATAGATGTTTCCATATTTTTTGCGCGAAAAAAGACGGATGCCAGCCTTTTGATCTGCTCCGCTATTATTTTTTCATCGTCACAAATCGCAATCGTAATCATGACCGCCTCCTTAAAGATGGTATTATATCATGTTCTGTTCGGCAAGACAACGGAAGCGCCGCAGAATGCGTCAGTGCTGCCGTGGAATACGCTGTTTTTAAAAAGCTAGTGCGCCATTGGTCGATTGCAAACCGAGGTTCCCGTTTTGTAACCAAGTTTCACCTTCTTGCACACAGCATTCAGTGCACGCAGCATTCAACCAATTTTCCTTGACATTTCGTATGCCGCCCCTTATAATGAACTCAAAGCATATATCTTTCTTGATAACAAATATCCGACATATCATTTATATGGCGGAGTCAAACAAACTGATACATTTTCGGTTTCCGGTCTGTAATTCAGAATTTCTATGCTTTTAAATCAACCAACACAATTTAAGAGCAGGAGATTCCAAACAGATACTGTCCGAATTTCTCCTGCCAAACAGGAGGAAAGACTATGGAAGTCAGAAAACTGCGAGAATGGAACGAAACAGAAACGAGGGAACGGTTTATGAAACTCAAAGGTGGGAAAGGCTATACGCTCGCGGATATCGAGGCACTACCCGAAGGGGAACGCGCAGAACTGATTGATGGGGAAATGTTTCGGATGGACGCGCCTTTGCGGATCCATCAAGATATCGTTATGGAATTATCCTTTGAAATCAAATCCTATATTCGTAAAAATAAAGGAAACTGTAAGGTGTACGCCGCGCCCTTTGCGGTGCGCATCAAAAAAGACAACCTCAACTATGTGGAGCCGGATATTTCCGTAGTCTGCGACCATGAAAAGCTTGACGAAAAGGGCTGCTATGGCGCGCCGGACTGGGTGATTGAGATTTTGTCGCCTTCCAGCGTGAAAATGGATTGTGAAAGGAAAGTCAAATTATACTGCGAGACGGGCGTGCGTGAATATTGGATTGTGGACCCTGAGAAGGAAACAGTTACCGTGTATGATTTTGCGCACAGCGACACAGCACAACCAACAGACGGCGCCTGCGCATTGGCAGCAGAGTCATGGAATAAGCCCATGCTCTACTCATTTACCAAACAGGTGAAAGCGGGGATTTTCGAAAATCTGTGGCTGGATTTCTCGAAACTGGATTTGAACTGATGGAAGCAAAAAGACATAATCCTAGTGGGCTACACGCTTAACCGCCCTATCTCCCTCCGATGCCGCAGATGAATCCCGATATGCCCTACTCCTAAAATCACACTGGCAATTAACATCCATATTACCTTTCCATAAATGCCGAGCAGAATGAACGCCAGCACCGGCAGTGTCGCGCCAGCCACAGGAATACCCAACAGGCTGCTGTAAAAATCAGCTAACCTGCGCTCACTCCTAAAATACCGCACCCACCAGATTTCGTACATGACCATCAGAACAGCCGCCGCCACAAGCCACCATGACCAATGTGACCACGCCCGCAGATTGAAATCCGAAAAGATCAGGACACAGCATGTCGTCAGCGCCTCCCCCGCTCTTTCCAGCAAAGCCAAAATCCTGTTTTCGTTTTCTGCGCTATAACCCTGCGGCTGTCTTTTCTTCCAGATCAGATTCGGCACAAACAGCATCATCAGAAATACCAGCCCCACATACGAAAATCCCAAATGTCCAGACATGTCTTTTCTCCTCCCTGTCAGAACGATTTCTCCTAGCTCCTCACGCCATACAAAAAGGCAATGAAAAATGGAAGCAAAGGGGCTCGAACCCTTGACCTCCCGCTAGTCAGGCGAGCGCTCATCCCAGCTGAGCTATGCTTCCATCAAACCTATTTTAGCATAATACTGTTGTTTTGAAAAGGATAATCAGATATACTATTTATCAGGAGTGCCAAAATGAAAAAGAAAGTTCTGCTGCTTGGCTGCAATAGTTTTGTAGGACAATCAATTATTTCGGGTTTGGGTGACAGCTACCAGATCATTCCGGCAGCGGGACATCATGCGCCGAAAAACGGATATCAGCTGCTGGCAGAAGAACCGAATAAATTGCTGGAAATCTTAGCTTATGAAAACCCGGAAATCGTCATTTCTTCCATTCGCGGAGACTACCAGTCACAAATGAATTTTCATAAAGCATTGGCGGATTGGCTGTCCGGGAAACGGATACGTTTACTGTATATATCTACAGCGAATGTATTTGACGGCAACTTATCCAAGCCCTGGACGGAACATGATCCGCCGGTGCCGGAATCCGATTATGGCAGTTTCAAACGGGATTGCGAGACTATACTGGAAAACATCCTTGAAAATCAACTTTTACTGACAAACAATAAAGCAGAGAACCAGCCACTTTTAAAACGACTTGTTCCCTGCTTTTCCATTCAATCCCTACTTCTTAAACAATCCCCTGTGCCTTCATCGCTTCCGCCACCTTCAGGAAGCCCGCGATATTCGCACCGGCAACGTAATCTCCCTCTTTTCCGTACTTCTTGGAAGCCTCGTCCAGACTGTGGAAGATATTCACCATAATACCCTGCAGCTTGGAGTCTACTTCCTCGAACGTCCAGGAAAGTCTCTCGGAGTTCTGGCTCATTTCCAGTGCGGAGGTTGCCACGCCGCCTGCGTTTGATGCCTTGCCGGGGCAGAACAGCACGCCGTTCTTCTGCAGATACTCCGTCGCCTCCATGGTGGTAGGCATGTTCGCACCCTCTGCCACCGCGAAGCAGCCGTTCGCCACAAGCATCTTCGCATCCTCTAAATCCAGCTCGTTCTGGGTCGCGCAGGGAAGGGCGATATCGCACTTCACGCTCCATACGCCGTGCTCACCGTTCTTCTTCTCATGATACTCCGCGTTAGGACGCTTTGCCGCGTACTCTGTCAGACGTGCGCGCTTCACTTCCTTTACTTCCTGCAGGGTCGCTACGTCGATGCCGTCGGGATCATAAATCCAGCCCGTGGAATCGGAGCAGGTCACAGGCTTGCCGCCAAGCTGCTGCGCTTTCTGGATCGCGTAGATCGCCACGTTGCCCGCGCCGGACACAGCGATCGTCTTGCCTTTGATATCCTTGCCGTTGCACTTAAGCATTTCCTCTGTCAGATAAAGCAGACCATAGCCTGTTGCTTCCGTTCTTGCAAGAGAGCCGCCGTAAGTGAGACCTTTACCTGTCAGCACGCCTTCATACAGGTTGCGGATTCTCTTATACTGTCCGAACATAAAACCGATCTCGCGGCCGCCAACGCCGATATCACCCGCAGGCACGTCGGTGTCCGCGCCGATATGTCTGCAAAGTTCTGTCATAAAGCTCTGGCAGAACGCCATCACCTCTCGGTCGGATTTTCCCTTAGGATCGAAATCAGAGCCGCCCTTGCCGCCGCCGATTGGCAGACCCGTCAGGGAATTTTTGAAAATCTGCTCAAAGCCCAGGAATTTGATGATACCCAGGTTTACGGAAGGATGGAAACGTAAGCCTCCCTTGTAAGGGCCGATCGCGCTGTTAAACTGCACGCGGAATCCGTTATTTACCTGTACCTGTCCCTTGTCATCCACCCAGGGAACACGGAACTGCACGATTCTCTCCGGAACCGTCAGACGCTCCAAAAGCGCATCCTTTCTGTAAGCGTCCTCATCCGCCTCAATCACAACACGCAGGGACTCCAATACCTCTTTTACTGCCTGATGGAACTCAGGCTGAGCGGGATTCTTCGCTACAACTAACTCATAAACCTCATCAACATATGACATTGTGTTATGTCCTCCTTCTTGCTTGTATACATTACCACGTACCATTATAGTATGCCGTATGGAAATCCACAAGATAATTTAGCGAATTAAAGTGTAAAAATTTCCTTTACATTTTTTAGATATATTGTACAATAATACCAAAATACTTGTATACAGACCGAACGAATCCGGCATCCTCACAAAGCTGCGCCTTCCGCAGCATTCTTTACAGATATTCTTTCAGCCGCTCTATACTTTTTTCCTCAAAATCCATCAGTTCCTTTGCCAGTTCCACGGTCGCGTCCGTGGCAAGCCTGTTGTGTTTCAAACTCTTATACATGCTGGTGATCCCACGGTTACTCCCCTGAATCATCATCTCCGCCAGATGCTCCGTGCTGACATTGAAAGCTGTATTTGCATGTATGCTGCCCTTCAGCATCATTTCCCCGACTTGGCTGCCGCGATACCCCTCCCCTTCCTGCTGCAAAATCTGATCTAATGCCCGGTTATGAATGTCCGCATAATGCAGGGACTGTCTGGACAGGGTTATGGCGAAATCATCATTTCCGATCTTATCCAGAATGGTATCAATCGCCGTCATTCCCATCTGTGTACTTTTTTGTATTTCCCGCAAAACCATCTCGTCATCATGTTTCATGGATAGGGCTCCTTTCCTTCATTACGCTGCCTGCCGCGCGCATAAGCAGATCGAGATGCCCCGCATCTCTCACTCGCGGTCTCCGTTCCGCTTCGATCCGCTTATGCGCGAAAAAAAACAGATAAGAGAAAATACTCTTATCTGTCCAGTCTTTCCGTTTTATTCGGCTTTTAAACAATGTCACTCCACATAATCCGACTTCACATAAGCCGTCTGCCCGTTGTACTTAATCTTCGTCCAGCCATCCGCCTGTTTCATAATCACATCAAAGGTTTCCCCCATATAGGCGGTCGCTATCTTCTCGGAGCTCTCGCTTGCGCCGCTTCGGATTCTGACGGTCTCTTTCACCCGTACCGTGCCGTTTGTCGCCGCGGAATCATCGGTGTTATCCGCCTGTTCCTGCGGTTCCTCTTCCTCCCCGTCATCAGTCTGCTCATCATTGGAAGCTGCCATCATCTCGGAAGGCTCCAAGAAATCGCTTTTGATATAAGCTTCGCCTCCGTCGTACCTGACCTTACTCCAGCCGTTGCCTTTCTCTTCCAGCAGTTCAAATTCATCTCCCACAGCCGCCTTGCCCAGCTTATCCGCGGTCTCACTGTCAGACGTTCTTATATTGACCACATCCGTCGTCTTAACCTTGGTGACTACCTCAACAGGCTCTTCTTCTGGCGTCTCCTCGGACGTTTCTTCCTCCGTCCCTTCTTCCGGCGCCTCGCTCTCCTCTGCACGCGCGAGCGCTTCGCCTACGTTTTTCTCGATCTCCGCACGCAGTTCTAAAAGAAAATCAGCCAGCTGCGGATCATCTACCACCATCTTGTTGTAAGCTTCAGCCGCCTTGTTATTCAGATCAATCACATCACCCTGCAGCTGGATTTCCCGCATGTAATGAAGCTCGTTATCGCTCTCCTCGCCGTCCTCATTGATGTAAAGTTCGCCGTCTTCATTGGTGCATACATAATACGTCCGCATACCGGGAATCGGTTTGTCATAATCATGGAACTTTAACTCCGCATAAACATAGGCGATATACGTGCCTTCCTTCGGTCCCGCCTTCGTATAAATCTCCAGAGGCGGATAGGAATCAATATATTTGCTTGTCTCCGCCGCTCTCAGGATCTCCGTCGCGTCCATATAATAGACCAGTTTCTCCATGGTAGCGGTATCGCCTTCCACCATCGCTTTATAGTAGACGTCAAACAGTTCATTGATTCCCGGGACGGCATCTTTCTCTAAAGGCACCTCCGGCACATCAAGCAGCGCCTCACCTTCACCTGTCATTTCTTCCGGCGCAACCGCCGTTTCTTCCTGCTCTATCTTCCGCTTGTTCGCATGAACCGCTATCACAATCGTCAGAGCGACACAGACTACCAAAATAATAGGAAGAACAATTTTGGAATATCGTACCAGCCAGTTTATGAGCGCTTCAAACTTGGCTTTCAGACCCTCCCATATTGTATTGTTTGTCATATTCAGAACTCCTCCAGTCTCAGAATTTCCGGGACAATATCAGCATATCGTCCCGGAAACTCATAACCCTATGCACCCGACAGGACTCGAACCTGCATCAAAGGCGTCGGAGGCCTACGTTTTATCCATTAGACTACGGGTGCCCGCCTTGATGAAACAAACTTTTTGCAACCCACAAAATTGTTACGAATTTGTTACATCTTTTGTATCATACCGCAAGCGGGCACACTTGTCAAGTAATCAAGCCTAAGAAATCAATTTATGAAATAATTTCCTCTATTTCCGCTTCTTTTCGGCAGTAACGGTATAACCCGTAAGAAAGCACCTCCTCCGGCTCCACCTGCGTCCGGTTGACCTCCGCCACCATCTGTCTGTAAAAGGCATATTCCCGGATATGGTCGTCAGGTATCAGCAGCACCTCATGGACTGAACTTGGCAGAATCAGCACATCACAGCCAAACCGCTCCGCCAGCTGCCCGATCTTTTCAGAGTACAGCATTGCCGAAGCGCCAAAGCGCTTTTCCTGATTGGTCAGCACATACATCGGTGTCGCGTCATCCTCCCGCACGGAAACGCCTGTCATCTCCGAAATCAGTTCGCCCATGGAGACGAGAAGTTCCGGCATGTCACGCTTCGTGTTTCGTCTGGCGGTCCGATAAAGCGATTCCGCATTCTGTTTCCACATCAGCATATGCTGCCTTTTAATCGTAATAGAACCGCCCTCAACCATATCCTTTTCCAGCGCATAGTAAAACACAATCGCCAGATCATGCCACCTCAGATGGGGTGCGTCCCTTAAAAACTTCTTATTCTTTTCCAGACTGACCAGCTTATAGAAAATTCTGTCCTTCACCCTGCCATAATCACGAAAAAAATCCATGTCCAGCTCCAGCGCCATGGACTGTTCCTCGTGGCAGTTGATGATCCGTTCCACAAGCACGCCGAGCATTTCACCTTCCCTGTACTCCTGATAAAGCCCCTCCAGATAAATAGTCGGAAAAATGCTGTCCTCCTGCCTTGTGATGGCGATTCCCGTCTGCTCCACGTCATTGTTTTTGGTCACATGGAGTACCCTGATCTCATAGGCATCCCCCATTCTTTCCTGTAATAAATCCACGATATTCTCTACAAATTTTTGAAATCCCATATTTTCCTTTCCCATTCTCTCCGGGCATATTGGGTAAAGAAAAAGACAACACAGACCTAAGTCTATATTGTCTTATGGGCTTTGACTCATGTAATACTTTTATACTCTGGACAGATACTCGCCTGATCTGGTGTCGATCTTGATCTTCTCGCCGTTTTCCACAAACAGCGGCACCATAACCTTCGCACCGGTCTCCACGATCGCGGGCTTTGTCGCGCCTGTCGCGGTATCCCCCTTAAATCCCGGCTCCGTGTCGGTGATCTCCAGTTCTACAAACAGCGGCGGCTCAATTGCGAACACATTGCCGTTGTAAGAACAGATCTTAACCATCTCGTTCTCTTTCACAAATTTCAGCGCGTCGCCTACTGCCTCCGCGTTCAGCGCGATCTGGTCGTAGGTCTCCGTGTCCATAAAATTGAACAGGTCGCCGTCAGAATATAAATACTGCATGTCCTTTCTGTCAATACGTGCCTGAGGGAATTTCTCAGTGGGACGGAAACTCTTCTCCACCACACCCCCGTTGATGATATTTTTCAGCTTCGTCCTGACAAAAGCTGCGCCTTTGCCCGGTTTTACATGCTGAAACTCAATTATCTGAAAAACATTACCCTCCATCTCGACGGTAATGCCATTTCGGAAATCACCCGCTGATACCATATTCCTATCTCCTCCTAAGCTTTCACAAATATAATTCTTTTCTAGTTTATACTAAAAAAATCTATTTTTCAACCACTTTCTTAAAAAACATAATGTTGTCAAACTGAACTGTCAAGAATAAAGTCAATCGCCTGCAGATATCCGTCCAGCCCCTGTCCGTAAATCTGTCTGTCGCAGACCGGCGCCGTCACCGATATTTTACGGAATTCCTCCCTCTGCGTGATATCGGAAATATGGATTTCTACCTTAGGCACGGTAATGCTTGCCAGCGCGTCCCTGATGGCATAGCTGTAATGGGTAAAGGCGCCCGGATTGATCACCATCCCTTCCGTACCGTCGAAATAGGCGTCCTGAATCCGATCAATGATCGCGCCCTCATGGTTGCTCTGGAACACCTCTATGACGCTGCCCGTCTCCTCGCCCTTTTTTGCGATCATCTGCAGCAGATAGTCATAATCCTGCGTGCCGTACACACTCTTCTCCCGAATCCCCAGAAAATTCAGATTCGGTCCGTTAATTACCAGTATCTTCATCTCTCATCCCTCCACTGAAATCGTCCTCTCCTTCTCATTTACATGTGCCTCTATCTCATCCAGAATCTGCGAAAAGTTCTTACCGTCCACAGTAATCGCCACGTCAGCCGCCGCCCTGTAATAAGGATCCCTCTCCCTGATAAGCGTCTCTATTTTCTTAAGCGGGTCATCCACCTGCAAAAGCGGTCTTGTGGTGTCGTCTTTTACCCTTTCATAAATCGTCCCGCCCTCGGCGCGCAGATAAAAAACCTGTCCCAGTTCATGCAGAAGCGCCCTGTTCTCCTCGCGCATCGGCAGCCCGCCGCCCACCGATATAATCTGGTTATTTGCGCTGTTCTTAAGCTTTCGTAAGACTGCCGTCTCCCTGTCCCGGAAATATGCTTCGCCGTCTGCCGCAAAAATCTCCGATATGGTTCTGTGCTCTTCCTTCTCTATCTCCTTATCCGTATCAATGATCGTCCGACGCAGCCGGTAAGAGAGCCGAAGACCGACCGTAGACTTGCCGCATCCCATAAATCCGATCAATATGACATTTCCCATATTTTCCTCCATGTCGGGACAGTCTGCCGTGATGACCTGCCCTTTGTCCGCCGTACATCCCCCAAATTTATACAAAGTGTTCTTTCAATTTCTCATAAACCGCATCCGCGTCCCCCTCGGATACCTTTACCCCGTTCCACAGTTCATAGGCGATAATCCCTTGGTAGAGAAGCATTTTCAGTCCATTATATGCGTGACCGCCGTTCTCTTTCACCAGTTTCATAAAACGCGTCTCCCACGGGCTGTATATCAGGTCAAAGCCCGTGTGTACCTTCTTGTAAAATCTTTTATCATCAATCACCACATCATCCACATGCGGCGCAAGCCCCACGGAAGTGCCCTGTATCGCCAGAAACTTCCGGTCCGGCAGACTGCCGAAATCAGCAAGCGCCATCGGAAAAATCACCTGCCGTTTTGCCGCACGGTTTACCTCATCCGCTACATTCTGCGCTTTTTCTAACGTGCGGTTCAAAAGAAAAACCCGATTCGCGCCTTTTACTGCACACAGATATGCCACGGCACGCGACGCGCCTCCCGCGCCAAGTAAAATAATCTCCTCCTCCGCGATCCGGATGCCCTCTGTCATCATGGCGCGGTAAAGCCCTTCCATATCCGTATTATAGCCCTTGAACCCGCCCTGCACCGGCACCAGAGTATTGACCGCGCCGATGGAAGCCGCCAGGGAATCCACTTCCCGCAGGCAGGGAATCACCTCGCCCTTGTAGGGAACCGTCACATTGAGCCCCAGAATCTGCAGCGCCGATGCCCCGGCAACCGCCTCACCGATCCGCCCCGCCTCCACGGGAAAAGGCACATACACCAGATTATGCCCGAATCTCTCCGCCAGCGTGTTATGTATCACCGGTGAAAGGGTGTGCTCCACCGGGTTTCCGATCAGCCCGCATGTCCTTGTCCTGCCGTTTATTTCCATCTGTTTTTCCCTCCACGCACGCCTGCCGGGTCTCCTTTACCCACATGCGCGCCCTGCCTGTTTTCCCTGCCTCCACATTCATCGCCCTGCGCCGCACAAACCGTCTACCGCCGTCTCTGCCCCTGCTTTTTCAAATATCTCCTGTAAAAAAACAGAACAATCCATTCAAGCCGCCGCTTTAGGACAATCTGAATTTCTTCCTTCGGGTGTATAGGCTTGACCAGATAAGTCAAAATCCCGACACGCTTCGCTCCCCACACGTCCGTAAAAAGCTGATCCCCCACAAAAAGCGTGGTGGAAGGCTCCGTTTTCATCAGCTCCATAGCGCGCAGATATCCCTTTTTCCCCGGTTTTCCCGCCTTATAAATATAGCGCGAATGCACTTTATCGTTAAACATCTTCACTCTCGGTTCCTTGTTGTTTGACAAAAGTACACACTCAAACCCGATATTCTTAAGCCTCTCAAAGAGTGCCACGCTGCGCGCGTCTGCAGGTGCACCGTGGGGCACGAGCGTATTGTCAATGTCAAATATGACGCCGCGGAATCCTTCCCGGTACAACGCCTCAAAATCAATTTCATATGTGGAATCCAGATATACATCCGGGTAAAAGCATGTAAGCCCTGCCATCGCTGTGCTCCTTTTAACTTTCATTCGCAGCGCAGCTCGAAAAGCCTTCGTCCTTCCTCGCTCACGGGCATTCACCCTATCAAAGATGACATAGACAAATCCGCCTGCAAGCTGTCGATTCATCTCTGCCATCTTTGGCGCTGCTCATTGCTTTCGTGTACATCATACAAAACACCTCGCGATAACGCAAGGTGTTTTTATTCGCCGCCTATTTGTCCAGCACATTTTTCAGTTCTTCCATAAAGGTGTTGATATCCTTAAACTCCCTGTACACCGAAGCGAATCTGACATATGCTACCGCCTCTAAATCCTTAAGCTTATTCATCACAAGTTCGCCGATCACCTGACTGGGAATTTCCTTTTCTTCCCGGTTAAAGATTTCTGTCTCTACCTCGTCCACCAGCTGGTTGATCTGGTTTGCGCTGATGGGCCTCTTGTGACATGCCCTTAACACACCCGCTTCGATCTTGGCTCTGTCATAGGTCTCCCTGTTATTGTCCTTCTTAATGACAATAAGCGGTATCGTCTCCACCTTCTCATAAGTAGTAAACCGCTTGTCACACTCGTCACAGACGCGCCGCCTGCGGATAGAACTGTTGTCCTCCGCCGGTCTGCTGTCAATGACTCTCGTATTTTCATGACCACAAAATGGGCATTTCATCCCGGATATCCTCCTTATCCCCCTGTACTTGAGCCGCAGGCAGATCGCTGCACCCAACATGATCATTATAGGATAAAATAATCATTATGTCAACTATCTTATGGAAACCAAATTACAGGCATATATCCACGACTATAATGTCCGGCCCGATCTTTTTGATATCCTTATAGCAGATTACATAGTCCGGCTCATTGCAGAACAGTCCACACCATTTATTGTCTCCCGGAATAATCAGCTTGAAAATCTGCCCCGTGCACTCGTCGAATTCAAAATCGCTCACCTTACCCAGCCGCTCGCAGTTTTTCAGGTTGATGACTTCCTTTTTCTTTAATTCCGAAAATAACATAGGAACCTCCCCGGGCTTTTTATTATCATATGCTGCCGCCCGAAAGAGGTTCCTGTTTTATTGTTCTGACCGATAAGGAATCACTGCTCCTCTACATAATCCGCACTGATATAACCAAACTCATATCCATATTCCTCGGGAAGAATGATCTTATACCAGTGACCGCCTTCCACGGTTTCCGTATACTCATAACTTTCCCCTTCTTTCGCCATCGTAATAACCGTCGTGCCCTGCGTACTCGGATTGTCCCGGATTCTCACATCAGCGATCGCGACAATCGTACCTGCGGCAGAAGCGGTAACTTCCGGCTCATCCACAAAATCCTCTGAAGGTTCTTCCAGTCTCTGACCGTCTTCCTGCTCTTCCCCGCCATCTTCGCTGTTTTCTCCGGCTTCCTCCTCCATTTCCTGCTCACTGGCTGCCTTATCATAGTTTTTAGGCACATACCGCCGGTAGAGGTTGAAGCCCAGCACTGCCACAATCACCAGAAGAATACAGCCGACGGCTACCGTCATAATAGACAGAATATCTACACTCTCCTCGTCGTCATCCTCATCATCATCCCAGTCGTCTTCCTCCCAGTCTCTTCTCCTTCTGGGTCTCTCATCCTGTACCGGGCGTTTTTTCGGCGGCGGCGCAGGATTCGCCTTCTTTCTGGGCGCAGCCGGATTTGCCTTTCTTCTCGGCGCCTCATCCGAATCCGCTCTTCTCCTCGGCGCCTCTTCGTAGTCCGCCCTCCTTCTCGGCGTTTCATCCGAATCTGCTCTTCTTCTCGGCGCCTCTTCGTAGTCCGCCTTCCTTCTCGGCGCTTCATCCGAATCCGCTCTTCTCCTCGGCGCCTCTTCGGAGTCTGCCTTCCTTCTCGGCGCTTCCTCTGAAACCTCTCTCCGCCTGACTGTTTCTTCAGCTTCCGCCCGCTTCACAGGACGTCCCTCTCCCACTTCTGCACCGCAGCTCGGGCAGAAACGGGTGCCTTCCCGAAGCGTCTCTCCACATTCAGGACACTTCTTTTTTCTTATAACCTTCGCACCGCACTCAGGACAGAACTGATCATCCTCCAAAAGAGGCGCGCCGCATTTTTTGCAAACCATAACCATCACTCCTCGTTTATCTTATGTCTTAAATTTTGTCCATAGACTATGGTATCAAAAAAGTTCCTGTTTGTAAAATCTTATCCACCGTTTTTTCTTAAGATTTTGTGAATAATTTCCCCCGAATCGCACATGCTTGTTACATACAAAAAAAGAAAACAAAACTTACACGAAAGGGTGGTAGCGTCATGGTACAGGGAAAAGTAGAAATCTGCGGCGTCAACACTGCCAAACTGCCGCTATTAAAAAATGCGGAAAAAGAAGAATTGTTTAAAAGAATTGAAGAAGGCGATCAGGAAGCACGAATGGCATATATCAACGGCAATCTCCGCCTCGTCTTAAGCGTGATCAAACGCTTTCACTCCAGCAGCGAAAATGTGGACGATCTTTTCCAGATCGGCTGCGTCGGACTGATTAAAGCAATCGACAACTTTGACAGCTCTCTCAATGTAAAGTTCAGTACCTATGCTGTACCTATGATCGTCGGGGAGATCAGACGTTATCTCCGCGACGCCAACTCCATACGGGTTTCCCGCTCCTTAAAGGACACCGCCTACAAGGCGATCTACGCCAAGGAGCACCTGACCCGAACCAACTCCCGCGAACCTACCGTCACGGAAATTGCCACGGAAATCGGCATTCCCAAGGAGGATATCGTCTATGCCTTGGACGCCATCCAGAGCCCCCTAAGCCTTTACGAACCTGTCTACACCGACGGCGGCGACACGCTCTATGTGATGGACCAGATCAGCGACAAGAAAAATGGCGAGGAGGTCTGGGTGGAGCATATTTCCCTGACAGAAGCCATGAAAAAACTGACCAAACGGGAATATGAGATCATCTCCCTGCGTTTCTTCGAGGGGAAAACACAGATGGAAGTCGCCGAAAAAATCGGCATCTCGCAGGCGCAGGTGTCAAGGCTTGAGAAGAATGCTCTTAAGACTATGCGGCTGTATCTGACGGCGTAAGAAACCGGGAGGGGCTCCCCCTCTCCCGGTCAAATCACATTTTTCAGACTCGCATAATAAGCCGAAAAATGATAGATGCCCTTCCATTTTGACAGAACCGCCCATACCAGACTGCCGGTTTCATCATCCATAATTTCCGCAATATAAACACCTCCATAGACGAACATCCGGCGGGGTATTTGTCCCTAATCACTATAATGGCCCTTACAAGATTTCACAATTATTTGATTATCTGAAATCTCGTAAACAAGACGATTTGCCTCATCTATTCTCCTGCTAAATGATCCCGATTTTCCATATCTCAAAGGTTCAGGCTTTCCTATCCCCTGCATCGCTCCGTCTCGTTCTATGCTTTGTAACAATTGATTTATCTTCTTTAAGACCTTTTTATCCTGAATCTGCCAATAGAGATATTCACTCCATCCTTCTTCCGCAAAAGTAATCTTCATAGATTATTCCTCCATTGCCAGAAGCTCATCCATCGTTTTCGTAACTACCTGTCCATTTTTGATCTGTTCATCCGCTCTGTTCAATTTTGTCAAATACTCGGCATTCTGTCTGGCTTTCGCCAATTCGTTATATTCCGTTTCTGAAATGATAACAACATTTTTATTTTCTTTACGTGACACAATCACCGGCTCACCATTAAATGCTATATCAAAATATTTTTTTATATTTGCTCTTAAATCCATCTGTTTCGTTGCAATCATAAAGCACCTCTTCCTGTACTTGAAACAGTACTATTTATCGTACTTTTATTATATGTTGCTATTATATACAAGTCAACTGTTTTTATGTCTTAGTCAAATAGTATTCTTTTCCATATCCTGTCTACATCCCCCGTTCCAGCGCTTCCAGACTCGCATAATAAGTCGAAAAATGATAGATGCCCTTCCATTTTGACAAAACCGCCCATACCAGACTGCCGGTTTCATCATCCATAATTTCCGCGATATAAACGCCTCCATAGACGAACATCCGGCGGGGTATTTCATACTCAGAAAATTTAGTTTTTGAGAGTTTTATTTCGGAAAGGATTTTACAGCTATGTTCCTCTAAAAACCGCATTTCCTCCCCCGAATAGTTTGTGTCTAACTTAAATCTCATCGTTATTTCCCAATCCCTGTCTGAAACTGTCAATATTATCTTCTGCAAAAAAGCTCTTGCAGATCAGCAATATATCCTCTGCTATTTCACATTCGTAGACAACATAATAATCATCCACCTTCTGTACGGCATAGGAATACCAATAAAAAACACCGCTTTTATCTATTCTTTTATCAGTTCCCACTTGTTTCCCTGATTGCAGCTTCTGATAAATCATTTTTCTGTCCCAATCTCGTTTCAAAATATTCCCTATTATCTACCAAAACAGCTCCGCCAATTTCTTCATTCGCTTTCCCTTTTCAGTATATATTGATTCCATCCGGCCAACGGCTTAATCCTTACGCCCTTTTCATACGCATCTTTTGCGCCCTGTGTGTACCAATGCCCGGGATAATATCTACTATTCCCATTCGGCGTTACGACATAGGCGCCTTTCAGTAATCCTTTTTTAAATTGCCTAATCACTTTTTCCCATAAAGCGTCAATCGTGTCATCTGATACAACCCCCATGCTGGATTCAAACAACTCCGTTTCCTTTCGTCGGGCATGAAATTGTAAATTGATCTGTCCCATAAGTTTCCCCCAATCTTTCCATCCATATATCCGACACCAAACAAACAAGGGACAGAAGAATCCCACATTCTTCTATCCCCTATCTTCTTTCACATCGGTTCTCACCCAAACTTCGCAATATCATAAGTCAGCGTGATATCCTTTTCCCCGTAAAGCTTGAAATAATTCTGCACGATACGGTCCGTGACCACTCGCACATTCTCCCGCTCCGTGCCTAAAAGGATCACCAGAAACTGCGAACTGCTGTATCTCGCGCCCACGTCCACGCCGCGCAGGGATTTGCAGATCGCCTGCTCCATGCATTGCATGGCGGTCTCCATGCGCTCCAGTTTCACCTCGCTGCCAGTAGATGAAAACAGGGTAAAGAGCAGAAGCTGCGTCTCCTTCTTGCTGCGCGCCGACATATGTTTCACAAAATCATACACATGGTTGAACTCGTCGTAATCCACCTGGAACGCTCCCTGGTATGTCTCCCGGTTCTTGATTGCGTCCATAATCTTATCCAGATCACTCTGGGACTGTTCAGGCGTCCGCAGAATGCCGGATCTCTGGAAGAATCCGTAATGGTTCCCTCTGCTCTGTTTCACGAGATAGAGCGCCTTGTCAGCTCTCCTGTAAAGCTCCTCAAACTCTCTTCCGTCTGTGCCGGAAATGCTGATGCCCACGGAAAGTTCCGCGTCCTTCAGCACCTCGGTCTCCTCCTGTTTTTGGCGGAAAGCTTCCAGAAGTCCTTCCACCTTCCGCGTGACAACTTCCTCGTCCGTCACGCCCGGCAGATAATACAGGAACTCATCCCCGCCGGTCCGGCAGGCAATCTCGTTCTCACATACTCCCCTCAGCACATCAGCCACCGTCTTTAAAGCGTAATCCCCCATCAGATGACCGTGCACATCATTAATCTGGCGGAAGTGATCCAGATCAATCAGCATTAAAGCGCCACCCTCTGCGCGCAGGCTTAAGGAGATGTCATGTTCTCCCTTCTGTCTGCTGAGCAGCCCGGTCAGATAATCGACGGGTGACTCCAATATGTCCTCATTGCCCATGGTGATGCCCACGATCTTTCCGCTGTCGAAAATCGGCGTCGCCAAATCTTCCTCAGGCATCCACATTTTTTCCAGAGCGCCCTCTCTGATTAAATTCACAAAAATATCTACCAGCTCGGGATCCCACTGGCTTCCCTTCCCTTTCTCCAGTTCCTGCATGACCACATCGTCGTTCAGCCGCCTGCGGTACACGCGGTTGCTGGTCATGGCGTCGTAGGAATCCACCAGCCCGATCACCCTCGCCACCAGAGGAATGCTTTCTCCCTTTAATCCTTCCGGATATCCCTTTCCGTCATAGCGCTCATGGTGATACTTCGCGCCCACATTGACATTGGGAAACATCTTAAAGTCGTTTAAAATCTCAGCGCCCACAAGGGTATGCCCCTTGATCAGGCGGAACTCCAAATCAGTCAGTTTAAAGGGTTTGTTGAGCACGGCATCGGGCACACCAATCTTACCCACATCATGCAGCATCGCCACATAATAAATGTTCTGAATCTCCTCCTCAGACCAGCCCAGACGCTGTGCAAGGAGCTCAGAGTACGCTGCCACCCGCATGGAGTGTCCTTTTGTATAGTCATCCTTCGCATCCACCGTATTGGCAACCGTCATAATCGCCTGAATCGTGATGCGCTCCATCTCCTTCGTCTTTTCGTCCAGTCTGCGCTGCAGATCCTTCCGATAACCGTCCAGCTCAATGGTGCTTTTGATCCGGCTCTGCATAATATTCGGCTCAAAAGGTTTGGCAATATAATCGTTTGCACCCACGCGGAAACACTCGATCTCCGTCTCAGCGCTGCGGTCAGCCGTCAGAAAGATCACGGGAATTTTGCACCAGCGCGGATCTTTCTGCAATGTCGCCATCACCTCAAAGCCGCCGATCTCCGGCATGTTGATATCCAGAAGAATCAGATCCGGCATGTGACGCTCCAGATACTTAAATGCCTGTTTCCCCGAATTTACGGCGACCACCTTGTACTCTCCCCCAAGGAGCTTCTGCGCCGTGGACAGCGTCAGTCTGTCATCATCGACAATCAAAATTATTTTTTTCATTTGTCCCCCATACTAACTATGTAACATGCAATTCCACTTTTATTATACGCGCACCAGAGACAAAAAGCAAACAAATCTCCGATCAATTCGACGCATTTCGGCATTAATTATCCTTACTCATCTCCTTTTTCAGCCGCCGCATAATCTTTTTCTCCAGTCTGGAAATATAGGACTGTGAAATTCCGAGCAGTTCCGCCACCTCCTTCTGTGTCAGCTCCTTCCCCTCCGCATTCCCGATTCCGAAGCGCAGGCGGATGATCGTCTGCTCCCGCTCAGACAGTTTGGCGATCGCCCGGATCAGCAGTTTCCTCTCCACTTCATCCTCCAGGTCCTTGTAAATCACATCCTCATCCGTTCCCAGAATATCGGAAAGTAAAAGTTCATTGCCGTCCCAGTCCACATTTAAGGGCTCATCGATGGAAACTTCCATCCGATGCTTGTTATTCCTCCTCAAGTACATCAGAATTTCATTCTCAATGCAGCGCGAAGCGTAGGTCGCCAGTTTGATATTCTTGCCTGGATTAAAAGTGTTGATGGACTTGATCAGTCCGATCGTGCCGATGGAAATCAGATCCTCCACACCCACGCCTGTATTGTCAAACTTTTTCGCTATGTACACCACCAGTCTTAAGTTATGTTCTATCAGAATCGATTTTGCCTCGTCCTCATATTCCGTTCCCAGATCACTGATGATCTCATTTTCCCTTTCGCTTTCGAGAGGCGGCGGCAGAACCTCTGCCCCTCCTATGTAATGAATATCCCCCTGTTTGGTCATCAGGAACTTCTGGTCCCTGTGAACCATCTTAAACTGAATCTTGCCGGGAATTGCCACTTTTAAAACCATCTTTTTTCCTCCTAGTTTTCTAATAGCCCGGGGTGTAATATCATCTGGTAGTCACTTTCCTCCGATATTCCCGTATCACAAACCGCAACTATGACATGTTCCCTTTTGAGTGTCCCTCCCGCTTCCTCTATCAGCATTTCCGGCAGTTCGTAGGCGGGGAGAATCCCGCCCTGTTTCCCCACGCTTCTGTAAGGAACCGCGTGAAACTTTTCCCGAGACAGACATGACGTCATACAGCGGGCGATTTTCCCGCTGATTACGCTCACCGGCGCGCCGCTCATGGGATCTGACAGATGATTTCCCGTATCCACCAGCGCCCTTATGCGGATTTCCTGTCCCAGCGATGGCACATAAACACGCACAGTCCGCATAGTGTCCTCCCGCCTCTTCAACAGCCACTGCAAAACGGCTCTCAGCGCCAGATAGGACAGCGCGCCCGCCGTCAGGGTTAAGAAAAGACTTCCACTCCCCTTCACAACGGCTCTCAGGCGATTGAGAATCCATATCATACCGCCGCCTAAAAAAAAGCCGGCGGCAGCCATCAGGAGAGACGCTTTAAGAAGGCTGCGCACACCGTGTATCTGATAGGTGAGACACATCATACACATACTGACAGGCACAGAACCGAGCAGAAGTCTGCCTCCTACCGTGAAAACCGGCAGCATCAGACACAGGCAGCCCATCCCGGCTCCCACCGCCGCTCCCAGCCAGAGTTTCCGGCGCGTGGCAGTACGCCGCATAATTTGTCCGGCGAGGGACAGCAGATACAGATCAGTCGTCATCTGCAGGATGAAAACTCTGTCAATATATAATTTGTAATACACATTCCACCTCCGTATTTCCTTTTCATTATAGGAAATACCGGGCGCATATTCTGTCACAATCAGGGAGCATTTCCCCTATTTTTCCAGACAAGTAACAGCAAAATTCGAGCAGAAAGCTTTTATTCCTGTGCTATATAGTAGGGAAGAGCTATCTTCCTCTGCATGGGGCTGCGCATTAAAATACCACAGGATACTCTCCTGTGGTATTTCATATCTTTTCATATTATCATAAATTCTATTTACGTAAGAAGCTCGGGATATCCAGTGATTTCTCTTCCACGGAACTCTTGATATCGTTGGTTGTCTGAATCCCGATCTGCTTGAGTCCTGCCTGCGCCTTAGCCTGTCCTCCCTGTGCCACCGGCTGTTTCAGTCCCATGTTCGCCGCCGCAAACGCGCTAAGCCCCGCTCCCACCGAGCTCTTTCCCTGCAGGGAAGTGGGGGTTATGTATCCGCTCTTAAAGCCGAGCCCTGCGCCCTGTCTGCCCGCCTTCTCTTCAATGCCTGTCGCGATAATGGTAACATTACAGGTGTCTGTCATACTGGAATCATACATCGCGCCGAAGATGATATTTACCTCATCTCCCGTCAGGTTTCTCACATAATCGGAAGCATCGGACGCGTCCGCAAGGGAAATATCGCCGGAAACATTGATAATCACATGGGTCGCCCCGGTGATGGTCGTCTCAAGCAGCGGGCTTTCCACCGCCATCTTTGCCGCTTCCGCCGCTTTGTCGTCGCCTTTCCCGGTGCCGATGCCGATATGCGCGATACCCTTGTCCTTCATAACAGTCTGTACATCCGCAAAATCCAGATTGATAATCGCAGGCATATTGATCAGATCCGTAATGCCCTGTACCGCCTGCTGCAGCACCTCATCCGCTTTCTTAAGCGCCTCTGGCATAGTGGTACGCCTGTCCACAATCTCAAGAAGCTTATCATTCGGAATCACAATCAGTGTGTCTACATTATCCTTAATCTTTTCAATTCCGGCAAGCGCGTTGGTCATACGCGCCTTCGCCTCAAATCGGAAGGGCTTCGTCACCACGCCTACGGTCAGGATACCCATATCCTTCGCAAGCTTAGCCACAACAGGCGCCGCGCCCGTTCCCGTGCCTCCGCCCATACCACAGGTGACAAACACCATGTCCGCTCCCTTTAATGCCTGAGCCACTTCCTCGGAACTCTCCTCCGCAGCCTTCTCACCGATCTCCGGCTTCGCGCCCGCGCCAAGCCCCTTGGTAAGCTTTTCACCGATCTGCAGCAATCTGGTCGCCCTGCAAAGCTGCAACGCCTGTTTATCCGTATTGATACCGATAAACTCCACACCGTCTATCTCTTCATCTATCATTCTATTAACAGCGTTATTGCCCGCGCCGCCGACACCGACAACGATAATTTTCGCAGCGGACTCCGCTTCATTCGACTTAATTTCAAGCAAGGTGATTCCTCCTTCTACTTCCACATACTCCATGCACAATCATATACTTTATCATATAATTATTTTCCGGACTTCGCAACCCATTTTTTTCTTTTTGTTCCGTTTGCACCAATTTTTCCACACTACTTTTCACTCTAATCTTGCTCAAAGCTGTATGTTTTCGTATCCTCGCTGTATTCACGCATATCTAAAGTACCACTTTTTCCCAGCAGATCCGGCAGAATATACTGCAGTTTCATAATTTTTTCGTCGATATCTTCGTTTTTCCCCAGAGCAATCTTTGCCTCCCCGAAATACAGCGTCACTTCATAGGCGCTGTTGAAATAGATCCTGTCAGCCGTGAGGTAATACTTCGCAAGCTGCTGGGTAATATTCAGAATCTCGTCAAACAGCTCCGGCTTGTCCACCGGCAGCGGCTCATGCAGAATCACATGGTCGAAGGAAAGCCCCGTCACCTGCGGAATCCCGGCGGTTTCCTCCAAGGACGTCTCCACCACAATACCGTCTTTGTCAAAATACACATAACGTCCCAGATACCTGACATAGCCCGCCAGCGCTTTCTCGTACACCGTAATCCGAATTGTGTCCTTCGCCTCGATGTCCACATCCATGGTCTCAATAAAGGGGACCCCCTCTATGCCTTTATCCCGGTACTTCAAAGACAAAAACAGGGAATTGTCTCCAAACCTGCCCCCCATCACCATCTCCATAATCTCTTCGTTCGTGTAATGGACGCTGCCGTCCACATGGACTGTCGTCACCTTATAATTATTGATAATATAGAAGTAACCGCCGCCGAGAACCAGAAAAAGGGAAAGAAAGACCGTCAGCAGAATCAGCGACCGCTTCGTCTTTCCAAAGCGGATTTTTTCCGATCTTTCCCCATGCTTTCTGAGCCTCCGCTTCTTCTTCGGCTCTTCCACATCCCCATTCTTAATCAGCCGCAGATTCGGATTCGTCTTTTTTTTCTTCTTAAGGGTTTTCTTATCGCTCATCCACAATCCCCATTATCCTATATCGCGGAGAATGCCGCTTTTCAGGCATTCTCCCACGTGAGACTTAGAACTTCTCCGCGAAGCAGCCCTTGCTGCGGGCGGCTAGAAGTTCTTCTCATGTTATGTTAATTCTATCTCCGCTCCCAGATCCCGCAGGCTACGCGCGATGTCCTCATAGCCTCTGTCAATAAAATGGCGGTTTGTCACAATGCCCGTGCCCTCCGCCGCCAGCGCCGCCACAACTAGAGCCGCCCCGCCCCGGAGTTCTTTCGCCTCCACAATGGTATTATGAAGTTTCCTGCCGCCCCGGACAGTGGCACGGTTTCCTTCCACCCGGATATCGGCGCCCATCTTCTGCAGTTCCTGGACAATCCGAAACCGGTTTTCAAAAACGGTTTCCTCTATCCGCCCGCCATGTCCCGAAAAGGCGATTACCGCCATGAAAAGAGACTGCAGGTCTGTTGGAAATCCCGGATAAACCGCTGTCACCAGCGCTTCCTTAAGCCCTTTGCAGGCACGCCCTTCCACAAGCAGCCCCTCCGGCAGCCTGCGCAGATTCACGCCCAAATTCTCCGCACAGGCAAGTACACTCTCCATCTGTCCGCAGGGCGCATCCTCCAAAAACACACGACCTCCTGCACACAGACATGCTGCAAGCCAGGTTCCGGCGACAATCCTGTCCGCCGGTACACGGAAACGCACAGGATGAAGCTTTTTCACGCCCTCGATCACCAGCCGGTCCGTGCCGGCGCCCTCTATCTTACCGCCGGCGCTTACCAGAAATTCGCATAACGCCTGTATCTCCGGCTCCCTTGCCGCCGGGTGGATCACCGTCTCACCCTCCGCCAGCACCGCCGCCAGAACGAGATTTTCCGTCACGCCCACGCTGACAAAGGGCAGTTCATGTACCGCGCCGTGGAGCCGTCCCGCCCTGGCGCAGAACCCCTCCGGTCCTTCCGTAATCTCCACCCCCATGCGCCGCAAGGTATAGAGATGCTGGTCAATGGGACGCCTGCCGATCACGCATCCTCCCGGATATTCCATAGCCACTTCGCCCATCCGGGCAAGCAGCGCACCTAAGAGCATGATCGAGGACCTCATAACCCCCACGGAATCCGCCGGCATATCGCACTCGGCAACCCCTTTTGTATCAATGCGGATCGCATCCGCCTCTCTGCTCACCACACAGCCCAGACTTTCCAGAAGCCGCAGCATATGGTATACGTCCGAAATATCCGGGCAGTTTGTTATCTCGCAGGTGCCGTCTATCAAAAGTGTCGCCGCCAGAATGGGCAGCGAGGCATTTTTTGACCCTTGTATCTTCGTCTGTCCCGAGAGACAGTTTCCACCATAGATACGAACAGCGTCCATAAATTTACCTCTGCTTCTATTTATGACCTATTCTATCTATATGGATTTTCGACAAAAAATTATCTTGTCCTTACAAATCTTTTAACCGTATTCCCTTTGCCACACTCAAAGTGATCCCTATTTCAATCAGCAGAAACATGACGGAAGACCCCCCGTAACTGATGAAAGGCAGGGAAATACCCGTATTGGGAATCGTGTTGGTAACCACGGCGATATTCAGAATGACCTGAACGGCTATATGCCCCATCACTCCAACAACCAGAAGCGCACCGTAAAGATCCGGCGCATTGTTGGCGATGATCATCAGCCTCCAGATCAGCATCAGAAACATGATGATAACGGCGATCCCGCCGAAAAGCCCCAGCTCCTCGCAGATAATGGAAAAGATCATGTCATTCTGCGCCTCCGGCAGAAACCCCCTCTTCTGCATACTCTGTCCCAGACCCTTGCCCAGCACGCCGCCGCTGCCGATGGCATAGAGCGCCTGCAGCGTCTGGAACCCGGTATCGCTGGAGTACGCCTCCGGGTCAAGCCACGCAAGCACACGGGCGCCGCG
This sequence comes from bacterium 1xD42-87, assembly GCA_003611805.1. Classification (GTDB taxonomy): domain Bacteria; phylum Bacillota; class Clostridia; order Lachnospirales; family Lachnospiraceae; genus UBA3282. Next base: position 20,801 of record RAYM01000023.1, on the reverse strand, counting down.
GAAATTCAGATCATCCACATGCGCCTGCGCCGTCTGCACCACATAAAAGACAACAGCGGCCGCTCCCGCAAGTGTCAGCAGTCCCAAAAGAAAAAAACGTTTATAGTCCGGGCAGGACACAAACAGCATCAGGATCGCAATCGCCATGACGATAATCGCCGAACTCAGGTTATTGGTAATCTGCCAGATCATCAGCGCAACCGGCGCAGGCATAGCCAGCACAAGCATAAAACCTTTATTGGTCCGTATCTGTTTGCCCATTTTACAGATCAGGCTGGACAGGAACAGGATCATGCCAAGCTTCGCCACCTCCGCAACCTGCAGGGAGATCGGTCCTATGTACAGCCAGCGCGTCGCGCCGCCGGAACTGTAGCCGAAAGGAATAATCAGCAAGATCAGCACCACAGAACCGATATATGCAGGTACCGCGAACCGCTCCCAGAAATGATAGGGAATGTTCGCCACCACCATCATTGCCACAAGCCCCAGAATGGATGCAAAAAGCTGCTGCCTCAGATATCTGGTAGAATCCCCGAGTCTCAGGTTAGCCTCATAGGAACTTGAGGAAAACACCATGACCATACCGAAACCCACAAGAAAAAGCACGATAAACAGCAGACTGTAATCCATAAAGCTCTCGCCTTTTTGTTGTCTTCTACGGGAAGCGTTTCTCTGTGCCACTTAACAACTCTCCTCCATATGATTCACCATTTCCTTAAACATCTGTCCCCTGACCTCGTAGTTCGGGAACATCCCCCAGCTCGCACAGGCGGGTGACAACAGAACCGCGTCTCCCGGTTCCGCTTTCTCCACACATACCGCAAATGCCTCCTCAAAAGTATCCGCAAGCACGACATTGGAAAGCCCATGGCTTTTCGCGCACGCCGCTATCTTTTCCCTTGTCTGTCCGATCAGTACCAGGCATTTCACCTTGCCGTCAAACGCCTCAATCCACTCGTCGTATTCGCTCTGTTTGTCATAACCGCCGCCGATCAGCACCGTTGGACGGTCCATGGCGCGGATGCCCTGAATTGCCGCGTCGGGATTAGTTCCCTTGGAATCGTTGTAATAGTCCACACCTCGCTTTGTCGCCACAAACTCTATCCTGTGTTCCACAGGCGCAAACGTCCGGATCACCGACAGAATTTTCTCCATCGGCACACCGCAGGCGGTTGTGACCGCCATCGCCGCCATCACGTTCTCCACGTTGCAGACACCGACCAGTCTCATATCATGTATGTCCATGAGCCGTTCGGCTGCCCCGCCATCTGCATGAAAAATTTCATCCCCCTCCAGATAGAATCCGTCCTCCAGCTTTCTCTGCGAGGAAAACCACACCACCCGCGCAGGGCAGCGCTCCCCGAAAGCTCTCGTGTAACTGTTTTCATAGTTCAGCACGCAGGTCTCTTCCTTTGTCTGGTTTCTGCAGACCGCCTCCTTCGCCGCCGCATAGTTTTCCATGGTGTGATGGCGGTTCAGGTGATCCGGCGTAACGTTTAAGATGGCGGAAACCTGCGGCTTAAACCGATCGATCGTCTCCAGCTGGAAGCTGCTTATCTCCGCCACCGTCACGGTCTCCTCCGTGGAATCCAGCGCCGTCAGCGTGTAAGGATTTCCGATATTTCCCACCACATCCACATCCTTACAGTGCGCCGACATAATCGCTCCCACAAGGGAAGTGGTCGTTGTCTTACCGTTTGTCCCCGTTATGGCGATCACCGAGCCTTTGCCCAGCTCATATGCCAACTCAATCTCGCCCCATATCTTCACGCCCCGCTTTCGGAAACCTTCCACAAAAGCCGTGTCCGTCGGCACGCCCGGGCTTAAAACGACCAGCTCCACCGATTCGTTCTGTTCCTCCGGCAGTGTGCCGATGACAACTTCCGCAATGATGCCGGACGGCAGTTTTCTCCGCACCTCTTCCGCATTCAGCTTTTCATTTTCGTCAAACAACAGAGGCGCCGCCCCCGCGTGATGCAAAGCCTGCACAGCCCCGATTCCGCTCAAGCCCGAACCGACCACAAGCACCTTTTTTCCCTGTAAATCCATAATATCCTCCATGATTTTCACGCTACCCCAAACAGCGCCACAAGGCATAACAGCGCCGTCACTATCGAAAATACGGCGACCACCCGGGTCTCCGACCACCCGCACAGCTCAAAGTGATGGTGAATCGGCGCCATCTTAAAGATACGCTTACCGCCTGTCATTTTGAAATATGTCACCTGCATCATAACCGACAGTACCTCGATTACATAGATAAAACCTACGATCGCGATAAAGAGCGGCATCTGCATCATATACGCTGCCGCCGCCACGAAACCGCCAAGCGCCAGCGATCCCGTATCTCCCATAAACACGCTGGCGGGATGTACATTGAAGAGCAGGAATCCCAAAAGCGCACCCACCACCGCGCAGGTAATCGGCTCGATTCCGCTGGCTGTACCGATCGCCACCACCGTAAAGAAAGTCGCGACAAGCACCGTCACAGAGCTTGCCAGACCGTCCAGACCGTCCGTAAAGTTCGTGCCATTCACCGTCCCGATCACTACAAAGAACAGAAACGGAATGTTCATCCAGCCAAGATCCAGATAAACCCCGTCGAGAAAAGGCACCTTCATCGCCAGAGAGACATCCGTGTACCGTTGCAGATAAAAGACGAAAACACCCGTCACAAGAAACTGCAGGGCAAACTTCTGCCAAGCGCGGAGCCCCATGGAACGCTTTAAAACGACTTTGATATAATCGTCCAGAAATCCTACCAGCCCGAAGCCGAGCGTGAGGAACAGCACCGGGATAATGCCCGGGTAATCCCGCACAAAAAGCAGGGATGTCACCACCACACTGACCAAAATCAGGATGCCTCCCATGGTGGGCGTCCCGTTTTTCTTCAAATGGCTTTCTGGTCCTTCCGTACGCTCCGTCTGTCCCACTTTCAGCCTGCGCAGAAAAGGGATTACTACAGGACCCAGAAACACGCTGATCCCGAATGATACCAAAACCGAAATTAATATGACACTGTTCATGCTTCCTCCAAACCTTTTATAGCTCACGCGCCATTCGCAAAACCGCACTGTCAGCGCTCTCCGCCGCTTTTCAGATTCATTTGTTCATAATTATATTACTTTTCGTCCAAATATGGAAGGATATTCTCAAAAAGCTGCCTCACCACCGGGGCGGCAATCTGTCCGCCGTAGTAAGTTCCCTGCGGGTTGTGGATCACCGCCAGCGCCAGGACCTGCGGGTTATCCGCCGGGGCAAAGCCCAGAAAAGAGGCAATATACTTGCCGCTCCCGCGGGGAAGTGTCTGGCTGGTCGCCGTCTTGCCGCCCACCCGGTATCCTTCCACCGCACCGTTTCTGCCGCTGCCGTCCGCCACCACCTGCTCTAAAATATACCGCATGGTCTCGGACGTCTCGTCGGACACCACATGCTCCCTCACGGGATAGGTGAACGACTGGCTGTCGCTCCCGTCCGACGTCACCGCACGCACGGCAAAATGGGGCGTGATACGCCTGCCGCCGTTGACGATGGACGCCGCCGTGGTTGCAAGCTGAATCGGAGTGATCTGGAAGGACTGCCCGAAAGAGATGGTGGCAAGCTCCACCGGCCCGATGTTTTCCATCTTGTGCATGATTGTCCCCGCCTCGCCCGGCAGGTCAATCCCCGTCTTGTCTAAAAGCCCGAACTGCCGGAAGTAGGAGTAATACCGCTCCACGCCTATGCGGAGGCCAACGGTGATAAAAACGGGGTTGCAGGAGTTTTGTAACACAGAGTACATTACCACCCTATTCTTCTATAACCTCCCACGTCCCGTCATGGGTAAACCCATTCTGTTTATGCCGGATCCTTCCTTCTCTTTTCAATTCTTTTATTGAAGTATTGACATAGGAATAACTTACCCCCAGCCTCTCAGGCAAATCCTTGGCATATACGTGCGGATCCTTTCTGAAAATATCCAGAATCTTTTCATTTACCACATCTCTTCTTTCCCTATATATATTTGTATGTACATACTTTGCTGTAATCCTGAAGAACTGCTCATTCAACTGTTCCTCTATAATGCTGCCATCATAGATTTTCAGCAATCCGAGAAGCTTCACCCTGTTGAAGAGTATTTCAATTTTGCCATCCGGATATACAACAATCCTGTCAATCCTTGTGACGAGATCCTTTGTCTTTGCCCTGTCAACAGCCCCTCCTGTCTGAAGGAATTCCCGGATCGCAGTCAGCCTTATCTCATAGTCAGCGTAAGTGCTGCTTTTTTCTTCTAAAGCACCGATTTTTTCTGATAGCTGTGCGATCTGCCTGCCTAGTTCTTCATTATACTCCTTAAATTCCAAATCCTGTATAGTTTCATTCATTAATTTTTCAAAGAGAATCTTCTTTTTTCTGTCCAATTTCTCCAGCTCTTTTTTTAATCTGACCAGTTCCTTCTCCGACTGATCATCCCGAAACGCTTTCTTAACTGCCGCCAGTGTTTCATCAATAATATTTTGCTGTGTCCCAAAAAGACTCTCGTACTGCTCTTTACATGCCCTTTCTACCACCTCGTTTATGGTCTCTTCAATCAGATTAATATTATCACAGCCTTCTTTATTAGAAGCCGTTCTGCCTTTTGCCAGAGCTGTTGAACATTTCCATTCCGGCAGCCTCCGCAGACCGGAGGAAAAGGAAGTCCTGTAATATACGCTGCCGCATATTGCACAATACAGTTTTCCCGAAAGATCGTACATGCCCACCCTGCTCATGTCTCTGGTATACTCACCAAAACGGCAGTCTATCCTTCTGGCGCTGATTTCTTTTAAAACTTCTTCCTGATATTCCTTGGACACGATCGGCGGCAACGCGTCCTCAATATAGATCCACTCTTCCGGCGGAAGGGTTTTCATCTTCTTGGAATCAAAATCATATTCCCGCTGGTGAATTACCATAGTCCCGTGTGCCCGCGGGGAGTATATCATTTTTCTCCATTGTATCGCAGAAATCCTTTTTCCCGACTTGCTGCGCACCCCGTTGTCATACATCTCATTTGCTATCACGTAAAAACCTTTTCCCTCTCCTGCAAGCATAAATGCCGCCCTATATGCTTCCGCTTCTGCCTCATTGATCACGTAGACATCCTTTTCCACCTTATCCCACCCGAACATGGGTCTTGTTATATTAAGTCCAGCCCCTTTGCTCTGGCGGTGCAGTTCCTGCCTCCGATGGTGGGAATTTTTAATCTTTTTAGACAAATCCCTGCTGAACTCCTCCGCAAGTATCGCTTTGATTCCAGATATCAGGCTGTCATCTGGCGTATAAAACTTGTCCTCCAGATAGATATAAAGACGCCTGTTATTCTCCGTAAGCTTACTTAGGAACAGATACCAGTCTTTTGCCGACCGCATAAGGCGGTCTATGGACTTAATCATTACAATATCGAATACATCTTTCTCCATATCATCCAGAAGGCGCTGATATTCCGTCCTGTTCTTTACAGATGTTCCAGACTCGCTTTCTATGTACTGTGCCGCTATTATCCACCCCTTCCTCTGGGCAATCTCACGACTCTCTTCTGCCTGTACCGCCAATGCATTTTTCTGTGCTTCTTCTTCTGTAGAACAGCGATTATATATACCCACACGTGTTGGCTGCCTGCTCAATGTACTCCCTGCCACGCTTCCGCCTCCCCTGCATGAACTTCCCGTTTCCACTATTTTCTCTGTTCATTAATGATATTTTTCATGCGGTATTTTTCTTCGTTGCTAATCAATCCCTGCTGTGCCAGAATTTCAAAGACATTTAATAACAGTTGCTTTTTTACATTATCCATATCCTCACCTTTTTTCATACTGACTCACCTGCATGTACGATTTCTTGCTCAATCTTATTCCTGCACGTTAATCAATATTACTTCCTTTCCTGCATTTGTTTATGTGGTGTCACACCGCTATCGGCTATCTTTATCTTGATTTACAGGCACAAAAAAACATCCACTCTCGGAAATGGATGTTGCAAAAATAATTATTCAGTATTTTAAATCACATTCGTTATTTTTCTGGTTCCTGCTTGTCTTTCCGCAGTTCTTTCCTTTGATCCAGAACCTCTCTGATCGCAAGCTGTGCCTTCTTTTCATTGAGCTGCTGCAGAACAGATCTGCGCTCTGCTTCCGATCCTGCCGCTCTTGCCTGCTCTAAAATCTTGCTTCTGTCATACTGCACCGTCCTGTTTCCTGTGACAGTATCTATTTTTACTTTCTTCAGCAGCGTATAAGATGGCTGGTTTCTGGAATAGTCCAGTTGGTTCATGGGAAAAAAGGAGCGGCAGCACATGCGCGGGATCTGTCCTTTCTCCGCTTTTGATCTTTCATTCAAGAAAATATAAATAACATCTGTTTCGCGCCCTTCTTCCATCAAATAATCAGCTTTAATATGTGATGCCTTATTTTTATTTTCCAGATATTGAAAAACAATCTGATTACTGTCCAGCAGTTCCTGTATTTTGCCCAAATACAAAAGCCTTTTTTCAATATCCTGATAAAAAAAACTATTTTCTACTTGATCTAACGTAATATTCCCATCCAGAATCCTATCATATATGATTCCTCTACTCTTTTCTATTTGCAATGTGGTAACATCTTTAAGTTTATGTAATCCTGCCATATGAAAGAAATCTTCCCTCTCAAAGGTTAAAACAAATTCACGCTTTGTATTTTTTTTAGCTATTTCAAAATAATATTGCACCTGCATAACTAACTGATACGCCAATGCCGTCTTTTGCAATTTGTCCATCCCATCCGCTCCTATACTCCTTTACTTAAATATAGAAAAAGTTCTGCCAACAAGCAGAACTTCTTCTAAAGCATTTTCTTTCGGCAAACTGCCTACCCCGGTGATGTGGTACCACTGCATAACCCACATGAAGCTCAGTAAGCCAAGGCGTTCCGGTGCCCTCTCCTACTTCATCGCTTTGGCGAACACTCTAGTTGCCCGTCTTTGTTATTATAGTACACAATTCCTTGTTTTATGTCAATAATCTTCTGGGAGCGATGGATACCCCCATAATACCCATCGCCACACTAAATAAGGAAAATCTCAGCGAATATCCGCCGCTCCCAAAAGACTATACATTTTATGCGACGTCGCATAAAATAAGAATGCCGGCGGCTGTTGGTCAGCTCCACAGGTTACCCTCACACACCCATTACGCAGCGTGCTACTCTACCTCTCCCATTTCCATGGGCAAGCCCCACCCTCGGGGGTGTATCATTATCACTGACAGACAGATCTCCGCTCCTTCTTTCACCACGAGAAGTTACACAGAACAGACTTGATTGCTCTCCTTACCTCCAGTATTTAGACGGTTTCCAAAAAAGAAATAAGATTCATGGCATATCCACTGTGAAGCTCCCTGCCTGCCAGACGTTACCGGACTTTATGACGCAAAAGCTGTGTTCTTACGCATATGCGGCGTATTTATCATGGATCATTTATATAGAAAAGCCTTAGTTGGCTGATTCTATCGCTCCGCTCTTTCTATCTTTCTTTTGCTTACATATATCACCCTATGCCCGCAGTTCGCACAATACCTTACACGCATCGGATCCGGCTGCTTGTACTGGCACTTTGGGCAAAAATACTCTCCCTCTTCTTCTATCAAATACGCTGGCACTTCACGTTTTTTCAAACTTTCATTTTCCGTTTTAAGATGTGCTGTCTCCGCCTGAATCATCAGCTCCACATCCGGCTCCGTTTCCTTACTCTCGCAGACAGCCGCTTTTAGCTGACACAACTTATTTTCACAAAATAGAATGATAGAATCTAACCGATTCCAGTTGGCAACATAATTCACCGCGTCGTCTCCCCCTGCTTTACTTTTAATGCCCTATTAACAAGCGATAACACATAAGTATTTCTATTATTATACCGACACAATAAATAACAATCCTTATGTAAAGCCAATATTTCTCACTAAATCTGTATACAAACTTAAATACCTTCACCCAGAATGCCCCCGTATAATAAACCACAACCATGAACAGACATAAAATAATAAAAAAACAAACTAATATACAAAGGAAATCCTTCATTAACTAACCCTCATTCCCTAAATCATAAATAAAATCCAATCCCATTTCTATGCGACGTCGCATAAGTTACCGCTCTTCCTGTCTGTCCTCATGTTGCTTTGGGCTGTCTGCCCCTTTCTCTTTTGTCTCTCGCTGAAATTTCTCTAACTTACCGTGAACAGTCTCCTGCTTTAATTCTGCCTTTTCTTCCCTTCTCAAAAATCCTCCCGATCCAGTCTTCACCTACTCAAATAAAGAAAAGCGTCATAAAAACAAAAACTAGGAATAACAGGCCCAAAACCATAAAACCAAGGACTATTAATAAATATGAACTACGCCTCCTCTTAGAGATGGATTTTGATTCAAAAAAATTAAAAAAATCTTGCAAACTGAAAATACAAACTAATAAGTAAAAAACAATTGAAACAAAACAAATGACCACTTCCCAATTAACCATTTCCCTTTTCCCTCCTGTTGTCAGGTGTCGCTTCATAACCCTTTTGTGTCAGAACAAATATATTGCCTTCTTTTGCGCTCTTATACATCTCAAACCTCCTACTTATTGTATGCTCCGCATCAACAAGCTCTCGTAAACCGATCAGCTCTGCATTCTCCCTGTTATCTTCTTCATTTCTATGCGACGTCGCATAAATTATCGTTCTTCCTGTCTGCGATCGTGCTGCTTAACATCCCTCTCAGCACTCACCCTTTCTTTGGTGTTTTTCGCAACAGATTGCTTTAATTCATTTAATTTTCTCAATACGGATGGTTTATTCACAGGTCCATATAAATACTTATCAATATTGGTACGGGTAAATTTATTATTTGAAAACTTTGCATTATCGAATTTCACATCCTTAAAATTACAGCCTATGAAAGTTGAATCCTTAATTAAATTCCCATTGTCCCCCATTGCCGGCTCTTCCCACGCCGTCCTGCTAAAATCACATTTACGAAATGTACAGTCTACTATTCCATACATATCAAAACTTGCTCCTGAAAAATCTACATTCTTTAATTCCACAGAGTAAAAGTTTCCATAGCAAAAAGATGCATTTCGGAAATTGATTTTATCTGCAAATTTCATCAACTCCATCATGGATTTATCAAAACGTACATCTGTAAAACTCCAATGTGAAAAGTCTATTTCTTTTATCCCCGATCTTTTAAGATCAGTCAGCATCCTTTTCAAATAATTATGAATCAGTTCATGATCGCTGCCGATTGCCGATATTGTTGGATTTATTTCGCCCCTATCATTTTCATAGGCAGACCACCACATATCATACTTCTTGATAAAGAGCCTGTCCTTGTCGTTCTTCTGCGATACTTTCCTGATATTTTCATCAAGTTTCGTAATTTGTACTATATTGCCACGGAGTGCCCTTCCCTCTTGGGTAGCAATATAATCATTTGCCTGCTCCAATGTCTTACAGAAAATCCCCTCGCCCGAATATGCCCATTGGTTTGTATCAATTTCATGCCACTCCCGTACCTGATAGGGAAAATCGTAAGGATAAGGAAAACTCTCAACAGGTCTCCCTGTCTCAACAATTTCATATCTTACATGTTCACTCACTAAGCTCTGCACATGTTTCCACGCTTCATCTGACTTTTTTTCTATGTACAGTGCATCCGGCAGCACTTTATTTGCAGGAAGTGTATCAAGCGTCCCCACGCCCAGATTTCGATGTTCCTGCAAAAAGTGATCTAATGCACTCATCGTTTCTTCAAATACATATTTTTCTACATTCTGGTCTGTTTTTTTCTTCACAGCCTCCATACCCTCTCTTTCATACTAAATTCTATGTAATGTCGCATAAGTTATCATTCTTTTCACACAATGCCCGTTTTTACTTCCTTATCTCTAACACTTATTTTGTCTCTATTAGAAAGGCAATGTATCCATCCTTTCAAATAAAAATAATCTTCAGGGCTTTTTTTCCGAATTTCATCTAATTTTAATGCTACATTTAACATATCTTCAGTGTCTTTTTCCATTTATTTCCCTCCTATCTTTGTGTTTTCATTGAAACCACTATAGCATTCTTTGAAACCATTGTCAACATTCCTTTGTTTACATTGAAACCAAATTATGATATAGTGCTTTCAGAGGTGAAAATAATGACTATAAATGAGCGTTTAAGGCTTTTAAGAAAAAAATTAAATTTATCTACCAGAGCTTTTGGTGCAAGCATCAATATGTCTGGTAGTTCCATAACAAATATGGAAAAAGGCATTCGTAACATTACTGATCGCACTGTTCGTGATATATGTCGTGAATATCAAGTTAATCAAGACTGGCTTATCAGTGGAAAAGCTCCAATCTTTTCAGACGTGATTGGCGACTTGAATATTGATGCAGAAATAAAAGATATTGTATATCAATATAACTTATTGAATGAAGATGACAAAAAATTAGTTAAGCAAATGATTAACTCACTTGCGGAAAAGCTCAATCAAGATCACTAATGTCGTTTACAACACTCGGCTTAGAAGAGCTAAAAAAGAGATAAACTAATTCTTCCTCTACTGAAAATCCCAAATAATATACAATAATGAAGCCCCGAGGAACTTTCCCGAGGCTTCACTTTAAAAATCACATAAAACTATTCTCGAATAAAATTTTGTATTTCTCCATCATCAGAAAAAAAAGTCAGTGTATCTTTTTTCAACTCAAAATCAAAGGTTCCCGATGATTCGCCTAAAAAACCCAATGATCGAGTAAGCTTAAATCTTCCCTCTTCTGCAACCCATGTAATTTCACACGATTCTCCATCCTGTGTAAATGTTCCTGTCCCGTCGCTAAAAAGATCCAATGATTCCGATATTCCTTCGTCCGTACACACCCATTTACCCGTCAGATCCCCGCTTTTACCACATCCAGCCAATAAAACAGCAATCATCATAACTATTGAAACTACTAATTTTCTTCCCCTCATAATCTTTTCTCCTTTGTTTTTTGTAGCATTGCAAAAAGGTTCTTAATAAATTTTTTATTCTATTCGGCTACCGATGATTCATATTCATATTGCTCTATATTTTTTGTTACACAGTTATTGAAAAGTGAATCTGTTTCTTCATAACCATTGTAATAGTAACTCCCCTTAGTAAAGGCTTCTCCATTAACCATTCCCAAAAAAGCTGACCCCGTAGGCATTGTATAGTTTGTCAAGTCAACACTACATGTTCCATCCGCTAAAACTATGATATCCTTAAAACGGCAATATGTATAAAAATCAAAATTATTTTCTGAATTTTCAACACTTATTTTATATATATTATACAAAATATTATTCTCATACACTATCTGATTCTCCTTAGGGCGAAGGAAATAACTCCCAACATATTTTATCGATTTTAATGAATCTTTCTCCTCCCATGCTGTTGCAACTTGAGCCCATAAAGCATCTTCAAGCTGCTTTGTCATTTTATCAAGCGTATCTTGTGGAATCTCGCTTATACCCATTACATATCTGTCCAAATCAGGAACCACATACTCCTTTTTATCCTCAATAGCATTATAACCAGCCACATGTAATTCGTCTTCATCGTATTCCACGGAAAGAATGATGGGTTCGCCCACTTTTAAATTTGTTTCTTTACTTAACGTATATCTCTTAACCCCAGGATAAGAATCTGTATTTGAATCTGCGATCTGTGCCATAGCATATGGTGCTATCCCAGAAAATTCTATATCTATATTTTCAAATAAATCTACTTCTTTAATCTCTTTCAACCCCGAAACTGTATATGTTTTTTCTCCCTTAGATAATAATTCAAAATCATACCCTTCCAACATCGTCTCATTTATACTTGCTTTAACAACCACTTGATCTCCATTTGACAGTCCTGATGCTGGTTGCATTTCATATTGAACCGCCATTTCAATATTTAATGCACTTCCTAATGTGTCAAAACCATCAATGCTCTCGATTCCTGCCGCTTCGAGTGCCTCACCCTCCCAGAAATATTCATTTTCCAATCTGGCGGTTCCGTAACCATCATATCCTTCAAAAGAAACCTGCAGATTTTCTGTTACATCAATTTTCTTCTTACCGCATCCAGTCAATAGTGCGGTCAAGCTCAGCATAACAAAAACGATAATTTTTCTTCCCCTCATAATCTTTTCTCCTTTGTTTTCATCCTTATGCGACGTCGCATAAAATTTTGTGACCTAACACAAATAGTACAAAACTTCATTATTTATCTCAATTACTCTTGAGAAATATCCCACACAAATAATGGTGGGCAATTCTTTTCGTTATTTGATAGAGTTAAACTTTTATTCGTACTTTCATTAATGCATGATCTACAAAAATAAAAACCTCCGTTGGATCGATACAAAAATTTTTGACCACACCTTTTACAATAGACGGGATAATTATAGGGATCATCCAAATTTTTCTCTTTCAACTTTTTGACCAGTTCTTCCTTTATGTCCATATTACCTTTGTGTAATTCCAATCGTACCATTGGCACTTCATGTTGAGCGGCAATGTAATCTTTAAACTTGTCAAAGAAAATGACTGATGGATCTGTTTTATGTCGGCTCCCGTCCGCCTCTATAATTAGCACTGGAAGATACTCTGTTTGGCTGTAAATGGTAAAATCAAAATGCGATAACTCAAAGTGCTTTCCCTGCTGATCGGCGCAGTCTACCAGATCACAATATTTCATATAAGTCTGCTTAAACGCTTCATATTTTCTAAATTCTTTAAACACCTCTGAAATCGGCATATGTGGAAAAATCTGAAACCGCTCTGTATTAATAATTTTTTGTAAGTACCGAAACACCTCCTGCTCCGCCTCGCTGTCCCATAATGAAATATCTGTAAAACAGGAACTTTTCTTTTGTTCATCTTTTACCATAACTCGTTTCCCCTCACTTGTCGCAGTTTATGCGACATCGCATAAACATTATTATTTGTTGACAATTCCTGCACATCAGTATATTATGAAAGCATAATAGGCGCTCCGTAAAGCAAACGGTTCACCTTGGTTTTCAGTTACTTATCAAAAAGCAACCTACCTACTTTGGCGAGCGGCGGTTGCTTTTTTGATTTTCTTTATTCCTGCGGTTTTGCCATATGCTGACACTAGTGGTTATTATACTGACAAGTGTTACAGCAATGCCGACAATCCCTACAAGCACATCGAATCTCATATGTACCTAAGTACCCTTTCGTAGATTTTCCATTGACATACCTCCCCTAAATCTGGAAGTCCTCAGATGAATCATCTGGCAAAAGGCGAACCGCTTACCCGTTTTGGAGCGCATTTTTATTATACCAAATTCGACTACGTGCCGCAATCACATCTTAAATGAACACCTGTTATTGATATGTAGCATTGTTCGCTTCTTTTATGCCGTTCACGGCATTATGTGTTTTGTACAGCCCGCCTATGCGGGCTAAAACACGTCCGTGAAAATCACCATTTTCACGGAGTAGCAAGCAACGCAAATGGGTACCCATTTACACCATAATCTAAAATCCCCGTACCGGGAATTTCAGATTATTTTGCTTGTTGGGGCACATCCCCAAACCCCTTTGTTATGCCGCGTGCGGCTTCCTGTGCTTTATACAAGTCTGCCTGTGCGGACTAAAACCCAAAAAAAGAAATGCAGGCAAATCTAGCAAAGTAGAAATGCCTGCATTTATTGTAGCACCTGTTATTATATTTCCCGTTCTTTCCCTTTCTCTGTGTTTTTCTGGGTAGCTTCTTTTCCGGCAATATCCTCCCCGACAGCTTTTTCTATATTCTCCGCAACCACCTCCAACTCCTTGATCTCACGTTTCAGAGAATTGCTCCGCTTATCAAGTTCCGCTTTTTCTGCATTTAGTTGTCTGTATTTTTCAAACATTTCAGCAAGGTTCATTTCCTTCGGGTTCAGTTGTTTTCGCTTGAAATATAATTCAGATGCTTTAAACAAAACAATCTGATCCTCGTGCTCCCTTGCATACGCCGCCGGATCCTTGGCGCGCCTTGACTCATAAAACACATGGGCATTCTTTTTATAATTCTGGGTAAATTTTATTTTTTCAGAAAGGTCCATCAGTTCACTTTCAATCTTCCTGATGTCTTTCCTATAAAGTGAATACTCTGCATTTTTAGCCTCCGCATAAATCTGGAACTCCTCCGGCGTCGTTATTTTATGGGATATCAAAAAATTCATGGTTTTCACTAATGTATTAATATTGCTTCTGACTAACGCATGTTCATATGCTTTAGACTGCTGTGCCTTGATATTCTTGGAAATGTCCACCAGAAGGTTGATCCGTTTTGACGGAAATTCCTTTTTCTTTGATATCACCTGTCCTTTAACTTCTGATGCTGTCTGCTTTTTCTTCGGAACAGTAACTTCCGTTTCCTCAGCCAGCAATTCCGGCTCTTTATCCTTATTTGCAATTCTTTCTCGGATTGCATCTTCGCTATAACTATCTCCAATCGTCTTCGCCCTAGTGAAACGCTCCTGTCCCGGTGCCCGAAATGAAATGTACTTGCCGCGCTTAATTTCATACCCTTCCATTTCAAGCGCATACAGCATTTCATCAAACGTATCCGAATTTCTGATTGCATCATCTATTACAGATTTCAGTTTTTTCTGCCAAGATATTTTTTCCTCTTTATATGTATTTCTATACTTCGCCTTTCTCTTCCCGTCATATTTTGGCAGCACCGACAGATTATTAGCGCTGCAGATCTCATCATTAATATCCCGGATCCTGTACTTATCTTTCTCGTCAGAATGATACTTTCTGTGACTCACATAGTCAACCGCATTAAATATAATGTGGTTATGTATATGATCCTTATCAATATGTGTCGATACAACAAATTCATACTTTCCCCCTGTAACCCTTCTGGCAAATTCAATTCCCAGCTCCAGCGCCTTCTCCGGGGTAATGTCATCACCCGGGGCAAAGGACTGGATCAGGTGATAGGCAATCCGGTCGCCTCTCCCGGTTCCCTGCCTTGCCGTAAGTTCCATCTCCCGGTCTGCAGTCTCCACAGAACAGCCATGTGAGTAAATAAGTGTGCCATCCTTTGTTTTTTCCGGATTAGCAATATAGTCAATCGCTTTTCTGAGCGTTTTCTTAATAACTTTTAATTTTGATGTAGCCATATTTTTTCTCCACCGGAAGGCTCTACGGAATCTGATAAAACTTCGACCGCAAAAGTTTCCATATCATATTTATATCTTCCTGCACGTCCTCGATCTGGCTCTTATAAACAAGCCCTTCACTGTTTATCTTGTGCGCGATCTGGTTGATGTTGTTCCCGATCTTGTTGATCTCATATGCAAGTGCCTTGATATCGGAATAATCCACATTGATCAGAAACCCATTCGTCGCCGCGTCGAGCATAAACTCTCTCAGCGTAGCCGAGCCGGATATCTTCATCCGCTCTTGGATTAACTTGTACTCATAATCTGTGACCCATATTTTTAACTGCCTGTCCCTTACTCTGAACGGTTCTTTCCCCATGCTCTCCATCCTTCCTTTTTATTTATGCGATGTCGCATAAAAAACAGAAACAGCACGGAAAACCTGACCTCTGTCTGGTCTTCCGTGCCCTGTTTGCTTATGCCAGTTCCGGCGCCTCTCTTTTTCTGTATCCCGCTTCGTGCTTATCTGTCTGCTTTTCTGCTTCAGCTTTAAATCCACTTAACTTCTGGTGCACAGAATTATTTGGAAGGTATACAAAGAATTTACTCCGATCCATTGTTTCTGTAATATACCATTTCTTTTTCATGGGGTTATAACGCGCGCCATTTTGTTTTATTTCTTCAAGTATCTGCTTGAATTTCTGTGCATCCTCTATAAATGGCAGCTTCAAATAAATTGCCTCATCATGTTCTTCGATATAATCCCGAATGTGGTTAATAGTTTCCTTTCCAACGCCCTGTTTCACATACCATTCCTTGCGTCCGGGATCAAACGTTGCTCCCATACGCTTGATTTCATCCTTCACCAGCATAAAAGTGGCTCTTGTCATATAGGGAAACTTCAATCTGACCCGCGGCTCTTCTTGTTCTTTGATTTTCTGCAGATTCCCCATGATCACCCTGTTCATTTCCGGCATAAACATCCTGATGAGTGAATCTCCCTGCCGTCCGGTATCAATATGTGATATCGCATAGGTATCCGGATCTAGCAGCGCAGAATATCTTTCTTCCTCAACAGTCTTTCCATCATGGGATATTTTTATGGAAAAATCTGCAGCGTAATTCTCTAAGTCTGCACCATCTAATTCCCATGAGTACATATACCCCTCATTATTAAACATTTCCCGCAGACTGTTCACGTAATTTGCCGCTTCCTCCCGATCCATATCAGGAGTTGCCTCCAATTTTACGGTATCCGCCAGATTTCCACATTCATGGAATATGTTTTCACTTCCCGATAATTCACGCATACGGGTATCTGTAAAGGATGTATGGTAAAATACAGAATTCTGAATTGAGCACTGCCGCATATCTGCTGTATTGAAAGAGCTGCCCCTGAACATACTGTTTGCGACTTTGGCTGCTTTAATATCCGCGTTGTTAAAACTACAATGTTCAAATTCTGCCTGTGTCATTTTACATTCGGTAAAAACAGCATCCTGAAAACTTACATGCTCAGCTTTCGTCATACGAAATTCACAGTAACGCAGATCTGCATGGTCAAATGATACCGCTGACATATCTCCCTTAAACACATAGTTGGATATAATGCAATTTGACAGATCCAGAGTTTTTGCTCCACGCCCGGACCTGCTTTCCATAAGGTGACTGTTGATTAGCTGATCCAGTTCATCTTTGCTGACCACTCTCTTTTTCTCCATAGATACCTCATCTTTCTTATCAGCCTTACCCTGTTGCACCATCTCCTCCTGGTACATCGTTATTTCCTGTGCCGAATTTGTCTGCTCCCATAATGAAAGCTCCCTGACACGCCCATTTTTTAATAGCTCGCAGTTCTGTACATCGAGAATATCCTGTGTTTGATCTGTAATCTGCCCATTCGCCTTTATATCAAGATCCACCAGCTCCTGCAGCATCTGTATTTTTTCACGCTGTAGATTTATAATCTCCGCATCTCTTTGAAATATACCAAACTGAAGTTCATTTCGCAGTAATGTATTAATATAATCAGTTGCGTGCTGCACAACATTATCCCTGTATCTTCCCGCCAGCTCTTTGCCCTCGTTCGATTGGTTCGCAATATTATCACTGAATTCAGATATACCCCTCAATAGTTCATTGGGAAAATCCTCTTCTTTCTGAAAAATATCATAATACTCATTGCTCAGGTCAAGGAAAAGCTTCCGATCCTTCCTTGACAGCCCGTCCCTGTTAAGGCGGTTCATGTAGCTGTCCAGCTCCTTCATGTAATCTGATAAATATTCTGTAATTTTTGACATATTTGGTTACCTCTTCTTTCTGGGCTTGAATTCTGTTGAAAACTTAAACCGCCACCCTTTCTTTTGTTCCCCGTCTTGTGCTGTGTAGCTGTACTCTTCTATCCCCTCCGGAATAAAATATGCTGAATAGGTTCCCCCGCCCTCCTTTTTCTTAATCCCGGTCACATATATCTTCTGGTTATTCAAAAGGGCAGTAACCTGCTCCTCTGTCAGATCCTTTCCCCGGATTTTACCCAGAACCATACCACATTTTCCCGTGCAGTATGCCCCATACAGCCCTCGTTTGACCTCTGCACCGCATTTCGGGCATATCCCGAGTTTTTCCCTGCCTTCCCGCTGCTTTGCTGCAGCATATCCGATTTTTTTCTCATCCGGCACCGGTGTTGAAATAAATTTTTCTATGTTACTGCTGATATCTTCAAGCAGGCTTGCAAGAAACTCCTCTTTGCTGAGATCACCGGCATTGATTTTCTGCAGATTCTCTTCAAACTGCCGCGTAAGGTCCGGCGCCTTGAGTTCCTCTGGTACAATCTTTATGTACTCTTCTCCCAGCTCTGTAACGCTGTATTTGCCATTCTCGCGGACAATAAACTGCCTCTTGGGGTTCTGCAGCTTCTGGATGATATCTGCCCTTGTTGCGCTTGTACCGATGCTGTAGTTCTCCATCACCCTGACAATCGTTTCATCGTTGTACTTCTTAGGCGGTTCTGTCCTTTTCGCTAATAGGACTGCGGAATCAACAGCAAGGCTGTCTCCCTCTGAAAGCTCGGGCAGTATCTGCAGGTCGTTATCCTTCTTGTCTGAAGCATTTTTAAAGAGCTGCCTGTAACCAAGCTGGCGGATTGTTGTGCCTGCTGACTTAAATTTGTTTCCACCAATGTCTGCTATAATCTTTGTCGTATCGTACTCATATACAGGATAAAATATGGCAATCAGTGAAAAAACCACAGCATCAAACACCCGTTTCTCATCTTCCGACAGGGATCCGTAGGCTGTTTTCATATCTGCATTGATCGTAGGGATCAGTGCATGATGGTCTGTCACTTTCAGATCGTTAAAATAGCTTTTATCCGCCTGCAGAGCCGTCAGGTCTATTTTATCTATTGCCGCCGCAAACTCTCCGAAGCGGCAGCTTTCCAGATGCTCCGCAATTTCATCGTAGACGTCCATGGACAGGTACTGACTGTCTGTGCGGGGATAGGAAAGTATCTTATATTTTTCATATAAAGCCTGTGCTATCTCCAGCGTTTTATCTGGAGAAAAGTTGTATCTGCGCCCCATCTGCTGCTGCAGTCTGGCAAGATTATATAAGAGCGGCGCCTTCTCCTTTTTCTCCTGCTTTTCGTACTGCACAACTGTACCAGTCCCGCTGTTTTTTCCTAATGCTGCCTCTGCATCACTTTTTTTGAAAAATTTCAGCCCGTTTCCATCCTCTCCGATCAGAAGCCCTTTGAATCCCTTTGCAAATGTGACTTCTACATTCCAATAAGGTTCTGACTTAAATTCCCGGATCGCTTTATCCCGCAGATATACAAGCTGCAGCAATGGAGTCTGGCAACGACCATATGACAGCGTCTGTCTGTAAGCACGTGTGAGCGTGAGGAGCGGACTGTAGTTAAATCCTAATATATAATCCCCCTCCGCTCTTGCTTCTGCCTCACGGAGGATCCCTTGGAACTCCGGCAGATCATTTTCTTTCAGGTTATCCATAGCCGTCTGTATTCCTGCTTTTGTCAAAGAAGATGCCCACAGAACCTTCTTTGGCAGACGGCATCCTGCCATGCGGTATATCCACTCCTGGATCAGATATCCCTCCCGCCCTGCATCACCGGCATTAATCAGCATATCAATGTCATTCCTGTGAATCAGTTCCTTGATCACTTTGTATTGATATTTTGTTTTCGGAAGTACCTTCAGGCTGTCCGATAATTCAAATGAAACAGGCAGATTGGAAATATCCCATTTTTTATATTTTTCATCATGTTCCTGCGGTTGTTTCAGCCCGACCAGATGTCCGACAGCCCATGTCACTACGTACCGTTCCCCCTCCATATATCCATTATGTTTTTCCCCCGCGCCGACAACCTTTGCTATATCTGCCCCGGCAGCGGGTTTCTCTGCTACAATTAATACTTTTCCCATGCCCTGCTCCTCTTTTCTTTACTATATGCGACGTCGCATAAACACCCGGAAAGGCAGCCCGTGAAATTTCCGGCTGTCTCCGCCTGTTACTGCCTAACACTGTGCTTCATCACGTTTGGGCTGATTTTAAGACGCACAAGGGAACCACCTCCTTCCCAAAACTTCATTGCAATAAAAAACAGCCGGATACTGTTTCCGGCTGCCCTTTTCTTTTACCAGTCAACTACTGCATTGATTATCCTGTATTGTTCCTGTGCTGTCCGCCTTGTGTATATGCGGGTAGTATTGATGTTTGAGTGCCCTAAAATATCTGCAAGTAAAACAATGTCATTCGGTTTCCTTGACAGAAAATTTAACGCAAATCTGTGCCTGAATGCATGTGGATGCATTACTTTTGGATCAATATGATACTGAAGTGCAAATTTCTTAAACATTGTGGCTATACCATTCGCAGATATGGTAACCCCATTTTTATTGAGAAACAGCGGACCTTCCTTTCTCTGATCTTCCTCCAGCCATCCGATCAGCTCCGCCTGCAGCATTTCCGGGAAATAAATCCGCCGGAGTTTACTGCCTTTGGCATACAGCTCTATATATCCGGCATATACATCTTCTGCCTGAAATGCAATGATTTCCCCAATCCTCGCACCTGTACAAACCATTGTCCGTACTATCATATACCATTTCTTTTTCCCATCCTTTTTAAGATTCCTGATCAGCTTCCTATAATCTGTATTACTTATCACATTATCCAGATAAAGTTTTTGCTGCACCTTCATTGTTTTCAGTTTCAAAGTATCCTTTCTCAGATAATGAAGGAAGTGGTTTAATGCAAGTATTCTGTTGTTTACCGTGGCTGGCTTATAATTTGAAATCAAATGCTCCTTATACGCCAATATGTTATTTCTGTTTATAGCCTCATAGGTTGATAAAAATCTTTTGGCTGTGCCAACATACGATTTAATCGTATTTTCCGCCATTTCTTGCCTTCGCAGCATCTTTTCATACTCAATAAGCATCTGATTTGTTTCCATATTCTCATTTTCCTCCTCCATGGATTCCATTAATATCAAACGATATCATATTATATAAAATGAGATTGTGAAACTCTGCCAGTCAAAATAATAAAGCTTATAATGAGTCAGGATACAAGAAAGGGGAAGAGGCTTCTTCGGGAGGAGGTGATAACAATAATGAA
>RAYM01000155.1 GCA_003611805.1 bacterium 1xD42-87 | reverse complement strand
GTGTCATAACCATGCCTGTGCTTTAACTCGCTGTTTTTTGCTTCTATCTTATAGCGTTCCTTCATTTTTTCTTTGAAGTGTTCTGTTTCCTGAAACTCTGCCTGTTTACTGTGGGCATTGCTTTTTAGGGTTTCGCTGTATGTTTTCTTTTTTGACCCCTCCTTATAACATCCATCCTTGTATGGACAGCATTTACATTTTTCGATATCAAAAAAATAAATCATGCGCGGGTTCTTATTCTTCTTTTCTTTTTCACGTCTGTCCAGATATTTATGGACTGCCAGATGTCCTGCCTTACACTGGTACATCCCTGCATCTTTATTAAATTCAAATTCATCTTCCTTTGTACGGTTTCCCTGCGTAATGATACTGTTTAGTCTGGAAATCAGTTCATAACCGCCGTCCTGTGCCGCCTCGATATTTTTCTGTTCGGAATAGGCTGTGTCCCCGATTACCATTTCTACTTCCATCCCGGCTTCCCTGCTTTTGCGGACCAGTTCCGGCAGTTCTTTTCCATCTG
>RAYM01000154.1 GCA_003611805.1 bacterium 1xD42-87 | reverse complement strand
GCAGGGAGACAGGGTATGCTTTTCGGCTGTATCGAAGCCGGAGATGGTGGCGGCTTACATGGCGGTCCAGGCGTGCGGCGCGGTAGCGGTATTTCTTGATAAAAATGGCACCCCGGAGAATATGGCAGCGATCTATGAGGAGGCGGAGGCGAAACTCCTGCTGACGGACAAGCCCATGAAGGAGTATGCAGAGAAATGCCGGGTGCAGTCTTTACGTGAACTGTACCGGCAGGCGGGAGAATGGCGGCAGGACGGCGGCGCGGACCTGGATGCAGAATTGCAGAAAAGGAAGACCGCTCCTGCGGAAGAGGATCTGGCAGAACTGCTGTTTACGACGGGAACGACGGGAAAACCAAAAGGAGTTATGTTGACCTATAAAGCGGTGTACCATATTTTGGCCAATACGATTGAAGGCATCGGCATCAGGGAGGATGATATTCTGCTGCTTCCGCTGCCTTTAAATCACTCTTTTGCGCTCAGGGTGCTGCGGGCTGTTCTGTACAGGGGCGCGACTGTGGTGCTGCA
>RAYM01000153.1 GCA_003611805.1 bacterium 1xD42-87 | reverse complement strand
TCATAAAGAACCAAATTGTAATCGCATCCTTCCGGAATATGATCGAGTGTTATTTGCAGATTAAGATTATACTTGCCCAATAACAATACATTTTGAATTCTATACTCATTTATGTTGAATTCATAATAGTCCACATCTTCTGCATCAGATAACCGCCCCTTTAAATATCCTTCTGGCCTGTCAATGAGGTAGGTTAAATCTAAATCTCTTCCGGTCCAATCCTTCCCTATATACTTATTACTTTTCCAAAAATAATCATTTGAAACCTTTTGATTTTCCCCAATTACCTTATTGTTCTTAAAATACTCCGCATCATGCTTAAATTCTTGTCCTATAGGTTGATAATGCAATACCACATGATTTATTACAGCCATTCCATTTCCTCCCTTCGCTGTCCAATACAAATATTAAAATACATTCATATTGGCGAATATAACAAAAAATAGTTATCACTTCGTAAGCGTCAAATCCAACGCCTTGGATAGTCAGCGCTTTTATGCGATACTCTAAAGAACACAAAAAAACTAGTAGT
>RAYM01000152.1 GCA_003611805.1 bacterium 1xD42-87 | reverse complement strand
CCGTCCCGAAGCGTCTGCTCCGTCATCTCTTTGTTATTCCAGTATCCTGCCATCTGCATGTCGCCCCGCAGCGCCATACGTCCAGGGTGGGATGCATTGCTCTCCATCTCCTTCCCCCCGCTGTCGGTTATCATAACCTGCACTTTCCCGGCTAAAGGCCTGCCAAGTGTACCGATTCTTTCCTCACTTTTCACCGCCTCACATACATCGCAGAAGATCGCGCCCCCGCTCTCCGAGCTTCCCCACGTATTGTAAATCTGTACCCCCGGGAGCAGGGCTGTGATCTCCTTCCTCTGCTGAATGCTTAACGAGCCGGCGCTAAATTCGATAAACCGCATCCCGCCGAGCGTCCCCGCAAACGCATCCTGCATCTGCGATTTCATCACCTCATAGGATGCCGGGACGCATGCCATGGCATTGCATCCATAGTTTACCACATTATTTTCCACCTCTTTCGCAAAGGTAAAGCCATTTTGCAGCACCACAGTCGCGCCCCTGTACAGAACAGCCCGCAGCACCCTGAGCGCAAAAGAGTGATTTAAAGGCAGCGG
>RAYM01000151.1 GCA_003611805.1 bacterium 1xD42-87 | reverse complement strand
CCGTCCCGAAGCGTCTGCTCCGTCATCTCTTTGTTATTCCAGTATCCTGCCATCTGCATGTCGCCCCGCAGCGCCATCCGTCCAGGATGGGATTCGTTGCTTTCCATCTCCTTCCCGTCGCTGTCGGTTATCATAATCTGTACTTTCCCGGCTAAAGGCTTTCCTAGCGTTCCCGCTCTCTCCTCGCTTTTTACTGCCTCACACACATCGCAGAAGATCGCGCCCCCACTCTCCGAACTTCCCCATGTATTGTAAATCTGTACCCCCGGGAGCAGGGCTGTGATCTCCTTCCTCTGCTGAATGCTTAACGAGCCGGCGCTAAATTCGATAAACCGCATCCCGCCGAGCGTCCCCGCAAACGCATCCTGCATCTGCGATTTCATCACCTCATAGGATGCCGGGACGCATGCCATGGCATTGCATCCATGGTTTACCACATTATTTTCCACCTCTTTCGCAAAGGTAAAGCCATTCTGCAGCACCACAGTCGCGCCCCTGTACAGAACAGCCCGCAGCACCCTGAGCGCAAAAGAGTGATTTAAAGGCAGCGG
>RAYM01000150.1 GCA_003611805.1 bacterium 1xD42-87 | reverse complement strand
ATCAAGCGAGAAACACCCTCTATCGTGTAACAATCATTCCATACTGGATTGAGGGCGAAAGCAGTCTACTGATTTCGCCCTCTTGACTACCCACAAGCAAAGGCGGGAAAAGCTGTCAAGGGCGCGTAGCGCGAAGTTTACCCTTGACAGCTTTTCATGTCTTTGCTACTTCCTATCGGTCGAAGCGGAATTTCAATATGGCTTCAACCAATTTTGCTTTTAACCTGTCCTGTGTATCGTCATTGATATGCCCCTTATACATAGACAGATATTTGATGTGTGCGGTGTAGTGCCGCAATACTGCGTCTACCGCTTCCGGCTCTCCAGCAACGGCTTTTTCGATTACTTCAAAAGGTATCAGCTTTTTGTTCCTCATGTTCCAATCTCTCCCATTCTTTCCGTAACTGTTTCAGCGCAATATTTCTTCTGTGGTTTATCGTACTTCTGCAACGCCCGTACAGCCTGCCGATTGCTTCATCACGATAACCGATGAAGTAATATAGCAACAAAACTTCTTGCCTTAACTCCGGCAATTTTGATAATGCCGTTGCTA
>RAYM01000149.1 GCA_003611805.1 bacterium 1xD42-87 | reverse complement strand
GCCGTAGCCGGAGTAAGGGATGATGAAGTCCGGGAGGATGGCATGGGTATGGCCACAGGTACAGATGAGGCGCATGATGCAGAGGCTGTGGCGGACTGGGGCACCGCCTATGAAGTCCACCAGGGATCGGTCGTAATAGGCATGGATGCTGCAGGAGCCCCTGGCTCCGCAACAGGGACAGGTCTGCAGTTCCGAACGGAATCCGGCCATGAAGGAATCGAACAGGATCTTTGATGAACTTTTTATGCGGATCAGCTTGCAAAACAGGGAGTTTTCTCTTATCATAGTAGATGTCGGTGGTGCCGGAGCCTCACGAGTGGGACATGATCCCGTATATGGCAGGCACACTGGTATGTGGTGAGAGAAAGAACGAACTGTAGGAGGTGCTGTTCTTTCTCTTTTTTGTTCCATAAAAACTATATCGGAACAGCATGGGATGGTCAAGAGGAAAACGTGCCGCTTCCTGCAGCACGTTCTTATAGACAGTATTTGAAACCTGAGATTTTAATTTGATGTTTTTGTGCGGGAGACAGGAACTTTAATTTGCTGGGCGACA
>RAYM01000148.1 GCA_003611805.1 bacterium 1xD42-87 | reverse complement strand
TCAAGGTGCATTTTCTACTTTTTGCCAATCTGATTGTAGATTGGCATATAAATACAATTAACTTCACGGATTCAGGTCAATGCCAGAACCTATAAGGATCAATTTGACATTACATCACTGTCTGACTTTGGTTATGTAAAAAACAAATTGTACGTCCAGTTGATCAACAGGCATCTCAATCAAAACCTGCTGCAGAATGTCCCCCATACCCTGTTTCTTGATGATTTTGCCATTGTTATCCGCTGCAGGGTTGATACATCTGAAGACTGTAATGCAAGTTTTCTGATACATAACAGACTTCTAAAGATGTGGCAGACAGACCATGAGACTGCCTTATCCCTCGCATTGCACAATACAAGAAAGTTACTTGGGGTAGAACTTATTCCAATGGAAGAACTCATTAGAGAACTTGCCCCTGAAGCACTGACTGAACCCGTTGCCCAAAACCCAATGTGGATCATGACAGCCAAAGACAAGTCATTTGGTGCAGTCACTGTACTGTTTGATGATGTGCTGAAAGATTTTGCAGAAAAGCACGGCAGTTTCTATGCAATGTCATTTAGATAAGGACAACATTGCAGTTAGGATTCTTTTTACAGCGAGTAAACATTTTGTTTATTCGCTGT
>RAYM01000147.1 GCA_003611805.1 bacterium 1xD42-87 | reverse complement strand
CCTTAATCCGTGAAACTCAGATTTATTAAATACCTGCAAAGTCTGTGATTATGTGGTTTTGAAGAGCCAAACAATCACCTTCAGAATTCACCTGTTTGGTGTAGTAAAAATCCCTCTATTTTCCCACTTCTGTAGCACTTTCTGGTATAATAGAAACAGCAAAAACCAGCATACAGAGGGGGCAGGCACCAATGAAAAATATCAAAATTGAATTCACCAATGAGCGTATTATTCCGGCTTCAGGGCTGGCAGTTGTGGGGGCCATCTTGGGCAAAAGCGATTTTGTAAAGCGCTGCAACCGTATGGATGTCACAAGGAACCGCTCCCAGCACCAGATAAAAAACGGCGACATTATGCTCACCTATATCGGACTGCTGACCATGGGGAAGCCAGCCTATGAATCCGTGCATGAGTTTGATGATGATCAGGAATTCTATAAATATGCCCTTGGCATTACCAGGGGCATCCCTTCCGAAGAGACGCTGCGCCAGCGCATGGATGACATTGGTTCTTCCCTGCGTTCCCAGATACTTTCTGAGAACATAGAGATGCTCAGATCCAACGGTATCGTCCCGGGCAGACTTCCAAACGGTTATGTTCCAGTAGATATAGACGTTACACCTTTCGACAATTCAAAGACACAGAAACAGGGTGTTTC
>RAYM01000146.1 GCA_003611805.1 bacterium 1xD42-87 | reverse complement strand
TAAGTTTTACGAAATAAAAATGAGAGTAGTGCGTTTTCCAATCTCGCAAGACTCTTATGAATGTATTATTACAAATCTGCCACAAGAAAAATTTAGTTCTGGTGAAATCAAACAGTTATATGCGAAACGCTGGGGAATAGAAACCTCTTTTCGCGAGTTAAAATATGCGTTAGGATTAACACGGTTTCATGCAAAGAAACCAGAATATATTGTGCAGGAAATATGGTCAAGAATGACTCTGTATAATTTCTGTGAGATTATAGCGACTAATGTGGTTGTCAAGCAGAAAGTTGGCTGCAAATATATATATCAGCTGAATTATACCCGTGCGATGCGAATTTGCTGTCATTTTCTATCAATAAAAGAAGAAAAAGCTCCACCCGATGTAGAGTATCTAATCGGACATGAGCTTCTTCCTGTACGTTCTGGGAGAACAGACCCTCGCAAAGTCAAACCCCAGTCCGCGATAAGCTTTCTATATAGAGCAGCCTAATCAAATATTAGTATATACCATTTTTAAGACAGATGAAAGCATCTGTCTGTTTGTCGTACAAATTTATTACGTTGAATGCTTTTAAATATAGAAAAACAGCGAATAAACAAAATGTTTACTCGCTGTAAAAAGAATCCTAACTGCAATGTTGTCCTTATCTAAATGACATTG
>RAYM01000022.1 GCA_003611805.1 bacterium 1xD42-87 | reverse complement strand
TGGAAAACACTTAGACGATATTTTATATCCCTACCCTCAAAAACAGCATTCTATTGCGTAACAAAAAGCAGAGAACCGACCACTAATGAAAGTGATGTGTTCTCTGCTCTTGCTTGCACCCTGTTTGTCAGCGTTGATGATAAGTTGTTGTGAATACTTCCTTATCAACGTAAAACTAATAAATTTGACGCTTATAACTGTCAGTTTGGAGGTGATTATGGAACTTAAGAAATTGGACTATGCTACTTAGTTTGGAGGAAGTATGACATTACAACAATTAAAATATATGATAATCGTTGCGGAAAGAGGCTCTATTACAGAGGCGGCAAAAGAATTATATATTTCTCAGCCGAGTCTTTCTGGTGCTATTAAAGAGGTAGAAAAGGAAGCTGGAATCACAATTTTCAGCCGATGCAGAGCGGGAGTGGCGCTGACAAAGGAAGGCATGGAATTTTTAGGATATGCAAGGCAGGTAGTTCAGCAGATGGAACTTCTGGAATCGAAATATATTGATAAAAAACCTGCAAAACAGAGATTTTGTGTTTCCACGCAGCACTACACCTTTACCACAAATGCGTTTGTGGAATTGATACAACGTTTTGGACAGGAAAGATTTGAGTTTATACTGAATGAAACACAGACGCATCAGATTGTGGAAGATGTGCGGTTTCCCTAAATACCTGCAAGGGGATTCTGTCGTTTCGATTCCTTTGGAGGAAGATGAGGCGATGCATATTGGATACATACTGAACAAGGATAAAGAACTATCAGAGTTAGGGGAGATTTATGTTGAGGCTTTGAAACAATACCAGACATAAATGAAACATAGGCTCAACCTATTTAACAGCATATAAAACAGATATTACCTATTACATGGCATTCCGTGTTAAGCTATAGAAGCGGAAAGGAGGCATAAAAATGCCGAGTTATGTATTGGGTAATTTTTTTATTTATTCTGTTAGCGAAAGGGGTGTGGTAAACATAGGGAATTACAGGCAGGTCTTGGTGTTACAGTAAAATACCCGGATGATGAAAACTGGAGTTTTGAAAAGGTACATGATTATTGCTATATAGAGGAGGCAGAGTGATGAAGAAAATTCCGTTAGCTACTCCTACCATGCATACGGAGGAGCAGCAGTATATTCAGAAAGCATTTGAAACAAATTGGATTTCACCTTTGGGACCGAATGTAGATGAGTTTGAGGATAAAGTGGCAGCCTATGTTGGAGCATCTTCTTCCGCTGCGCTTTCGTCCGGAACAGCGGCATTACATTTGTCGGTGGTTTTAGCGGGAGTGAAAGAAAATGATGTTGTGTTTATCCCTTCCCTGACTTTTGCAGCAAGTGTTAATCCAGTCAGATATGAGAAAGCAGTTCCCGTTTTTATTGATTCAGAGCGTGATACATGGAATATGGATGCCGCAGCATTAAGGAAAGCGTTTGAAAAATATCCGCACCCGAAGGCTGTCATGGCTGTGCATTTGTACGGCACATCAGCGAATATGGATGAAATATGCGCTCTTTGTAAGGAACATAATGTTCCCTTGATTGAGGACGCGGCTGAATCGTTAGGTACGACATATAAAGGGAAAATGACAGGTACTTTCGGGGATTATGGAATTTACTCATTTAACGGAAACAAGATTATCACAACTTCGGGTGGAGGTATTCTTGTTGCCCGGCAGGAAAAGGCTGTAGAGAAAGCCCGGTTTTTATCCAGACAGGCTCGTGATCCTGCCAGGCATTATCAGCACTCCACAATCGGCTATAATTATAGGATGTCAAATATTGTTGCCGGGATCGGATGCGGTCAAATGCAGCATATCGAGGAGCATATACAGAAGAAACACGAAATTTATAAAGCGTATAAAGAAGCCTTTTCGGATATAGAAGAGATAGAAATGAATCCATTAAATAGGGAAGGTATTGATAATAACTGGCTTTCCTGTATGACGATTTCCTCTGACAGCGATGTGACACCTACGCAGGTTATGGATGTCCTGGAGGCTGAGAATATTGAAACAAGACCGATATGGAAGCCGATGCATTTGCAGCCTGTATTTGAAGAATACGATTTTATTCAGGTAGAGGACGGCATGAGCGTAAGTGAAGATATTTTTAACAGAGGGCTTTGCCTGCCGAGTGATATTAAAAATACAAAAGAAGATATGGATCGTATCATAAAAATCGTGCGGAAACAGTTCCGGCAGCAGTAAAATTGTCGCTGTGGCAGAAGCACTGTAAATTTGAACAAAGGAGATTTGACTGCTATGATCGAAGTCCTGTTTGGCGAGAGTGAAGCCGCTTCTATGAAAGTGGCAAAGAATAAAATAATTGTTGGAACAGTCAATGGACCGACTTCCGTCTGGATGGCAGGGAAAAAAGCACCGCCACAAAAACCTTTCAGCGGCTGGATAGAAGGAACGTCGGAAGAAGTCATTTGTCTTGGATTTATCATGGATATAGGCAATATCAGGGAACCGATGGACAGCCCATACCGCAGGGAACTGATCTGTTCCATGTATGCACAGGATCAATGGGCGCAGGATGAGGCGATAGGGGCTGAGCTAAAAAGCGCCGGAGATTTTTATACAAAAGAATTGCTGCGATTAAAGGATTTTCTGGATGACGGGGAATCTGTCAGAATATGGTATAGCGATGCCCCTTATTCCAGATGCGGTCTATACAGTCTGTGCCGGATATTGCAGGGGTATAACAATCAAATATCGACGGTTAAGATTTCGGATTATGTGGTCCGGGATAAAAGTATTGTCTCTTATCACAGCTGGGGTGAGGTTTCGGCAGAGGAGTTTGCCGCTTTTTTACCCTATGAGAAACCGCTTTCAAAAGAAGAAGTTCATATGTATGCTATGCTATGGGGTGTTCTGGTTGAAGAAAACAGCCCACTCCGTGCGGTGGTCAATAATCGGGTTCTCAGTGTCCCGGAGGATTTCTATGATTTTCTGATATGGAAATGGTTAAAAGATGTTCCTGTAAAAGAAGCCAGACTGATTGGTGATATAATCGGTCATTCACAGCTCGGTGTGGGGGACTGGTGGTACGCCGGAAGGATTGAATATTATATTGCGCAGGGGAAGATACAAGTCGTTGAAGACTCAGAGAATAAATATGCAAGGATGATTTGTGGCAGAGGATAATTTTTTTGTTTGTGAAAATAGATGCAAATATGATGCAAAAACGATGCAATTGGCATGTAAAATAGCAGTGTAAAAGGAGGGTGTGGGGAATGGAAAAGAAGAGGTTTTGTGATAAACCTTGATTGGGTAAAAGGAGGACGCAGGTCAGAGCGCTTGCAATGACAGGACATTATGAGTTCACAAAAGAAGAAAAGAAAAAGGAAAAAGAATCAAAAGAGGAAGCAGAAGGTACAATCCGTACAGGCATCTGTAGTACAGCCGGTGCAGGCATCTAAAGCACAGCCGGTACAGAAGCGGCCAGAGGGAGCAGCACAGGCTGTCAAAAAGAAATCCTCTGCAGCGAATGCGAAAGACTTTTTGCCGTGGGGTTCTATACGGCTGGCTGTCTTTTTGTCTCTTTCGTGTTTTTACATGGAGATTGTTTTCAAGCTGTCAGTGGAAACATTGCACACCGGAAGTTCATTTGTATTCCTGGTTTTATTCTCACTCTGTGTGGGGCTGATTGTTTCAGGTATTATTTCGCTTCTGCCGAAAAAAGCAGTGCAGGTTCTGGTACCATGCTGTCTGGGATTTTTATCTCTCGTTTTCATTGTGGAATTTCTGGTATACAGACAGTTTAAGGTGGCATATGACATAAATACCATATTGAATGCCGCAACTGACGCGCTGGGCGGATTTGGCGCAGATATCAGGCGGCTGATCTTCTGCTTTGACGGAATCAGCCATATTGCACTTCTATTGCTGCCGCTCGTCTTGTGGTTTGTACTGGGAAAAAAGATAACAGGGCGGTTACCCCAAAAGGGCATCTGGCGGGGACGTACAGGGCGGAACGTTTATCTTTTGCCGGCACATTTAGCTGGGGGAGCTGTCTGTTATGGAGCGGCTTTGTTTCTTATTTTATGCTGCGGTCTGCATAAGGACATTTATACAAATCAATATAATTTTGAGTCGGCAGTCATGCAGTTTGGGCTGGGTGAGGGGCTGTGTCTGGATATCCGTAATCTTGTTTCATCCAAAACGTCTGCCCATGCCTTTGAAAGCACGGGGACGGAACTTGCGCAGGGCGCGGTCAATACATCTTCGGAAGACATCCGTGTAAGCGGCAGGGAGGAAATCATATCCGGCGGGAAGATCGTCGTACAGGCAAAGGAGACGGCCAGCGCTCAGGAGGTGGTCACGCCGCAGGAGGAGACTTCCGCCCAAAGCACGAAAACCGCGCAGGAGGATAAGGAGGCAGCGCCGGCTGTATACGGGCAGAGTGTGTCTTCTGTTGATTTCGCGGCACTTGCTGCCGCAGATGGGAACTGTGCCGATATTGACGCTTAT
Source organism: bacterium 1xD42-87 (assembly GCA_003611805.1). Classification (GTDB taxonomy): domain Bacteria; phylum Bacillota; class Clostridia; order Lachnospirales; family Lachnospiraceae; genus UBA3282. The sequence goes on along the minus strand of RAYM01000022.1, from coordinate 117,307 downwards.
GTTTCCTCGCTCACGCCGTCAAGCCAAAATGCCTATACGGGAGCTTTTGAGGGAAAAAATCTGATTTTAATCTGTGCGGAAGCATTTTCGGGTTTTCTCATCGACCCGGAGCTCACACCGACACTTTACAGGCTTTCCACAAAGGGAATTAATTTCAATGATTATTATCAGCAGTCCATTGCCGGAACGACGGGAGGCGAATATCAGCTTTTATTTGGTTTGATTCCGACTTCCGGCGGAAGCTCTATTAAGGAGATTACGCAGAATGGAACGCATACGAATATAGGTGCGTTTTTAAATGAGAAGGGATATTTCGGTATGGCTTTCCACAACAGCACCTACACTTACTACGACCGGCATGAGACGCATACAAAGCTGGGCTACAGCGGGGGATATATGGGCGTGGGAAACGGTCTTGAGGAGCTGATCAGCCCTAAATGGCCGGCAAGTGATTTGGAACTGATGCAGGAAACCCTGCCAATGTACATTGACAGGCAGCCTTTTAATGCGTATTACATGACGGTAAGCGGTCACAGTGTGTACGATTTTGGCAACAACGCCATGTCAAGGGAAAATAAAGATGCCGTAGACGCGTGGTGCGAGGAGAGAAATCTTTCCTACACGGAGCCTGTACGCGCCTATATTGCGGCGAATCTTGAGCTTGAAAAGGCAGTGGCTTATCTCGTGGAGACTCTGGAAGAAAAAGGGATTGCAGATGACACGGTCATCTGTATTGCGCCGGATCATTTTCCCTACGGGCTGGATTCGGATGCTTCCCTGGGAAATATGCCGTATTTATCTGAATTATATGGTTATTCGGTGGACACCTATGAGGAGCGGGACAGAAGCCGCGCGATTATCTGGTGTGGTACGCTTGAAGACAGTGAGCCGATTATTGTCGATGCGCCTGCCTCTTCCGTAGATATACTTCCGACATTGTGCAATCTCTTTGGCGTGGAATGGGATTCCAGGCTTTATGTGGGAAGGGATGTGCTTTCAGATGCGCTTCCGCTTGTGTTTTTTGGAAATTATGACTGGAAGACTGACTTGGGGCATTATAGTGCAACTAAGAATACCTTTACGCCGACAGATGAAAATACCGTCATTCCGGAAGATTATGTAAACCAGATATCCAGTATGGTGAGAAACAGAATGACATTTTCCAAGTCTGTGCTCAGCCATGATTATTATACGCATGTTTTTGATGCGGCATCGGTGTCGGAATGTTTCGCAAAGGAATGATGAATATAATAAATACTTATTTGAGCAAAATGTGCTATGATAATAACAGAAAATTGTGAAGTAAGGAAATGGAAAGATCGGAACGGCTGATCCGTGGAGTGACACAGGGGAAATTGTCCGCCTTTCGGAGAAAAATCATATTCCTATAGCAGTATATGAGGGATGCAATCACTCCCTTGAATGCGCCGATACTTTGAAAAATATTGAGAACTTAAAGGATGTTATGCAAAGGACATTGGATTTTTGCGGGCAGTCTGATGTTCGGTAGGAACTTGTAGCGGAATCAGGAGGATTAACATGGGAATTTCAGCAGGATTCATGGTGCCGCACCCGCCGCTCATCATACCTGATGTGGGCAGAGGTGAGGAAAAGAAAATTCAGAAGACGATTGATGCATACAAGAAGGCAGCGGAGGCGGTCGGTCGTCTGCAGCCCGAGACCATCGTGCTCCTCTCCCCGCACCAGACCATGTATGCGGACTATTTCCACATTTCGCCCGGGAAGGGCGCAAGGGGCGACTTTGGGCAGTTCCGCGCCGGACAGGCTTCCATGGAAGTATCCTATGACACGGAGTTTGTCCGTGCGCTGTGTGAGGCTGCGATTGATTCGGATTTACAGGCGGGAACGTTGGGAGAACGGGAGAAGAAACTGGATCATGGCACCATGGTGCCCTTATATTTTGTGAACCAATACTGGACGGAATACCGCCTTGTGAGAGTCGGCCTGTCGGGTTTGCCTTTGGTGGCGCATTACCGGCTGGGACAGTGCATCCAGACGGTGTCACAGACGCTCGGGCGGAATACGGTGGTGATTGCCAGCGGCGATCTGTCCCATAAGTTAAAGGAGGATGGACCATACGGTTATCAGGAGGAGGGACCGATTTACGATGCGCGTATCATGGATGTGATGGGCAGGGGCGATTTTGGGAAGCTGTTTCAGTTTTCGGAAGACTTCTGCGAAAAGGCGGCAGAGTGCGGACATCGTTCCTTTACCATCATGGCGGGCGCATTTGATCGGACCGGTGTGGAGGCAGAGCAGCTTTCCTATGAAGGACCTTTCGGGGTGGGGTATGGTGTCTGTACCTATCGGTCCTGCGGCGATGACAATACACGGAATTTTCTGGAGCAGTATGAGGAGAAGGAGCGGAAGGAGAGTCTTGCGAGGCGGGAACGGGAAGACGCTTACGTCAGGCTGGCGAGGTACACTGTCGAGAAGTTTGTGAAGACGGGGACTTTGCCCGAGATGCCCGAGGGGCTGCCTGAGGAATTGTACAAAAGCAGGGCGGGCGCGTTTGTGTCCCTGAAAGAGGACGGAAGGCTCAGAGGCTGTATTGGAACGATCCGGGCGGTCAGAGGAACTCTTGCGGAAGAGATCATGCACAATGCTGTCAGCGCCTGTTCGGAGGATACCAGATTCTCTCCCGTGGAGGACTGGGAGGTGGATCGTCTGACGATCAGCGTCGATGTGCTGGGGGAGACGGAGAAGATTTCCTCGCCGGAGGAGCTGGATGTGACCCGGTACGGCGTCATCGTGACAGAAGGCGGAAGGCGTGGGCTGCTGCTGCCGAATCTGGAGGGTGTGGACACGGTAGAGCAGCAGATCGCCATAGCGAAGCAGAAGGCGGGAATCAGAGAGCATGAGAGTGTGGAGCTGGAACGGTTTGAAGTGATACGGCACTATTAATAGAGTGAAAAGAACTTCTAGCCACTTGCAGCATAGACTGCTTCGTGGAGAAGTTCTATATTTCACTCAGGAGAATGCCTGAGAAGCGGCATTCTCCGCATGAATTTTTCGCATGGATTTGGAGTGGGGATATGAAAACAATTTGCCAGGTGTGTATGCACCACTGTGCGCTGGAACCCGGACAGACGGGGCTGTGCAGGGCGAGAAAAAACGAGGGCGGGGAAATTGTCTGCGCAAATTACGGTCAGATTACCTCCCTTGCTCTGGATCCCATTGAAAAGAAGCCACTGCATGATTTCCATCCGGGAAGTATGGTTCTGTCCGTGGGGAGCTTTGGCTGTAATCTCCGATGCCCTTTCTGCCAGAATCACGAGATTTCCATGGCTGACAACAGGAGCCTTGACGCAGAGCATGTCTCCCCCGAACAGCTTACGGATCTGGCGCTTATGTGGAAGGAGCGGAAAGAGGCGGGGAACATCGGTGTGGCATATACTTACAATGAACCGCTGGTAGGCTGGGAGTTTGTCCGTGAAACGGCGCGGCTGGTGAGGGAATACGGGATGGTAAATGTGCTCGTGACAAACGGAACTGCCTCGCAGGAAGTGCTTGAGGAGCTGCTTCCATGGATAGATGCCATGAACATTGATTTGAAGGGATTTCGTGAGGACTACTACCGAAAGCTTGGCGGGAATCTGGAGACGGTTAAGGCTTTTATCGCGAGGGCGCAGGAAAGCTGTCATGTGGAGCTGACGACGCTGATTGTGCCGGACGAAAACGATTCTCCTGAGGACATGGAAGCGCAGGCTGAATGGATTGCTGACCTGCGTCCGTCAATCCCTCTCCATATCACCCGCTTTTTTCCGCGGTATCACATGATGGACAGGGAGGCTACGGACGTGGAGCAGTTGTACCGCCTTGCCGGGATAGCGGGGAAGTATCTGGAAAAGGTGTATGTGGGGAATGTGTGAGACCTATTTATGATGACTGTGTGGAATAAGTTATAAAACTTGGCGATAAGTATCAGGGATCTTGCAGGGGTTGTTCCGGCAAGGTCCTTTTCCTTTGTTTCAATAAAATGACAAATCAGGTAATCAAAAAGCCTGGACGCCGGGGAAGGAATCCTTCCTGTATAATCACTGTATTTTGGCATATGCTATTCAAAATTAATCCTGTCCCTTCAAGGCATTGTCATGCCGCGAGGGGAAATAGTGCAGGTAAAGATTGAAAATTGATGGAATTAACTGCTCTGATATGGAGGTAAAGATGGCATCTGTCTGGGTGAGCGGAAGTGAGATCAGAAAAAGGGAGCCCCTTCCGGGGGACATGGAGGCGCCGGTTGCTGTCATCGGGGCGGGGCTTGCGGGAATTTTGACGGCATATTACTTAAAGAAAGAGGGCATCCGTGCCGTGGTGCTGGAGGCGGACAGGATTGGCAGCGGACAGACAAAGAATACCACGGCGAAAATCACGTCCCAGCACAACTTAATTTACAGCCGGCTGATCCGGACATTCGGCAGCCGGATGGCGGCGCACTACGCTGGGGCAAACGAGGCGGCTGTCGGGGAGTATGAAAGGCTGGTTCGGGAGAAAGGGATCGACTGTGGTTTCGTCAGGTGCCCGGCATACCTTTATTCCCGGACAGGGGCAGAGCTTCTGAAACGTGAGGCTGAGGCAGCAGAGTCGCTCGGCATAAAGGCGTCTTTTGAGACAGACTGTGAACTGCCTTTTTCGGTGGCGGGCGTGACTATGTTTGCGCGTCAGGCGAGATTCAACCCTCTGAAATTTCTGGCAAAAATGGCGGAGGAAGTGGAAGTGTACGAGCAGTCTAAGGTGCTGAAAGTGGATGATAGGAAGGTGGAGACAGACAGAGGGACAGTGACGGCACAACATGTGGTGTTCGCTGCCCATTATCCTTTTATCAATGTGCCGGGATACTATTTTGCCAGAATGTATCAGGAGCGGAGCTATGTGTTAGCGCTGGAAGGGGCGGAGAGACTGGAGGGCATGTACCTGGGGACAGATCCCGGCGGGCTTTCTTTTCGAAGCTGCGGTGATTTACTGCTTCTTGGGGGTGGAAGCCATCGGACAGGGGTGAATCCGAAGGACAAAACGGGTGCGGGATGCAGATACGGGATGCTGCAAAAAATGTCGCAGGAAATCTATCCCGGATGCCGCGAAGTGTACCGATGGTCGGCACAGGATTGTATGACGCTGGACGGGGTGCCCTATATCGGCAGATTTTCCAGACGCAGACCATACTGGTATGTTGCCACCGGTTTTGGAAAGTGGGGTATGACTTCCTCCTTGGTAAGCGCGCGTATCCTGACGGCGCTGATCACAGGGCGGGATTGCCCGGAGGCGGATATTTTTTCACCCAATCGGCATTTTACGGCGCAGGCGGCGAAAGAGCTGGCTGTGCACGGCGCCTACTCGGTGAAAGGTCTGGCAAAGCATCTTTTGCCGTCAGGAAAGGGGCGGATCGTGCCCAACTGTCCCCATATAGGCTGCCGTCTGGAGTGGAACCCTGCGGAGGAAAGCTATGACTGTCCGTGCCACGGCTCCCGGTTTGACAAAGAAGGGCATCTGATTGACGATCCGGCACAGACGGACTGCAAAAGACGGCATTCTCCGTACTGATTTGAGTCACGGCAGAGCTGTGACATATTGATTAGCGTGCAGAGGAGTGAAGGAATGGCTACAGGAAAAAGAGGATGGTTTTACGGATGGTATTTCAAATGTCAGTCCGATACGCAGACACTTTCGGTGATTCCGGCGGTTCACGAGACGGGGCGGAATAGGACATGCTCCCTGCAGATTATCACGGAAGAGCAGTCGTGGACGGTTCCCTTTCCCGGGGAAGCATTTCGGAAAAGGGGCAGAACCATTGCTGTCGGAAAGAACAGGTTCGGGAAGAGGGGGATGCGTCTGTCGGTATGCGCGCCGGGACTGAAAGTACAAGGAAAACTCGCGTTCGGCGATCTGCTTCCTCTGAGATATGATATCATGGGACCGTTTTCTCTCATTCCGTTTCTGGAATGCCGCCACAGTATATGGAGCATGAAACATAAGGTGTGGGGAAACTTGTCTGTCAATGGAAAGACTTTTTCTTTTGACGGTGCGCAGGGCTACTGGGAAGGAGACAGAGGACGGTCGTTTCCAAGGGAATATATCTGGACACAGTGCAGTTTCCCAGAGGGCGCGCTCATGCTGTCTGTGGCGGATATTCCCATGGGCGGTTTTCACTTCCGGGGACTGATCGGCGTGGTGCTCCTAGATGGCAGGGAGTATCGGTTTGCCACCTATCTGGGGGCAAAAATATCTGAAATGGGGAATGGGAGAGTGAAGGTCATGCAGGGGCGCATGGAACTGGAGGCGGAACTTCTGGAGAGAAACGGTAAACCCTTAAAGGCGCCAGCGCAGGGAGACATGGCGAGGACGATCCATGAAAGCGCAGCCTGCAAGGCTCGGTATCGTTTCCAAAAAGATAACCGCACGTTTCTTGCCTTTGAGACGGACAGGGCATCTTTTGAGTATGAATATGGGATATAAGATTTTATTCAAGTTAGTTTAAGATATTCTTAAGCCGATTGCACTTCAAATCAAAATGTGATACGTTTAAGTCATAATCGGCGGGAATCGATCCTGCGGTAACAGGAATAATAATGGTATCGACTTAAAGAAAAGGACGGGAGAATACGGATGAAGAGCAGGCTGTATTATGTACTGTATTTTTTATATGTGATTGTAGTGGCTTTTGTTTTGTATCTGAACGGCGTGTTTACGGGGGAAGAGATTTCGGTTGTAAACCTTTCGATTAACATCGGCTTTCTGATTGTGATCGGGATTGTATTTATCATATCTTCCGTCAGCTTCGGGCGGCTGAACAGGATCATTTATGATCTGGAGGACGCGGCGATCCGTCTGCAGAAGGAATATAAGGAGTCCGGCGGAAAAAATCTCTGGGGAAATTATAAGGATAATGACAAGGTTTTTGAGGAAAGCGTGTTACAGGAAGCGTTTCACAAGTACCGTTTGCGGGTAAAAAGCACAAAGAGCAGAAGAAGCGCCGCGTCTTCCTGTGATCTGGGGGATTATATCAACGAGGATCTGCTGGACAGGGCAGGTATGAATTTTTTCAATTCCGGGGTTTCCGGGACGCTTACGGGTTTGGGCATTCTGGGGACGTTTCTGGGGCTTTCCATGGGTCTGGGCGCATTTAGCGGTGACGACATTTTTTCCATCTCCGACAATGTGGGTTCCCTGCTTTCTGGTATGAAGGTGGCGTTTCACACTTCGGTGTACGGTATCTTTTTTTCACTGGTATTCAATGTGGTATATCGGAGCATTATGTCGGATGCCTATGAGACGCTGGGTGAATTTCTGGACGTGTTCCGCCAGACGGCGCAGCCGGCTGCCTTGAAAGAGGACGAGAACGCGGCGACGATGCTCGTATATCAGGCGGGGATGGCAAATTCCCTGAAGCAGATGCTCGAACTGCTGAAGGGGAACGCGATGGAACAGACGGCGGGCATGGAGCGCATCGTGGACAAGTTTACGGCGCAGATGCAGACGGCATTGGACACGGACTTCAAGAAACTGGGAAATGTTTTAAAGCACGCGGGAGAGTCACAGGCGGCAAGCGCGGTCAATGCGGCAGAGATGGTGGAGGCGGTCACCGCTTTAGTGGAGGTAAACCGCAGCGTGCAGGAGGCGCTGGCGAATGTCATGGAAAGGCAGGAGGCATTTGCGGGGGAGCTTAAGGAGCAGAAGAAAATGCTCGCGGATGCGTGCAGCGACATGAGCGACGAAATCAGCAGCCAGATATATACATTTGAACAGATGAGGAACTTATATGAGAAATAGAAGCAGGAACAGGGAGGCTTTTGCAGAGCACAGCTACTGGCAGTCCTACTCGGATATGATGGCGGCGCTTCTGCTGATTTTCATTTTAATGATAGCGATCACCCTTGCTGTATACAGACAGAAGACGGATGATCTGGACCAGACGAGGCTGGAACTGAACGCAGCGCAGAGCGAGCTGGATGCGACCATAGCGGACTTGGAGCTCTCCAAGGCGGAACTGGAGAAGTCAAACGAGGAGCTTGCCTCTTCTCTGGCGCAGTTACAGCAGGCTTATGAACAGGCGGCTCTGACACAGGAAGAACTGGACAACGCTTATCTGGAGATCGAGGACGCCAGACAGGAGCTTTCGACGACAAAGCAGGAGCTGCAGGATATTGTCGGAATCCGCACGGATATCATCGGGGCGCTGCAGTCAGCTTTCAGCAATTCCACAATGAAAGTGGATGCTCAGACCGGTTCCATCACGTTTTCTTCCGATGTGCTTTTCCGTTACAACAGCGCTTCCCTCACTGCGGACAGCAGAGAGACGTTAAAGAATATTATCCCGATGTATCTGGATGTGCTGCTGCAGGATCAGTTCCGTGATTATATTGCGGAGATCATCATAGAAGGGCATACGGACACGGACGGTGGTTACCAGAGCAACATGGAATTGTCCTATGAGCGCGCCAAAGCTGTGGCGGATTTCTGCCTGAACAAAAGAAATGGACTCAGTGAGACGGAAATTGAGCAGCTTCAAAAGATTCTCACCGTCAATGGTAAATCGTGGAGCACTCCGATTTACCACAAGGATGCTTCCGGCAGTTTTACGGAAGAGGTGGATATGCCGGCATCCAGAAGGGTGGAGATTAAGTTCCGACTCAAGGAAGATGAAATGATAGAGAAGATGGCGGGTATTTTAGAGTAGGAATTGTGCCAGAGAGCGTCGCTCTTCCCGCCTCTTAAGACAGAACAAGCTGTCGGAATTTCCGGCAGCTTGTCGGCTATGGTCTATTGGCTTCTTCTGTCAATATAGTCTGTCAGAAGTTTTACTGACCCGTCTATGCCCAGCTTGCTGCTGTTTAATGAGACATCGTAATTTCTGCAGTCCCCCCATTTCCCGACACAGAAACTGTTATGGTAACGTCTCCGCTTCGTGTCTTTCTCGCGAATCTTTTTGACGGCCTCGCTTTCTGTCAGATGATACAGCCGCATGATTCGCTCGATTCTTTTGTCGCGGTCAGCGAGAATGAATATGGATACCATGCTGTCATACTGTTTCAGGATCGTTTCGCTGCAACGGCCCACGATCACAAAGGACTCCCCGGAATCCGCCTTTTCCCGCAGATAGTCAAACTGCAGATACAAAAGATTTTCCTCCGGTGAACTGCTGTAGCCCCGTACTGTCCTTGAGGACAGCGGATTTTTATGTTTCTCGTCCAGTTCTTTCAAATGATCCATTTTCACATTTTTCTTTGCGGCAATCTCATCGAGAAGATTGTGGTCAAGAAGCTGAATGCCATAATGGTTTGACAGCCTCTCTGCAATTTCGTGGCCGCCGCTTCCATATTCTCTTCCCACGGAAATAATCAGTTGCTTTTCCATCCGTTACACCTCCCTTTACAGATATCGGAAATAAATCAAAAGCATGGATATCAGGACAACAATTACCGTTGCCGGCATCATTTTCCTACAGTAGAGCCCCCACTTGATCACATAGCCTTCCCTGGATGCGGTAGCAATGCCGACCACATTCGCCGAAGCCCCTATAGGAGTGGCGCTTCCGCCGATATCCGTTCCCATTGCCAGTGTCCAGGCAAGCATGGACAGATCGACGCCGTAGGCGGCCGACAAACTTTTAATGATCGGTATCATCGTTGTTGCGAACGGGATATTATCCACAAATGCGCTGGAAACCGCTGAAAGCCATATGATGATAGCAACCATGACCATGACGTTTCCGCCGCTGATCCGGCCGATAAACCCAGCCATGATTTCAAGTATTCCTGTCTGCTCCAGCCCGCCGATCACGACAAACAGACCGATAAAAAACAGCAGCGTTTTATAGTCCACCTTCTTTAACAGCAGTATCGCATATTTCCAGGAGGTCACCAGGGTGGCAATGGCCACAAGGCTTCCTATGGTAGAGACGGTAAGGCCCGTCTGTGCATGGGTTACTAACAGGACAATCGCTGCGGCGAAGATTGCGCAGCTCACCGCAAAGCCTTTTTTGTCGGTGATTGTGGTTTCCGGGTCTGGCAGACTGCTGTAATCCACCTGTTTTGCCCCACCGGCCGTAAGTTCCTTACGAAATATCAGATAAAAATAGGCAAGCACTGCAATGAGGCAGATGCCGGCAATCGCGCCGGTATTTGTCACAAAGTCTGTAAAGGAATAGCCGAGTGAGGTACCGATAATGATATTGGGCGGATCTCCGCACATGGTAGCCGAGCCGCCCAGATTCGCACAAAAAATTTCGGATAAAATCATGGGGATCGGATTGAATTTTAGAAGCTGTGAAAGTTCAATCGTCACAGCAGCCAAAAATAGAATCACGGTGATGCTGTCGATAAACATCGCCAGTATGGTTGATAAAATCATAAAAGTGACAAACAGCGGTATGACCTGGTAGTTTACGAGTCTGGCAATCCGCATACAGAGCCATCTGAAAAAGCCGACGCGCGCCATGCCTTCCACCATAACCATCATGCCGAAAATAAACAGGATGGTCTCCCAGTTGATGCCGGAACTGTTTCCCGACGTCTCACCCGATAGATACCAGAACTCTGTCATAAAAATGCTTTTGATGTTCAGCGTTTCAATGACCGCCTGCATACTGTGCATTCCCAGACCAAAGACGAAAATGACCGTCAACAGTGCGCAGACAAGCGAAACAACGTGCCTCTCCACAATTTCGGTCACAATAAAAAGAAACATTGCAATAAAAATAATTACTGCAATAACCTGTGTCAACATATATTTACCTTCTTTCTAAAACTGTTATTGTAATGATACTTTACACTTTTCCACAGATACAGCTTTAGATTCGCTTTTTTCCATCGGACTGATACATATATTCCGTGAGCAGTTCTGTCTGCGTCCGATAGAACAAATAGGTTGTTATATGGTGTATACAAGAGTTTCCATGTGATAAAGACCGGGATCCAAAGCATTGCAAATAGAGAAACTCATTGGTTTCCCGGTACTGCTGCTGATAGCTTGTACGTGACTGCAGATCTGCGTTCTGAACTGCGGGCAGCTCCGCTGTACATATGGCATCGTTATTGGTATCTGACTGGGCGGGGGCGAGACTTGCGGCCGCTTTCCCGGTCATGTCATACACAAACAGATCTTCGGCTGGAACGATATCCACATACATTCCGGCGAAGAGAAGCGATATGACTAATGCGATGCTGATTATTCTGTTAATCTGCTGTGTCCACTTATCCATCATTTTATGACTCTTTTATGCCTGACGCGATCTCGCTCGCTGATTCACATTACCACAAATTGTGTTTCCGAACTTCTTGAAACCGACGGTATTATATCACACTTTCATTTTTAGGGGAAGATTTATTGTTGTGTCAAAAGTACCAGAAAAGGCTTCCCTTTATGAAGTGTTCGTGGTATGATATCATCAAAGTCTATGGACCACCGGCACAGGGAAACGGATGCAGCCCCCGGGGGATTAAGTGGGCTTTTGCTATGTGTAGAAACAAAGAAATATGGAGAAAAAGGAGCGATGTGTACATGGTAGCGAATAAGTCAGACTCCCGCTCTGGCCGCAAAGTGAGGAGGAGTCTCAATGGAAGAATATTGAGGAACACCACACTCAATATTTTGGTATTGGTGGCAGTGTGCTGTGTGATTATGGCACTTTCCATGCAGTCACTGGCGAACAGCATTCTGCTGGACAGTCTGCAGCCTATGGCAAGGCAGTCAGCTAAGACAGTGGAAGCCAACATTCATATGCTGGCTGATCGGATGATGGTGCTTGCCGGGGATTCAAGAATGAACATAGTGGGCTTTGGGGGAGAGGAAACAGGGGCCTCCGGGGCGGACGCGGAGATGGAAGGCTGGAAAACGGTTTTGACAGAGGCAGCCGAGGTTTATGAGTTTCACACGATTGCCCTGTATGATCTGAACGGCAGTCTTGTCCAGGGAATAGACGGTGCGGCTGAGAGTCTGGATGCCGGTTTTCTGTCGCTCTTACAGGAGACGGACAATCTGACGACGTATACAAGCACTGTTTTTCAGGATAAGCTTGGCATCACCATCGGTATGCCGGTGAAAGCGGAGGGCGAGACTGTTTACTATCTGGTAGGCATCTACAAATATGATGCGCTGAACGATGTGCTCAGCAGCATCAATATAGGCAAAAACGGCATGGCTTACATGGTGAACCGGGAGGGAATTGTCACGGGACACCCGGATCAGGAGAAAGTGAAAAGCGGAGTCACGCTGTTAGAGCTTAGCGGCGGCAGCGAGGAAGCAATCAAGAGTGTGACCACCGGAGAGACGGGATCCACAGAATTTACCGTGGACGGGCAGCAGATGCTGGCGGCGTTTTCTCCTGTACGCGGCACACAGTGGTCGTTAGTGATTCAGGTGCCAAAGGAGGATTACGATAATCTGATTGACCAGGCGATGGTAGTGGCGGGGATATGTACCCTGGTAGTACTGGTGATCTCCATTCTGCTGATTCTGAAGATGGCCCGATCCATCTCAAGGCCGGTGAAGAATGTGACAAATCGCATGATTTCCCTCGCAGACGGGGATCTGCATACGGAGGTGATCAATTTAAGCTCCGGGGATGAGCTGGAGATTATGACAAGGACTCTGGCGGACACGGTGGAGAGCCTTAACAGGTACATATCAGATATCCGTCAGGTACTCAGCGGAGTTGCAGACGGTGACCTACAGATTGAGCCGCAGGTGGAGTATCAGGGAGACTTTACACAGATCAGAAACAGTCTTGGCAACATCCTGCGGTCCATGAACGAGACCATAACAGGATTTCGCGCGGCAGCGACCCGCCTCGCCAATATGGCGGATGAGCTGAGCGGACAGTCGGGACAGCTGCATGAGGCATCTCTGGAACAGAATCAGGCGACGGAAGCGCTGGTTGATGAGGTGACTCATGTCAAGGAGCAGCTTGCCGGTGTGACAAAGAGCAGCAATCAGACACGGACGATGACGGTGGAAATTACGAGAAAGGTGCAGGAGGCGAATACGCAGATGTCGGCCCTTTCCAATGCGATGGATGATATCAGCTTACATGCCCAGGAGATTACAACCATTGCCAAATCCATTGACGATATTGCGTTCCAGACAAGTATTCTGGCGCTGAACGCTTCCGTGGAGGCGGCCCATGCCGGAAGCGCAGGCAAGGGATTCGCCGTTGTGGCGGAAGAGGTGAAAGATCTGGCAGGAAAAAGTGCGAAGGCGGCCCAGAGCGCAGTGGAAATTGTGGCAAACACCAGAGCCGTTATCCAGACGGGCGTGGAGCTGAATGCGAGCACGGCGGAGTCCCTGCGGTCCATCTATGGCGTTTCCACCGAGATCAGCACCATCTCAGACCAGCTGGTAGCGGCAGTGCAGGGGCAGGAGAACGCGCTGACCAGCATGGAGGAGCGGATCGCTGTCATTTCCGATATTGCGGACAGGAATCTGCAGAACGCGGGCGGAACAAGTCAGTCCAGCGGCCTTCTGGCAAAGGAGGCCGAGGAACTTCAGGCGCAGGTGAAGAAATTTGCTTTGAAGGAGGAGTATGACATATGAAACGGATGTTGAGCATAGCACTGATTCTGGCAGGTATGATGCTGTTTACAGCCTGCGGGGAACAGACAGGACTTCAGGATGGCTATTATACCGCACAAGCGGCTGATTTCAATTTTGGATGGAAAGAATATATCACGATTATGGTCAAAGGAGGAAGTATAGTTTCTGTGGAGTATAACGCGGAGAACGCCAGCGGCTTTATCAAAAGCTGGGATAATGCATATATGCAGACGATGTTACACAGCAATGGCACCTATCCGAACGAGTACACCCGCTATTATGCAGGGCAGCTTTTGGAAGGACAGGGGGAAACGCAGATCGACGCCCTGTCCGGGGCAACTTCCTCGCACGGATCGTTCCAGAAGCTGCAGGCCGCTGTCATCGAGCAGGCAATGCAGGGAGATTCCAGCATTGCCATTGTGGATACGGCCCATTAGGCAGGCGGCTTCGCAGACCGATGAGAGCAGGGGAGTGCTCCTACAGTCCTTCATAACCAGGAGAGTATAAGAAAAGAGTACAGGCAGGATTGATGCAATCCTCTGTACTCTTTTTTAACATGTTCCATATGGTGATATAAATGTCTGGCTACGCGATGGCAACCTGAAATCCCTGCTGCGCTGCCTGTTCATCCTGCGGCACATGCAGGCCGCTGACATAAAAGGTTCTTTCCGCAGCGTTTCCGCTGTCCTTGGCGGATGCATCCGTTTCAGCCGCTGTCTGCATCGCGCTGCTTGCATTGTGTAAGAAGGAGAGCTGGTATGCCTGTGCCCGCTCGTTCTGCTTTTGCATTTCCTTGAGTTCCGCCTGCTTTCTCTCCGTATCTGTGCCGCGGTATTCATCCTGTTTGATCTCGCCTTTTAAGATGGCAATACCGTCGTTTGTCTTGGTCACGAGCGCGCCCTGACGGTTTGCAATCTGCATGGAAGAATCCGCAGATACCATAGAATGCATTTCCTTTTCGGTAGGTCTGAACTCTTCAGCGGGATCAGTCTCAGTTTTGTCGTCCTCGGGTTCCGATTCCGCCGCGGTGACGGCCGCTGCCCCGGATTCGTCGGTCGGCGCGGTCTCCTGATCCGCATCACTGTTATCCGCCTGTTTCATAACTTCCTTCAAGATAACGGTGCCGTCGCTGTTCTGGGTGATGACGGTTCCCGGCTGTGCGGTCTGTGGCTCATCGACGGGCCGTTTCCCATCAACTGCTGTGTCTGAGGAGGTATCGGCCGCCTGAGCTTCGTCTTTTGTCTCTTCCTCATTGGTCGGGTTCTGCGCTTTTCGAAGCTCCGCCAGCATAGCCTCTCTTTTCTGTGAGCGGAGAAGTTCCTCCTGATGCTGTTTCAGCTCATTGTCGAGACTGGATTTTTCCTTCTGCAGTTTCCTGCGTTCATCCGCTTTCTCGTTGGCTGAAGGCTCCTCTGTGGAAGAGAGCTTCTGTAGCTGCTGCTGTACTTCCGTGATCTCATTTTGAATGTTTTTGCTCTTGTGATCTTTTAAATCGGTCCAAGGCATCTGCATGACCGACATGCTGTTTGCTGATGTAACTCCGCCTATTCCCATAATAGCATCTCCTTCCCCCACTAAGGAACGGTTAAAGAACGGTATAGTTGATTATTAACGGTTCCTAAAGGATGATGTGTTTTCTCCGCGTGTTGATATATTTATTTATATTTTACTATTATGCGCAGGCAGGATGCAAGACTTTTTTGCAAAAATGCTGTTCAATAAATGATTTAAGGAGAATGTGAAACATGCTCTAAAACGCTGCTGTCCGGCGGTGGTTTTTACAGCGGAAAAAGGGCATTCCACAGCATATCGGTTTATTTTGAAAAGGCTGTTTCCGAAACAGGTATTGAAAAGCAAAAATAGAGTATGCAAAAGGAAAGTGAACGATAAAAAGGAGGAAGATTGAGATGGCAAATGATTATTTAAATTTTTCGAATCTGGATTCAGGCTATGACGTGTCCCCTCTTCTGGGCGGGACGGCCAATGCCAGCGGAAACCTGCTTTCGGACTATGCCTCGATCAAAAACGGAAGCTACGGAAAGCTGATGAAAGCGTACTGTGCCAGACAGGAAGCGGAAAAGCAGGCATCGGCGTCGGGAGACAGTGCGCAGAAGCTGACACTGATGCGCTCGAACGCGGATGCTTTGAAAAAATCAGCGGAGGCGCTTGGTGATTCCGCCCTCTGGGAAAAGAAGAAGATCACAAAAAAGGATGAAGAGACCGGGGAGGAAATCGAGACAGAGGATTATGACTGGGATGCCATCACAAAAGCGGTGAAATCCTTTGTAGAGGATTACAATGCCGCGGTGGAGCAGGCAGGAAGCTCGGATACCAAAAAGGTGCTTCAACAGGCGGTCTGGATGACCGATATGACGGATAAAACGCAGAAACTGCTCTCGAAGATCGGCCTAAACATCGGTAGGGGAAATAAGCTGGAACTGGACGAGGATGACTTGAAAAAGGCGAACATCAATACGCTGAGATCGACGTTTTCAGGCCACGGTTCCTTTGCGGACAGAGTTGCCCAGAAGGCGGGAAGTATCAGCCGGGCGGCATCCAGTGCGGCGGCTGCCGCGAGGGCGAAGGGAATCTACACACGAAACGGCAATTACTCGGACGCACTGTCGAAAATGTTCTCCAGTTCGGTCGATAAAAAAGTGGGGGATAAGACGACGGAAAAGGACAAAAACCTGGATGCCATGAAACAGGCGATTGACAAGATGGAGGAGCGGAAGAAGGAGAAAGCGGAGAAGGACAAGGAAAAGAAAGATAAGAATGATTGAATGGACAGGACCCTCTTATAGAAATATAAGGGGGTTCTTTTGGGTACTCCTTTGATTCGATTTATTATGAGCATTAGCATATACATAAAGTAGTATTTGTGGTAATATAACTTGCATAAATTGGCGGAATGAATCTACGGAGGAAAAGACCATGGAATACATAAAAGCAGCGGAAAGCGATACGGAAGAAATCCTGATGATTGTGCAGGATACCATAAGAGCCATTTATCCCCGGTATTATCCGCAGGAGGTGGTAGATTTTTTTTGTAAGCTTCATTGCAGAGAAAACATATGCAAGGATATCGCAGCCGGTTTTGTCGGTGTGCTGCGGGATGACGACGGAATTGTGGGAACGGGATGCTATAAAGATGATCATATAACGAGGGTCTATGTAAAACCGGAATATCAAGGGAAAGGATATGGAAGCTATATCATGCAGTGCCTGGAAAATGAAATCAGCGTGAAATACGATATGGCATATTTAGACGCGTCCCTGCCGGCAAGCCATTTGTATGAAAAAAGAGGTTATCAGACAATCCGGCATGAGAAATGGGATGTGGAGAATGGAAGGGTGCTTGTGTATGAAATTATGGCGAAATCTTTGCCGCATACCACGACCGATATTTGTTATGACGGCAAATTTTTTGTCCCGAGGGAAAATACCGAAAACGGTGAAGTGGACGGAAATACCGTATTTTCATATCACCAAAGAGATAATATTGTATGGGCGGATTATTCGGGTGGAGAAATTGTCAGAGGTTATTTAGTAGGAACGGCAGCTGAGAATGGGGAACTGGATTTTTATTATCAGCACATCAATGAACAAGAGCAGGTGCGGGTCGGTGTCTGCCATAGTGTGCCGCGGGTTTTGGATAACGGTAAAATCGAGCTGTCTGAAAAATGGCAGTGGCTAAATGGGGACAAGTCGAAGGGGGCATCTGTTATTGTAGAAAGATGACGTGCCGACATTTGCTAAACTGCAAGTGCGATAACTTGAAAATATTAATAAGGGGAGAAATGATGCTGTGTAAAAAGAAAATCGGGAAATGTCTTTTCTTTACAGTGGTGTGCATGATAACGCTGATACCGACCGGCTGCGGCAATCGGGCATCGGAGAATACGGATATCGGGAGCGCACAGGCGGATGACAAAACCGCCGTTTTTGGAGAAAAGGAATCTGTCGATGCGCAAACCATAGCGGAAATTTTGAATGATATTTATTCTGAGGCAGCGAACGAAAATACATTAGGAAGCCTTGATACAAAGCGGCGCATGATTGCAAGGCTTGGCGAGTATGGTCTAT
This sequence comes from bacterium 1xD42-87, assembly GCA_003611805.1. GTDB lineage: Bacteria > Bacillota > Clostridia > Lachnospirales > Lachnospiraceae > UBA3282. The sequence continues at coordinate 99,673 of RAYM01000022.1, read as the reverse complement.
GTGCTGTGGACATGGAAAATCAGGTTGATATGACGAACCCGGAGCATGCGCTGGCGTTTTGCAGGGCGGTTGAGCAAAAAGAAAGTGCGAAAATGACTCTGCTCGTGTTTGACGGGACGGGCTTTCACAAGTATGACCTGCAGACGCGGGACGGACATGTAAACGTAAACAGGGAATATGATCAATATGATGAAAATGGACAACTGCAGAAGAAAAATGAGGGGAGTTATCCGGCTGATTTTTGGCAGTATACAGAGGAGGGGTACTTATTTTTCGGTGGCAGCTATTTTTCGGACGAAAATTATGTCCTTACGTTAAGCGACGCCTCGGAATATACCGCGCTGCGGATTCTGCCGCTTTCCGAAACTTGCAGGGAACTGAACCGAAAATATATCCTGCCTGTCGGTTATGAGCGGAACAATATGTTTCTGACAAATTGGAGCGAGGAAGATTTTGGCAGTCTGGATTTTTATGATATTTTTGACCGCTTTTATCCGATTCTGCATGGGCAGTCCCATTCCTATACCGCAAATGGCGCGGCAGAAACAGAGTCCGTATATGAGATTCCGGAGAATATCTTTGAAAATGTCGTGACGGCGCATTTTAAGACAGACCAGGCAACGCTTCGGGAGAAAACGGCATATCTGTCAGAGAATGCCGCTTATGAATACAGACCGAGGGGATTTTATGACTCTGAATATTCGGATATTCCGTATCCGGAAGTCGTGGATTACACAGAGAATGAGGATGGAACAATCACGCTGACCGTCAATGCGGTATATCCGAAGGAAAACACGTCGAAATCCTTTTCCCATAAAACCGTCGTCCGTCCGCTTGGAGAGGGCGGTTTTCAGTATGTGTCAAATGAGATGATTTCGTCGGAAGAAGGGGATGTATTTTGGTGGCATACGGATCGTCTGATGGAAGAAGAGGTTTACGGAAAAACATTGTGGTGATTACCTACATTACCGTTCTGATGAATATTTTTCTGGAGCGGGAGAGGAGCTTCTTAAACGTGCAAAGGAGGAGCTTGGGGAGTACGGGTATTTGAACACGGCGGTGGAGATGGCGGCATAGGGAATAAACCGCTGTGCGGGTTTTCACTGATTTATGGGCTTTTTTCAAGGGGGGAGGGTAATTTGTTAACTTTAAATAAAACAAGAAAATTCTGATAAGCGATTTTTACACATTTTAGCAGCTTTTGTGTGGATTTTTTAGTAAAAAGTGCTATAATTGAGAATGTAAAAAGTAACTCAGACAAAAGCACGGGGAATTGTCGGTTTTCTAACAGTTAGAAATACAGCGTTTCATTGTTCTCGACTGTATAGCTGTAGGATGAGCGATGTAATGGCAGTTTTGTTTCATGTCTGATCATTTGCTGCAAGTCTGATCAAAGTCCCGGGAGACAGCAAAGTTTCTGCAAGGGGAGAGGGCTTTGAACGGTTCTATGGCAGTGCATAGGAGGGAATAGGAATGTATGAAAAACTGAATAAGTATCGGATTAAGGAACGTCTGGTGCGTGGATTTGTGATCGCGTCAGGGATTCCGGCAGCGGTTGCGGTGGTAGCTTTGATTGTTATGATTGTTGTGGCAATGAGATACTCGAACGCGCTGAAGGTTTACGGATTTGCGCAGGGTGACGTGGGTAAGGCGATGACTTATTTCGCGGAATCGAGATCGACGATGCGCGGTGTCATCGGTTATGATGATGAAGCCACGATAGAGAGCCTGAAAGCTTCGCACACGGCGAGCATAGAAAACTTCACTTCCAGCTTTGAGGCGTTGGAAAAGGCTATGGTGTCCGAGGAGAACAAGAAGGTGTATGCGGATATCAGCTCCAAGCTGCCCGCCTACTGGGCGCTTGATAATGAGATTATCGTGCAGGGTGGCGTTACGGACAGAGAGCAGTGTGCCATTGCGCAGGAGCGGGCGATCAACGAGCTTGCTCCGCTCTATGAGGATATCAACGACGACCTGATTGAAATTATGGATATCAAGGTGGACCGCGGAAACAGCACTTCCACGATGCTTACAATTGTCTGCATCGTACTTGGGATTGCGATTGCGGTGATTATCCTTATAGCGGTTTTCACTTCCATCCGTCTGGGAAGACACATAGCGGGAAACATTTCCGCACCGCTGTCCCAGTTAAGCGACAGACTGGCGCAGTTTGCTGAGGGCGATCTGTCCTCACCTTTCCCGGAAACACAGTCGGAGGATGAAGTGGCTGATATCATCGGCTCGGCGAAGGATATGGCTGAGACGCTTATGTTTGTCATTTATGATCTGGAATATATTCTGGGCGAGATGTCGAATTCCAACTTTGTCATCCGCTCAAAGGACAGCGAGCGGTACAAGGGAGAGTTCCGTCAGATATTCGATTCCCTGAAGCAGCTGCGGGACAATATGGTCGACACGCTCCGTTACATCGGGATGTCCTCGGAGCAGGTTTCTGCAGGTTCTTCCAATTTGGCAGATACTTCCCAGAGCCTTGCGGAAGGCGCGACAGAGCAGGCGGGCGCGGTGCAGGAGCTGCACGCGACGATCACGACGATTTCGGAGGCGGCGAGACGCGCGGCGGATTCCGCGGAGGACGCTTACAAGCAGTCTCAGGAATATGCGGATGTGGCTGACCGCAGCAGCGGCGATATGAAGGAAATGGTGGAGGCTATGGGCCGCATCAGCGAGGCTTCCCACAAGATCGGGAATATTATTTCCGAGATTGAAAATATTGCGTCCGAGACGAACATGCTTTCCCTGAATGCGTCCATCGAGGCGGCGAGAGCGGGAGAAGCGGGACGCGGGTTCTCCGTTGTGGCTGATCAGATCAGGCAGCTTGCAGAACAGAGCAGCAAGTCAGCTGTGGATACCAGGGCGCTGATTGAGGGCACCATGAGAGAGGTTGAGAACGGCAACAAGGTGGCGGAGCGCGCGGTTGAGTCGCTGGCTGTCGTAGTGGAAGGCATCAGGAAGGTGGCGGATTCCTCCAAGGAACTCAGCACGATTTCCTCGAACCAGATGGCTACCATGAAAGAGGCGGAACTGGGCGTAGACCAGATTTCCGACGTCATCCAGACAAACGCGGCGGTTGCGGAGGAGTCTTCCGCTACCAGCGAGGAGCTGTCGGCGCAGGCGGTTTCTTTGGACGAATTGATTGCCAAGTTTGTACTGCCGGAAAAGTAAGGTTTCAAAAGGAAGAGAAGGTTATTACATACAAAAAGGAGGATGGAATGCAGGGTGTCCTGTTTTCCATCCTTCTTTTTTTGCGCGCATAAGCAGGATTAAACCAGACGCTCGAACACCGGCATATAGTCGATGGGTGCGTCCACGTTTACTGTCTGCCCGCCTTCGAAGGTTTCCCCTGTGGAGGTCAGTTTCCACGTGCCGCCGGGAAGGTAGACATCACGGTTCCATTCGTTCAGATGCAGGATCGGCGCGACGAGGAAACGACTGCCGAACATATACTGGTCTTCCGCCTCCCAGCACTTATTGTCATCTGGAAACTCATAGAACATGGTGCGCAGAAGAGGGGAACCGTTCTCGTGTGCTTCCTCATACAGTTCTCTGATATAGTCGTGCAGTGAGATGCGGACGTCGTAATATTTCTTCATAATAGCGTAATTGTCTTCCCCGTAGCTCCAGAGCTCGTTGGGCTGACCGGTATGGAGATAGCCGCCGCCCCAGTCCCTGTCGTCGAGGGGCGGAATATTGTAGGGACCTCTGTCACCGTGCATGCGAAGCACGGGTGAGTACACGGCGAACTGATACCAGCGGATCAGAAGCTGCCGGAAATCAGGGTCGTTCACGTCGTCGGTCATAAAGCCGCCGATATCCGTTGTCCACCAGGGAATGCCGGCCAGTCCCATGTTCAGGCCGCACTGGATCTGGTCGGCAAAGGCTTCAAAGGTGCTCGGCACATCCCCGGACCACACAACGTTGCCATATTTCTGGGAGCCCGCCCAGGCACAGCGCAGCAGATTTACAACGGGTTCCCGCTGCAGTCTGGTCATTTCGTCGTAGAATACGCGGCTGTACATCTGCGGGTAGAGGTTGCTCACCGCCAGTGCGGGACCGTCAAAGTAGCGGTAGTTTTCAAAGTCGTACACGCCGTAATCGGGTTCTGAGTTGTCCAGCCAGAAAGCGTCAATGCCGTAGTCATAATAATTCTTTTTGCACACATCCCACACATATTTGCGGGTTTCTGGATTGAAAGGATCGATTTCCACGCAGTCGCCCTGATAGTCGTAGGTCTGTGCCGCACCGCGCTCGGTTTTGATGAGCAGACCGCGCTCCATCATGGGATCGAAGTTTTCGCTCTTCCGGTCCACGGAAGGCCACACCGAAACGATGACCTTGATGCCCATACTATGCAGTTCGTCCACCATTGCCTTCGGGTCGGGCCAGTATTTTTTGTCAAATTTCCAGTCGCCCTGCACCGTCCAGTGGAAGAAGTCGATAACGATCTGGTCGATTTTGATCCCCTCTTTCTGATACTGGCGCGCCACGCTCAAAACTTCATCCTGCGTGCGGTAGCGGAGCTTGCACTGCCACAGCCCCATGAGGTTTTCGGGGAACATTTCCGCGCGTCCCGTAACGGCAGTGTAGTTTTCAAGAATCTGCTTCGGCGTGTCCGCTGCGGTAATCCAGTAATCCATCTCCTTGGTGGCACGGGCGATCCACTCCGTGTAATTCTTTCCGAAGCTGACACGTCCCACGGCAGGGTTGTTCCAGAGGAAACCGTAGCCGAGGGAAGAGACGGCGAAGGGAACGGAAATCTGGGAGTTGCGCTGTGCCAGTTCCAGCACGCAGCCTTTTAAGTCCAGACAATCCTGCTGGTACTGCCCCATGCCGAAGATTTTTTCCTTTCTGTCACTTTCGAATTTTACATTCAGGGAATATTCGCTGCCGCCGATCACGCCCTTCCATTCTCTGTTGAGCAGCTTTAAGCATCGGCTTTCTTTGGAGACCGTGCCGTCATAGTATCTGAAATACTCCCGCAGGATCAGCTTGTGGTCGCGGTAGAAGGTGATGATGCCCGCGAAGTTGACGACTGCCTTGAGCCTGCCGTTTACAATGGAGGCAATCGGACGTTTGTCAATGGTGCCGTCGCCGACCCAATGGTCTTCCTCCTCAATGGTAATCTGTGTGTCACATTTTTCGACTGTTTCGGTCAATGCCCAGTCGTTTCCGGTAAATTTCGGTGACATGGCGGCGCGTACCCGGAATGAATCCTTTCCCCATGGCTCAACGCGAAGCGTCTCGCCCATCCGGCGGCATACCAGCGCGCCGTTTTCCTTTTCAAATGTCATAATCTGCCTCCTTTTTCTCTTATTCTGTGTCAAATGTCCATAAAAATATTACAGTTCACACGCTTTAATTCTCCCATATATTGTTTCAGTACGTCTTTCTGGAACAATTGAGATATGTCGGCTATAATAGTATAATATTATTACTTGGATTGCTAATGCTATTGAAATACTACCTTATAATGATACTTTTATATCATATTGGAGAAATGTGGGAACAGAATGGCTCCAGGCGGGAGATGAAGACAGAATACGAAAAGGAAGGTGGCAGGAGAATGCCGGACAGAGAGACGCAGGAAAAGAGACAGCACAGCACCACATGGATACCTTACAGCTATTATGAGTGCAGACTGCCGGAATGGTTTGTGAATGTGCCTGTACACTGGCACAGCGAGTTTGAACTGATTCATATTCAGCAGGGCAGGGGGGAGTTTATCTGCGGCAGCCGGAAGCTGGAGGCGGAAGAGGGGGAACTTCTGCTCGTGCCGCCCAACATGCTGCATGCCGCTTATCTGTGCCGGGAGCAGAAGGTCTGCACGGAAGCAGTGAAGCCGGATAACGGGGATGGCGGCTGTGACGGTAATGGTTTGAGAGCGGACGCCGGAATACTGGTATATGACGCGCTTGTGTTCCATCCTGTCATGCTTGGCATGGGCAGTGGGGACCGCTGTACAAATGAATGTATCCGTCCGATGGTAAAGGGCAGTGTCTGCACGAGTGTCTGCATACGCAGGGACGCGGCGGTCTATGAGGAACTGCTGCCTCTGGCTGAGAGGGTCTTTTCCTGCGTGCACGATAATTCGGCACGCGCAGATCTGCTGTTAAAGAGCGAACTCCTGCGCCTGATCTGGATTCTGGAGGAGAGCGGGGAGATTTTGTTTGAAACGGACGGCATGGAAGGCGGGACGGAAACCATACGCCCGGCGCTTGAGTATATGGCGCAGCATTTCAGGGAGGATATTACGGTGGAGCGGCTTGCGGAGCTGGTGCACCTGAGCAAAAGCCACTTTATGAGGTGTTTTCGACAGGCGGTGGGAATCGGAGCAATCGAGCACCTGTCACAGCTTCGGATCCGTGCCGCGTGCGAAGCGCTTGGCGACAGCACGGAGCAGATCGCGGATATCGCTTTTGCCTGCGGTTACAGCAATCTTTCCAACTTTAACAGGCAGTTTTTAAAACGGGTGGGATGTTCCCCGAAGGAGTATCGGAAACGCAATAAACCGACCATCCCGTAAAGCAGGTGCAGGTGTCTGAATGGGTTTTCTATAAGCGGCAGGAGCGGATTGCCATATTGAAAAAATTTCCATATTGAAAAAATTTCCATACAAAAATTGGGTGTGTGTGTCACATTTTTGTATGGCTGTGTGTTTTATTAGTGTAAGAAATGCGAAAAGTATTTGATATTTGAGCTACGGCAGAGCTGTAGCATGGCGGTTTGAATGAAATGTGGGAGAAAAACGGGGACGCCCGAAGGCGGTGACATGTTGGAGAAGAGGACGGACAGCCCGGATCAGAACGTGGAGGAGATTTTCAGAACATACGGCAATATGCTTTACCGGATTGCTTTTGTGATGATGAAGAACGTCTTTGACGCTGAGGATGTGGTGCAGGATACACTGATTAAATATATGGAACAGAGGGAGAGAGGGAAATCGTTCGAGACGGAGGAGCACCGAAAGGCATGGCTCATCCGGGTGGACAGCAATCTCTGTAAAAACAGGCTGCGCTTTTATAAAAATCACCCGAAGATCTCGGTGGAGCAGCTTTCCAGATACTACGAAAAGGAGGAGGACACGCTGTTGATGGACAGCCTTCTGCTTTTGCCTTTCAAATACAGGGAGGTACTGCTTCTGCACTATGTGGAAGGGTATCAGGGAAGGGAGATTGCGGGCATGCTTGGGCTTTCGGAGTCTGCGGTCAGAAAACGTCTGGAGCGGGGACGGGAAAAACTGCGGGGGCTTTTGCAGGAGACGGGATAGCGAGAGGAACGCGCGGCAGGTAAGTCTGTGAGAAAGCAGCGTGCCGGAAACGTACCGAGAAATCAGAAAGGTCGTGTCTGAGAAAGGAGTGGGCATGTCGTGGAGATAGACGAGCGGGATGAAAAAAAATTGAAAGATAGGGAAAAGTCAGAAAAGGAACTGGGAATGGAAGAAGAAAAGCAGCATTCACCACAGGGGGCAGAGATACCGCAGGGAGGCAGCGTGATGGAGAGCCGTCTGCGTGGGGCAGTCCTGCAGATTGTGCCGGATGCGTCCGCGAGGGAACGCATCATAGCGGGCGTGAAAGCGGGAAGACACGGCAGGAGAAAGCTGACGCCCAGAATACCGGCGGCAGTTTTGGCGGCATGTCTGCTTCTTTCCTTCCTGTGTTTTGCCAGACCGGGGGTGATCGGGGACGATGTGGTAGTCTATGCCGCAACGGAGGAGTTCGGGTGGCAGAAACTGTTAGAAGGGGAACGGATTCAACTGAAGATGGAACCTTTTGATACGGTCGGGGAGGATGAGTACATGGAGCCCTTTGATGAAATGGGGAGGTGTAATTATTATCCTTATAGCTGTACCTTTCGGCTGGAGGTGCCGGAGAAGTATCTTTATGACAAGCAGTTTACCACGCTCAGGGACGATTTCATCACGGAAAGAGGCGGCAAAATTGTGTGGAGGGTGGCGCCGGAGCGGGCGGAGGACGCGGGACGGGTTTTTCAAGGGAACTTATCACTCTGGATCGTGGATGAGAACCGGGAACGGCAGGCTGCGCTGGAACTGGAACTGACCAAGGAGAACGGGAAGTGTTACGCCGAACTGAAACGCGTGTGGGAGAGCAAAGCATATAAAAAGGACCGACATAAGAAATAGCATATCGGGACAAGGAAAACAGGCTTACTGTTCTGACACGGAGGAAAAAGCATGAAGTTTTTTATAAGGCAGACCGCCAGAAATATTGTGCGGCACAGAAAAAAGAGCATCCTGCATATTCTGATCGGCGTGATGACCGTTCTGATTCTGGACGTCTACGCGGGCAATATGGACAGCACGGAGAAGCAGCTCACAGATCTCCCCAATGTGCTTGAGGTCACGGCGAGGATCAGCACATTGAACGGATCCCAGCGGGAGGGTATGACGATCCGGGAGGACCGTATGATGGGTGTGCGGGAATCCGAGTATGTGAAGGACCCGGTTTTTACCGTGCGCCTGAAATTCGGATTCGGTGCGTTTACCGTGGGGGAATATAAAGAAAACCTGAACTATTACGGCATGGGCATGAACGTGCCGGAGGGTGTCTCCGGCATGAAAAGGGAGGAGATCACCTGGCTGGATGGCGTGGACGCGGACGTTCTTGAGACGGCAGAAAAGGTATGCATTCTGGATGCCGCCCTTATGGAGGAGAAGGGGCTGCGTCCTGGGGATGATGTTATGTTGACTATATTTTACTACCGCTACGCATCGGAGGGAAGCGAGGTCTTTATCGAGCCGTTGGTCACGGATACATACAGGATTGTGGGAAGTATGCAGATCGGGGACTTTCGGGGGAACTGGGTGCCGCCGGAGATCATTCTCCCCTTGGACTATATGCGTGAGACTTACCACAGTCAGGGCATTGATTTTTATGCGGATTCCGGCTCTTTTGTGGTGAAGGATCCGTTTCAGCTCAATGCGCTGAAGGCGCAGATGCACGACGAGGTGAAGTTTCTGTCGGTGATCACCCGTGCCAGACATCGCACGGACGGCAATGCGCTGACGATCATGGACGAGGCGTTTATCCGTTCGGCGGAGACGCTGTCGAAGAATCTGGCGCTCCTTCGTGGAATGCTTCCGTTTCTTGCGGCGATTGTTATTTTTATCGGGTATCTTTGCAGTTATCTCTCCCTGCAGAGCAGGCGGGAGGAGTACGCGCTCCTGCGCTCTCTCGGCACGGGACGGGGCAGAAGCTTTTTCCTGCTCTTCGGGGAGACGGCGCTTGTGGAGGCGGCGGCATGCCTTTTGGGGAGTCTGTTGGCGGCGGTTTTCCTGCGCCCTGCGGTGGGTGTGTTGGTCCTGTCGGGAGCGGCGTTTTTCCTTGCCTTTCTGTCGGGGGCGGCGATGGCGATTCTGGCGCTCCACAGGTTGAGTGTGATGGAGATGTTGACGAAGAAAGATTAAGAACAGGAGAATGCTTTCATTACTATTTGTGCCGCCGGTCTGGCGGAGGAATGGAGATTTTTATGAGAATCGCTAGAAACACCTTAACAAGACTTATACGTACCCCGGTGAAGACGGCGCTCTTCTTACTGCTGCTCTCCTTTACGGCGGCGCTGGTCTGCGCGGGAGGGAGTCTCTGGAAGCTCTGCGGGGACAATATGCGGCGGTTTGAGGAGATCTTTGTGACCATAGGCACGGTGGAGCAGACGCCGGAGCGGACCGAACAGCGAGCCGTATGGTATGCGGACGAGGAGGACTATCGGTATTATAACCGGGCGGTTTATGGGGAGACCATTTCTCCCGATGTGCTGGACTTTGAGGGAGCCGGGTATCTGAGCGGACCGGAGCAGCGTGCCTACTACGAGGCGCTGCCGCAGGACTATTTATTTAAAGAGCGTGAGGGCGGCTTATGGCAGTTTATGGTGGTGGAGGCATCCCCGCTTGAGGACTGCGTGCCCGCGGGCCCGGTGAAGATGGAGCTTAAGAATGTGCTGTACAGCACGTATCCGCCCAACGTTTTCTATTTTTATCTGTGCGACCATTACAATGACAGTCCGGAACCGCTGTATGCGGATAAGACCTATGTGATGGCTCTGGAGGACGGGCACGCCCATGACTGGGACGAAAACGGCGCCGAAGCCAAATTTGAGTATGAGCCGTTGGAGGGACCTTACTCCACACAGGCTGACGCGGACGGGAAAAGGCTGCCCACCGATCTGACGGGGAACTGGATTGCGGAGGTGACGCCGGGATTTTATGAGACGAAGGAAGGGCAGGACTGGCTGCGGCTCTGTGAGGAATGTGTGCTGCGCGGATCGAAGCATCTGTCCTTTCCCGTGACGGCGACGGAGGACCTGAATCTGGTCATGGCGTTTTACAACAGACAGGCGTATCTTGCGGAGGGGGAACTCCTTTCGGAGGAGGACTATCAGCAGGGAAACAGGGTGTGTCTGATTTCAGCCGCCTTTGCCAGGGCGAATGGCTTTCAGGTGGGAGATTCCCTGCATCTGGCGCTGCGTTATGCCAACTACGCGACTTCTGCGAATCTGGGAAGTATGGGCAACTGGGGCGGGAGGTTAAAGGCTGACGGCGGTGTTTACGAGGTTTTTGAGGAGAGCGACTATACGATTAAGGGAATCTATGATGTGGGTGTCAGCACGCTGGAAGGGGGAGAAGGCTATCTGCTTGAGAGAAACGAGGTATTCATTCCCACCGCTTCCATCAAAAACAGCAATGAGGATAACATTGCGTACTACGGACCCATGAAGGGCTACACCACGTCCTTCCGGATTCCAAACGGCAGCGAGAGCATCGAGAATTATAAAAGACTGTGGGAGGCGCAGGGGGTCGATCATGTGGAGATCACCTTTTACGACGGCGGCTACAGCAAGTTGGAGGGCGGGCTGAAAAACATGCAGACCATGTCAGCCGTTTTACTGACGGCGGGTATTGTCAGTGCAGTTTGTATCATTATATTTTTCTGTCATCTCTTTATCACCAAACAGAAAAAGCGGACCGCCATCGAGCGGTGTCTCGGCATGACGAAAGCTGCGTGCGCCAGCTCCCTTCTTGCGGGTGTTTTTGTGATCGCCCTTGCAGGCAGTATGGCAGGCGGCCTTGCGGGGCAGTTTTTTGCGGGGCAGGCGGCGGCGCAGATGGCGTCCGCAGAAACCTTCGACACCCGGTTCAGCAACGGGGAAGTGCAGTTCAGCATGGAAAAGAGTGAGGAGGAGCTGACAGATGAGAACGCGGACGGGAGCAGCGTCGCAAAGTCCGCCTATCTGACGGAGACGGATTGGCGGATATCGGCGGTCTGCGGGGGGCTGGTTTTCCTGTTCACGATGGGGACGGCTTTTGTGGGAATATACGGGAACCTGCGGGAGGAGCCGCTTGCGCTTCTTTCGGATGCGGGGAAATAAGATAGATGGTCAGCCGAATGCCGGCAGCAGGGAGAATAGATCGCACAGGCGGTGGAAATGGAGGAAAACTTGGAAAAAATCATTGAGGCGGTAAATGTGAGTTACATCTACCAGACAAAGTATCAGAAGACCAAGGCGCTCTCGGAAGTGAACTGCTCCTTTGAGAGGGGAAAGGTGTACGCCATCACGGGCAAATCCGGCAGCGGCAAGAGCACTTTCCTGTCCCTGCTTGCGGGGCTGGATGTGCCCACGGAAGGGATGCTTGCCGTGGAGGGGCAGGACATGCGGAAGATGAACCGGGACGCTTACCGTCTGAACCGTGCTTCCGTGATCTATCAGGCGTTTCATCTGTTCCCCCTCCTGACGGTGATGGAGAATGTGATGTTCCCCATGGAGCTGCAGCATGTCGCGGCGAAGGAGGCGAAGGCAAGGGCGCAGGAATATCTGGCGAAGGTCGGACTGCCGGAGACGCTCTACAAAAAGATGCCGGGGATGATCAGCGGCGGAGAGCAGCAGCGGGTGGCAATCGCCAGAGCTATCGCCGCAGGCGGGGAGATTCTTCTAGCCGACGAGCCCACGGGCAATCTGGACAGCCAGAATGAGAAGGTGATCGTGGACCTTCTTTGCAAGCTGGCGCACGAGGACAACTACGCCGTGATCGTGGTGACCCACAACGAGGCGGTGGCGGCAGCGGCGGATGTGGTATATGGCATGTCGGACGGGGTGCTGTCGGTGGTGCGGGAGTAAGCGTTTTCGGAGGATGCATTGGCTTTCGCAAATTCAGACATGATACAGCAGCCTCTTTGAGAACGTGTTTCGGTATTCACTGGGCGAAAGCCCGGTGATTTTTTTGTAGGTTCTGGAAAAGTTGTGGCTGTCGGAGTAGCCCAGTTCTTTGGCGATTTCCGCGATGGATTTATTGGTATCGGTCAGCATATAATTTGCCTGCTCAATCTTTGTTTTCAGTATATACTGCTTCAGGGGGATGCCGCAGATCTCTACAAAACGGTGTGAGATATATTTTTCATTGTATCCGAAAGCGGCGGCAATCTCGGATATCTTAATATTTCTGGAAATATTCGTTTTGACATAATCCATAATATCGTAATAAATCTGTTTTTGATTCTCGGAATAGTTTTCTACGGGCGGAATCAGTGTGAGCTGCCCGTAAAGTTCGGTCAGGATGCTTGTGGACATGGCATCCAAAGCGATAGCGGGATATTTGTTTTTCACAATGTCCTGTAGTTGTTTCATGAGAATGACCACCTTCTCCGGCTTGGGGATGATTCCGGTCTGAGGAATCGTGAAATATTGGTGGGGGGGGGGTAAAACGGCATCGGGGGTAAGGACGAGAGGGAGGTTTCCCGGCTGTGTGGTAAAGTGCAGCCAGTAAAAGGCACAGTATGAGGGCTGGATCCCCTGGCGCCAGGAAGAACTGGGAGGAAGCAGCAGATATTCCCCGTTTTTGACGATAAAATTTTCGCTGTTATAGTTTAAATAAAGCGTGCCTTCCGTCATGACGATCAGTTCATAATCGGTCAGTTGGAAATTTTGGTGTTTCCATTCTGAGGAAGGCGCTTTAAATTTGCCGGTCATAATATAGCTGTAAATCTGTTTGGTTGGCAGGCATAGAATGTTCATACTCTTTCTCCCACTATTCATACTGAAACATGCTTTTGTAATGATATATTATCAAAATGATACTATGAAAAAGCGTATGATTCAAAACAAAAATATATACTAAGGTACTTATTGTATATTATAAATGCTTTTGATTGTTTGAATCTAGCAAAATTTAACAATAGATACCTCCAAAAGTGAATATCAATAAGTTTGATTAGGTGTCAAAAGAAAAGAACATGCAGGTGTCAAAAAGAAAGAAAAGGAAAAAAGACACCTAATATATAGATGTGATATTTACGGTGAGAGCGGGTGGTGGTATTTTGTTTTATAGTCAAGTTGCACGATAAAAATGTGGATGAACGGTTTGAATATGTGAAAATGTTCAAATGATAAGCGGATTTCAAGAAAGAAAAGGAGAAAACGTGTTCATAACGCACAATTTACACGGGTCGAAAAACTTGACGGACAGAACAAAAAGGAAAGGAAGGAAAACTTATGAAAAAGAGAGTATTGGCAATGCTGCTTTCCGTGACTATGGTTGCGTCCATGCTTGCAGGATGCGGCGGTTCCGGTGAGACGGGCGACAGCGGTGCGGCTTCCGCAGATACATCAGGCGGCAGCGAAAGCGCGGCGTCGGGCGATTCTTCGGCAGCGTCGGGTGATGCAGCATCAGGAGACAAAGTAAAACTGAAAGCGGTTGCAGTGATTCATCCGCTGACAAAAGACCCGGCGGATATGCAGTGGCTGCATGAGCTGGAAGCGGAAGCGAATGTGGAGATTGAATGGGAAGTGATCAGGGCGGATTGGGATACCGTGAAATCCACCAGATTTGCCGCTGGCGATATTCCGGATATTCTCCTCTGCAATGCTACGATTGATGATGACTATATCAAGTACAACGGTCTGTTTTTGGAGCTGACTCCTTATCTGACAGAAGAACTGACCCCGAATATATGTGCCATGTTTGCGGAGGAGCCGGACACGAAATCTCTTGCAACGACTAAAGATGGTAAGATTTACGGAACGCCGAAATTCCAAGGGAAATGGCCGTCGACCAATTCGGTTATGTTTATCAATCAGAAATGGCTGGACAATCTGGGACTTTCCATGCCTACGACTTTCACCGAGTTCAAAGAGGTTCTGACGGCATTCAAAGAGCAGGATGCCAACGGCAATGGCGACCCCAACGATGAGATTCCGCTGGACTATAATGCGTACAGCGGCGGTGGTGAAATCAATTCCTGGTTTAACAGTGCCTATTCTCTGACAAGTTTGCTTGGCGGGCTTGGTATTCAAGTCACCAATACAGACAATGCAGGATTTTTTGCAGAGGACAACACCGTAAAATGTTATGCGGTTGATGAGAGATACAAGCTGTTTATGAAATATATTGCTGATCTGTATGCAAACGGACTGATCAATGAAAATGCATTAACAAATGATTACGCCACCTTCCAGTCATTGTCCAGAGGTAATGAAGCGGGCGAGGCGATTGTGGGCTGTGTATTCGGATGGGAACAGACGGACAAATTCGGTCCGGAACTGCATACGGAATATGCGGTAGTTCCCCCGCTTGCGTATGATGTGGACTGCGAACCCGGTACATATGATACGAGATGGAGAAACGATTATACAATCCTGAATATGCAGGGCAACAGGGCGTGTGTCAGCGCAAAATGCGAAAATCCGGAGGCGGCGATGCGCTTTATCGACCGTTTCTATGACCAAACGCATTCTGTAGAAGCGCTCTTTGGCGGCATCGCTGACGGCTGTATTGAGAAGACGGGTGATAACAGCTACAAGGTGCTTCCGCCGCAGGATCCGAGCACAGATGCGGGTACATGGAAATGGACGAGTACATTTGCTGATTTTTCACCGATGTATATCAGAAGGTCTACAGAGATTGAGATGGCACAGGATATGACCTATGCTCTGGATGCAAGAGCGCAGGGATATAATGAAATTATTGAGAAGGCGAGCACATCCGATACGTATCCGAATATGTTTATGAGATATACGGAGGAGGATCAGAATACAATCGCGTTGACGAAGCCGAATATTGATAATATTATTGATAACCAGTGGTCATTGTGGATGACGGGGGAGCAGGATATCGACGCTACATGGGACGCTTATGTGGAGAATGTCAACAATGCAGGGCTTCCGCAGATTCTTGAGATTCGTCAGGCAGCGTTTGATGAGTATTTAAAGAGCGTGCAATAATCTCTTGAGATGAGGAGGAGCGGCGGAGAGATGCGAAAGGAAGTATCTCTCCGCTTCCTTTTCGGTTATGACAAGTTTGACAGAATGGAGCAGTGAATATGGAAAAAGAATTTGATTTTTGTGCAGAGTGGGCAAACCATCTGATGAAAGGGCTGGAAGATGGGGACTCGTGTATATATGAAATTAAGCTCTAAAAATCAAATGGGAAGGAGAATCAGGAATGACTGGTAAAAATCAAACAGCTACGGTAAATAAGAGTTTTGGATTCCGTGCAAAGAAATATTGGGAACACAACTGGCAGCTCTGGCTGATGCTTTTGCCTGCCATGCTCTACATATTGATTTTCTGCTATGTGCCGATGTACGGCATTCAGCTTGCGTTCCGTGAATACAGCTTCCAGACGGGGATTACGGGCGGTAAGTGGGTAGGTATGAAATACTTTAAACAGTATTTTGAGAGCCCCATGTTTTTCACTACGCTGAAAAATACGTTTGTTATTTCATTCTGGAGTATCGTTGTGGGATTCCCCGCGCCGATTATTCTGGCTATGATCATCAACCAGCTTAAGAATAAGAAGTGGAAAAAAACCGTGCAGACAACCGTCTATATCCCGTACTTCATTTCCACGGTTGTTTTGGTGTCCATGATCAACGTGATGTTTGCCAGCGGCAGCGGTGTTGTGGGCAATTTCTTAAAGGCAATCCATCTGGTGGCCGCCGACACAAACATTCTCGGCAAGGAATCGACCTTCGTGCCGCTGTATGTGCTGACGGGGGTCTGGCAGTCGATGGGCTGGAACAGCATCATCTATATCGCGGCGCTCTCCTCGGTGGATACGCAGCTTTACGACGCCTGTAAGATTGACGGGGCGAACCGCTGGCAGACGATGATCCACATTGATTTCCCGGCGATTGTGCCGACCATCATGATTTTGCTTATTATGAACATGGGCAATATTTTAAATGTCGGTTTTGATAAGGTATTCTTAATGCAGAACAGTTTGAATCTGGGTGTTTCTCAGGTTATCTCCACCTACGTGTATTCCGTCGGCGTGAAATCCGCACAGTTTTCATTCGGTGCTGCGGTAGGTTTGTTTAACACGCTGATCAACTTTGTGTTCCTTGTGATAACGAACTGGATTTCCAAACGTTCCACCGGAACGGGCTTGATGTAAGGAGGGATAGTTATGGAGAAAACAGCCAGAAAAAAAATAAGCGCCGCGGACAGGATTTTTGGTGTCGTTGTCCTTTTGCTTAGTATCGTTATCTTTCTGATTATATTATATCCGCTGTGGTTCGTTGTCATTGCGTCCATCAGCAATTCCAATCTGGTCAATCTGGGCAAGGTCACATTCCTGCCAAAGGATATCCGCTTCTATGGCTTTCAGCAGATTATGGAGGATGCTAGGATCTGGAAAGGGTATTTAAATACATTGATCTATGTGGTGGCAGGCACGACGCTCAATATGGTGGTGACTATGCCGGCGGCATATGCCTTGTCCAGAAGAAGGTTCAAGGCACGTAATAAGGTGATGTTTTACTTTGTATTTACCATGTTTTTCAGCGGCGGCCTCGTGCCCACCTATATGACGATCAGCGCTTTGCATCTGATCTCCACCAAGACGATACTGATCCTCTTTGTGGCGGTCAATACTTACAACCTGATCATTGCAAGGACCTTTATCGAGAACTCCATTCCGGAGGATCTGTATGAGGCGGCGGTTTTGGACGGATGCTCCCATTTCGCGTACTTTACCAAGGTGGTCATCCCGCTTTCCAAGGCGGTTAATTCGGTATTGATCCTGTATTATGCGGTGTTCCACTGGAACGATTATTTTAACGCCCTCGTTTACAACAGCAAGCAGGAGAACGCGCCTTTGCAGATCGTGCTCCGTGAGATACTGCTCTTGAATCAGGCGTTTTCCAGCGGCAGCGGCGGCGTGCAGGGCGGATATGGACAGTCCTCCGCCGATCAGGTGAAATATGCGGTTATCATCGTATCGACGCTCCCGATTTTGTGCGTATATCCGTTCGTGCAGAAATATTTTGAGAAGGGCGTTATGATCGGTGCGGTTAAAGGCTAAAGCGAAAAGAACTTCTAAAGCTCAGCAGCAAAGGCTGCATCGCAAAGTCAGCATAGCTGACTTGGAAGTTCTAGGAGTTGCAGAGCAACTCCGTTTCGCTTAGGAGAATGCCCCAAATACGGGCATTCTCCGCATTGGTTTGCGTTACAGAAAGCTGAGACATGGAGGTTAGCATGGAAAAATTGAAAAATTTCGGATATCGGCATGTGGAACTGCTTGACAGTCACTGGAAAGCGCAGCGTACGGAACTGGTCGAGACATATCTTGGGATTGAGAATGACGATCTGCTTCACTATTTCAGAAAGATTGCGGGCATTTCGGATACGAGCGACGGATTGGTCGGCTGGTACGGCAACAACGCTTCCACCTTTGGGCAGAAGCTGGGGGCATTTGCTAAACTGTATCTGGTGACGGGGGACGGGCGGCTGAAAAAGAAAGCCTTCGCACTGGCGGATGGCTGGGGCGAATGTGCGGCAGCGTCCGAAAGAGTCATAGACGTCAATGATACGTATGTATATGATAAACTGATGGGCGGATTTCTGGATATGCTGGAGTATCTGGACTATGAGCCCGCACGGGACTATATCCTGCGCCTGACACAGAGCGCGGCGAAACGTTTCCGCAGGGAAGTGGGGCGGGACGGGCTGCAGACGATGGGTGAGGATATGATCGAATGGTATACGCTGCCGGAGCAGCTTTACCGGGCGTGGATGCTGACGGGTGAGGAAATTTACCGTGATTTTGCTAAAGAGTGGGATTATCCCTATTTCTGGGATAAACTGAATGCCCGTGATTTCGCCATAGGACCGCGCCATGCCTACAGCCATATCAACAGCCTTTCCAGCGCTGCGAGGGCATTTCAGGCGACGGGGGATGAGCGATATCTGTCTGCCATGAAGACCGCCTACGATGAGGTGCTTTCGCACCATACCTTTGCCACGGGCGGGTACGGTCCGGCAGAGTGTCTTTTTCCGAATGAGGATGGGTATTTGGGGGATTCCCTGAAAGCCAACTGGGATCAGGATAAAATACACGAGACTTACAGGAATTTCGGGGACTCCATACGTGCCAGGGACGATAAGTGGGGAAGTTGCGAGGTGTCCTGCTGCAGTTGGGCAGTCTTTAAGCTGTGCAATTACCTGTTGACGATTACGGGGGAGGCGAAGTACGGAGATTGGGCGGAGAGACTTCTCTATAACGGGTGTGGCGGGCAGCCGCCTGTGACCAAAGAAGGAAAGGTTATGTATTATGCCGATTATTTTATAAACGGCGGCTTCAAATCCGTGGAGGACGGCAGGATGCATCCCGACGGCTGTTCCTTCGAGTGGCAGTGCTGCACGGGAACCTATCCGCAGGATGTGGCGGAGTATGCCAATATGCTCTACTACAGTGACGAAAGAGGCCTGTATGTGAGCCAGTACCTTGCCTCCCGCGTGGAGTTCGAGGCGGCGGGCACGGACTATATTCTGGAGAATAACAGCTTTTATCCGAAGGAAAAGACATTGCGCTTTACCCTGCATGGAGAACGGGCGGGGAAATTTGCCATCCGTTTCCGCGTGCCGTCCTGGGCCTGCGGACGGAATACGGTGCGGGTGAACGGTGTGCCGACGGAGGCGGCTGCAGAACCGAATACGTGGCTTACGTTAGAGCGGGAATGGAAGGACGGGGACGAGATCGAGATACAATATGAGTTTGTCCTTCGTTTTCAGGCAGTTGACGACTATGCGCCGGAGATTGCCGCGCTTGTTTACGGACCTGTCGTGCTTGTCTGTGATAAGATGACGCTCTTTGCAGGCGATATGGAACATCCGAAAGCATGGATTCAGCCGATACAGAAGGACGGCTATTCCTTCGCGTTTTGCACAAAGCCGGGGCATGTGAAGCCGCATGCGCACCTGACAAGAGAATTTTATCCTTATTATGAGGTGCCGGAGATGGAGTGGTATTATATGTATAACAGGATTTTGGCAGAGTGATGGATTTTGTTGGAGGACAGGGTGCGGTGAGGAGGAGAAGATGCTGCAATTTTTTGAGGAGAAAGACGGAAATCTGATATTTCGGGAAAACGGAGAGACAGTTATGGTAACGCCCTGGGGGGAAAACAGTTTTCGTGTCCGGGCGGCTTTTCTCGGAGAGATTGAGGAGGGCAGCATTGCGCTTCTCGATCCCCAGTGCAGGGAGGCGGGAAAAGAGACGGCGGAGGAAAAGGGCGCTGCGGGAGCGGAGAAGCAGGGTGTCCGGGTGGAGATACACGAGCTGGAGGCGTCCATCACGAACGGGAACATACAGGCGCAGCTTGCGGTCAATACATGGGGCAACGCCGTGCAGATCACCTTTCGAAACCAAAAGGGCGAGGTGCTTTTGCAGGAGATCCCAAACGGCGGCGCCCTGCAGAAAAAAGCCAGACATTTCAAACCGCTGCCGGGCGGCGGGTATCGTCTGAAGGCAAGCTTTGTCTCTGACCCGCAGGAAAAAATCTACGGGATGGGGCAGTACCAGCAGGAGATTTTTGACCTGAAAGGCTGCAATCTGGAGCTTGCACACAGAAACTCGCAGGCGAGCATCCCTTTTTATGTTTCCAGTCTGGGCTACGGGTTTTTGTGGCACAATGCGGCGGTAGGCGAAGTGCATTTCGGCAGCAATACGACGGAGTGGGTGGCGGAGGAGACGAGGCAGCTCGACTATTGGATCACCGCTGGCGATACCCCTGCACAAATCTTAGAGGCGTATACGGCGGTGACGGGAAGGGTGCCCATGATGCCGGAGTACGGGCTTGGCTTCTGGCAGTGCAAGCTCCGATACTACAATGAAGAACAGGTACTGCAGATCGCGCGTGAGTATAAGAAGAGAGACATTCCCGTGGATGTGCTTGTCATTGATTATTACCATTGGCCCAGATGCGGCGACTGGCGTTTTGACGAGGAGTATTTCCCGCATCCGGAAGAAATGATCCGTAAGATACAGGATATGGGTATCAAGGTGATGGTGTCGATCTGGCCGCAGGTGGACTGGCGCAGCGAGAATTATGAGGAGATGAAACAGCAGGGACTTCTTGTGAAGAGCAATTCCGGTATCGATGTGCAGATGATCTTCCATGGCAACAATGTGTTTATGGACGCGACCAATCCGCGTACAAGAGAGTACGTATGGGAGAAATGCCGGAAAAATTATGCGGATCTCGGCATCCGCACTTTCTGGCTGGACGAGGCGGAGCCGGAGTTTACCACGTACGACCATGCGGATTATCGGTTTCATGTCGGTCCGGTGGCGCAGACCGGCAACATCTATCCAAGGGAGTATGCGCGCCTCTTCTACGAGGGGCAAAAGGCGTGCGGGCAGGAGGATATCGTCAATCTGATTCGCTGCGCATGGGCGGGAAGCCAGCGGTACGGTGCCCTTGTCTGGTCTGGAGATATTATGTCAACCTACGAAGATTTTCGGAAACAGATCTGCGCGGGTATTCATATGGGACTGTGCGGTATTCCGTGGTGGACAACGGATATCGGCGGGTTCCATGGCGGTAACATACACGACGAAGGCTTCAAGGAGCTGCTGATCCGGTGGTTCCAGTTTGGCACCTTCTGTCCGGTGATGCGGATTCACGGCTGCAGACTGCCCGGTGAACAGATCGTGAATCAGGCGGGCGAAGTCAGAGAGTGGACGGGCGCTGAGAATGAGGTGTGGAGTTACGGGGAAGAAAACGAAGAGATCATGGTGAAATTTATCCGTATCCGTGAGTTGATGCGGGATTACACGAGAAGTCTTATGAGAGAAGCCCACGAGACGGGGGCTTCGGTCATGCGCGCGTTTTTCTATGAATTCCCGGAGGACGCGGTATGCTGGGAGATCAGGGATGCCTATATGTTTGGTCCGGATATTCTGGTAGCGCCGGTCTGTTATGAGAATGCGCGGGGACGAAAAGTGTATCTTCCGGCAGGCGTTTCTTTCGTACACGCGGGAAGCGGTGAGACGTACGAAGGCGGTAAGTGGTATGATGTGGAGGCGGATATCCGGACGCTGCCGGTCTTTTTGAGAGAGGGACGGCAGGAATATCTGATTGGGAAAATTTGAGGGGATTGTAGATTCGCAGCTAAAGCGCCTTGACGATGGAATAGACTTTGCATCTGAAATATGATATACTCATACTGTAACGATAAAAGCCATAGCCGCAATATAGAAAGCAGGTGATTATATGCCAAACGGTCTTGAAATTGCAAAAGCAGCGATTGATGATTTTAAAAAAATTCAGGATTACATGATCATTGCAAAAGAAGAAAATGCTGCAAGAACGTATGAAAAATTAAAGGATGAATATCTTTCCTTAAAAGCGATCTTACAAGTGGCGGGTGTCAATCTAACAGATATTGATAAAATCAAAGAGTGATTGGAGATTCATAAAAGAACACAAAAGAAATTAAGAAGATAACAGGGAGTTGTTATGATATGACAGAAAAGGAAATGTTAAAGATATCTGTAGAGGAATTTTCCAGAGTACAGGACTGGATAGAATTGGCTGAAAAAGATTCGGATGTTTATAAATCTTTAAAGAAAAGATATCTGGATTTAAAAGTGATTCTTATATCCTCCGGTGTAAATCTTACGGAGATAGATAGAATCAAAGGTTAAGAAAAATACTGGAAAAAATAAATAGCCTGTGGTAGAATAAACACGTTGGGACAAAGAAGTCTGGGAGGATTTCTTTGTCCTTTCTTGCGTGTATGGGAGAAACACAGCATTTCAAGTCTGCTTATGCGCGCAGGGAGAGTCAGCAGAGTCAGAAAACGGAGGAGATAACATGACCAAGATAAAAGAAGCATGCGGCGTGTTCGGCATGTACGGACCGGAGGGGGAGAACGTGGCGCCCTCCCTTTACTACGGGCTGACAGCCCTGCAGCACAGGGGGCAGGAAGCCTGTGGGATGGCGGTTTCCAGAACGGACAGGGAGCGGGGTAACGTGTGTTTTCACAAGGACCTAGGGCTGGTGAGCGAGGTGCTCACGAAGGAAGTTTTGGAGAAGATGGACGGCAATATCGGTCTGGGACATGTGCGCTATTCCACCACGGGGGCGTCTGTTGCTGAGAACGCCCAGCCGCTTGTGCTCTCTTACATCAAGGGGACACTGGCTCTCGCCCACAACGGCAATCTGATCAACACGCCGGAGTTAAAGTGGGAGCTGATCCAGAACGGGGCGATTTTTCACACGACCACGGACTCGGAGGTGATCGCTTTCCACATCGCGAGGGAGCGGGTGCATTCCGCCACGGTGGAGGAGGCGGTTTATAAGACAGCTCTGAAAATAAAGGGCGGCTATGCGCTGGTCATTATGAGTCCCCGGAAGCTGATCGGCGTGCGGGATCCTTACGGCTTAAAACCTCTGTGCCTCGGAAAACGGGGAGAGACTTATGTGCTCGCCTCGGAGTCCTGCGCGCTGGAAGCTGTGGGTGCTTCTTTTGTGAGGGATATTCTGCCGGGTGAAGTGGTCACGATTTCCGGCGGGGATGTCAGGTCGCAGATGCTGCCGAAAGAAGGACAGTGCGCCCACTGTATTTTTGAGTATATTTATTTTGCCAGACTGGACAGCGCGATGGACGGTGTGCGGGTGTACGACGCCCGAATCCGGGCGGGGAGGATGCTTGCAAAATCTTATCCCGTGGAGGCGGATCTGGTGACCGGGGTGCCGGAGTCGGGGCTTCCGGCAGCGCAGGGATACGCGCAGGAGAGCGGCATCCCATTCGGGCTGGCGTTTTATAAGAACGGCTACATAGGGAGAACTTTCATTAAGCCGACCCAGACGGAGCGGGAGTCTGCCGTCCGTATGAAGCTTAGTGTGCTGGAATCGGCGGTAAAGGATAAGCGGATCGTGCTGGTGGATGATTCCATTGTGCGCGGAACCACCATAGCCAACCTGATCCGCATGTTGAAGGAGGCGGGAGCCAGAGAAGTGCATGTGAGAATCAGCTCGCCGCCCTTTCTCTATCCCTGTTATTTCGGCACCGACGTGCCCTCCAATTCTCAGCTCATCGCGGCGAACCACAGCGAGGAGGCGATACGGGAGATGATTGGGGCGGACTCCCTCGGCTACATGCGGCTGGAAGACCTGGAGAAGATGGCGGAGGGGCTGCCCCTCTGTAAAGCCTGTTTTGACGGGGTGTATCCGATGGATTGCGGCGGGGTCTGACACGGCATTTCTATGAAGGGAGATGGATTTGAAATTAATTTTCAGGAGGATTGCAGGATATTTTTCTTGCATCCTCCTGTTGTCTGTGATATCTTTTAATCTATGCAAAGCAAAACGCAGACGGGTCATCTGCTTGCGGTCTTAAGATTCTTTCCGGATTCCTCGGAGACAATCCCTTGTATTTATTTTTAAAATACTGTATAATGGAGGAAAATCTATGGTAAAACGAAACAAGAGAAATTGGTTCAGACACGGCAGCTGGTGGAAGCGGCTTAGAAACAACCGTAAGTACAGGGATGTACTTTTTCGGCATCTATTCCGGGAGAAAAAAGATTTGCTGGAGCTTTACAATGCACTGAATGGCAGTACATACCAAAATCTCGAGGAGCTTGAGGTGATTACCATGGAGGATGTGATCTTTATGAAGATGAAGAATGATCTGTCCTTTATGATCGGAAATACCTTGAATCTCTATGAACATCAGAGCACATGGAATGCGAATATGCCTCTGCGGGGAATGTTATACTTTGCCCAGCAGTTTGAAGGGCTTCTTGCCTCCCGAGAAGATGACATTTACGGTACGAAGCGCGTAGAACTGCCTACGCCCGTATACATTGTTTTTTATAACGGTGCCGGTATGCAGACTGACAATCTGCTGCTCTATCTGTCGGATGCCTTTCCGACTGGACGGGGGAGCGGCTGTCTGGAATGTACCTGTGAAGTACTGAACATTAACCGCGGCTACAACCGGGCACTTATGGAGAAGTGCCACAGGCTGTGGGAGTATTCGGAGTTTTCTTCGGAAATAGAAGAGAATATAAAAAAGGGAATGCGCCGGGAGGAAGCCGTTCACACGGCGATAGACACCTGTATTGAGAAGGGGATACTTAGAGATATCCTGGTCAAACAGAAAGCGGAGGTACTGCATATGATTTTGACAGAATATGATGAGAAAAAACATTTCAGAACGCTTTTTCGTGAGGGGAAGGAAGAAGGCATAAAAGAAGGAATGGAAAAAGGAATAGAAAAAGGAATAGAGATCGGATTGACCAGAGGGCGTGAAGAAAACCGCAGGGAATTGGTGCGGAAAAAACTTGCCAAAGGCAAACCAGTCCCTGCAATTGCAGAAGAATTGGAAGAAGATGTTTCTGTCATTGAGGAGATTGTCAACGACTTAAACGCCTGACGATCTCCGCCATTTCCTCCCACTTTGCCTCCATATCCGCCACCAGCTTAAACTGCGTTCTGGCGCGATCTAAGTTGTGGTGTTCTTTGTGAATCTTGAAGTAGACGTCGCCCACCAGATAGTCCGCAAGGAAGCGGATGCCGCACTCGTAGGTCATGAGCTTCGCGCCCATAGGCAGAAGCTCGATCTCGAGCGGGGTGAGGCTGCCAGCGCAGCCAGTGAGAAATCCAGCCGTGAACGTCTCGAACAGGGAGAGGTCCAGCCCGATTTTGGACAGGTCAGTCTCATCCTCCGCGCCTGTGTTTGCGCCGGTGCGGATGGCGTCGCCGAAATCGTAGAGGGACAGCCCCGGCATCACGGTGTCCAGATCAATGATGCACAGCGCCTTTTTGGTTACGGCGTCAAAGAGAATATTGTTCAGCTTTGTGTCGTTGTGGGTCACCCGCAGGGGCAGCTCCCCCTTTTCCAGAAGATCGGTGAGGACATGGGTGTCTGCCTCTCTGGCAAGGGCAAAGTTAATCTCCTCCCGCACACTGTCCGCACGTCCCAGAGGATCCTCCCTGACCGCTTTCTGAAACGTCTGAAAACGGGAAGGGGTGTGGTGGAAGAGCGGGATCGTCTCGTGCAGTGTCTCGGCGGGATAGTCGGCGAGCTGACGCTGGAAGCTGCCGAAAGCCTGTGCACAGTCGTAAAAATCTCCGGCATTTTCTACCTTTTCCAGACAGTAGGTGTCCTCAATAAAAGGGAAGAAACGCCAGAAGTTATGTAAACTATCTTCGAAATAATTTTTCCCGTCTTTTGTCTTGATAACGCTTAAGGTTTCACGGTCGGGATCGCCGTTTCTCTCTCTGATTTTCTCCTGCAGATAGGAGGTGACGCCTGCCACATTTTCCATGAGCGCCTGCGGATTCCGAAAAATGGAGTGATTCATCCGCTGCAGGATATACTTTTTCTCATTCCCGGCATCATCGCAGATTACCAGATAGGTATCGTTGATGTGACCGTTTCCGTGAGGGTTCACACTGCGCGGAATGCCTGCCAGACGGAAAGCGGCGATGGCATTGTCTATGGTTTCGGGGGCGGGGGTCTTGGTCATATGGATTCTCCTTCATCTATGCAGCTTTGTTTTTGGTTACATCTGTTTCATGTCATTCCTGCAGACAGTGGCAGTGCGGTTGTTTAGCGGCGTTTTTGTTTTTTACGGCTGAATTACAGGTTTTCCCCATAGTTAATCCACTTAAGTTCCATGGGCGTAAGCTCCAGATGCTTTTTCAAAACGCCTTCTATATAAAGGTCTGTCTCTTGGGGCTGCTGCGTGTTGTTGATCACGGCGAGCATCCCTGTCTTTTCAAAGACGGCGATTTCAGTCTCCACGTCTGTGACATAGTATTTCTTCATCTCATTTTCACGGTGCGCCGCATAGTAGATAGCGCGCAGCAGGATACGGCAGTTCTGCGGAGAGTAGGGCAGTCCTGTGAAGTAGACACTGCGTCCCCTGCCGTACTCATTGACTACGAGACGGCTGTACTTGCCGTCCATGTCAAGGATCTGGTAGTGCTCGCCCTGCGCGTAGATGCGGCTTTTTCCCTCGCCGAAGTCGATGTCGCCAGTCACGTCTTCCAGAATAAAATGCTCGCGGTTCAGCTCATTGTATTTGTCGGTGCTCATGGAGAAGCCGAGCTCCCTGTCCACGCCGAGAACATCGCTTAACTGGAAGAAGCGCCCCTGATACTGGCAGGCGGTAGGCTCGCCCACGCCGATAAAGCCGCCGCCCTCATCCACAAAACGGCGCAGGGCGCAGACTAAGTCGGGATCTTTCCAGACTTCGCCGCCGCTGAAAGCGGTGTAAGCGTCACCTGCATTGATGATGACACGGATTGCAGGATCGATTCCCTGCTTCATCTCCTCAAAGGTGATAAATTCCACGTCAATGGGCATACCGCTCAGCGCCTCGATCACGCCAACATAGGAATAAATTTCGCGGTACCAGAGGGCGTGGTGTACCTGATTTGCCATCCAACGGCGCAGATTTCCCCAGCTGTTGAGGACAGCCACCTTAAAGGGTGCGGTGTAAGCCTTGGAGCCCTGCATATTGGCATGGATTTCACGGAACTCCGTCACGACATGACTGATGCGGTCAATAAAGCCCGGCCACTCGTTTGCCAGTTTCAGGTAACCGCCGTAGCCGATGCGGTCTACGGGGGAGCGCAGGATGGCGCGGCGTGCCTTGAGCCAGTTGTCCTTCGATTCACCGATGGGGTCACCGCCCTCCGTGAACACGTCCGGGAAGAAGTAGGGCAGAAGCCGTCCCTCCGTGTATGTTACGCCCTCTATGTCGGAGATCATGCGCAGGGTGACGCCGTCACCCACGGAGCCTACCACCGCGTCAAGACCGATATTTTTGAAGTATTTGCCGAAAGGCTCGGTGCCGATCCAGTGGTCGCCGAGGAACATCATTGCTTCTTTGCCGTAGCTGTGGACGATATCCACCAGCTCTTTGGCGAGTTTGCTCACCTCGATCTGCTGGAATTCCACAAAGTCCAGGAACTGCTTCGATGGGCTGCGGAAGATGGAGTTGTGGTAACCCTCGTCCACGATGTATTCCGGGCGGAAGGGATAGCCCGCCCATTTTTCAAACTGCTCCAGAATATAGGGGCTGACGCTGGCGCTGTAGCCAAACCATTCCACGAATTTTTCCCGCTTCTGGTCGTCGAAGGTCAGGGTGAACTGGTGGAAAAAGGTGGTGAAGCGCACCACGTCCACGTTGGGATTTTCCTCGCACCAGCGTTTCAATTTTTCTTTCACGTAAGCCTGTGTTTTTGGCTGGCGCACGTCGTAAGTGAGCTGGTGGGGCGCGTCCTTCCAGTCGTTTGTGATAAAGTTGTACATGTGCACGGGATCCCAGATCAGGAAAGCAAGGAAGCTTACCGTGTACTGATGGTAGGGGACGGTGTCGATCACCACCTCGCCCGCGCTTTCGTCATACTGCCAATGGTCCGTGGGAACAATCTCCCCGGTCGTTCTGTCGATGACCTCCCACCAGCGCTTCGGATCGTCGATGGTATTGACCTTGAGCTGCTGTGTGTGAAAGCCTTTCATCAGGCGGATGCGCAGGGTTTTGTCCCTGGCGGTCACCCGGTCACTGATCAGGTATTCCTGCTGGATTTCCTCAGGGTGTGCCTCCGCCCAGGCGTTGTCCTTTCTGGTGGTGTAGTAGGTGGCGTAGATTTTGGCGTCCTGGGACAGCAGCGCCTCCGGCATGTCCGTCCCGTCGCAGTCCCGCAGGGCGTCCGCGCCCAGAAGATTTTTCAGCCGTATGGTCTCATCCACCATATCCACATCTGTGGGCAGCGTCAGCCGTCCGGTGAGATTGTTTTCCTGCATGTTCGGTCCTCCTTTTTATTCGAGTCCGCGGAGCGGATCTCGCAATCGAACGAAGTTCGATTTGTTATTCAGTTAAATTCAAATAATTTAAGGTTCCTTCGGGAAGCCCCGTTCCCTGTTCCAGCAGGGAGATCAGTCCCCGAATGGTGTATTCGCAGTCCTCCGGCGTGGTGGAGAGAAAGGTGTTGTTCAGCTTTACGCCCAGGACAATCAGTACGATTTCCGCCAGCGCCTCCGGGTAGTCAAAATGGATTTCCCCGGCGGCAATGCCCTGCCTGATAATCTTCGCCAGATTCGGTTTTAATTCCGAGATCAGGTAATTTAAGTATTTTTGGTGCAGATAAGCGGATTCCTGCATGGTGATGGCTCTGCTTTTCTGACTGCCCTGTTTCAGGAAGGCGGCGGCGGAACTGCGGCATGCCTGGAACAGCATTGCCATCCGCGTGAAGGGCGGGATATCCGTCTGGTCGGCCAGCTTTTTCGCGGTCTGCAGAGGCGCTTCGTAATTTCTTCTGATCAGCGCGTCTAAAATTGCCTCTTTTGACGGAAAATAATAATAAATGCTGCCCTTGCCGATTCCCGCTTTGGCGGCGATGTCGCTGACGGAGATATTCTGTATGCTCTCATCGATCATAAGCTGCTGGAGTGCGTCTAAAATTCTGTCATATTTCTGAGTGTCTGCCATGGTGGGTGCCTTTCTGGTGAAGGTGCGCTTATTCGCAGTGCACGCACTGTTCATTGCCTTCGCGAAAATTTTACCACAATTTATCGGTGGGGACAATCGCCAGGGGGAGATTGGGAAATATTATTCTAATTGCTGTTATTATGGTGTCAGTCAGGCGGCGGTGTGGAAAAGGTATTAAAATAAATACAATTCACAAACTAGTTGACCAACGGTCGAAAGGTGTGATATGGTTAGTTAGATGAGATCGACCGCGGGTCGAAAAGAGTAGAAGTGAGGAGAGGGAAGCGGGCGTTCCCGCGAGGAGGAAAGGGTAAAATGACATACGCAGATTTTTTCTATGACATTAAGGGAAGATTCATGGGCGCGGATGTAAGTGACATCCACGAGCATCTGGCTTTTGAATTTGACATTGAGGACGAGGAGGCGGGCGGCGCTTTCTATGTGGAAGTGAAGGACGGCACGCTCTATGTGGAGCCTTACGAGTATTACGACAGGGACGCGAGATTTATCTGTGCGCCCGATGTGCTTGTAAAGATCGCGGAGGGTGAGATGGATCCTGTGTGGGCGTTCACGACCCAGAAACTGAAAGTGGAAGGCAATATCGACAAGGCGCTGCGCCTGAAAGAGATCATTGAGGCGAAGCAGAGAGAAATGAAGAAAGCGAAAAAAGCAGAAAAAGAGGCGGCGAAAAAGAAATGAGTGAGAAAACAGGAAAGTCGGGTAGCGGTATTTTAAAAAAGGCAGCGGTGGGTCTGGGACTCCTGGCGGCGGCATGCGGCGGTGAGATCGCCTATTTTTACGGGCGCACCATGAAGCGCGGCAGGGCAAAGACCGAGCGTACCATGAAGATGTCGGGCACGGACTGGAGCCGGTATATGCCGCTGATGGAGGAGCGCAAGGCGGCAATGCTTGCAAGACCCCATGAGGACGTGTGGCAGACGAGCTTTGACGGTCTGAAGCTGCACGCGACCTATTTTCCGGCGCAGGCGCAGCCGGGAAAACGGAAAATCGTGATTTGTTTCCACGGTTACACGAGTCAGGGAATGTCTGATTATATCGGTCTGTCAGATTACTATCAGAAGAGAGGGTTTGCCATGCTTATGCCGGATGCGAGGGCGCACGGTGCAAGCGAGGGAGAGTATATCGGCTTCGGGTGCCTGGACAGGCAGGACGCGCTTGGATGGATCAGATGGGCGGTTGAGGAGCTGGGTGAAGAGACGGAAGTTCTTCTGCACGGCACTTCCATGGGGGCGGCAACGCTTCTGATGCTGAGCGGATTAAAGCTGCCGGCGCAGGTGAAGGGTATCGTCTCCGACTGCGGCTTTACGTCCCCGAAGGAAGTATTCACCCATGTGCTCCACACCATGTATCATCTGCCTGCCTTTCCGGTTATACCGGGAGCGGATCTGGTGAACAGGAAGCTTGCAGGCTATGGCATGGATGAGTGCAATGCCAAACGGGAAGTGGAGAAGGCGGAGGTGCCGATTCTGTTTATTCACGGCGGCAACGACACTTTTGTGCCGTGCAGCATGTGTGACGAGATTTATGAACACTGCGCTTCGCCAAAGAGAAAGCTGATCGTTGACGGCGCGGCACACGCGGAGAGTTACTACAAGGACATGGAAGGCTATGAGAAAGCGTTGACGGAGTTTATCGGAGAAGTTATGTAAACTTATAAGGGCGGAAAAGAAAAGTTTTCGTAACAGTTCAGCCCAGGACTTTGCACATGCTGCAAAGTCCGCAAGAACGTGTAGATTTGGACAAGAGAGAATCTGCCCCTCGCCGAAGGCGGCTTGGAATGGGCAGATTCTGTAACAGGGAAGCCGAAGGCTGAACTGTTACAAGTTTTCGGTTGAGTGATGTGGCTGCCGGTGATAGGCAGGGGCTATTATGTATGGAGGTATAGATGAAAACGAGAAACGGACACAAGACATATCCCCTTAATGTGGCGCAGAAGTTCCATATTTATTATATGGATTTCTGCCCGAAGAAAGAGGTTTTAAATATCGGCACCAGCCTGACCATCGAGTATGAGCTGGATATCGAGGAGCTAAAGAGGGCGGTCTACAAGGCGTATGAGCGCTGTGAGTCCATGCGGGTGCGCTTTGCATACGACAAGAAGGAAGAGCAGTGGTACCAGTATGTAGCGGACAGGGAAGAGCGCGATATCGAGTACGTGGACTTCACGGGGAAAACCATGGAGGAGGCGGCTGAGATCATGACTGGCTGGACGCAGGTGCCTTTCCAGAGGGAGGACAGCCCAATGAACCGGGTGGTGATGATTAAGACGCCGGACGGCTGTCAGGGTCTTTACGTGTTGGGAGACCATATGCTGATGGATGCCCAGTCGCTGATCTGTTTTCTGAGGGACGTGATTGAGCTTTACTGTAATGTCAAATTTGAGTACCCTTATCCGCTCGATATGCGTTCTTTTACCGAGCAGCTGGAAAAGGATCTTGCTTACGAGGCGGGAAGTAAGGCGCAGGCAAGGGACAGGGAATATTTCCAGAAGCTGATCGAGACTTCGGAGCCGATTTTTAACGGCATTGAGGGACCGGGACAGCTGGAGGAGGCGCGTAAGAAATTCCCCGGGACAAGGGCGGCTTTTTCCGCCACCGCGCAAGTGGACTCGGCGCTGGATATCTTCCATCTGGAGGAGGAGCCGACCCAGAGGCTGATGCGTTTTTGCGAGGAGCAGCATGTTTCTCTGCAGTGCCTGCTGATTATGGGAATCCGCACATACCTGCAGAAGATGAACGACAATGATGATGTGTCCATTAACGTGGCGTATGCGAGACGTGCCACTCTTCTGGAAAAGAAGTCGGGCGGTACGAGAATCCACTCCTTCCCGTTCCGGACAATTCTCTCCAAGGACCAGACTTTCATGGAGGGTATTCTGGCAATCAGAAACGGGCAGAATGAGGTGTTCCGCCATACGAATTTCAATCCGGTGGAGTATTTCGCTTACAGGAGCAAGACCTACAACACGCCGCAGGGCGCCACTTATGAGCCGCTGGCGCTGACCTACCAGCCCATGACCTTAAAGGAGAAGGGTTTAGATCAGCTGGGGGATATCCGATATAAGACGAAGTGGTATCCAAACGGGGCGACCGTACAGGCTATGTACCTGACCGTGATGCACCGTCCCGACGATAACGGGCTGGACTTTAACTTTGAGCATCAGGTGGCGGCGGTGAGCCGTGAGACGCTGGAGCGTTTCTACTACTATATGTGCAAGATCATGTTTAAGGGAACGGAGAACCCGAATCTGAAAATCGGGGATATCATAAAATTAATTTAGGAAAAGGAGGTTGACATAATATGTTTGACCAGTTAGCGGAAATCATTACGAACTATGTGGAAGTAAAAAGGGAGGATATTAAGCCGGAGTCCCGGTTTATGGAAGATCTCGGCTTCTCGTCCTTTGATTTTATGAGTATGCTCGGCGAGGTGGAGGACACCTTTGACATGGAGATCGAGGAGGAGAAGGCAGCAGGTATCCGCACGGTGCAGGAGGCAGTGGATTATCT
The DNA here is from genome assembly GCA_003611805.1 of bacterium 1xD42-87. Lineage (GTDB taxonomy): Bacteria > Bacillota > Clostridia > Lachnospirales > Lachnospiraceae > UBA3282. The sequence continues at coordinate 67,381 of RAYM01000022.1, read as the reverse complement.
CGAGCAGTGTGAAGGAAAACACTAAGTTCGAAAAAACCAATGCAAACTCGGTATTCGGCATATGGAGGAATATCAGATGAACGAATTGAGCAGTACCATCAGGGAAATTTTAGTCAAGGCGTCAGAGGCGTATGGTCCACAGGACGCGGTCCGCTATAAAGCAAAGCGTGACAAGGGAAACGGCAAAAAAGAGACGGTCGTGGAGTCAAAGACCTACAGGCAGCTCCGTGAGGACAGCGAGCGTTTTTCTGCGGCTCTTGACAGTCTCGGCGAGCAGGGATCCCACATAGCGATTGTGGGCGACAACTCCTATCCGTGGATCGTGTCTTACTATGGCACGGTGAACGGCGGCAGCGTGGCGGTGCCGCTGGACGCAAATCTGCCTGCAGAGGAGTTGTGCGAGCTGATTGACCGGTCTGACGCGACGGTGCTTATCTATGACAAGGCGCGCGAGGCGGTGGCAGTGATGGCACAGGAGAAATGCCCCAAGCTGAAACATCGGATTGCCACAGACCCGGAGGCGGCCGGGGCGGATGTGCCGGCGGGAACACTGCTTTTTCGGGAAGTGCTGAACGGGCAGGAACCGGGCTATTGCCACAGCCCGCAGCCGGAGGATCTGGCGACAATCATGTTTACTTCAGGCACTACCGGAAAGAGCAAGGGCGTGATGCTGACCCACCGAAACCTGGCTGAGAACGCCACGGCGCAGGACATGGGATTTGAACCGGGAATGGTGCTGCTCTCTGTGCTGCCGATTCATCATGCCTACTGTCTGAGCATGGATATCTTAAAGGGGACATCCATCGGGGCGGTGATCTGTATTAACGATTCTCTGCTGCGGGTGTTAAAAAATATCAAGCTCTTTGAGCCGAACATCATTCTCATGGTGCCGCTTATGATCGAGACTTTTGCAAAGAAGCTGGAGGAGACCGACTGGCTGCCTGCGCCCATCATCAAGGCGAAGGTGTTCGGCAAACAGCTTCACACCATATGCAGCGGCGGCGCGTACTTAAATCCCGACTATCTGAAACGATTTGAAAAGTACGGGATTACGATTTTGCAGGGCTATGGCATGACTGAGTGTGCGCCAGTCATCAGCTCCAATTGCCCGAATGACAAAAAGGAAGGTTCCATCGGCAAATGTATGCCAAACTGCGAGGTAAAAGTGGTGGATGAGGAACTCTGGGTGAAGGGCACAAGCGTCATGCAGGGGTATTATAAGATGCCGGAGGAGACGGCGGAAACACTTGTGGACGGGTGGCTCCGTACAGGCGATCTGGGCTATGTGGACGAGGACGGATTCCTTTTCCTCACGGGAAGAAAGAAGAACCTGATCATTACGCCAAACGGCGAGAACGTTTCCCCGGAGGAACTGGAGAATAAGATCGGTGCGGCGCGTCTTGTGCAGGAGGTTCTGGTGCGGGAGAAGGACGGCGTGATCGAGGCTGAGATTTTCCCTGATCTGGAATACGCATCCAAGAAAAAGATCAAGGATGTGGAGGGGGAGATTCGGAAGATCGTCGATGATTACAATGAGAAAGCGCCTCTGTATAAACGTGTGGTTAGCGTTAAGATGCGCGACACGGAGTTTGAGAAGAACACGACTAAGAAAATTAAGAGATTTTAATGGAATCGGGCAGGAAGCTTTTCCTGCGCAAAAAAGACCGCCCTCCGCGTTCGCGCCAGAGAGCGGTTCTTTTTTGTTTGACCTGGTCAGACGGTGAAATCGAAATTCTTTCCGGGCATCGGAATGGATGTTTCTTCCTTTACATTGTCCCAGTTAAAGTTCTTAATCTGTTCGAGCAGATCCTCTACGCTGTTTGCGGAGACGGTAGCGCGCTGGCTGTGCTCGAAATTGTATTTGTCCTGCACCTTGTCGGCTTTCTCGGCATTGGCTTCCTTCTTGTCCTCGAGCATTTTGTCAACGAATTCTTTGGTGCGCTCGCCGGACTTTTCAAGCTCTGCGAAATAGGATACCTGTCCGTCCTTGCCAATGTTTACGCCGAGCGTTACGACTTCGTCTTCGCGACCGGTCTCCTTTAACTCTTCCTTCATCTCGCTGAGTTTGCCGAGAGACTCGTCTAAGAGGTTGAGGTTCTTTTTCTTCACCTCATCATCGGATGCCATCCGCTCCAGCTCTTCGGGATCGATCAGTACGCTGAAATCCTTCGAGCCGCGGGAGAGGTATTCAGCCGCTTCCTCATCGGTCTCATATTCAGCTACATAGATGTCTGCGTTGTTGTAGGTTTTCTTCAATTCCTGTAAAAGAGCCTTCGCCTTGTCGCTCAGCTGTAAGGAATTGCTGTTCGTCTTTTTGGTCTCGTCAGTTTTCTTATCGTCAGCTTTAGCGGTCTTTCTGCTCTGCGCCGCAGCGCCATAGATATTCTTCTGCATTGCGTTATAGCTGCCGATACCGTTCATATTGTTCATGTTCTTGCCCTCCTTAGCTTTAACTGGTTACACTGTAAATCCGTTTACCCGTCGGGAGGTCTTCGGACTTCACCTCTTATTCTATATATCGCCCGCTGACAGAAATTTCTTAATAGATGAAATGGGAAAATAGTCCTGTTTTTTGCCTTTTACATTAATTAAAGGTTGAATAGTAATAAAAAAGGATATATAATAATAAAAAGTGGTGATCTTTGAAAAGGAGGGAGCGTTATGAGCCTTTTGCTGGCGGATATTCTGCGTATTAAGGAAGAGCGGGGATACAGTGTGGCGAAGCTGTCCGAGTACAGCGGGGTGCCCATTGGGACATTGCAGAAGCTTTTGCGGGGGGACAGCGTGAACCCCAGAAAAGCTACGCTGGACGCGTTGGAGAAGGTGCTGCTCGGGGATGAAAAGCTGTATCCGGGAAAGGCGTACACTTACCAGATGGATTCACAGCCGTGGACGCTCAACCAGCCGCGGGTTTACGGGGCGGAGCGCATTTATGTGGAACAGGGGGAGTTTACCCTCCAGGAATATTATGCCCTGCCCGATGACAGGCGGGTGGAGCTGATCGACGGTATTTTTTATGACATGGCGGCGCCCTCGACGCTGCATCAGCACATTGCCGGTATGGTTTACAGGTGGATTTCGGAATTTATCGAGGAAAACGGCGGGGAGTGCATCCCTTTCATATCGCCGGTTGACGTACAGCTTGACCGCAGTGTCAAGACAATGATACAGCCGGATGTGATTATCGTCTGCGACCCGAAAAAGGTGAAGCATTTCGGCATATACGGCGCGCCGGATTTTGTGCTGGAGGTTTTGTCCAAGTCCACGAAGAAACGGGATATCACCCTGAAACTGATGAAGTACATGGAGGCGGGTGTGAAGGAATACTGGGCGATCGACACGGATAAGAGGATTCTGATCGTCTATCTGGTGGAGGAGGACGCGATTCCCTATATTTATCCGCTGAAAGGGGAGGCAGGCGTACAGCTTTACGGGGGGCGGCTGCGGATCGATCTGGAAAAGATTAACCGCGCCATCGACAGGTTCGACAGCCTTCCGGGCATGGAGGAGGAGACGCAACAGTTCAGCGAGAAATAAGCCTTTCTTGACAGCATGTCTCTTTTATAGTATAACGGTCACATAAAGTATATTAACACGATAGGAATACAGAAGATATTGTGCAGGCGTTCTTGGAGACAGGAAGGGAGGGCAGAGGATGAAAATTTCCACAAAAGGCAGGTATGCGCTGAGACTGATGCTGGATCTGGCGGTTTATGACACGGGTGATCCGGTCAGAATTAAGGATATTGCGGCAAGGCAGGAGATTTCGGAAAAGTATCTGGAACAGATCATCTCCATATTGAATAAGGCGGGATATGTGAAGAGCATCAGAGGACCGCAGGGCGGATATCATCTGATGAAGGATCCGGCGCAGTATACGGTCGGTATGATTCTGCGCCTGACGGAAGGGTCGCTCGCCCCGGTGGCGTGCCTGGAAGACGAAGTCAATGCCTGCGAGAGGCAGGAGGGGTGTGTCACGCTGCGGCTGTGGCAGATGCTGAATCAGGCGGTCAGCGACGTGGTGGACCGCGTGACGCTGGCAGACCTGGTAGAATGGCACGAGGAAAAGAGCGGGAACTATATTATATAGATGAAAAAGAAAAACAGGCGGCGGCGCATATAATAAAAATCAGAAACCTCAGTACGGACGCGCTGAGGTTTCTGATTTCTTTCGTATTTTTTGCAATTTTAAGAATATTCCCGCAAATTCACAAAATTCTGAAAAGGAAGAGCATTTCTTGTATACCCATTCGTGCGAACTTCGATATTCCGATTCCGCTCCTTTTCAAACTCCTCGTCTAATACTTCGGAAAAGAACTTTTTAGCGAAGGTTTTGGACGGGTTCTGCTTGGACTGGCGATTTTTGTCAGAAGCTGACTTGTTTACCGGGGTGACCGCCATAACCGCGTCAACCTTATAATACCATTCATTTGCATAGATTGCGCTGATCCCTCCTTGGATTCATATTTGTGCGTATCGATATGGCCATATCCTTTGCTGCACAGCGAACTCCTTGTTCTGTTAAGGATATCGGCATGAATCCTTTTTCCTTAACCCTATTTTAGCAGATTTTTATATAAAATGAAATGAATGGTCTAAAAAAATACATAAAAAATACAAAGAGCGCGACAAAATAAACGGTGAGATGATAAAGACAGACGATTAAAAATGGTGAGCCATCACAATGGAAAATATAGGTTGACGGTTGCCTACCAATATAGTATGATGGGAATGTATATGGTAGGCAAATGTCAACCTTGCACGGCGACAGAACGGGCAGCGCAATGGATGCGTGCGGAAAGGGGATATTTATGATCAGATTATCAGAGGCGGAATGGAAAGTGATGAGTGTGCTCTGGGAGGAAGCGCCGCAGACAATTATGCAGCTGACCCGCTGCTTTCAGGAGACTACAGGATGGACGAAGCATACGATTATGACTTTTTTAAAGCGGATGGAGGATAAGGGTGCCGTTTTTTATGAGGCGGGCGAGCGGGCGAAACTGTACTATCCGAAGATCGGGAGAAACGAGGCGGCATTGCAGGAGACAGAAGAGTTTCTGGAGCGGGTCTTTGACGGCAGGATGGGACTGATGCTGAATACGATGGTGGAGCAGAAGGCGCTTTCCGAGACGGAGATCGCGGAGCTTTACGAGATTCTGGGAAGAGCGGAGGCGCAGAGCAGAAGGGAAGCCGGCATGGCGGAACGGACTGCGCGGGGAAAGGACGGTGAAAAGCTGTGATACTGTATGAGATATTGATTACATCAACGGCGTTAATTTGCGGGATTTTCTGTCTGCGGAAGCTGTCAAAGGGAAAGATCAGTATGCGGCTCCGCTATGCGCTGTGGATTCTGGTGGCGGTCCGGCTCCTTGTTCCGGCGTCCGTGGGAACGAGCGCGCTCAGTGTGATGAATTTGGTGCCGGTGGTGATGAGGGAGCGCGCGCAGACGTTTTTCTCTGAAGAGAGGAACAGCTGGCGTATGCCTGCGGACGGCGGACGTGATGTGGCGTCTGACGGTGGGACGGACGGCGTATATGCTGATGGGCGGCATATGGGAACGGAGCTGACGGACGGACAGAGTGGGGCGGAAAACGGTGTCGTGATGACGGCGGGGAATACGGCGTCTGGAGAAAACATGCCGGAGACGGCAGAAGGTGTGGGGACAGACACGGCGAGAGGGAATGACAGTTTTGCGGCGGCAGAGAACAGCGGACTTTCCCTGAACGGCGTATTGGGAATGCTCTGGCTCATGGGATTTCTGGCCGTGGGCGGTTATATGGTTGTCTCGGAATATCGTTTTATCCGATATCTCCACAAAAACCGAAAGGCGTTTCCGGCGGAGGAGATTCCGGCAGAGTTTGCCGGACGGTTTTCCCGCCGCGGGATGAAAGTATATCGGGTAAAGGGACTGCCCGGTCCCTGCCTTGCCGGACGGCATATCTACATCGGAGAGGGCGTAGCTGTACAGCAGAACCTCTCACATATTCTGGCACATGAATACTGCCATGCGTTGCATGGAGACGGGCTGTGGGCGTTCCTGCGCTGCGCGCTGGCGGCGGTTTACTGGTTTGATCCCCTTGTATGGGCGGCGGCTTACGCGGCGCGACAGGACAGTGAGCTTGCCTGTGACGAGGCAGCGGTGAAACTGCTCGGGGAATCGAGCCGGTTTGACTACGGCAGGACGCTTCTCGCCCTTTTAGAGAGCGCAGGATGCAGGGGAAAATGCCCGGGCATGACTTTTATGACGGAGGGCGGCTGGCGCAGCGTCAGGGAGCGCATCACAGCGCTTACAGAAAAAAGCCGGACGAGGGGAGCGGTTCTGGCGGCGGTTCTTCTGGCGGTCGTTCTGGTCTGCGGCTGCGCCTTTACGGGGGCGGAGCGGGACAGTACAGATCCTGCGAAAGGGACAGGTGAGCAGGAGACAGCAGGAACAGGGAAAGGCGAAAAGGATGCCGTGGAAAACGTAGAGCTTACCGAAGAACAGATAAAAGAGCTGGAGGAGAGTGCCTTGCGGGAGGCGGATAAGGCGGCTTTTCAGGATACGCTGAGTCATTATAGCGCGATAGAGGGGCATGACAATCGGAAATTTGACGTACAGTCCTACTATGAATGGCAGGAGAAAAAGGGAGGGGAGGAGCCGGAAGACGGCTGGTATCTGCTCTGCAGGGAAGAGGGGGGACTGATTCGCCTCTACGGTCTCTATACGGAAGCGTTCGGACTCCGGGGTCTGAAGGTGCGGATCGGGCAGGATGAGACCAATCTTGACATACCGTGGTGTGCTTCCTATCTGAATGGAGACAGTGGGAATATCCGTATTCTGGAGTACACGGAGAACAGGGCGCCCAGAAGATTTGCATGGAAACTCCCCGTCGAGGAGAGCGGCACCACGGAAATCTGGCGGCTTTACGTCGGCAGCCGCTATGATGACGGCACAATTGCCCTGCAGACTCTGACGGAAGAGGACTGTGTCGGGTGGGCAAGGAAGTATCTGACCTTTGAGGTTGACAGAGAGGCGGAAAAGGTGCATGTGACCTATGACGGGGACATGTATCTGGGCGCGATTGATATTTCCGCGTATCGGGACTGGGAAACGGAGGATGTGCAGATTGTCCCCGGTACGGTCGGGTTTGTTTTGGACGATCCGGAGAAGGAGACGCTGCACTATCACGGCGACGAGGGCGATTATCAAGTTTACTCCGATACGTTGTATGAGGGAACGGCGGTGTATCTGACGGCGGGACTTAAGTTTGCGGGCGTTGAGGGGCTGTGGTTTGATGGTCTGCCGCTTTTGACGGTACAGGTCGTGGAGGATGAGGAGAGCGCATCCGGGTTCAGGCTGGAACGCCCGAGGATTGACGAAACGTATGTGGCGAATATGCCCTTGCAGGAGAAGGCGCTTTCGGAGCTTGAGAGCCGGTCGGAAAATGCGGATGCGGTGGCAGGGCATTTGGCGAATGACGCTGCGGAAGCGGGACGGGACGATCTGGAGAAACCGCTGACAGACGGGGCACAGGCGCACCATGATCTGGAGATTACATTCAGCAATCCCTGCCCGGATTTTTACAGAATTTCAGACGGGTACGGCGAGAGGACACATCCCGTTACGGGCGAGGTCAGAACACACACGGGTGTGGACATGGCGGCGCCGGAGGGGGCGGATATCCTTGCTGCAGCAGACGGCATGGTCTGTATGACGGGATTTGACACGGTGAACGGAAATTATGTGGTACTCTGGCATGGGCAGAGCGGTCAGATGACATATTATACGCATTGTAAGACGATAGAGGTGGAAAAGGGGCAGCAGGTGGCGCGGGAAGAAAAAATTGCAACCGTGGGAAAAACGGGTACAGCCACCGGTCCCTTCCTCCATTTTGCGGTCAGCAGCGACACAAACTGGGAGGAACCGCACTGGGAAGAACTGGATGAATAAAAAGTTTTTTAAAGAAACGCGATAAGATTCTTTCTTATTGCGTTTCTTTGTGGTATAATCTCCGCGAAGGCAATGAACAGTGCACAGACGTAAGTGTTTATTTTATAGAGAGGTCAGAAAACACATGAAATATAAAAAGATCAATGATGCGACAGTACAGTGTATTGTTTCGGCGGACGACATGGCAGAGTATGGGCTTGCGTTATCGGATATCTTTGAGCGCAACGAGAGAGGTGAGGAATTTCTGAGGGATATCATCGAGAGGGCGCACGACGAGGTGGGATATCAGATCAGCAATGGCAATATCGCCATGCAGATTACGCCGCTTAAGGACAACGGTCTGGTGGTGACTTTTACGGATGAAGGTCCAGCAGCGTTTAAGGAGATGCTGCAGAACTTAAAGGAGGTGCTGCAGGAATTCAGTGCGGAGCTTGCCGGGCAGGAGGAATGTGCCAGAGAGACACTGCAGGCTCCAGACGACTTTGATGAGAACCGGCGGATGTTTGTCTTCCGTACCATGCGCCAGACGATGCAGTACGCGGCGACGATTCCGAATACATATTCTGTGAAGAGCCATCTCTACAAGGAGGGTGAGGACTATTATCTGGTGCTCGAGAAAAACAGGCTTTCCTATAAGGCGTTTAACAGAATCAGCGCGCAGGCGGTGGAGTTCGGGAATCTGATTGCGGTTTCCGACGAGCGGATGCAGTATCTGGAAGAGCACGGCGAGTGTCTGATCAGAGACCGGGCAGTGAGCAGGCTGCGCAGGATATACCGCGCTTAATAAAGATACATTTAAGCATAAAATGAAACAGAGAGTGGTTGACAGGTGCTGCCATGCCTCAAAAGCTGGCAGCGCTTTTCTGTGTACAGGTCCGGGCTGGCAGCCCGTGTACAGAAAACAAGATTTTATAATGAGAGAAAGAGGTTGGTATGAGCAAAGAAAAAAAGAAGAAAAACGAGTATTTTGGCACCTTTCTGGAGAAGGAGATTCTGACGGCGAACCGGTATGACGGCGATGCGGATGAGAAGGAAGGGGAAGAGAAAGAGGGGCGGCGCTATGAGGACGCAGGCATTGACGACAGGATTCTGCGGGCGGTGAAGGAGCTTGGCTTCGAGCATATGACGCCCATTCAGGAACAGGCGATTCCGCTCTTTATGACAGGGCGCGATATTATTGGGCAGGCGCAGACTGGTACGGGAAAGACGGCGGCATTTGGTATTCCGATTCTACAGAAAATTGACCCGGAGAACCGTGCTTTGCAGGCGGTGATATTATGCCCCACAAGGGAGCTGGCAATGCAGGCGGCGGATGAGCTTCGCAAGTTCGCCAAGTATATGAACGGGATTAAGGTGCTCCCGGTTTACGGCGGGCAGGAAATCTACAAGCAGATTAAAAACTTAAAGACAGGCGTGCAGATCGTGGTGGGAACGCCGGGGCGCGTGATGGACCACATGCGCAGACATACGCTCAAGATGGACCAGGTGCATACGGTAGTGCTGGACGAGGCGGACGAAATGTTAAACATGGGCTTTCGGGAGGATATTGAGACGATCCTCAAGGAGATGCCCGAAAAGCGGCAGACCGGGCTTTTTTCAGCCACCATGCCAAAGCCGATTCTGGATATCACAAAGACTTACCAGAAGGACGCGGCATACGTCAAGATGACGCCGAAGGAGGTTACGATCCCCTTAATCAAACAGGCATACTATCAGGTGCGGAAACAGGATAAGGAAGAAGTGCTCTGCCGCCTGATTGACTATTATACGCCGGGACGGGCGCTCATTTTCTGCAATACCAAGCGGATGGTGGATGAACTGACGGAGCATCTGAAAGGCAGGGGCTATGAGGTAGAGGGACTTCACGGAGATCTGACGCAGGGGCAGAGGGATACCGTGATGAACCTGTTCCGCAGCGGCAGAACGAATATTCTGATTGCCACCGACGTGGCGGCAAGAGGGATCGATGTGAGCGACGTGGAGGCGGTCTACAATTTTGACGTGCCGGAGGATATCGAATACTATGTGCACCGTATCGGCAGAACCGGGCGCGCCGGCAAGACAGGGCGCTCTTTTACGCTGGTAGTCGGCAGGGAGGCTTATAAAATCCGGGATATCGAGCGCATCTGCCACACGAAAATCAAGGAGCGCAAAGTGCCGAGCGCGGCGGATATCACGGCAAGGAAAGCGGAAAAGATATTGAAGGAAGCCACGGCTGTGATCGAAAACGAGGATATCAGCAGGGCGACGGAATATATTCTTGACGCTGTGGCGCTGGGGCAGTACAGCGCTACGCAGATTGCGGCGGCGTTTATGAAGATGAAGCTGGGTGACGAGATCGAGGATATCCGTGCGGAGAAGTTTTTCTTTGAGAAGAAGCCTTTTCAGGGCAAGGGCGGTCGGAGCGATGGCAGAAACGGCAGGTTCGGCGGAAAAGGCGGTCAAAACGACGGCGGAAAACATAAAGGCGGCGACAGGAGCAGGAGCGGTTACGGCAAAAAGCCCGGCGGCAGGACCGGCGATAAAAATAAGAGCGGTTACGGTGATAAAAGTAACAGCCGTAATGAAAAAGGCGGTTTTTCGACCAAGGGAGAGAAAAACCGGGATAAAGGCAGGTTTGCAAACGGAAAACCGAAGGATGTCAGACGGGACGGCAGCCCGGTGTACAGGAGGGAGTCTGATTTTGAACCGCGTTACGGCGGTCTGCGGATCAAGACAAAATTCGACTAAAGGATGAGTTCCTGCCCGTGCTCTTTCAGCCACTTTCTGTGGATGCGGTAGTCGGGGCAGACACTCTCTACAAGCGCCCAGAAGGCTTTCGAGTGGTCCATGTGGGTCAGATGGCATAGTTCATGGACGACCACATAGTCGAGGACGGCGGGCGGCGCAAGCATGAGCCGCCAGTTGAAGGATAGTGTGCCCCTTGCGCTGCAGCTTCCCCAACGGGTCTTCTGGTCGCGGATTGTTATGCGGTTAAAGCTCCCGCCTGTGAGAGGGAGAAAATAGGCGGCGCGTTTCGGAAAATACTCCCGGGCGGCGTCGATATAACGCTTTTCGAGGGCGGCGCGCTGCGTGTCCGTCAGGTCGGATGCGGGGCGGTTTTCCCGGCGGTTTACAGCCTCCAGATAATGTGTGATAATCCAGTGCTGCTTATCCAGCAGAAGGCGGTTAATCTGGGCTTCGGAGGTGCCGAAGGGCAGCCGCAGGGTGATTTCCCCGTCCGCGGAGATGCTGACGGCGCATGTCCTGCGGCGGCTGTAGACAACCTCGTAGGGCAGTTCATATCGTTTGCTCTGGTATTTGATGCGGTGTATGCGTTCCATTATTTCCTCCGTGTCAGGGCGATTTACCGCAGCCTGACAAAAAGTATTGTATCACAGGAAACGTGATCATTCCACTGACAGATGATTTTGAACCTTTTGAACTGGCAGAGATGTAATATCTTTACACTTTTCCAGAAAACGGATATAATAAGGCTGTAACAGGCAGGGGAGATTATTCTGATGAAAGTAAGTGATTTTGTGTCGGAGGACTTGGCAGTTATAAGAGACGCTTTAAACGATTTTCAGAAAGTGCAAAGGCGTATGCTGTTAGCGAAAGAGGAGAACGCAATGAAAACCTATGCCGATCTTAAGGATGATTATGTTTCCTTAAAGACGCTGCTTACAAGCCTGGGTGTGAATCTGACAGAGATTGATAAAATAAAGGAATGATAATTTATATATTTTTTAGAAAGAACAGAAAAGGAGAAACAAGTCATGGGAACTAAGAAACCGGCAGTATTGATGATTTTGGACGGCTATGGTCTGAACGAGAAGACGGAAGGGAATGCGGTTGCGCTGGCGAAGACGCCGGTGATGGACAAACTGATGGCGGAGTGCCCCTTCGTGAAAGGCAATGCCAGCGGTATGGCGGTGGGTCTGCCCGACGGTCAGATGGGCAACTCCGAGGTGGGACACCTGAACATGGGCGCGGGGCGCATCGTGTATCAGGAACTGACGAGAATCACGAAAGAAATTCAGGACGGCACTTTTTTTGAGAATCCCGCCCTTTTGGACGCGGTAAACAACTGCAAGAAGAACGGTTCTTCGCTGCACATGTTCGGGCTCCTGTCAGACGGCGGCGTGCACAGCCACAACACCCATCTCTACGGGCTTCTGGAGCTGGCGAAGAGAAACGGGCTGACCAAGGTGTATGTTCATGCTTTTCTGGATGGACGTGACACGCCTCCGGCAAGCGGCAAGGGCTATGTGGAGGATCTGGAAGCAGAGATGAAGAAGATCGGCGTCGGCGAGGTGGCAACCGTGACGGGACGTTACTACGCGATGGACCGTGACAATAACTACGACAGGGTGGAGAAGGCTTACCTGGCGCTCACCAAAGGAGAGGGGATGGAAGCGGAGAGCGGTCCTGCCGGGATTCAGGCTTCCTACGACAGGGACGAGACGGACGAGTTTGTGAAACCCACGGTGGTGATGAAGGACGGCGCGCCCGTGGCCACAATCAAGGACGGCGATTCCGTGATCTTCTTTAACTTCCGCCCGGACCGTGCCAGAGAGATCACCAGAAGCTTCTGCGATGATGATTTCAAAGGCTTTGCAAGGGAGAAGAGACTGGATCTGACCTATGTGTGCTTCTCGGATTACGATCCCACCATCCCCAACAAGGAAGTGGCGTTCCACAAGATTTCAGTCACCAATACCTTTGGCGAATGGCTGGCGGCAAACGGCATGAAACAGGCGAGAATCGCGGAGACGGAGAAGTATGCGCATGTGACTTTCTTCTTCAACGGCGGCGTGGAGGAGCCCAACGAGGGAGAGACCCGCATTCTGGTCAATTCCCCCAAGGATGTGGCGACCTACGACTTAAAGCCCCAGATGAGCGCTTACGAGGTATGCGATAAGCTGGTGGAGGCGATCAAGTCCGGCGATTACGACGTGATTATCATCAATTTTGCAAATCCTGACATGGTGGGACATACCGGCGTGCAGGAGGCGGCGATCAAGGCTGTTGAGGCTGTGGACGAGTGTGTCGGCAAAGCGGTTGCCGCACTGAAAGAGGTGGACGGCGTGATGTTCATCTGCGCGGACCACGGCAATGCGGAGCAGCTCATCGACGAGGAGACGGGCGCGCCCTTCACGGCGCACACCACGAACCCGGTGCCCTTTATTCTGGTCAACGCGGATCCTGCTTACAGGCTGCGCGAGGGCGGATGCCTTGCGGATATCGTGCCCACGATTATCGAGCTGATGGGTAAGGAGCAGCCCGCGGAGATGACGGGGAAATCCTTGTTGGCGAAATCTTAACCAACATTTAAGAAAATATTGGCTGTTTCAGGATAAAGGGCGGTGGTTGCATGGAGGTGCCAGAAATGACTGAAAAAGAAATGATTCAGAAGAATATTGAAGAATTTTCGAGACTGCAAAGCTATATGATTGTAGCGGAAAAAGATTCAGAATCATATAAAAGAATGAAAGACAGATATATAGAGCTGAAAGTTATTTTAACCGCGTTTGGAATCAATCTCACCGAACTGGATAAAATCAAGGAATAGCTGAAAATAAGCGGCAGAACAAAAAAGTGTAGAGCCCATTAGAGAATTAAGGGCTTTACACTTTTTCTTTTTGCCTGCATACTTGACAAATTTCTCCTTCGGACGTATATTAAGTGTACCGCCACAAATAGTACACTTAATATTGTGGGGGGGGGGTATAATCCAGAGAAAGGAGACATTATGATTATCATAGACTATAAAGATACCCGCCCGATCTATGAACAGGTCGTGGAACGATTCAAGACTTTGATTCTGAAGGGCGTCATGCAGCCGGACGAGCAGATGCCGTCGGTCCGCAATCTTGCGATGGAGCTGTCGATCAATCCCAATACGATCCAGAAAGCGTATGCGGAGCTGGAGCGGCAGGATTTCATCTACACGGTGAAGGGAAGGGGCAGTTTTGTGTCCGGTGACGGGAAACTTGTGGAGACGAGGAAGAGAGAGTGCCTGGAGGAGATTCTGCGGCTCGTGAGAGAGGTACTGGAGCTTGGCATGACGAAAATGGAGCTTACCTGGGAGATTGAGAAGCTGCAGGTGTGAGGCGTGGAAAGGACAGCTTGTGAATCAGACAGAAAAAGCGGCACGGGAGTGCGGTGGAAGGAGAGAACTCTATGATAGAGATACATAATCTGACGAAGCAGTTTGAAGATATCAGGGCCGTAGATGAAGTCAGTGTTACCATCAGGGAAAAGACGGTTTTCGGACTGATCGGTACCAACGGCGCGGGCAAGAGCACGGTGCTGCGTATGATAGCGGGTGTGATTAAACCTGATGAGGGCACGGTGGCTGTGGATAATATGCCCGTGTACGACAATGTGGAGGCAAAAAAACGGCTGTTTTTTATTGCTGACGAGCCTTACTTTTTTGCAAATGCCAACGCGCGGGCGATGGAGAAGTATTACAGCGGCATTTATGAGGCGTTTGACAGGGAGGAGTTTTACCGGTATCTGGAAAAATTTAACCTGGATAAAAACAGGAAGATCGGCACCTTTTCCAAGGGCATGAAAAAGCAGCTCGCCCTGCTTCTGGGGATATGCGCCCATACGAAATACATTCTCTGCGACGAGACATTCGACGGGCTTGATCCGGTGATGCGCCAAGGCATCAAGTCCATTTTTGCCAAGGAGATGGAGGAGCGTGGGCTGACGCCCGTGATCGCCTCCCACAACCTGCGGGAGCTGGAAGATATATGCGACCATGTGGGGCTGTTACATAAAGGCGGCGTTCTGCTGTCAAAGGATCTGGAGGATATGAAGTGTAATATCCAGAAAGTGCAGTGTGTGTTTGGCGCTGCGGAAGAGGAAATGAAAGCGTTAAATGGACTTGAGGTGCTCAAGAAGGAACAGAGGGGATCCCTTTGCACGATCACGGTGCGAAGCACAAGGGAGGAAGTGGAGGCGCGGTTCGCCACGGTGGACACGATCTTTTACGAGGTGCTTCCCTTATCTCTTGAGGAGATCTTTATCAGCGAGACGGAGGTGGTAGGCTATGACATCAAAAAACTCATTCTGGGATAGCTGCAGGGAAAATCATAAAAGGCGGATCTGGGTCTGGATCGTGGCAGTGCTGTCACAGCTTCTCGCCTACAGCGGCATGACGATGATCTATTTGAGCAGGATCAGGGGAGCTTATGAGCTAGGAAGCTACAGAACCCCGGCGGAATTTCAGCAGGCGATGTGTCAGGCGGCGAGAGACGCGCTTGGCTTTTCCGATAATATTTATCCGATTGTTTTTGTTTTGGCGGCAGTCATAGGTATGCAGGGCTTTTCCTATCTGTTTGACAGAAGAAAGGTGGACATGTATCACAGTGTTCCTGTGTCGAAAAACAGGAGATTTGCCGTAGTCTATGTAAACGGGCTGTTCATTTACCTGACAGCCAATCTTTCGGGGCTGATTCTGGGCATGATCCTGTCGGCGGCACAGAAAGCGGTAAACGGGGAAGTGATTGCTGAGGCGGGGCTTTCCTTTGTGTGGCATTTTTTCTTCTTCCTTGTCTTTTATCACATGATGATTCTTGCGGTGATGCTGACGGGAAACCGTTTTGTGACGGGCGCCCTGTTTTTGATGTTTGCATTGTATGAGTTTGTGGTCAATGATATGTTTGAGGGGCTGAAAGGGATGTTCTTTGATACCTATTCGGTACATTTTCTGCAGGACGAACCGAAATTTTCTACGCTCTATGACTGTATCATAAATATCTGGCAGATCAAAAATGCGCCGGATGCTGCTGCTGCGGCGAAGATTGCCATGCCTCTTGTGGCAAAATGGATCGGGATTGCGGCGGTGCTTCTGGCTCTGGGGTGGTACGCCTACAAAAAGAGACCTTCCGAGACCGCCGGAAAGGCGGTGGCACACCGCTTTTTAGAGCCGGTCCTCAAGGTGGCGGCAGCGATTCCGGCAGCGTTCCTGGTGGGCAAGATTGTGTACGACACTTCCTACCAGAACGAGACGCTGCTTGTTGCCGGTATGCTTGCGGGCGGAGTGATTTTGTGCGCGGCGATGGAAGTAATCTTTGATTTTGATATCAGAAGCCTGTTTAAACATCTGATATCAAGCGGAATTGCGTTAGCCGGCATTATGGCAATATTTTGCATCTTTAAATGGGATCTGTTTGGGTATGACAGTTATATTCCGGTGCAAAATAAAGTGGAGAGTATTGCAATTTCAGCAGACGGGTACTATGATAGCTATTGGGACGAGAACCAGCAGTATATCGAGCAGAACAAGTTTGAATCGGATCATATGTTTTTGACGGATACCGCACCTGTTTTGGAGCTGGCGGAGCTTGCAAAGCATAGTGATCCGGAGGAAATGGAAGATGGCCGTTATGTGTATATCCTGTACCGTTTAAAGTCGGGTCTGCAGAAAGACAGGTGCATTCGGGTTGACTATGACGATCCGGTGACGGAGGAGCTTCTCAACCAGATTTTCAGTACAGACGCCTATCAGAAGGGGGTGTTCCCGGCGATGACGGATCAGAATCTCCTGGAAGGTGTGACACGGATCCAGTACACCAATGGTCCGGCGAAGGTGATGATTTCGGTGGAAGAAGCGGGCAGGCTCAAGGACGCGTGGCTGAAAGACATGGAACAATTCGACTTTACACTTGTGCGGCATAACCGTCCCTGCGGCGTGATGTACTTTGCATATAAGAACTATAATCAGAGACAGTTTCTTGTATATGACTGTTTTGAAAATACGATTTCCGAGCTGAAAAGGCTGGAGGCTTATTATCCAATGGAGCTTGACGCGGCGGATATCGAGTCGGTCACGGTGACCTGCTACCACAACGAGCTGGCGGAGCAGGATAACGAGGTGGATTATGACATGCAGCCGAGAGCTGTGGCGGAGACATGGGACGCCGGTTATACAGATTATACGGTCTCCGAAACCTTCTATGAGGAGGAGCAGATCGCACAGATCCTGCCGCATCTCTACTGTAACTGGATTGATGCGCCGTGGAGCCGTTACAGGGATCTGGACGAGAATTATTCCGCGGAGGTCGTGTTTAAGCGGGATACGACTTATCCCTACGAGAGGGACAGTTATTACTTTACTTACTCTTTCTACGCGGAGCGGGTGCCGGAATTTGTGGCGGAGGCGACGGAATATACCGGAGAGAGCGAGTGAGAAACGTGAGAAGAGTTCCTAACCGCTCACAGCACAGGCTGCTTTGCGGAGAAACACTAAGTCTCACGAGGGAGAGCGCCCGAGCGGGCATTCTCCGCGCAATGGAAGTAAATGATGAGTGGAAAGGAAACAGACGTGGGCGATAACAGGTGTGATGAGCCTGTGATTCAGGTGAAAGATTTATATAAGGTCTACCGGGTTGGGGAGGAGCGGGTGCGCGCCTTAAACGGCGTCAGCTTCTCCATCAGGCGGGGGTGCTTCTGCTCGATTGTGGGCGCTTCCGGCTCCGGCAAGTCCACGCTGCTCAACATGCTGGCCGGACTGGAAAAGCCAACTAAGGGAGAGATCGTGATCGCAGGAGAACATATGGAGAAAAAGACGGAGAACCAGCTTGTGGCATTCCGCAGGGAGCACATCGGTTTTATTTTCCAGTCTTTTAATCTGATGGGTACCATGAACGCGATAGAGAATGTGGCGCTGCCCCTGACTTTTCAGGGGATGGATAAGAAGAGCCGCAACAGGAAGGCGGAGGAGATGCTCGACCTGGTGGGGCTGACCAAACATAAAAAACACCGCCCGAACCAGATGTCCGGCGGACAGCAGCAGCGCGTGGGCGTGGCGAGGGCGCTGGTGGTGGAGCCGGAGATCATTTTTGCGGACGAGCCTACCGGCAATCTGGATTCCAACACTTCCGTGGAGGTGATGAACCTGATGAAGAGGGTGGTGCGGGAGAAAAACCAGACGCTGGTGATGGTGACCCACGACAATTATCTGGCGGGTTTTGCGGATATCGTGATCCGGATCCGGGACGGAAAGATTCTGGAGATCAGCGAGCGGGACGGGCAGGACATGCCGGAGGAGATCGCAGCGCAGGAGTCTTGCAAAAAAGTTTGAGAATTGGAAGGACAGGAGAAATGAGAGGGAAAATGGAGAGCCGTAGGAGTGCAGTGAGGCGTCTGGCAGGCGGATTGGCGTGCCTGTTTTTGGCGTTAGCCGTGTTTGGACATGCCGGAAAATGGAATGCGGCGTCGATAGCGTATGCGGAGGAGAATAACGAGAGCGTCAGCGAGAATGAGATCAAATATGTGGAGAGAAACTCTGACCGGGTGATCACGGACGACGACCGCTTTGATGCCGACGAGGATCTGCTCTACTATATGCAGAGCCTGGAGGTGCGTTATCAGCTGGATGAGAAGGTGATGGAGGGGCTTCACAAACTCTTTGACAGTGCGGTCTACTACATCGCCAACACGGAGATGTCCCTGACCGAGCTGTGGTCCTATGTGTCCTCTGTCAAGGGAAATATGGAATCAGCGGCGGTGGCGAAGGTGACTCAGACTACAAGCGAATTTATACAGGTGGCGGACAACTGGCAGACGCCGGTTGTGAGTTACGGGCAGGGCGTATCCATCGTGCTGCCTATCGTCAATTTCGGAACGGAGGAGTTAAACGACCTGATCGTGGAGCCTGTGATTTCCACGCTGGTGACGGAGTGGCCCTTTGAGCCGGACGCGACCAATTATCTCCAGACCGAGCCGTATATACCCGGCTGTCAGACGAAGGAGGCGGCGATGGAGAACCGCAGGGAGTTCACCTTTCATTTTAAGACGAGAAGCGACGTGATGACGGGTTATTACCCGCTAAAGTTTCATATATCCTACACGAAGGCGGGGGTCCGCAGCGAGGAGCCGGCGGAGCTCACAGTGTATGTAAAGACGATCGGCAAGCCGGGAAGCGGCATTATCGGCGGCAACGGGCAGGAGGCGTCCGGTTCCAAGCCTCGTATTGTAGTGACGGGTTTTGAGACGGATCCGGCAAAGGTCTTCGCGGGGGAAACCTTTACCCTGACAATCCATGTCAAGAATACCTCCAAGGATACGACGGTGACCAACGTGCTTTTCGATATGCAGGCGGCACAGGAGGGGGAGGACAAGACGAACACTTACTCTGCCTTTCTGCCAACGTCGGGATCAAGCTCCGTCTATATGGAGAAAATCGCCCCGGACACTTCGGCGGATATTGAGATCGAGATGACGGCGAAGGCGGATCTGGCGCAGAAGCCTTATGTGCTGGACGTCAACATGAAGTACGATGCGGCGACGGTATTTGACCTGACGGACAAGGCGAGCGTGTCGATCCCGATCATGCAGGAGAGCCGTTTTGACACGAGCATCCCAGAAGTGGTGCCTGATAATATCGAGGTGGGTTCCCAGTCCAATGTGATGTTCAGCATTTACAATACGGGAAAGACTACCCTCTATAATGTGCAGGTGAAATTTATCGCGGATTCTGTCGCGGAGGCGTCGGCTTTTGTGGGCAATCTCCAGTCCGGCAACACGGGCAATGTGGATGTGATGCTGACTGGCCAGACGGCAACCATGGATGACGGTATTGTGAAACTGGAAATCTCCTACGAGGACGACGCGGGCAATGTGACCACGGAGGAGAAGGAGATCACCCTCTTTGTAAATGAGCCCATGATGGACGACATGATGATGGGTGATGATGGCATGATGGGCGGTGACATGATGATGGACGACGGAGAAGGCGGCAACCCTAAGACGGGGATAATTGTTGGCAGTGTTTCCGGGGCTGTTGTTCTGGCTGGCGTGGGGCTTGGCGTATTCTTAAAGCTACGCAAAAAGAAAAAGGCGGCTCTTCTGGAAGCGCAGGAGCTGGCGGAATTAGAGAAGGAGCTGGATGAGTAAAGGGCTATGAAATTTCTTGATTTGCTGCGGATGAGCAGCAGTAATCTCTGGAAAAGAAAAGTGAGAACGGTCCTGACGGTGCTTGGCGTGGTGATCGGCGTCGCTTCCATTGTAGTCATGGTATCTCTGGGTCTGGGCTTGAGCCGTTCCCTGATGGCGCAGTACGAGTCATACGGAAGCCTGACCCAGGTCACGGTGTACGAGCCGTGGGGCGATTCCTCCTCGGAGGAGGTGAAGCGTCTGGACCAGAAACTGATCAACGAGATCAGCGCCATGGAGCATGTGGAGTCGGTGTACCCGATGCTGCAGACCAACGCGCTTGCCAAGTATGGAAGCTATGAGGCATATTTGCAGATACAGGGACTGCCAAAGGAAGCGCTTGCGGACATGAATATCGAGGTTGGGGAGGGACGGCTCCCCGGAGACGATGAGAAACTGACTTTTTTCTATGGCAATGAGGTGCTGCAGAATTTCTATAATGCCAAGGGGAATGGAGGCGGTTTTTATGAAACGGGCGCTCTGCCGGATATTGACCTGATGAAAGACCCTATTTTTGTGATCTTTGATACGGACGCATACTATGGGTCGGGCACTCCGGATGAAAACGGGCAGACGAAGCCGCCTCCGAAAAAATATCTGATCGAGACATGCGGCGTGGAGGCAAAACCTGCAGAAGACCAGTGGTCAAGGTACGGCTGGTACACCTTCTGTGACATAGACCAGCTTATGCAGGAATTGAAAAAGATTTTTAAAAATAAGGTTATTCCGGGACAGCCGCAGACCAAGACAGGAAAGCCTTACAAGGAGATTTTTTATAATCAGCTGCAGGTGAATGTGGACAGCATGGACAATGTGGTGGCACTGCAGAAGAGCCTGCAGGAACTGGGGTACGAGGCAAACAGTCAGGCGGAGTGGGTGGAGTCCGAGCAGAAGACCATGGGGTACATTCAGGCGGTGCTCGGCGGTATCGGCGCGGTGTCTTTGTTTGTGGCGGCAATCGGCATCACCAACACGATGATGATGTCCATTTATGAGCGGACGAAGGAGATCGGTGTGATGAAGGTGCTGGGGTGCGATCTGAGAAACATCCGCAGTCTCTTTCTGATGGAGGCAGGGTTTATCGGTTTTATCGGCGGCGTGATCGGACTGATTTTGAGCTTTATCCTGTCTGTGATCATTAATAAAGTGGCGGCGAACGCCAATGAATATATGGGTACGACCGGCGGTATTTCCTACATTCCGATCTGGCTTGTGTTCCTGTCGCTTGTGTTTGCGGTGATGGTGGGCATGGTGGCGGGGTTTTTCCCGGCGAGGAGGGCGATGAGGTTGAGTCCGCTGGCGGCGATACGCAATGAATAGCGCAAAAAAATATGGCGGCAGAGTGCACAAATAGTTCTCTCATGTCCGGCTCCGTAAAATGGATTATTTTTATAGATGGAGGAAGTGTGAATGAGGAAGAAGTTGGCGGTTTTAGCGGGAGTTTGTGTGCTGGGGCTTTGTGTTGGGTGCGGGCAGCAGACGGATGGTGCGGCACAGGGGCATGAGATTTCTGAGGCGGATGTTTCTGAGACGGAGAATGACGGCGCGGAAGCTGACGGCGAAGGCGGTTTGTCTGGCGGGGATGCTTTGCCTGATGAGGCTGGCGGGCTGTCGGATGAGGCGGGAGCTGCGGAGACGGAAGCAGACAGCGCGGATGTGCAGCCGGCAGCAGATGACTGGAACCGGGCGGGGCTGGATAGCGGGGAGCCGTCCCCGTCTGCGAAAGAGGAAAAGGGGTTAGAGATACCTGAAAACGGCAGGCGTCTGACGGAGGAGGAGCTTGCGGAATATACGGAGTGGATACAGGACTTTTCCAATTATGGATTCCTTTTGTCCGACTGGGAGAATCCTGCGGAGATTGATCTCTATCAGGTGTTTTACAGCAGCGCGGGGGTTGGGAGACCGGGAACGGATGAGGAGAAGCAGGCGCATTTGGCGCGTTGGAACTATGCGGAAATCGAAACGGATTTCGGCGCGATCGATAAGGTGGCTGTGGACGCGCTGCTTCTGGAAAAAGTGGGATTTACCTACGACGGGCTTGTGGCAAAAGGCAGCAGGGGGATGAAGGACTGGTATTATGCGGAGACGGACAGTTTCTGTTCGGAGAGCGGGGATACCAATTACTGCCGGTTCGTGTGTGTGGACGGTGTGCTCAATGAGGATGGCACGGTTGTCACATTGCAGTTCGACGGGGATGACTGGGTGCGGACATGCGAGGTGAAAGTGAGCGTTGAGTCAGGGCACAGGCGTTTTCTCAGTAATCATATTGCGGAGGGGTGGATTCGTGACACGGAGACGTTCTCTGAAACGCATACGGAAGAGAGGGGCGACTGCCTGATCGAGGCGTCGGTTTTTGAGAATTTAAACATGGATGCGGACGCCTCTGCGGTGGAAAATACATATGTGCTCGGCGACTGGGGCAAGATCACAAAAGAGGCGCTGCAGGGAATATGGTATTACCACCCAAAGGATGTGGGTGACAGTGAAGAATATGATGTGGTATTGCAGTTTGACGGTGACAAAGCGGTGGTTTACTATCCGGCAGTAGAGTTCTACGGCGACACGTATTATGAGTGGGATGTTGTGGACAGGAGCAGCAGGGGGCTTTGCCCGGAGCTGGCAATTTACTGGCGCGGGACAAAGGAAGGCGAACTGGCATGGTACATACTGGGGATCTCGGAGGAGAGGGATTATTTCTGGTGTAACGGAGAGGTTTTTTACAAACAATAGTGTTAAGTTGAAGTAATTTGAAAAATGCTTGCTTTTTTTGCCAGAAGTGTTGTATGATAGATTTACATAAGTATTTATTATGGTAATCTTGCGCAACACGCAAAATCTGCTCAGGCGAGGAGGAAAGCATGAAAAAATACAAAAGATCAGCGAGGGTTTGTATGACGGCTCTTGCCGCCTGCGGGATGCTGCTTGCACCTGCGGCGGCTAGAATGGACGTGCAGGCGGAGGAAGTGATTGCCACGGTACAGGGAAAGGTGATGGAAGGGACGACTGCCAAGCTGTTATATCTGGACACTTCGGATGGCAGAATGGAGATAAAAATTGACGGGAGCACCAGCACTGGCAATTGCAAGATGCTTCTGCCGGACAAGAAGATCAGCGTGTCGGTTTCCCATGGAAACGACGGTTATCTCCACGCGGTTACGATCTCGGAGAATGGGGAGAGTCCCAGCGTTAATGTGGATACCTCAAAAGTTTCCAGTGTGGTCGGTACGGTAAATGCAAACACCACGGAGGACGTTCTGCACCTGGATACGGCGCAGGGCGAAATGGAGTTAAAGATTGACAAGAACACGGATTTGAGCAACTGCTCTGTTCTGGTGGTGTCCGGGAAGTATGTGGTGAGCTGTGCGAGAGGCGAGGATGCTTACATGCATGCCATCAGTATTGCGGATGTGGCGGCGGCGCCCGTCTCATCAACAGATGCGTCCCAGACAGGAACGTTTTCCCAGACGTACACGCAGACGCCGGTGGTGAATCCCACAGGCGAGACGAGATCCGTGACAGGAACGGTGAAGGCGGAATCCGGGGAGTCAACGCTTTATCTGGCAACTTCCGAGGGAACGTTTACCTTTCAGATTGACAGCAGCACGGACACGTCCAAAGGGATGGTTCTGACGCCGGACAATAAGATGATGGTTACCTATTTCAGAGGTTCTGACAGCAATCTCCATGCGGCGTCGCTCGTGGGCGTGAAGGACAGTTCCTCGGCTTCCGTGGACACTTCCTCACAGTCTACGGTGATCGGCACGGTGAAGGAAAAGTCCACAGAGAATATTCTTTTACTGGATACTTCCGCGGGCGAGATGGAGTTGAAGATGGACAAGGTTTCCAGTCCCGTCGGCTGTAAGGTTCTGGTGAAGGGGAAGAAAATTTCCGTGACCTGTTCCAGAGGGGATGACGCATATATGCACGCGCTTACGATTACGGCGGCAAAGTAAATTAGTTTCATACATAAATATGGATAAGTACATGTTTCAGACCTCCTTTGCGCATACTAGATACAAAAAGTGCGCAGAGGAGGTTTTTTATGGGCAGCAAATTAAGAATTGTGGATGTACATGCAAGGCAGATATTGGATTCCCGCGGCAATCCCACCGTGGAGGCTGAGGTGACCGTGGAGAAGGAGGTGGGCGGCTGCCAGTACAAGGGGCGGGCGGCTGTGCCGAGCGGCGCCAGCACCGGGCGGTTTGAGGCGGTGGAGCTACGCGACGGGGAGACGGTGTACTTCGGTCTGGGGACGACCAAGGCGGTCAATAATGTGAACACAAAAATTCGCGAGGCGCTTCTGGGCATGGACGCCTTTGACCAGGGGCTGATTGACCGGACATTGATCGAACAGGACGGCACGGACAACAAGAGCAATCTGGGGGCGAATGCGACGCTTGGCGTTTCCATGGCATGTGCCAGAGCGGGCGCGGCGGCTCTAGGGATTCCCCTGTACCGCTATCTGGGCGGTGCGTACACCAGACTTTTGCCGGTGCCGATGATGAATATTCTAAACGGCGGCAAACATGCGGACAACACCGTGGATTTTCAGGAGTTTATGATTATGCCCGTGCAGGCGGAAAGCTTTGCGGACGGGCTGCGCATATGCGCGGAGATTTACCACAACTTAAAGAAAATATGTAACGACAGGGGACTTTCCACGGGCGTCGGCGACGAGGGCGGATTCGCGCCGTCTTTGCCGGACGCCTTCGCGGTGCTGGATCTGATTGTGGAGTCCATCAAGGCGGCGGGTTACACGCCGGGGCAGGATATCAAGATTGCGCTGGACGTGGCGGCTTCCGAGCTTTATAATGAGGCAGACGGGGTATACCATTTCCCGGGCGAGACGGAGTTAAAGCGGCACAGGCAGGAGTTAGAAGGTTCTTTTGTGACGTCGTGCTACGAGGCGGGCTGTCAGACGCCGGACTGCGGTGAGATTCCCGAGATTACGAGGAGTACCGAGGAGATGGTGGCTTACTATGAGGAACTGGTTCAGCGTTATCCCATCGTCTCGATCGAGGACGGACTGGCGGAGGACGACTGGGACGGCTGGCAGATGATGACGAAAAAACTAGGCGAGAAAATCCAGCTTGTGGGCGACGATCTGTTTGTCACAAATACCAAGCGTCTGGACGCGGGTATCAAGCTGCAGGTGGCAAACGCGATTCTGGTGAAGGTGAACCAGATCGGTACGGTCAGCGAGGCGATGGACGCCATCGAGATGGCGCAGAAAAACGGCTATAAAGCGGTGATTTCCCACCGTTCCGGCGAGACGGAGGATACCTTTATCGCGGATCTGGCGGTGGCGGTGAACGCCGGGCAGATCAAGACGGGCGCACCCTGCAGAAGCGACCGTGTGGCGAAGTACAACCAGCTTCTTAGGATTGAGGAGGAGTTGGGGAGCGTGGCGTGCTATAAGGAGCCGTTTAACAAAATATAAAGAGTATAAAAACAGGCGCTTCTTGGAGGCGGAGGCGCCTGTTACTTTGAGAGGAGCAGAACATGAAACGGATTGGCGTTTTGTCGGATACGCACGGGAAGCTGCGGGAGGAAGTGGTGGAGATTCTGCGGGGGTGCGATGTGATTTTGCATGCGGGGGATATCAATACGCCGAAGGTGATGGAGCGCCTCAAGGAGATCGCACCGCTCTATATCGTCCGGGGGAATGCGGACAAGGAGTGGGCGGAGGGACTGCCGGAAAGTCTGTCGGAGGAAATCTGCGGGCTGCGGGTTTTTATGGTACATAATAAGAAGCATATGCCGAAGGAGATGGGACAGTATGACTTGGCGGTGTATGGGCATTCGCATAAGTACGAGGAGCGCAGGGAGGGAGACTGTCTTTATTTGAATCCCGGGAGCTGTGGACTGAGGCGGTTCTCCCAGCCGGTGACCATGGCGGTGGTGGAGGTAGAAGAGGAAACGGGAGAGCTTCGGGTTATCAGAAAGGACATTGTGCAGGAGGCACAAGTTTCCATGGATAAGAAAAGCGTGCCGACGGCGTTTGAAAAAGAAAAGGCAGACGGAGGGAAGGGATTGTCGGAGGCGGCATTTTCTGTGGACAAACTGCGTCTGATTCTGCGGGATGTAGATAAAGGGAAAAGCGTTTCCGATATCGCCGTGAAATATGAAATATCCACGGAAATGACGGAGCAGATCTGCCGTCTCTATCTGACCCATCCCGGTATTGACGCGGCGGGGGTGCGGGAAAAGATGGGGATGCCGCGGGATCGATAGGAGGAAGATAGAATGCAGATCATAAAGAGCAACAAGACACAGTTTGAATATGACATACAGGCGCTTTTGAAGTCCTTTTACCCGGAGTGGGAGCCGCGGATGCTGGCGCCGGATTCAGAGGTCAGGGACAGAAGGATTCTGGAAGGCGAGCCGGTGATGGAGCTGTTTTTCGGCGAGGATGAGGTGACGCTGAGGATGATCCGAGGTTCCCGGCAGATAGAAACGGGAAAGACGGGGTGTGAGAAAGCGGCGACGGAATCTTATGATGGTTTACATAATGATGTGGCTGATTGCGGTTTACATAACACTGAATTAAAGAGCGGAACGGCAATGGCAAATAAGGAAGGAGACGGCCATGTATACATCTGGCAGCCGCAGGAGGCGGCGGGCACCCCGGAATACAAAAATGCGTTCAAGCGCTTTTTCTACCGCTCCCTCTGCGAGGAGACGGGAACGACCCTGCCGTGGGGGAATCTGACGGGCATCCGTCCCACGAAGATCGCCATGACCATGATGGAGCAGGGGAAAAGCGAGGCGGAAACCGCGGATTATCTGAAAGCGATGCATCTGGTGAGCGAGGAGAAAACCGCGCTGGCACTGGACATTGCGAAGAGGGAGCAGGAGATTTTGAGTACCCTGCACTACGAGAACGGCTACAGCCTTTACGTGGGGATTCCCTTCTGCCCCACCACCTGTCTGTACTGTTCCTTCACTTCTTATCCCATCGGCGCGTGGAAAAAGAAGGTGGGCAGTTATCTGGCGGCGCTGGAGCGCGAGATTGAAGCGACGGCAGAAATGATGCGGGATAAGATACTGGATACCGTCTATATCGGCGGCGGCACGCCCACGTCCCTGTCAGCGCAGGAGCTGGCGCGGCTCCTTACGAAGCTGAAGGGTGCGTTTGATTTCAGCACCGTGCAGGAGTTCACGGTGGAGGCGGGGAGAGCCGACAGCATTACGGAGGAAAAGCTGCGGGTGCTTCTGGAAAACGGGGTGACGAGAATTTCCGTGAATCCCCAGACCATGAAGCAGGAGACCCTTGACCTGATCGGCAGGCGGCATACCGTGGAACAGGTGGAGGAGGCATTTCATCTGGCGAGGAAGACCGGGTTTGACAATATCAATATGGATATCATTCTGGGACTGCCCGGGGAGACAGCGGCGGATGTGGCGCATACCATAGAGGCGGTTAAGATGCTTTCGCCGGATGCCCTGACGGTGCATTCCCTTGCGGTGAAACGTGCCTCCAAACTGGGGAAATGGATCGAGGAACACGGTGCGACCGCCTACAATAACACGGAGGAGATCATGGGGATCGCATCCCGTGGGGCGGCGGCTTTGGACATGGTGCCTTATTATCTTTACCGCCAGAAAAACATGTCGGGCAATTTTGAGAATGTGGGCTATTCCAGACAGGGTAAGTATGGCATCTACAACATTCTGATCAACGAGGAAAAGCAGACAATCGCAGCGCTGGGTGCCGGCTCCATCACCAAGGGGGTGTTTTCGGACGACCGGATTGAGCGGTGCGAGAATGTGAAGGATGTGGCGCAGTATATCGAGAGGGTGGATGAAATGATCGAGAGGAAGCGTATGCTTTTGGGGAACTGACTTTTGTGTTTTATAGTTATGTAAACTAAAGCATACAAAGTATGCCAAAGAGCGACAATCCGTACCAATCCCATAGCAGAATAGAGGTTTTTCGCATACAATAAGTTCAATTCCGACTTCAAAGATTTTAGAATTTTAGGAAAAAGGAGTTGACAAAAAATGCCAGGGAAGGATATCCTTAGCAAGCAACTGCCAGAACTCGTAATTATTGAGGGGCGGCGTAAAAGTTGGTAGAGTGTCAGAAGAAAATATGATAAAATGAAACCGAAAAGAAAGTTGTGCAAAGGAGGAGCTCAATATGCAGTACAGAATTATCGGAGACACGATGCCCGCTGTGGAGGTTTTGTTTGACGCACCGGGGGAGGCGATGTACACCCAATCGGGCGGTATGGCGTGGATGTCGGAGGGAATCGCCATGGATTCCAACATGAAGGGCGGTCTCGGCAAGAGCATTGGCAGGATGTTTTCAGGGGAATCCCTTTTTATGGCGACCTACAGGGCGGAGCGTGCGGGAAGTATGGTGGCTTTTGCGTCAACCGTGGCGGGAGAAGTGCTTCCCGTTGACGTGGGCGCAAACGGCGGTCTGATCTGCCAGAAGGGGGCGTTTCTCTGCGCGCAGGAGAGCGTGAACCTGAACATAACCTTTACGAAAAAGTTTTCCGCCGGATTGTTCGGCGGGGAAGGTTTTATCCTGCAGGATATCAGCGGCAGTGGTATGGTATTTCTGGAAATTGACGGCAATAAAGTGGAGAAGAATCTGGCGCCGGGTGAAGTTCTCAAAGTGGATACGGGAAATGTGGTTGCCTTTGAGAGAAGCGTCAACTATGAAATCGAGACTGTAAAAGGACTGAAAAATATTTTTCTGGGCGGAGAGGGACTGTTTCTGACGAAGCTGATCGGTCCCGGAAAGGTGATTCTCCAGACGCAGAACTTTAACGAGTTTGCGGGGAGGATTATACGGATGGTGCCGTCGTCTAGGTAGGAAATGTAATATAGTTAAGGAAATAATAAGCATAAAAAGGAAACTACTTCAGAGTATACTACTTATGAGTAGTTTTCTTTTTTTGGGACGATATTTTTGCCATTCTGTACCCAATGAAAACTAGCCTATAAATATACATCTTCAATGCATAAAAACACGTCCTGGCTATTTTCTAAGCATTGAAATACACACTTAGATAACGTATCATTAGAGTATATTTTGGGGAGGATTATAAGTTATACACATTACGCACGGTGCCGACTACTACGGAATCCCTCTTTATCTCCACACAAATTATTTCTTTTATGACATATTCCATCTTGCGTCGATAAAATGAACAAGCTGGCTTATTTTTTCCTTTGGGGTAGAAAAATTATTCTTAATCCAAAGTGAGATTATTGAGAGGCAGCCTTGAATATGATATGTCGCCATATAGAGCATTTCTTCTGAAACGGAAGATATATTTTCTTCTTGCATCCATATTTCAAGATATTTTTCTTCGATGATGTCATACATATGCTCTTGAAATTTGTGGTCAATTCCCTTTCCGAAAAAAAGCAGGCGGCTTAGGGCAGGATTTTCATAAATATAATCAATAATGGAATTATAAATATTTTCGTAATGACCTGCTGGATTATCGTTAATGAATTTAGTGAACTCAGATATGGCGTCACGTTCCATTTGCTCATATAAGTCATACACATCATGGTAGTGCGAATAAAAAGTAGCTCTATGTATGTCTGCCTTGTTGACTAATTCCTGTACTGTAATTTTTTGAAGTTCCTTATCAAGCATTGCGTCAGCAAGAGCAGACTGTAATGCTTTTATTGTCTTTTTGACCCGCCTGTCATGTTTATTCATAGTTTTCTCCTTTAAACAACAGTTTCGAGCGGCAGTGTCGTTTAGGCAACATTTATAGATAAAATTGAAGATAGAAAAACGACACATGTTATAGTATACTGCTCGTTGTGCGGATATGTCAATCTGAATACTATAAAATTCCAAGGCAATGGAGGTAACCATGACACAAAAACAAATTGAACGCAAATCACTAATAGTAAGCTGCATTGTAAACTTAATAATGGCAATAGGTGGGTTTTGGATTTTTTCGATAACAAATATTCAAGCTCTGTTTTTAGACTGTTCCTTTTCAATGATTGCTTCTTGCTCTTGTTTGGCAGCATTGGAAATTTCAAAAATTAGTAATAAAAAGACAAAGAATTACCCGGACGGTCTTTATTTTTTAGAGCCATTATATTCTATTTTTAGAACTTTATTAACATTAGTGCTGCTGTTTTCTTCTGTTGCTCGTACTGCAAAAGCAGCATGGGGGTATTTTGCATATGGCGTTGGAAACCCTTTGATGATTGAACCTGTAATTCCTTATGAGATACTTATGTGTATCATATGTTTTGGGCTGTCTTTTTTTAACAGAAGTCAGAGCCGTAAAACTAATGATTCCAGCACACTTTTAGCAACAGAATCGAAAGGAAATCTTATCGACGGCATATTATCTTTGGGCGTAGCACTGTCTGCGTTCTTGATAAAACTGATAGATATTAACGGAAGTTTGGGTTTCCTTCATTATACTGGAGATTTTTTCATTACGACAATTATAGTCTTGCCTGCAATAAAAGAACCGATAAGTGTTTTCATATCTTCTTTTCGCGAATTGTCAGGAGGGTTGACAACGAATCAGGAACTAAAAAGAACAGTTTTCCAATTTGTGGAAAAGAATCTTAGCGGTATTATGACATTGCAAAAATGTGACATATATAAAATTGGTATGCACATAAAAGTTTGCATTTATATTACCAATAACATTGATTATAGAAAAATACAAACTGTCAAAAGGAATATCTTGAAAGATATATGTCCTATTTACGAAAATGCTGAAATTGTTTTTTGTGAATGGTAAAATGTGATACCGGGAGAAGATAATTAAAGTAGCGAAACGAGTTAAGACCTGCGCATAGAGTTGTCGTTACTTCGAATTATAAACAAGCAACCGTAAACCAGTGAATCGCTATGCATTTTCCCTTGTTTTTGCCCTTGTGGGCGGGCAATTTACAAGGACAGTTGGCGTTAAAAATAGAGATATACATGGCAATCACGCAGCATTTGAACAATGTCTTAAATATGCGTTAACAAACAATATTGACAAGTTTATTTTTGGGGGTGATTATTTAGGAGAATCCCCATATCCACAAAAGACAATGGAAATGCAAGAATCAGGATTAGAAAAGGCAGCACCTTATTGGACACAAATAACGAAGCATTTGATGCTTACGGGAGAGGTATCACATGGAACAGTTTTGGCAAAGGCAATGAAGTTATGCGAGGAAGCAATCGGGAAATGCAGTTGGTATAATATTTCTCCAAAATATTGGAAAAAAGCCATTGCAGAGTTACTAACATAATTTGGGTTTAATAATTGGCGTATATGTTTATGTTTCCCTCATTTTTCCCTTATCAGGGTTTGTAACGCTCAGGGGGGAAGATATAACACAAAGGAAACATTATCCTCCCAAATTATCTGAAGATGATCCTATTCAAGAGTTTGGCGGCAGAGTTATGCAGGAATTATTTCAAACACTTCCCGGCGAAAAGGTGCTTATTAAGAAGTATACCCCGGTGAAAATAGACTTTAATAAGACTGCAACTTCCCGTTGTGCGCCCAGCAAAGGGCAATTAACCTAACAGGTGCAAATCCTGTCTGCGAAGGTCTGGCCAGCCAGCAGCAGCGAGTCTTGCGTGGCAGTCAGTAATGGCTGGTGCGAAGCGTAGACAGCGAGCAAGTAGGGCTGCAATGCGATTGAGCCTCGAAATGTTGAAGTTCAGAGGGCTGACGTCTTAACTGGTGCGGAAAGCAATATCGGGCAGTTCGTATAAGGCGAGAACTGTCCGGCACTGCGGGGTCAAAGAGCCAGTCATGCTTGAACATTGTGGTTAATTGTCAACTGGGGAGAGCCTGTTGCTTCTTGGAAACAAGTACGTGCTATCAACCAGGTCATGGCTAATTAGAGGTAATCAAAAGAGGAAAGGAAAAGCACAATCCAGACGGAACCGGCGATGCCGTCAAGAAATATTTGTGAGTTAGCAAGAATCCTGATATAATGGGTGTAAACGCCCATCCGGGGCAGAAAGGCAGGGAGAAAAATGCACATCAGCTAGAAATCGCTCTGGCATACGCTGATAGAGCGCAACATGAGGAAAGAGAATTTAAGGCTTGCCGCTGGCCTGACCACGAATATGATTGCCAACATGGGCAAAGAAGGGAAGCATATCAGCATGGACACACTTGCCCGTATTTGTGAAACGCTGGATTGTGACATTATGGACATGATTGAGCTGGCCAGTGACGAGCCTTCCACAGCAGGAGGGAATGATAATGGAAAAACTGAAAGAAAGAATCACAGAGAACGGCATTGATTATATTCTGGTAGGCGATTATTATATCCCGGACTTGAAGCTGCCAGAGGAAAACCGCCCCATCGGACGATATGGACGACTGCACCAGAAATATCTCAAAGAGGAACATCCGGCACGGTACAGCTCCCTTATCCTGACCGGGAAATTGTGGGCGTACCTTGCCGACCTGAACGAGCAGGCGGAGGAACGGCTTGACTTAATCATAGAGCAGATGAAAGCAGCCGAGGGAGTGACGGAGGAACTGAAAGCCCGAAACCAGCTTGAATGGGTGGGGCGGATAAACAATATCCGCAGCCGGGCGGAGGAAATCATAAAAAGTGAGATGATTTATTTATAGAAATGTGGTAGAATCATTTTGGGCAATAAAATCGGGATTTAGGGATGAGAGATAAAATGATAGAATCGGAATTTAAAACAAAAGCACAGGAATTGATTAAGTTAATGGTAGATACGATTGCAGACAAAGAATATACAAAACTTGTATCCAGTATTCCACCGAAATCTTCATGGGCCTCTTTTATTGACACAGAACAGACATCAGAAAATGCCTGCTTGGGATTTGGAAAATGGTTAGTTGAGCAATTGGCTATGTGGGAAGAATATGAAGATAAAAAGTTTGCGGTAGACCATTTTCAAAAATCCTGTATGGAGGATATAGATGCTATGGATGAAGCAAGGCTTGAAATTGATAATAGGGATATAGTGTGTTACAGGCCAACGAGTTTTGGAGAAGAGTTGGATTTTTGGTTTGAAATAGATTTTTTCATAGAGAATGGACAAATAAAGGCGGTATTTGATGTAAATATATAAAAGTTCAAGTTCCACTTTATTGAGCAGATAAAGAAAGCGAAAAATCGGGATTTGAATATGCAGAAAGGGCAGGTATGAAATACAAGGAAGAAGTAAAAGACTTATTTTCGGTTTCAGAAGATTATTATTTTGCACACTGTATCAGTGCGGATTTTGGCATGGGGAAAGGGATTGTTGTTGAATTTAACAAGCGATTTGATATGAAACACATATTACAGAGGAAATATCCCGAATACGCAAAACATTTTATGGATTGCAAAATCAGCGGCGATTGTATTTTAGAAGGCAGAGTATTGAATCTCATTACAAAAGAGAGATATTTTCATAAACCAACCCTTGCAGCCATGAAAGCTGCACTACAAAAAATGAAAGAGATATGTGAACGAGAAAGTATCTATAAAATTGCAATGCCGACTATTGGCGCAGGGCTTGATCGTTTGAAATGGGAAGATGTTGCAACCCAAATAAAGAATGTATTTGAAGATACAGAAATTGAAATTTTGGTTCGCAAATTAAAGTAGTTTTTTCGCACGATCAATTTCTGTTTGCTGGAAAGAGAAATAGAATGAAAAAATCGGGTTTTTGAGGGGAGTAACTATCATGGTTATTGATACATGGGAAAACGGTCAGTATAAAGAAATCTGGGTTTATTCAGAAGAAACAGATGATGATGAACGGGCGATGTGTGGATTGATAAATGGTGATTGGGGTTGGCTCAATTATTATAACGAGGAATGTGACGCAGGATTAAGCTCCAGAAATCCGAACTATACTGGTACAGACGATGAAACCATGAATTTTATAATAAATGGTGAACTTGACCCATACCCTTTATCTTGTGTGTTACCCGCAGAACAAGTGATGAAAGCCCTTGAATATTTTGAAAAGTATCATAAGTTGCCAACATTCATAACGTGGCATGATGATAATTTCGCTTAGAAAATTCCAGTTTATTGAGCAGATAAACAGAGCGAAAAATCGGGATTGATGGAGGGCAACTATGGAATATAAGGACTATATTAAGCAAGGCTTGAATGGGAGCGCCCCATTAAAATTAATATTATGCGGAAATATACAGGGGACGAAAAATGATAAAGTAGGTGTTGTATCAGTTGTGTATGCTACAAATGATAAAGACTTAGCAGAACAGAAAATGAATGAATTGATTGCCGTCAATCCTAATAATTATTACATGGTTTATAGTGTGCCACTAAATGTTGATTTGACGGAACTTTCTCATTATCCTTCAATAGCAATTTCTAAAGATGATTTACAATAAAGGCAATTCCAATTTGTCGGGAAGTTGGAAATCCTACTACTAAAGAAAGGACGTATTTCTGCAAACGGTGTCCTGTTTACTTGAGAGAGGAAAAATTTATGGAACTAAAATTTGAATGGGACGAGGAAAAAGACCGTATTAACCGCCAAAAAACACGGCATATCTTTTGAAACGGCTTCATACGTTTTTCGTGATGAATATTACATAGAGATGTATGATTTCGAGCATAGTATGGAAGAAGACCGTTATATTGCAATCGGTATGGTTGGCGATTTATTGTTTGTTGTATTTACCGAGCGAGGGGAAAATATCCGGTTAATCTCTGCAAGATTGGCAACAGAAAGTGAAAGGAGGCTTTACTATGACCAAAACTTTTACAATTAAGGATGGCCAGGCTCCTACGCAGGAGCAGTTGGAGGAAGTCAGGGCGGCGGCAAAGAGGGAAATTCAATTTGATGAAGATTCCCCTGAACTGTCCCCGGCAATGTTTAAGGCATTTAGGTGTACCGTAACACAGCGCAACAGAAAAAAGAAGAACGCATAAAATTCTGTTATGAAGTGAAGATGTGCCACCCCGGACATTTCGGCTTATGTATTGAAAACTGAATTAGATTTATCCCAAAATGCCGTTGCATGGACAAAAACCCAAGCAACGGCATTTCCTTATCTCCGTTTCATCCGGCTCAACGGCGAATCCTTATATGCCGGAGTTTTCTTCATAACATTCTTCAAAACCGTGTGCTCCTGCTCCGACAGCTTCTCATACCGGATTTGTAGCTGCGTATACATCAGGGCAGTGAACACATCCAGATAGGAACCCGGCACGGCCAGCGAAAGTCTTTTTCGGCAGTTTATTGATTGCCACCGTACGGATAATCACTACCGCAGTAATGAAAGCAGCCCCCGAAAAGCTCATTTGCAGTAAATTCATTTACACCACCTCATTCCAAATCTTCCACAATCTGCTTGAGCTTCTGAATCTGTTCAGCGGAGAGCTTTTTTCTGCCTAACAGGGCTGCAAACAGTTTGTCAACTGAACCGTCATAAATCTTGTCAACCAATTCTTTTGTTTCCGCTTCCTGTACTTCTTCTTTGGGAATAAGGGCATGGCACATGAAATTAGGCTCGGAACGTTCAATCGCCCCTTTTTTGATACACCTTTTTATCAGTGTGTAGGTAGTATTCATGTTCCAGCCAATAAGCTGCACTTTAGCTTTTTCATGTTCTATGAACGGACCTTTCCATCGCTTTTGTGCCTTATTGATTTTCTGCTTACATTCCTTGACGGTCTTTTCTTGGTTCTGGTCGGACGCTTCCCGGACGCGCTCTGTAAACTCCTTTTCGTTGTGCCGCACATACCAGCTTACACGCTGGATAACGGCAAGAATGGCGGCTTCAATCTTTGCCGTAGGGATATGGCGCATGGTGCAGTCATGGATTAAATGGCGGTAGCCGGAGCAGATAAAAGCGTCCTCAATCCGTTTCCCTTGCACAAGGTTATAGCGGTGTGTGAGTTTTGAGCCGCAGTCGGCGCAGTAGAGAAGCTCGGTCAAGCGGTTCGGGGCGTTCTGCCGTTTAGGTGCGCGGCGTACCGTTTCCCGTATCTTCTGTACGGTCTGCCACGTTTCCACGTCCACAATGGCGGCGGCTTTCTCGTCAATCACCCACTCGCCTTTTTCCTCTTTGGAAGCGCGGTAGCCATAGCAGACACTGCCAGAACAGCGCAAGCCCTTTTCCATTCTTGACTTGAAAACGGTCTTTATTTTGCGGCTGGTATCGGCAACGGATGTAATGTATAAAGGGTGGTTTCACCAGACCACTACTATTATCGGCGTCCAAAGACAAAGGTTGACTACCGCCCGCACCGATGCTATACTTTGCTCGTGTCAATTCGACAAATCGAAGTTTTCTAGGAATTTATAGAAAGAAAAGTAAATGTGTCAGCAAAATACAACAGGGGGTGATTTTTATGTTTGGATTTGGAAAAAAGAAGATAAAGGCGGATAACGCTCCAGAGAAGCGGCTGGCTGAGTTCCAGAGAAAAAAGGACTGGGCTGGGGTGTCCAGAACTTATTATGAACTGGGTGTGGCCGCTATGGATGCGGGCAACCTGCATGAAGCCCAGCTGTGGCTCCACCGGGCGGACACCATTTATAGCGCTGATGACAATATCTATGATAAGGTGGGGGAGAAACTGATGGACGATTGCTCCGACCGTATTGGGCGGCTGGAGGATAAGGACGGACTGTTCTACAACGACATTCCTACCGAAATTGAGGCCAGGGCGAAGGAACTGAGCGATCCCCAGGTTCGGGTATGGGGTTTGCTGTCCATTGCCCGGCTGGTGCGGCTGGGGGAGCAGTTGTCCAGACTGCCAGACTGTGAGGTGCTGGGCCAACTGGACTGGGCGGTTGATTTGATGTTTCACTCCCTTCAGACCTTACCCTCTCAAGAGGCATACCAACGCCTGATGGATATGTGCAACGCACTCTATGAACTCAACGGAAAGCTGGTCTATTACAGCGGTGAGATTGAGGTTCCAGGCAGGTCCCCCTTCCAGCTGTTCGACCTGAACGGCCTGTTTGGAGTGGAACAGGAGCTGAACAGCTATACCGACAATCATCTGCGGCTGCTTGCCGCTCTGAGCCAGGGGGCGGAGGAACTGCCCCAGGCCGAGAGCAGCATTGTGGCTTGCGCCCTGTTGCCTGACTACTATGTCCGCACTGGGGCAAGAGACCTGAATGAAGTCCCCCAAATCAAGGCGGAACTGGAGCGTATCTGGAGCGACTATGAGTTTGTTCGGGACCTTTTTACCTGGGAGGAGGTCGGGAAAAGAATCGCGGATTATAAACGGTTGGATATTCTGGC
Organism: bacterium 1xD42-87; assembly: GCA_003611805.1. Taxonomy (GTDB): domain Bacteria; phylum Bacillota; class Clostridia; order Lachnospirales; family Lachnospiraceae; genus UBA3282. Next base: position 30,304 of record RAYM01000022.1, on the reverse strand, counting down.
CTGATGGCTCTACAGAAAATGATCCTGCTCTACAAGAAAACGAGTTTTGACGAGGAGTAATACAACCTCCAGTTGTGCGCCCAGCAAAGGGCAATTAACCTAACAGGTGTGAATCCTGTCTGCGAAGGTCTGGCCAGCCAGCAGCAGCGAGTCTTGCGTGGCAGTCAGTAATGGCTGTTGCGAAGCGTAGACAGCGAGCAAGTAGGGCTGCAATGCGATTGAGCCTCGAAATGTTGAAATTCAGAGGGCTGACGTCTTAACTGGTGCGGAAAGCAATATCGGGCAGTTCGTATAAGGCGAGAACTGTCCGGCACTGCGGGGTCAAAGAGCCAGTCATGCTTGACATTGTGGTTAATTGTCAACTGGGGAGAGCCTGTTACTTCTTGGAAACAAGTACGTGCTATCAACTAGAAGATGGAGATAGGCGGATGGGCGGCAGGCAGTCGGATAGGTACTGTGCCAAACGGACAGAGAACTCCCGGCTTATAGACAGAACCTAAACATGTCGTGATTATTTAAGTGGCGGAACAAGGTAAATCTTATGCGCTCCCTGATGGGTAGGCCGATTGCAAGAAAGGTACAATGCGCAGAAGGCAGAGGATGTTGGAAAAAGCGAAGGCCTTTGTGCAATGCAGAGGATAAGGGTTCAGGATTTGCCCTGCCCGAAAGGGAGCAGACTTCCAACGCGTATTTGCCCTGTCGAACATAGTCGGGATTCCTAACGGCCTTTTCTCTTTCTTCCCATACTTCTCAATGTATATCCGTCTCAATGGTCTGGCATGGTATGTTCTACAATCCAGCCTCCTGACCGCCTCCATTTTGGCTTTAATTGATGACTGATTTTATCAAAACAGCTTTTTATGTCACCTTCTAATATCCATTGCGGAGAATCCTTCCTGCTGAGTACGCTGAACGCGTATTCCCTCGCATCCTCTGGGCTTCTGTACCTCCGGAACCCGAATGATATCCTGTCCGCCGTTGTTTCTGCCACCGGTTCTAATGCCAGAAGCTGTAGTGCCTGCATATATCGAAAAAGGCCGGCTGTTCCCAACCAAAGCAGATGATTTTATTGTCACGGCATCCGATAAAGGAAAGCTGATTATCAAGCCGTCCCACAAATCCATGAGCAGAATCACGAAGAAAATCAGCGGAGTGATTAAGGATAACCGGGCGGCGACGCAGGAAACATTGATTCGCAGACTGAATGAAGTCATAGTCGGATGGGCGGATTACCATCATTCCACATGCGCCAAAAGAAGCTTCAGCACGATAGACCACCGTATATGGGAAATGCTGTGGAGGTGGTCTAAACGGAGACACCCAAACAAAAGCAAAAGCTGGATTGTCAGAAGATACTGGAAAACCCATAAGGGCAGGAAATGGACATTTATGTCAGATAAAAACATCTTATTTCTGATGATGGACATGCCGATTGTCCGAAAGGGGCAGATGGCATTGGATAAGAATCCATTCCTTGACCCTGGATATTTTGAACAACGGGCAAAGAAGCATCGCTTGAACAGGAAAAAAGCGATATGCTCCAATAGAGCTGCGCAGATAGGTTATTATGCGTTATAGGTGCGTGGTAGGGATTGACAGGGTGACAAAAGCAGAGTATGAAGAACACTTGGAAGAGAACATCACAAATCTGGTGGAGCGGTTAAAGAACAAGGCATACAGGCCACTGCCGTCGCTAAGGGTGTATATACCGAAAAGCAACGGAAAGATGAGACCGCTGGGGATTGCCTCTTACGAGGACAAGATTGTGGTGGACGCAGACATCAGGGGATTCTTTGATATACATGGGATGGGTTTGCCGAAATGCTAAAAGTTTATCCATTAGCAAAACCATTGCGACGAGGGAAACGCTTTCATCAGCGTTTCCCTAAATGGAACATATTACTTGGAGGCAGCTTCCTCGTTGAGAGGCTTATAGTTGCTGTCCATGTAGTTCTTTTTCCCGAAGGGAACGTAATTTTCATCCAGTAAAATCAAGTTCCCGTTTCCCAAATCAGGGAACTGCCGCGCAACCTCCTTGAGCACTTCCCATTCATCTTTTGTATTTTCTTTGTTGTCCTCCTCCACTTGTCTTAACGCTTCTTGAACAGACTGCTGATCAGCCGTTCCCCAATAGAGGGGATGGGGCTGGAAGGAAGAATGGTAATCGCCGCCCTCATAGCAGAAAAAACAGGAGCAGGGGATTTTTTCAAATAGAATCTTTTGCGCCCCGTCAAGCTCTTTCACCTCCAGACAGTAGCACCCATTTACGGTTGCCGCGCCATCCCGCGCGGTCATGTTTGCGATTGCCATGATAGTAAGGGGTTCCGTTTTCACGATCATGCCGGGAACCAAAAGCCCCTCCTCGTACATTTCCCGTAAATACTCGTCAGAAAATTTTCCGACAGCCCGCCATAGGAAAAACAATGCAAGAAGGAAACAGATAACGGCGGGAATCCAGCTTTTAAACAAAGAAATTCCTGACATACATAGGAAGCACACGCAGATTATCGCGGAGCTTCTCCGCTTTTTGACGACGGCTTTTATTATTTCATCCTTTTGCCGTATCCGGCTCACATCTGCATGGATGCCGGATTTTACACTTGCCTCAAATTGTGAATAATCGACCATTTTTTCCTCCGTTTCTTACGTTTCTGTAGATTGCTAATATTTTTTATAGATATATTCAGTATTTTTGAATCATAATTATCTTAACTCCGCATAGAAATTGCCACATTCCGTCATCTTCATCATGTGATACATATAGAATAGGTGCCTGACGCTCCAATATATGGCAACAGATATTTCTAATTATATACAAAAACATAGAATTTTTCAATTCACAAACTGTCGTTGCTTAAGTTTGAATGGCATTGTCACTTATTGCGGAAGCATTATCATTCACCTATGAATAAATTATATCATTTTCAACAACTTCCCTTACACACGCCAAAATGTTATTCATCTTTTGAATCCATAAGAATTGGTGTTCGGATTTGGAGAACATATTGTTTATTGTCGTAGTAGATTTTTACATCATCAAATGAGAGGAAGTCTTCATAGTGTTCACGGATGAACTGGGAAATCTGTTTGGACAGCCTGCCGGTAGCTTCAACAACGTCCGGAATGTGTTACCAAAATTATTACCTGCTTTCTGAGATTCTGCCGTTCACTCTTGGCGAAAAATCTACTTTATAGTATACTACTGATGAGCAATTTTTGCATCTGTTTCAGAAGCTTGCAAGCGGCGGAGGCGTTTCTTGGTGTGAAGGTTTTATGGGTGAGGGAAAATAGATGAAAACAAAAAAATCACGATGGATATTACTCTTATCTATAGCTGCCATCTTATTATTGTACCAATTCATAGGTTGGAGAATCCCAATCACCTTACGTATGGAAACGTTGAATCTGCCTCAAAATTATGAGACAGTATATCCTACAAAAATGTGGATATCCGATGTGTACTGGTGGCATATTAAGGCAGAGAAAGTCATTAAATGTGATATCGGGTATGAGGCGGCTAAAGAATATATTGAAACACATAATGCAAAGAGAGTATTAAAATATATTGATATTTATCCCTATGGTGGAATGTCGGATATTGCCATTTATGATTCAGAGTTTGATGATGAGTTTTGGGAGCGGTCCGACCAGGATAATTATATTGTGATATCTTATTTTAGAAAAATATAGCGGAGAACGATTTCGGCAACAGTTCAGAGCCCCGCATCTTGAAAAACTATAAAAAAGAGTGTAAAATCTAACAAGCGATTCATACACGGAGGATAGATTGAAAAATCACACTGATGTGCTGATTTTTCAATCACGAGTTTGCGCCGGAGCCACAAACTCGAAATCGCAGCCGAGAATAAAAGTATTCCTTCGGAAAACTTTGAAATTCTCGGCGCGTGCCGTCACAAAAACAGCTCCGGCACGGAGGTAACCATGGCACTAAGCAAAAAACCGATGACAGGCATGAAGGACATTCTCCCCGAGGAGATGGAGATCCGCGACTATGTGATCGGCATCATCAAAGAAACCTACGGAAATTTCGGCTTTACCTCGATCGAGACGCCCTGTGTGGAAAACCTTGCGAACTTAAACTGCAAGGCGGGCGGTGAGAACGAGAAGCTGATTTTTAAAATATTGAAGCGGGGCGAGAAGCTGCGCATCGACGAGGCGAAGAGCGAGGAGGACTTGACGGACGGGGGACTGCGATACGATCTGACGGTGCCTCTGGTGCGGTATTATTCCAACCATGCAAACGAGCTGCCCGCGCCTTTTAAGGCGTTGCAGATGGGCAATGTGTGGCGGGCGGACAGACCCCAGCGGGGACGCTACCGTCAGTTTATGCAGTGCGATATCGATATTCTGGGGGAGTCGACGAATCTGGCGGAGATCGAACTGATTCTGGCGACCACCACGACGCTCGGCAGGATCGGTTTTAAAAATTTTAACATCCGCATCAACGACAGGCAAATTTTGAAGGCGATGGCGGCATACAGCGGCTTTGCCGAAGAGGATTACGATCAGGTGTTTATCATTCTGGACAAGATGGACAAGATCGGCAGGGACGGAGTAGAGACAGAACTTCTGGAAGCAGGATTTTCAAAGGACAGCGTGGGCAAGTATCTGGCGCTGTTTGCGGGGATGGAGACGGCGGACGACGCCATCCTATACATCACGGAGAAACTGGAAGGCGTGCTCCCGGCAGGGGTAAAGGAGAGTTTTCAGGAGATCATAGACAGTGTGGAGGCGACCAAAGGCAACTTCTTTAAGCTGGTGTTTGATCCGACTCTGGTGCGCGGCATGTCCTACTACACGGGCACGATCTTTGAGATCGACATGCCGGAGTTTGGCGGCAGCTGCGGCGGCGGCGGAAGATACGACAAGATGGTGGGGAAATTCACGGGTAACGACGTGCCCGCCTGCGGGTTTTCCATCGGCTTTGAGCGGATTATCCTGCTGCTTCTGGAGAGCGGCTTCAAGGTGCCGAAGGCTGGAAAGAAGATCGCGTATCTGATGGAAAAAGGGCTGCCCTCCGAAAAGCTGTGCGAGGTGATGGCGAAAGCGCAGGCAGAGCGGGAGAAAGGAAACCAGATTCTGGTGGCGCGCATGAACAAGAACAAAAAGTTCCAGAAGGAACAGCTCACCGCGCAGGGGTATGAGGAGTTTGAGGAGTTCTACAAGGAAGAACTAAAAAGATAAATGGCGTAAAGCGTCAGAGCAGGAGACGGTTTGAAAAATTAGAGTGATATGCTGATTTTCAAATATAAATGTGCTCCCGAAGGAGGAAAACACGATTATGGCAGAATCAATGAAGGGCTTAAAGAGATCGCACCGCTGTGCAGAACTTTCCTTACAGAACGTGGGGGAAGAAGTGACCGTGATGGGATGGGTGCAGAAGCAGAGGAACAAGGGCGGCATCATATTTGTGGATTTGCGCGACCGTACCGGCATTTTACAGATTATATTCGAGGAGGCGGACTGCGGGGCGGAAGCCTTTGCCAAGGCGGAGAAGATGCGGAGTGAGTTTGTCATCGCCGTTGTGGGTAAGGTGGAGAAGCGCTCCGGCGCCGTCAATGAAAATTTAAAGACGGGGGAAATCGAAATTCGCGCGGCACAGGTGCGCGTCTTGTCGGAATCCGAGACGCCGCCGTTTCCGGTGGAGGCGGACTCTAAAACCAAAGAGGAAATTCGCTTAAAATACCGTTATCTGGATTTGAGAAGGCCTGATATTCAGGAAAAGCTGATGCTCAGAAGCAAAATCGTTTCCGAAATGCGGGACTTTATGGCGAAGGAAGGATTTCTGGAGATCGAGACGCCGATTCTCTGTAAGTCCACGCCGGAAGGGGCAAGGGATTATCTGGTACCGAGCCGTGTGCATCCCGGCAGTTTCTATGCGCTGCCCCAGTCGCCGCAGCTCTACAAGCAGCTTCTGATGTGCTCCGGGTACGATCGGTATTTCCAGATTGCGAAATGTTTCCGGGACGAGGATCTGCGGGCGGACAGGCAGCCGGAGTTTACCCAAGCGGACATGGAGTTGTCTTTTGTGGATGTGGATGATGTATTGGAAGTAAATGAGCGGCTGATTCAGCATATCTGCAAGGAGGCGATCGGTCTGGATGTGCAGCTTCCCCTGCCGCGCATGACATGGCAGGAGGCGATGGACCGTTTCGGTTCCGACAAGCCGGACACCCGCTTTGCGATGGAACTGACAGATGTGTCGGATGTGGTTGCGGGATGCGGTTTCGGGGTGTTCACCTCCGCGCTGGAAAGCGGCGGTTCCGTCCGCGGTTTAAATGTGAAGGGACAGGCGGCTATGCCCAGGAAGAAGATCGACGCGCTGGTTGACTTCGCGAAGGGCTACGGCGCGAAGGGACTGGCTTATTTAAGTGTGCAGGAGGATGGCACATACAAGTCTTCCTTTGCAAAGTTTATGACGGAGGAGGAACTGGACAAGCTGGTACGGGCGATGCAGGGAGAGAAGGGCGATCTGCTTCTCTTTGCGGCGGATAAGAAAAATATCGTCTACAGCGTGCTTGGCGCGTTGCGTGTGGAGCTGGGAAAACAGCTCGGGCTGATCGACGAGTCGCAGTTTAACTTCCTCTGGGTTGTGGAGTTCCCGCTGCTTGAGTGGAGCGAGGAGGAGAACCGCTTTATGGCGATGCACCATCCTTTTACCATGCCCATGGAGGAGGACTGGCAGTACATCGACTCCGACCCGGGCAGGGTGCGCGCGAAGGCGTATGATATCGTGTTAAACGGGGTGGAGCTTGGCGGCGGTTCCGTCAGAATCCATCAGGACGACATACAGGAGAAAATGTTTGAGGTGCTGGGCTTTACGAAGGAGCAGGCGTGGGAGCAGTTCGGCTTCCTGTTAAATGCTTTCAAGTACGGCGTGCCGCCCCATGCGGGGCTTGCCTATGGTCTTGACCGCATTGTGATGCTCTTAACCCATGCGGAAAGCATCCGCGAGGTGATCGCGTTCCCGAAGATCAAGGATGCCTCCTGTCTGATGACGGAGGCGCCGGGCACAGTGGATGAGAAGCAGCTTGCGGAATTACAGATTGCGGTGACGGAGGGGACGTCTGGCGATACAGAGTGAGGTGCAGGATTCTTAGAGAGCTGCATGCAGGCGGAAAACCTGTGCCGGGGCGTTACAGATTTATCTGATTGCAGTTTAGAATGGAGTATGCCCGTGGGAAAGCCGGGAAACATGCTTCGGAAAAGAGGATAATATGGCGGAACAGAAAATAAATAACAAAGCGCTGGAGGAGGCGATAGCGGCTTTCCGCTCGGACAAGGAGAGGGACAGCTATGTGAAGGTGATGGAGCTTTTGGAGAAATCCATTGTGCTGGTGCCGGCAATTCCACCGAAGGATATGGATCCGGAAATCATGGAACAGCTGAAAGCGGGAAAGCCGGTGCAGTTTCCCAAAGACACGAAGATAGTGCCGTGCCTGCTCCGAAAGGAGACGGGGGAACAGGCGCTTCCCATCTTTACCTCGCCGGAGCAGATTCCCGAAGACAAGAAGAGCCCCATGGTGATGGCGATGCCTTTTATGGGGGTGATTTCCATGGTTTCGGCAAATCAGGATAAGGTGGCGGAGGTCGTTGTCAATCCCTTTACCGGCATTCTGGTTTTAAACCAGTCGGTGCTGGAGATAGCGGAAAAGCGCAGAAAAGCGGTCGGGCAGATGAAGACCGTCCAGCTGACGCAGGAGCAGTTTCAGGATTTTGCCCACAACAGGGTGTCTCTTTTCCTTCTGCCGAAGTTTCTGTTCGAGCAGAAAGAAGAGGGGCTTAAGAGACTGCAGCAGGAGGAAGGCGCGCTTCTTCTGCAGTTTTACGACGAAGTATATCCGAAGGGAAAGAAGAGCGGCTGCAGGGCGGAGGATTTCTCCCTGATGACGTTAAACCTGACGGACACGATACAGCTGACCCGTCTGGACATGCCCGACGAGACGAATAAAAAAGGGCTGTGCTACCGGGTTTACGCAGTCTTTAAGCGTGATACGGAAGAGGTGCTGTATTACACGATGGAAAATACGAAGGACGGCAATATGATTGCCAGTGTCACACAGGACGGGAAGCATGAGATTCTGGAGCCCGTGCCGGACAACGGGGCGGAGATCGAGGCGATTCTGAATCTCGTAGAGCCGAGCTGAGGCGGAACAATGACTGCAATTGCCAAGGCATCATAAATGAGTACGTAATCCGGTGCAGGTGTGAACGGTAATGTCTCCGGAGAGCATGAGAAAAACAGGCGGCGTAATTTCACACAGGAGGGAAAGAAAGACGGCATGACAGACACAGTTATCTTTGATTTGGACGGGACGCTTCTCGATACGCTGGAGGATCTGACGGACAGCGTCAATCACGCTATGGAAACGTTCGGATTTCCCACGCATACGATCGACGAGGTGCGCACCTTTGTGGGAAACGGCGCGCCGAAGCTTTTGGAGCGCAGTATACCGCAGGGGCTGGAAAACCCTGATTACGAGGCGGCTTTGGCAGCCTTTAAGGCGCATTACGCCGAACATTGCGAGGATAAGACAAAACCTTATGAGGGGGTGCCGGAGATGCTTGCCGCGCTAAAGGCACAGGGTTATCATCTGGCGGTTGTCTCCAACAAATTCGACGGTGCGGTCAAGAAACTGTGCAAAAAGTATTTCGGGGAATTTATTCCGGTTTCAATCGGGGAGAGTGCGGAAGTGAAGAGAAAACCTGCGCCCGATACGGTGTACCGGGCGCTCCGTGAACTTGGAAGCGACGCCTCCCGCGCGGTTTATGTGGGAGACTCCGAAGTGGATATTCAGACGGCGAAAAATGCGTCGCTGCCATGCATCAGCGTTACATGGGGGTTCCGCACCGAAGAAAAACTCCGGGGCGAGGGCGCCAGGGAGGAGATGATGATTAAGACTCCTCAGACGCTTGTTCCCCTTCTGGCTCGTCTTCGGGCGGAAGGGTGATCAGCACTTTCACGATATGATTGTCCTGAATGCCGCAGGCGCGCAGGGTAATGCCGTTCTCTAAAGTGATGGTTTCCTGATCCTGCGGCAGACGGTCAAGCTGTTCGATCATCAGCCCGCCGATGGAGTCGTAGTCTTCGGAATCCAGAGAGATGTCGAGCGCGTCGTTTATGTCGTTCAGCTTCATGCCGCCCTCTACCAGATACTGACCTTCTTCCGTCTCTTGGATCAGTTCTTCTTCGTCCGCGTCGTACTCGTCGCGGATTTCACCGACCAGTTCCTCGATGATGTCTTCCATCGTAATCATGCCTACCGTTGCGCCGTATTCGCTTAAGACAAAGGCGATACTGCTGGATTTTTCCCGGATTTCCATCAACAGATCCGATACATTCTTGTATTCATAAGTATAGTAAGCCTCGCGCAGAATCTTCTTGAGGCTGAACTTTTCCTTGTCTTTTACCAGTATAAAATCTTTGATATTTACAATGCCGATGATATGGTCAGGATCCCCGTCATAGACCGGCAGACGCGTAAACATGCAGGATTGGAAAGTGGAGAGCAGCTCCTGATAGGTGGCGCTCAAAGGTACCGTGGTCATCTGGATGCGGGGGATCATTATGTCCTTCGCGACGGTGTCGCCGAAATCGAACACGTTGTAGATAAGCGCGCGCTCCTCCGACTCAATCACGCCGCCCTCGTGGCTTACATCCACATAGGTCTTCAGTTCTTTCTCAGTGATACTGAAATTGTTTCCCTCGGAACTGATATGTAACAGCCGCAGAATCCAGTTGGAGAGCATATCCACCAGAAAGATCACCGGCGTCAGTATCGTCATCAGCAGACGGATAATGGGACCGAACAGGAGCGCGATGGGCTCGGCACGCTGCATTGCCCATGTCTTGGGGATGATCTCGCCAAACATTAAAATCATGAAGGTCAGTACGCCGGTAGCGATTCCCACAGCCTTATTGCCCCAGAGACTGATGGCAAAAGTGGTCATCAGGGAGGAAGCGGACAGGTTGACGATGTTGTTGCCGATCAGAATGGCGCTCAGCATTTTGCCGTACTGGTCCAGAATGGCGAGTACGCGGATGGCACCCTTGTGGTCCTCCTCTGCCAAGGTGCGCAGCCGCACCCGGTTAACGGTTGAAAAGGCAGTCTCGGCTGAGGAAAAAAAGGCCGACAGAAACACGAGCACTCCCAGTGAGACGAGTTGTATGACACCTGTGGTATCCAATGATTTTCACTCCTTGTTTACATAATTAAGCCCAAAGGGCTTTTTCTCTTCTTATAATCAAAAATATTATTATAAGAATAAGATTGTGTCAAGTTTTAATGCGTGGGGGAATAGATATGTAGAGGAGAGAAGTATCTGCAAAACAGCGCGGATGCAAATCATGGTGAAAGTAGTAAAAGGACAAGGGGGTTATCATGGGAAAAAAGGATTTATATATGGAAAAGGCGGTCTTTGTCATTAAGTGTATGCTGGGCGCGTATATTCTGACGGCGGGGCTTTTGCTGCTGCTTGCGTTTATGCTCTACCGTTTCGGTCTGTCCGAAAAAGTGGTGTCCATCTGCATCATTGCGGTTTATATCATCGTCACTTTTCTGGCGGGGCTGCTTGCGGGGAAGAAGGAGAAGCGCAGGAAGTTTCTGTGGGGGCTGATCATGGGCGCGCTGTATTTCGGCATTCTGGTAGTTGTGTCCCTGGCGGTAAACAAAGGCGTGGAAGATATCGCGGGGAACATGATGACGGTCTTTTTTCTCTGCGCCGGAAGCGGTATGCTCGGCGGGATGGTCGCTAAATGAGACTGGACGGGCGGAAAGTTTTATGCTATACTGTCTAAAGTTATGAGCAAGTCTATACATAAGGAGGACACACCGATGAAGCATATTAAGACGTTATCTACCAGAGACCTGAAGGAGTCCATGAAGAAAGGCGGCTGCGGCGAGTGCCAGACTTCCTGCCAGTCTGCATGTAAGACTTCCTGCACCGTAGGAAACCAGAGCTGCGAGAAGGCGAGATAACTGATCGCAAACCGCGCATGACGGCAGAACGTGGAGCAAAGAGAAGATAAGAAAAGAGGGCAGGCTCGGCATACGGGGTATGACGGGGCTGCCCGTCTGCATGTACGCGGACTGAACAATACAAATAAATGAGTCAGGAGAAAGATTGTGATACATCAGTATATAAGTAACGGTTACCATATTGTGATGGATGTCAACAGCGGCAGTGTCCATGTGATGGACAAGTCCGCTTACGATACGGTTCCGATCGTGGAGCGGCTGTTAGGGAAGGGAATAGAAACGCAGGATGAAATCGCCCGCACGGTGGCGGAGGAACTGTCCATGGAGCCTTCCGAGGCGGAGGAGACGGTGGGGGAGATCCTGTATCTGAAAGCGCAGGGACAGCTTTTTTCGGAGGATATCTACGAGAACTACATAGATGCCTTCAAAAACCGGGAGACGGTAGTGAAGGCGCTCTGCCTGCACATTGCCCACGACTGCAATCTGGCATGTAAATACTGCTTTGCGGGGGAGGGCGAATACCACGGCAGACGGGCGCTGATGAGTCTGGAAGTGGGAAAGAAAGCGCTGGATTTCCTCGTGGCGAACTCCGGCAGCCGGGTGAATCTGGAGGTGGATTTCTTCGGCGGGGAGCCGCTTATGAACTGGCAGGTGGTAAAAGACCTGGTCGCTTACGGCAGGTCGCTGGAGGAGCCGCACCATAAGAAATTCCGCTTTACGCTGACCACCAACGGCGTGCTGCTCAATGATGAAGTCATGGAGTTTGCGAATAAGGAGATGGCAAATCTGGTACTCAGCATAGACGGCAGAAAAGAGATCCATGACCTGATGCGTCCCCACCGGGGCGGGCAGGGCAGCTATGACGAGATCCTTCCAAAATATAAGAAGGCAGCCGAGAGCAGGAACCAGATGAATTATTATGTGCGAGGCACATATACGCACAATAACACGGATTTTTCCGAGGATGTGATCCATCTCGCCGACGAGGGATTTGAGCAGATTTCCGTGGAGCCAGTGGTGGCGGACAAAAAGGAGGATTATGCGCTGCGCATGGAGGATGTGCCAAAGCTCCTTGCGGAGTACGACAGGCTGGCGCTGGAATATATTCGCAGAAAAAAAGAAGGAAAGGGTTTTCAATTCTTTCATTTTATGATAGATTTAGAAGGTGGTCCATGCGTGGCGAAGAGATTGTCAGGCTGTGGATCAGGGACGGAGTACCTCGCGGTTACCCCATGGGGAGACCTTTATCCCTGTCACCAGTTTGTGGGACAGGAGGAGTTTCTTATGGGAAATGTGGATGAGGGGATTGTGCGCGGGGATCTCCGGGATCAGTTTAAGGCGTGCAATGTCTATGCAAAGAAGGCGTGCAGGGATTGCTTCGCAAAATTTTATTGCAGCGGCGGCTGCGCGGCAAACGCTTACCATGAGAGCGGCGATGTGAACGGTTCCTATGAGCTGGGGTGCGAACTGCAGCGGAAACGTGTCGAATGTGCGATTATGATAAAGGCGGCGCTTGCCGATGAGGAAAAGGAGAGTTAGTCATGAAAAAGAGCAGAGCGGTTGTCAGTCTGATCGTCTATGTGCTGATTTTGGGTTTGCTGGGTTATACGGCAATTTTCGGCGTCGGTTCGGACAAGTCGGGCGCGGCCGGGAGCATTAAGCTGGGACTTGATCTGGCGGGCGGCGTCAGCATTACCTATCAGGTGGTGGGAGATGAAGATCCCAGTGCGGAAGATATGAGCGATACCATCTACAAGCTGCAGCAGCGTGTGGACGGTTACAGCACGGAGGCGCAGGTATATCAGGAGGGAACCGACCGAATCAATATCGAGATTCCCGGCGTTACCGACGCCAACGCGATTCTGGAGGAGCTGGGCAAGCCAGGAAGCCTCTACTTTATCGCACAGACGGACAGCGAGGGCAACAATAACTATGAAGCGGGATACGGCATCGATGCCGATGGTAATCTGATTCCGCAGTACCAGTTGAACAAGACGATTGAGGAACTGCAGGCGGACGGTTCCATCGTGCTTACCGGCACGGAGGTGGACGGCGCACAGGCGAGGGCGCAGCAGGACTCCATGGGCAATCTGGAAAATGTAGTTTCCCTTTCCTTTAATGAAAAGGGTAAGCAGGCGTTCGCGGAGGCGACCACCAAGGCTTACGAGAACGGTGAGACCATCGCGATCTACTACGATGAGAAATTTGTGAGCGTGCCCAATGTGCAGGCGGCCATCACGGACGGCAATGCAGTCATCACGGGACAGAGCACGGCGGCGGAGGCGGAGCAGCTTGCTTCCACCATCCGTATCGGCGGACTGAAGCTGGAGCTTGAGGAGCTTCGTTCCAACGTGGTGGGTGCACAGCTCGGTTCGGCGGCGATCCAGACAAGCTTGACGGCGGCGGCAGTCGGTTTCGCGCTGGTGGTAATCTTTATGATTGCGGTATACTATGTGGCCGGTTTTGCGGCGTCTCTGGCGCTGTGCCTGTACACGGAACTGTTGGTCATCCTGATGTATGCCTTTGAGGTGACCTTAACCCTGCCCGGTATTGCAGGTATCATCCTGACCGTGGGTATGGCGGTGGATGCGAACGTGATTATCTTTGCCCGTATCCGCGAGGAGATCGCGGCAGGCAAGAGTGTGCAGAATGCGATTAAGATCGGTTTCCAGAAGGCCTTATCCGCGATTCTGGACGGCAATATCACAACGCTGATTGCGGGTCTGGTGCTTTACTTTATGGGAAGCGGCACGATCAAGGGCTTCTCCATCACATTGATGCTTGGTATCATCCTTTCCATGTTCACGGCGCTTGTGGTGACAAAGTTCCTTGTGAACATCTTCTATGCGCTGGGGATTCAGAGCGAGAAGGCATACGGCGTGGCGAAGGAGAGAAAGACCATCAACTTCCTCTCCAAAAGATATGTGTTCTTCGGCATTTCCATCGCAGCGATTCTGGCGGGATTTGTCGCTATGGGCATCAATAAATCGAGCATCGGCATGACGATGAATTACAGTCTGGATTTTGTGGGCGGCACTTCCACAACCATGACGCTGAATGAGGACATGAGCATCGAGGAGATCGACGCACAGATCGTTCCCCACATCGAGGAAATCACAGGGGACGGCAACGTGATGAGCACCAAGGTGGCAGGTTCCAACGATATTATCATTAAGACCAGAACTTTGAACGTGCAGGAGAGAGAGGCATTTAACGAAGTGATGGTGAATAACTTCGGTGTGGATGAGAGCAGTATCACGGCGGAGACCATCAGCGCAACGATCAGCTCCGAGATGCAGTCCGGCGCGATCAAGGCGATTCTGGTGTCCACGGTGCTGATGCTTCTGTATATCTGGTTCCGCTTTAAGGACATCCGCTTCGGCGCAAGTTCCGTGATCGCGCTGCTGCACGATGTGCTTGTGGTGCTGGCGTTCTACGCGATTGTGCGGGTGTCCGTGGGCAATACCTTTATCGCGTGTATGCTGACGATTGTCGGTTATTCCATCAACGCCACCATTGTTATTTTCGACCGTGTGCGTGAGAACCTGCGTGAGATGCGGAGTAAGGAAGGTCTGGAGGAGATGGTCAACAGAAGTATCAACCAGACGCTCACGAGAAGTATCTTTACTTCCCTGACAACGTTCTTCATGGTGGCGGCTCTGGAAGTGTTCGGTGTTTCCTCCATCCGGGAGTTTGCACTGCCTCTGATGGCGGGTATCATCTGCGGTACCTATTCCTCCATCTGCCTGACAGGAGCACTCTGGTTTGTGTTCCGCACGAAGTTTGTGAAGAAGGCTGCAAAGTAAAAAGAAAACGCGTGACGAAGCAAAGTACGATAAATCACCCTCTGAAAATGTTACAATGGGTTGTGACTTTTTCGGAGGGTTTTGTTTACTAATTATGAAAGGCGTGGCAGTGTACATGATTTCAGTGGAAATGGGCGGAATTTCCGAAATCGGCGCTGTCTGGCAAGAAATTTTATGGCGAAATGGATGGTGTCCGCCAAGAAGGCGGATTTTAATGAGATAGCGGAGCGGTTCGGGATCGACCCGGTGGTGGCAAGAATCATACGCAACAGGGACGTGGTGGGGGAAGAGGCAATTGAGAAATTCCTTCACGGCACGACGGCGGATCTCTATGATCCCATGCTTTTAAAGGACGCGGTTAAGGCGGCGGAGATTCTCTGCGGGAAGACGGGAGAGAAGAAAAAGATCCGGGTGATCGGGGACTACGATATTGACGGGGTCTGTTCCTCCTACATACTGGCGGCATGTCTGGAAAAGTGCGGTGCGGAGGTTTCCGTGGTGATTCCCCACAGGATACGGGACGGTTACGGGCTGAATGAGAAGCTGATTGAGGAGGCGGGAGAGGACGGCGTAGACACGATCCTCACGTGCGATAACGGCATTGCGGCGTTTTCGCAGATTGCCTATGCGAAGGAACTTGGCATGACGGTGATTGTGACGGATCACCATGAAGTGCCCTACGAGGTGCAGGAGGACGAAAGCCGCCAGGAGATACTGCCCCCGGCGGATGCGGTGGTGGATCCGAAGCAGGGCGGCTGTCCTTATCCTTATAAGGGTATCTGCGGCGCGGTGGTGGTATATAAACTTATGGGGATTTATTTGGAGAAAATGGTCAGGGAAGGCACGGTGTCCGCAGAGGAGAAGGATATGCTCCTGCAGGAGCTTCTGGCTTTTGCAGGGTTTGCCACGGTGGGGGATGTGATGGAACTGACTGATGAGAACCGTATTCTCGTCAGATACGGTCTGCGGCAGATCGAGCAGTCCGCGAATCTGGGGCTGCGTGCGCTGCTCACGGCGAATGAACTGACGCAGAAGCGCCTGACAGGGTATCATGTGGGTTTTATCCTCGGTCCCTGTTTAAACGCTACGGGGCGGCTGGATACGGCGGCAAGGGCGCTTGCCATGTTCCGGACGAAGGACCAGGCGGAGGCTGTTACCATTGCCGGGGAGCTGAAGGCGCTAAATGACAGCCGGAGGGAAATGACGCTGTTTGGCACGGAGCAGGCGATGGAACAGATTGAGAACACTTCGTTAAAAGAGGATAAGGTGCTGGTGGTCTTTCTGCCGGACTGTCACGAGAGTCTGGCGGGGATTATCGCCGGGCGGATCAGGGAGCGGTACTACAAGCCGGTCTTTGTCCTGACGCGCGGCGAGGAGGGCGTGAAGGGCTCGGGGCGTTCCATAGAAGCTTACCACATGTACGATAAGATGAGCGAGTGTAAGGAGCTGTACACGAAGTACGGCGGGCATAAGCTGGCGGCGGGAGTGTCCATGCCGGAGGAGAACGTGGAGGCGTTCCGGGCGTATCTGAACGCCCACAGCGGGCTGACGGATGAGGATTTGGTGGAGGTCATGCATATCGACGTGCCCATGCCCATGTCCTACGTGACCCCGGAGCTTGTCAGACAGCTTTCCCTTCTGGAGCCTTTCGGCAACGGCAATCCTAAGCCGGTTTTCGCCCAGAAGAACGTGCGCGTATGCAGAGGGCGGATTCTGGGGAAAAATAGAAATGTGGGGAAGTACCGTGTGGCTGACGAGAATGGGCGGGAATATGATATGATGTACTTCGGCGATCTGGAACAGTGGCACGCGTTTCTCTCGGCACATTTCGGCCAGGAGGAGACAGACCGGCTTTATGCGGGGGGCAGCAGCGCTATCGTTATCAGCGTCATATACTATCCTGATATCAATGTGTACCGGGGAGTCGAGTCCCTGCAGATGGTGATGCAGGACTACGCAGTATAGCAGATAATTGCAATCTCAATGACCATAAATGCGCTTTGCAATGATCTGCCGGATGTGTCACAGGACACGAAAAAGCCCGGACACGCCGGGCTCTTCCGCAGTTTTCTTATGAGGGGGAGATAGTGAATTCATCAACTATCTTGATACTTATCATAAAGGGTAATTGTGACCAAAATGTGTTTAGATTGTGAAGGAAAAATAAAAAAACATTAAGAAACCTTAAAGAAGCGTGAAGGAAAAGAACGACAGTCTACGCATGAAGACAAAAATTGCAAAAACGTGATTTTCGTGCTATCTTACTATATAAATAAATATAAGAATATTGAGGAAAATTTAGAACGAGGGAAACAACCGGGTTCTGATATGGAGGAAACTATGGCAGCTTTAGGCGATCTGTTAAAGGAAGTATCTTACGAGTGCGTGCGCGGTACGGTGGAACGAGATATAACGGATGTTATTTATGATTCCAGAAAGGTGGTCGAAGGCAGTCTGTTTGTCTGCATACCGGGTGCAAAGGCGGACGGTCACAAGTTCGCTGCGGACGCGGTGCGCGACGGGGCGGCGGCCTTGCTGACAGAACATGAGGTAGAACTGCCGGAGGGAGCGGATGTGACGGTGATTCGTGTGGCGGATGTCCGCTACGCGTTTGCCTTTGTCTCGGCGGCATATTTCGGGCATCCGGCACAGCGGATGAAGATCATCGGCATCACGGGAACGAAAGGCAAAACGACCACCACCTATCTGGTGAAGTCCATTCTGGAGCAGGCAGGCAGAAAGGTGGGGCTGATCGGCACCATAGAAATCATTATCGGGGAGACGCATATTCATGCGGAAAACACCACGCCCCAGTCTTATCTGGTGCAGAAATATTTTCGGATGATGGCGGATGCGGGCTGTGATACGGTGGTGATGGAGGTTTCCTCTCAGGGGCTGATGCTGCACAGGACGCAGGGATTTGTCTTTGATTTCGGAATCTTTACAAATCTGGAGCCGGACCATATCGGGGAAAATGAGCATAAAGATTTTGACGACTACCTGCAATGTAAGAGCCTGCTGTTCAGACAGTGCAGGGTGGGGATTGTGAACCGGGACGATTCCCACTGGGAGGCGGTCACAAAAGGCTGTACCTGCCAGCTTGAAACTTACGGGATCGATACGCCGGCGGATCTGCGGGCGGAGGATATCGCTTTTCTGAATGAGGGAGGCAGCCTTGGAATGCGCTTTACGGCGAAAGGGCTGGTCGAGCTTTCCGTGCAGATTGCTTCCCCGGGCAGATTCAACGTCTACAATGCACTCACAGCGATTGCCATCTGCAGGCATTTCGGCGTGGACGGGAAGGCGGTGCAGAACGCGCTTGCGGCGGCGAAGGTGAAAGGGCGGACGGAGATGGTGAAGGTATCCGACGAATTTACCCTGATGATCGATTATGCCCACAATGCCATGGCGCTGAAAAGCCTGCTGGGGACGCTGCGCGCCTACAACCCGCACAGACTGGTCTGTCTCTTCGGCTGCGGCGGCAACCGGGCGAAATCCAGGCGGTACGAGATGGGCGAGGTCAGCGGACGGATGGCGGATCTGACGATCATTACTTCCGACAATCCCCGGACGGAGGAGCCGCAGGCGATCATCGACGATATCAAAACCGGGATTGCAAAGACGGACGGTAAATATGTGGAGATTTGCGACAGAAAGGAGGCCATTGCCTATGCCATCGACCACGGCGAGCCGGGGGACATTATCGTGCTGGCAGGCAAGGGGCATGAGGACTATCAGGAGATAAACGGTGTGAAATATCCGATGGATGAGAGAGTGCTGATACAGGAAATTTTAGAGGAGCGGGCATGACGGAGCGGTATGCGGATGTCATCATAGATATAGCCCATGAGAAGGTGGACCGGGTTTTCCAGTACCGGATTCCGGAAGCATTGTCGGAGTCTGTGAGACCGGGCGTGCAGGTGCGCGTGCCTTTTGGAAACGGCAATAGAGAGCGGACGGGATATGTGGTGGATCTCTCGGAGGAGGCGGATTATCCCCCGGAAAAGATCAAGGCGGTCATTTCTGTGGATGAGAAAGGTATGACTGTGGAGGGGCGGCAGATTCGGATTGCTTACTGGTTAAAGAGCAATTACGGAGGAACGACAATTGCGGCGTTAAAGACCGTGCTCCCCGTGAAACAGAAACAGAAGCGGCTTGAAAAAAAGAAGGTGCTGCGGTGCCTGTCCGTGGAGGAAATCGCACAGGCGGCGGGCGAGTGTGAAAGAAAGCGCCAGCGGGCGAAGGCGAGAGTGCTGGCGGCTTTGCAGACGGAAGAGGAACTGCCCTACGAACTAATCCGGCAGAAGCTTCACGTGGCGGCGTCCACCCTGCAGGCTTTGGAGAGACAGGGGTATCTGCGCATAGAAAAGGAGGCTTTTTACCGCAATCCCGTCAAGGCGGCGGACCGGAGTGAGACGCGCCCCGTGCTGAACCGGGCGCAGCGGCATATCATAGAGGAGGTGCTTGCGGATTACCGCGCCGGGCATCCGGGGGTGTATCTGGTGCACGGCGTCACGGGCAGCGGCAAGACGGAGGTGTACCTCGGTGTTATTGAAAAGATGATAGCCATGGGAAAACAGGCGATCATGCTCATTCCGGAGATCGCGCTGACATACCAGACGCTGCTACGGTTTTACAAGAGATTCGGGGACCGGGTGTCGGTGATCAATTCTTCGCTGTCCGCGGGAGAGAAGTATGACCAGATCGAGCGGGCGAAAGCGGGAGAGATTGATGTGATAATCGGTCCGCGCTCGGCGCTGTTTACGCCTTTTGCCAATCTGGGAGTCATTGTGGTGGACGAGGAGCACGAGAACAGCTATAAGAGCGAGAGTGCGCCCCGGTACCATGCCAGGGAGACGGCTGTTGAGATAGCTTCCCTGTGCGGCGCCAGTGTGATGCTCGGTTCGGCGACGCCGTCCATGGAAGCGTATTACCGTGCCGGCAAGGGGGAATATAAGTTATATGAGATGATGGAACGCCCCGGGAACAGCGTGCTCCCGGCGGTGTATACGATAGATTTGAGAAAAGAGCTGAAAGAGGGCAACCGCTCCATATTCAGTCGGAAACTGAAGGAACTGATGGAGAACAGGCTATCCAGCGGAGAGCAGACGATCCTTTTCTTAAACAGGAGAGGATACGCGGGATTTATTTCCTGCCGCTCCTGTGGGCATGTGATGAAATGCCCGCACTGCGATGTATCCCTGTCGGAGCACAGAAACGGGATGCTCACCTGCCATTACTGCGGCTATCAGGAGCCAAAGCCTGCGAAGTGCCCGTCCTGCGGCTCCCCCTATCTGATGGGATTCAAGGCGGGGACAGAGCAGGTGGAGGAGGCGATCCACAGGGAATTTCCGGGAGCGAGAGTGCTTCGCATGGACGCGGACACCACCCGCAGGAAGGACAGTTACGAACGGATCCTTTCCGCCTTTGCGGATGAGGAGGCGGACATTCTTGTGGGAACGCAGATGATTGTGAAGGGGCACGATTTTCCCGGCGTGACGCTGGTGGGTGTGCTGGCGGCGGATCTCTCTTTAAACCGGAACGATTACCGGGCGGGGGAGCGGACCTTTCAGCTTCTGACCCAGGCGGCAGGACGCGCGGGCAGGGGGGAGAGACCGGGCGAGGTGGTGATCCAGACCTACCAGCCGGAGCATTACAGCGTGGTCTATGCGGCGAAACAGGATTATCGGGGATTTTACGGGGAGGAGATTGCTTACAGGGGGCTTGTGGGCTACCCGCCCGTGGAACATATGCTGGCAGTTCTCATCGTCTCCCGCGTGCAGGAGGAAGGAGAACGGCTGGGGGAAGAAATGACCAACCTGGTCAAAAAGGAAATGGCTGACGCGGCGGGGCTTAAGGTGATCGGACCGGCGCCGGCGGCGGTCGGAAAGATAGCAGACCTTTACCGCCACAGCTTTTATGTCAGGCATGGAGAGTATCGGATATTGGTGGAAGTCAAGGACCGGCTGGAGAACTATTGCAGGGAAAGGGAACTCAGGGGACAGACGGTGCAGTTTGACTTTGATCCTATGAATACATTTTAAAAGAGAGGAAACAGAAAAGGCAGGAGGATAAGCAGTATGGCAACCAGAAAAGTCAGAGAGATGGGAGACCCGGTTTTGGGCAAAAAATGTAAGGAAGTGGTGGAGATGACGCCCAGACTGCAGGAGCTGATCGACGATATGTTTGAGACGCTTTACGAGGAGAACGGGGTAGGGCTCGCAGCACCCCAGGTAGGGATGCTGAAAAAAATCGTTGTGATTGACACCACGGGGGAAGATCCCCTGCTGCTGATTAACCCGAAGATACTGGAGACCAGCGGGGAACAGGACGGTTACGAGGGATGCTTAAGCGTTCCGGGCAAGAGCGGTAAGGTGATCAGACCCAACTATGTGAAGGCGCTTGCCTATGATGAAAATATGGAACCTTTTGAAATAGAGGGGACAGAACTGCTCGCCAGAGCGATCTGTCACGAGGTGGACCATCTGGAGGGGCATCTTTATGTGGAAAAAGTGCATGGACCGCTTGTGAACACAGAGGATCTGAAAGACGAAGATGAGTGACCACGGCTCTGTACTGCCCTGAGCGGACCAACGTGCGAAAGTCGGCAGGGTGTGAAGAAAAAAGGAGTCTGGCAGATGGTTCTGCGTTGGGAACATGGAAATTTTCCATGGTGTTTGGAAAGGAGAGCGTAAGGTATATGAGAGTGGTGTTTATGGGAACGCCCGATTTTGCGGTGGGCGCGCTGGAGGCGATTGTCGAAGCTGGGCATGAAGTGACGGCGGTGGTGACCCAGCCGGATAAGCCGAAGGGCAGAGGGAAGGAAGTGCAGATGACGCCGGTAAAGACTTGTGCGCTGGCGCATGATATTCCCGTATTCCAGCCCGTAAAAATCAAGGAGCCGGAGGCGGTGGAGACGCTCCGAGCATACGGGGCGGACATCTTTGTGGTGGCGGCGTTCGGGCAGATTCTCTCGGAGGAGATTCTTGCAATGCCAAAGTACGGCTGTGTGAATATCCACGCGTCGCTTTTGCCGAAGTACCGTGGCGCGGGACCGATCCAGTGGGCAATCATCAACGGAGAAAAGATAACGGGCGTTACCATCATGCAGATGGATAAAGGGCTGGATACTGGGGATATGCTTTTTTGGACGGAGGTAGGGATTGCTCCTGATGAGACGGCGGACACCCTGCATGACAAGCTGGCGGCAGCAGGCGCGGGGCTGATCGTGGAGGCGCTTGCGAAGATTGAGGCGGGCGGCGTGACGCCCGTGAAGCAGAACGATGGGGAGTCCTGCTACGCAAAGATGCTTCATAAGTCCATGGGGAAGATTGACTGGAACATGGCGGCAAAGAAGCTGGACTGTCTGATCCGGGGGTTAATTTCCTGGCCGGGCGCTTCCACCGTTTATCGGGGGAAAAACCTGAAAATCTGGCGGGAGGAAGTGGTTTCGGAGAAAGAGCTGGATGTTTCCAAAGCTTTTGGGGGACAGGGAGAGACAGCTTTGGAGGCGAAGCCGAAACGGCATGGGGATGATATTGCCGGAAATACGCCGTCAGAGCAGGATGGAGGCGGCTTCATCAGAAACGCGGCGCCGGGAACAGTGGTCCGGGTGGATAAGGACGCCTTCTATGTGCAGACAGGCGGCGGCGTGCTCAAAGTACTGGAAGTGCAGCCGGAGGGAAAAAAGCGTATGGCGGTGAAGGATTTCCTGCTGGGGTATCCTGTGAAAACAGGAGATACTTTGGTTTAGATAAGAAACAGATTGAAAAAAGAAAAGGATGATGGATATGGGATACTACGGTTATGGATACGGGTATTACTTTGACCCGACTTACGTTCTGGTTCTGATCGGGGCGGTGCTTTGTCTGTGGGCGCAGGCGAGAGTCAGTTCCACTTACAATAAGTTTTCCAGAGTGCAGAGCCGGACGGGCATGACGGGCGCGCAGGCGGCGCAGAGGATTCTGCAGATGTCGGGAATTTATGACGTGCGCATCGAGCATGTGGGCGGGAGTCTTACCGACCACTACGATCCGGCGCACAAGGTGCTGCGTCTTTCGGATTCCGTGTACGGCTCGACTTCCGTGGCGGCGATCGGGGTGGCGGCGCACGAGTGCGGTCATGCGGTACAGCACGACAAGGGCTATGCGCCCTTAAAGATTCGGTCGGCGCTCGTGCCTGCGGCAAATATCGGCTCCAAGGCGGGGATTCCGCTGATTATTCTGGGCGCGATTCTGGGAATGAACCAGGCATTGATTCAGATCGGCATCTGGGTGTTCGCACTGGCGGTGCTCTTTCAGGTGGTGACCTTGCCTGTGGAGTTCAACGCATCCGGCAGGGCGCTCGCCATGCTGGGAGATTACGGGATGCTGGATCGGAACGAGGTGACAGGATGCCGGAAGGTGCTGAAGGCGGCGGCACTGACCTATGTGGCGGCGGCAGCGTCGGCGATCCTGCAGCTTCTGCGGCTGGTGCTGTTGTTCGGCAATCGGAGTCGGGACGATTAAAGACAGCGCGGTGGTTAAGGACGGGGTAACCGTAAATGCACTGGGAACGGAAAAGAGAGGCTGCGGCAGACAGGAGAGCATGACATGGCACAGATCAATACACGGGAGATCGTTTTGGACATCCTGCTGGAACTGTCCGGGCAGACAGAATACAGCAATGTCCTGATCGGGGCGGCGCTTAATAAATATGATTATCTGGACAGTAAGGAGAAGGGGTTTATCAAGCGGGTCAGCGAGGGAACCATTGAGAGGCGGATTTATCTTGACTATGTGTTGGACCTGTATTCAAAGACGCCTGTTATGAAAATGAAGCCGCTGATCAGGGAGCTTTTGCGCATGAGTGTGTACCAGCTTCTGTTTATGGAGCATATTCCGGCGGCAGCGGTGTGCAACGAGGCGGTGAAGCTTGCGAAAAAGCGCAGGTTCCAGAGTTTACAGGGATATGTGAACGGCGTGCTCAGAAATATTGCCAGAGGGCGGGAGGATATTGCCCTGCCCGACAGAGAGAAGGACCTGGGCGCCTATTTATCTGTGCGCTATTCCATGCCGCCCTGGCTTGTGGCGCATTTTTCAGACTGTTACGGTGAGGGCGCCTGTGAGAAGATTCTGCAGGCTTATCTGAAGAGAGGCGCGGTGAGCGTGCGCTTGGATGAGCGGCTTTCGGAAAAGGAGAGGGAAGCGCTCCTTGCCGCATGGGAAAAGGACGGAGCCACTGTAAAAAAGCATCCGTACCTGCCCTACGCTTATGGCCTGCAGGGTGTGTCGGGCATTCGCAGTCTCGCCGGATATCAGGAGGGACGGTTTACGGTGCAGGACGTCAGCTCCATGCTGGTGGCGGAGGCAGCGGGGATTTGCCCCGGCGATACGGTGATCGACGTCTGCGCGGCTCCCGGCGGAAAGGCTCTCCACGCGGCGGCGAAGCTGAACGGCACGGGCGAGGTCATTGCCTGTGACGTAAGCAGTCATAAGACGGATAAGATCGATGAAAACTGCGCAAGGCTTGGATTGGAAAACGTGTCAATCCGGGTGCGGGATGCGCGGGTGCGGGACGCTTCCCTCACGGAAAAGGCGGACGTCCTGCTGGCGGATGTGCCCTGCTCGGGATTTGGCGTGATCGGTCACAAGCAGGATATCAAGTACCGGGTGACGAATGAATCCCTGACGGAGCTTCAGACTTTACAGAAAGATATAATAACGAATGTTATAAATTATATAAAACCCGGCGGTATTCTGATGTACAGCACCTGTACGATGAATCCCGGGGAGAACGAAGAGATGGCGGCGTGGATTTGTGAAACTTTCGGTCTGGAGCCGGTGAGCATGGAAGACAGGCTGCCCGCCGTACTTGCAAAAGAGGCGAAACAGGGGATGCTGCAGCTTCTGCCGGGGGTTCACGAGACGGACGGTTTCTTTCTGGCGAAACTGCGGAAGAAGTAAAATCGGGTTTCAGGGAAGCGGAATCTGGCATGGGAGAAGGAACAGAGAGAAAACATAGATGATGGAAAAAAAGGATATCAAGTCCCTCACGCTGGCGGAACTGAAGTTGGAGATGGCGGCGCTCGGGGAAAAGCCTTTCCGGGCGGTACAGCTTTATGAGTGGATGCACAGAAAACTGGCGCGGGGTTACGAAGAAATGAGTAATATTCCTGCGGCTATGAAAGCAAAATGTGGGGAAAGCTATCATTATACGGCGCTGCATGTGGCGGCGGTACAGGAGTCCGCCATAGACGGCACGAAAAAATATCTTTTCGCCCTCTCCGACGGCAATATGGTGGAGAGCGTGTGGATGCGCTATAAGCACGGCAATTCGGTCTGCATCTCATCGCAGGTTGGATGCCGTATGGGGTGCCGTTTCTGTGCTTCCACGATCGACGGATTGGTGCGCAGTCTGTCCGCTTCGGAGATGCTTGACCAGATTTATGCGATCACGCGGGAGACAGGGGAGCGGGTTTCCAATGTGGTGGTGATGGGGAGCGGGGAGCCTCTTGACAATTACGAAAATCTTCTGCGGTTCATCACGCTGCTGACGGATGAGAACGGGCTGCATATCAGCCAGAGAAACGTGACCGTCTCCACCTGCGGGATTGTGCCCATGATGCGGGAACTGGCGAAAGAGAAACTGCAGATTACGCTGGCGCTGTCCCTGCACGCGGCGACGGATGAAAAGCGGCGGGAACTGATGCCCATCGCCAACCGGTTTACGCTTGCGGAGCTGATGGACTGCTGCGCTTACTATTTCGAGCAGACCGGGCGGCGGATTACTTTTGAGTACAGCCTTGTGCGGGACGTCAACGACACGCGCAGGGACGCGGAGACGCTGGCGGCGCTGATCCGGGGCTTAAACTGCCATGTCAACCTGATTCCGGTCAATCCTGTCAGGGAGAGGGCTTATGTACAGTCAGAGCGGCAGGCGGTGGAAGCTTTCGCTGCGCTTCTTGCGAAAAAAGGGATTAATGTGACCGTCCGACGGGAGATGGGGCGGGATATCGACGGCGCCTGCGGACAGCTCAGGCGGCGGTTTTTAGAAAACGCCGAAAGTGCCTTTGCAGATGGCGCGGGCTGAATGGCTGCACTGGGGGAGCGCGGTTTAAATTGCTTGCTCTTTTACAGGGAATATGCTAACATGGGTAATTGGTAAAATATGCAAATAATTGCTATAACGGAGGAAAAAGCCGTGCTGAGGTCTTATGCGCTGACGGATATCGGGCGAAGAAGACAATTAAATCAGGATTATATTTACTGCAGTGAGACGCCTGTCGGGAATCTGCCGAATCTTTTTATCGTGGCGGATGGCATGGGCGGTCATAAGGCAGGAGATTATGCCTCCGATCTGGCAGTGGAGACTGTGATAGAAGAAGTGAGAGCCTCTTTTGAGAAGAGCCCCGAGAAGATACTGAATCACGCGATCTCCAAGGCGAACGGGATTCTGCGCAAACGCGCCAGCGAGGACTACGCCTTAAGCGGCATGGGGACGACGTTTGTGGCGGCGACCTGTATCGGCAGGTTTCTGGAAGTGGCAAATGTGGGAGACAGCAGACTTTACGTGATCAGTGAGGAAATTGTACAGATCACGGAGGATCATTCTCTGGTGGAAGAGATGGTCCGAATGGGCGGAATCGGCAGGGAAGAGGCGAGAAACCACCCGGATAAAAACATCATTACCCGTGCGGTGGGCGCAAGAGATGAGGTTGAGGTTGATTTTTTCAATCTGGAATTACAGACAGGAGATATGGTTTTACTTTGTTCGGATGGTTTGACTAACATGGTGGATGACGAGACGATATGCCGGATTCTGAAAAATGGCAAAAGCCTCAGGGACAGGGTAGAAGAACTGGTAGAGACCGCCAATGCAAACGGCGGCAGGGACAATATATCGGTGATTGTTATCGAACCGTTAGCTGACGGGGATTCGTATGAAAATCATATGAAAATGCTCCGAAATGAGGTAGAACATGATTAAGATAGGAATGATGATCGCTGACCGTTATGAGATTCTGGAAAAGATCGGTACCGGCGGCATGTCAGATGTATATAAGGCAAAAGACCATAAACTGAACCGCTTTGTGGCGGTAAAAGTTTTAAAACAGGAATTCAGCGAAAACGCCAATTTTGTGTCCAAGTTCCGCATTGAGGCACAGGCTGCGGCGGGTCTTATGCACCCCAATATTGTCAATGTCTACGACGTGGGCGAGGAGGGTGAGAATCACTATATCGTCATGGAACTGGTGGAGGGGATTACCCTCAAGAAATATATCGAGAAGAAAGCTAGGCTGTCCGTCAAGGAGGCGGTGAGCATTGCGATTCAGGTTTCCATGGGAATCGAGGCGGCGCACAACAACCACATTATACACAGGGATATCAAGCCGCAGAACATCATTATTTCCAAAGAAGGCAAGGTGAAGGTGACGGACTTCGGTATTGCCAAGGCGGCGACCAGCAATACGATCACCTCCAATGTCATGGGAAGTGTGCACTATACTTCGCCGGAACAGGCAAGGGGCGGCTACAGTGACGAGAAGAGCGACATCTATTCGCTGGGCGTTACCATGTTTGAGATGCTTACGGGCAGAGTGCCTTTTAACGGGGAAACGACCGTGGCGATAGCGATCAAACATATTCAGGAAGAGTTTCCATCGCCCAGGGACTATGTGCCGGAGATACCGGTCTGTGTGGAGCAGATCGTTTTTAAGTGCTGCCAGAAAAGCCCGGACAGGAGATACCAGTCCATGTCTGAGCTGATTGTAGATTTAAAGCAGTCGTTAATCAGTCCGGATGAGGATTTCGTCAAGGTGGCGGACCCGGACGAGGAGGCTTCCACCCGCATGATCACTGACCGGGATATGGTGCAGATCAAGCGGCAGTCGGAGAGCCGGGATTCCATGGATGAGGCGATGCGCTTAAAGAAAGATGTCAGGGACAGGGACCATGCGCGTTCCTATGAGGATGAGGATGACGAGGACTGGGAGGACGATGAAGAGGATTACGATCCCAAGATGGAGAAGATCACTACCATATTGGCGGTAGTGGCGGCTCTGCTGATCGGCGGTATTCTGATCTTTCTGGTGGGCAGGACCATGGGTGTCTTTACTTTTGGCGGGGAAAAAGCGCCGGAGGAGCAGGAACGGGAGACAGAGCAGGTGGAGATGATCCGCGTGGTCGGTATGCATGTGGACGAAGCGAAACGAAAACTCCTGGAGCTGGAACTTTCGCCGGAAATCAAATATGAGGAGAACAGTTCATATGACGCGGGCACGGTGCTTCGCGCCAGCGTGCAGGACGGGCTGATGATAGATAAGGGGACTACGATTGTGCTCACGGTAGCGGAGGCTGTGGAGGGCGTGGAAGTTCCCGACGCGACGGGCAAATCCCAGACGGAAGGCACCGCGCTGCTGGAGAAAGAGGGATTTGTGGTAAACGTGGTGGAGAGTTATGACCCGCAGGTGGAGAAAGGCATTGTGATCTCCCAGTCCCCGGAGGCGGGAACGAAGGCATCCCCGGGGCAGAGCGTTACCATCCGCGTCAGCCAGGGCGCCGAGGACAATAAAGTAAGAGTGCCCGATGTGGTGGGCATGACGGAGATGGATGCCACGGCAACACTGGCGGAGAGCGGGCTGCCTGTGGGAAATGTCACGGA
This sequence comes from bacterium 1xD42-87, assembly GCA_003611805.1. Classification (GTDB taxonomy): domain Bacteria; phylum Bacillota; class Clostridia; order Lachnospirales; family Lachnospiraceae; genus UBA3282. The sequence goes on along the minus strand of RAYM01000022.1, from coordinate 1,857 downwards.
GACGCCCCACGAGGATCCTGCGCTTGCGGATATGGTGTGCTATCAGAGCTATTCGGTCGGCTCCTATGTGGACAAAGGAACGCCGGTGGACCTGCGGATCAGTACAGGACCTTCCCAGCTGACTTACAAGTATTCGGAAGGAATTACCGCGCCAACGGAAGAGCCTTCTTACCAGAACGGCATGCAGGTGACAGTGACGCTCACCGCGGACGACGGCACGCAGCTTTTGAATACGCAGACGACCGCCTTCCCGGTTGGGGTCAACTATACGGGAATTAAGTCAGCCACGGGCACGATCCGCTATACTTTCACGGTGCAGACGGAACCTACCACGATCACAAATCCGGAGACCGGGGAAACGACGACCGAGGGCGGCGGGACAGAGACAAAGACGGTGGAGCGAAAGGTTAACTTTATAGAAGAGTAGTATATGAAGGGCAAGATTATGAAAGGGATCGCCGGCTTCTATTATGTGCATGTGGAGGGGCGCGGTGTCTACGAGTGTAAGGCGAAAGGAATATTCAGAAAAGAGGGAATCAGACCTCTGGTTGGGGATGACGTCGGGATGGACGTGCTGGACGAGGCGGAGATGCTCGGAAATATCCGGGAGATTCTGCCACGGAAAAGCGCGCTGGTAAGACCGGCGGTGGCAAACGTGGACCAGGCGCTGGTTCTTTTTGCCATTGTGAAGCCGAATCCGAACTTTAACCTGCTGGACCGCTTTTTGATCCGCATGGAACAGCAGAAGCTTCCGACGATCATCTGCTTTAACAAGGAGGATATCGCTTCACAGGAGGAGAAGGAGGCGCTTAGGGAAGCTTACGAGACTTGCGGATATCGTGTGTTATTTATAAGCGTTCTGGAAAACCGGGGGCTGGATCAAGTGAGGGAACTGCTGGCGGGAAAAACGACCACGCTGGCAGGACCGAGCGGTGTCGGCAAGTCCTCCCTGATTAATCAGATTTCTCCCGAAACGAAGATGGAGACGGGGGAGATCAGCGAGAAAATCAAGCGGGGCAGGCATACCACCAGACATTCGGAAATCATTGCGCTGGGGGACGGCACTTATATCATGGATACGCCGGGCTTTACATCCCTCGACATGCCGGATATCACCAAGGAGGAGCTTGGCGGATATTATCCCGAGTTCCGTGCCTACGAGCCGTACTGCAAGTTCCGTGGCTGCGCCCACTTAAGCGAGCCGGACTGTGGTGTGAAAGAAGCTGTGGAGGAAGGGAAGATCAGCCGGGTACGGTATGAGAATTATATGGTTTTGTATCGGGAGCTGAAAGAAAGCAGGCGGTATTGATAGAAAATATAAATGTTTATATCTTGTTTTGAAAGTAAAAAATAAACAATCGCTGTACATCTCAGAAATATGAGGTCTACAGCGATTTTTTGATGTAGGCTGTTGTAAAGGCTTTTTCAAATTTGCTTTTGACTGTAATTGAATATTCTAACGCTTCGGAGCCACCGTTTTATCGCTTGAGAGCCATTTGATTTTGGTATTCTAATGCTTGAGAGCCACCACAACATCTAGTGGTCTTTGATATTTGATTTTATATAGGATCTCCTATAGATTTTGATAGAAAGCCTGGTGCTTTTAATAAATCTATAGGAAGCGCCGGGAGCGGCAAGGATGGAACTGAAGAACCTGCTCAACGACATGGATGTATATACCTCAAGGCTGGAGGAGCTTCTCCTGAAAATAGAGGAAAAGCTGAAAGAGATCCCATATGTTGATAAACTGATGGGGATCAAGGGAATCGGCATGGTAACTGTCAGCGGATTCATTGCGGAGGTGGGAGACATCGGACGTTTTGACAACCCAAAGCAGTTACAGAAGCTGGCGGGATA
>RAYM01000145.1 GCA_003611805.1 bacterium 1xD42-87 | reverse complement strand
TGTTTGTCGGGCGTTCATTACAGGAGGAATGAACATATGACAGCAAATACATATAAGCCCGGACAGATAACAGCATTGTACGCCCGTCTTTCGCAGGAAGATACGTTAGAGGGCGACAGCAACAGCATTGTGAACCAAAAAGCAGTCCTCTCCAAATATGCGGCGGACAACGGCTTTTCCAATCCCGTTTTCTTCATTGACGACGGTGTATCGGGTGTGACGTTCGACAGACCAAATTTTAACCGCATGATTGCAGAGATTGAAGCCGGAAACGTGGCGACGGTCATTGTCAAGGATATGTCAAGGTTAGGGCGCGATTATCTAAAAGTTGGCTACTATACGGAAATTTTTTTCGTAGAACGTGACGTGCGTTATATCGCAATCAATGATGGCGTTGACAGCGCAAAAGGCGACAACGATTTTACCCCGTTCCGCAACTTATTTAACGATTTTTATGCCAAAGACACAAGCAAAAAGGTACGGGCAATCAAACGGGCGCAAGGACAGGCGGGTGAACACCTGACAAAGCCGCCCTATGGCTACATAGTAAGCCCTACGGACAAAAAGCAATGGATTGTAGACGAGGAAGCCGCCGCTGTGGTGAAACGCATTTTTGATTTATGTATCGGTGGGAAAGGACCTATGCAGATAGCGAAAATCCTCAAGGAAGATAAAGTACCGACTGCCAAAGCCTACTATGCCGAGAAAAAGGGGAAAGCACTTCCCGAAAA
>RAYM01000144.1 GCA_003611805.1 bacterium 1xD42-87 | reverse complement strand
AAAGCTTATAATGAGTCAGGATACAAGAAAGGGGAAGAGGCTTCTTCGGGAGGAGGTGATAACAATAATGAAGATTTTGCTTATGCAATTTCAAATCTGCATCAAGTGGGAGGATATCTGAATGACCATGATGGCAACCTGCCATATACTTTTACGCCAGGAAAGTCCGTGCTTCTTATATTTGAAGGATTTCCGGCTTATTATACGGGAACGACAAATGCTCCAGACGCCGTGTTTGATGTGGGACTCGCACATATACGGTACTGGAAAAACAATCCCGATGAAAAAATACCTTTTAAGGTATTCCCTAGTGGAAACGTTAACTGCCGTTTATATTTAAGCGAATGGTAGATTTATCATATTAATTAAAAACAACAATCCCTCAAACAACAACCTTTTGAGGGATTGTTTTAATGTTCTGTAAACTTGATATGCTTGATTTACCATTCATATAAAAACAGTCTACAATTATTTCCCCCCTGTACACCATCCACTCTAATTGAAATTTTTTCATTAGGGTTTTTTTCCCAATACCATATATGTGTGAGTCCCTGGTTAAACACAGCGTCTGGCGCATTTGTTGATCCTGTATAGTATGGCTGTAATCCGACATAAACCATTAACAATGATTTCCCCGGAGTGAATGTATACGGAAGATTACCATTATGATTAGCTAACCAGCCACCTACCTGATACAGATTTGCAATTACATCTGTTAAATCTTCATTATTGTTATCACCTCCTCCCGAAGAAGCCTCTTCCCCTTTCTTGTATCCTGACTCATTATAAGCTTT
>RAYM01000143.1 GCA_003611805.1 bacterium 1xD42-87 | reverse complement strand
TAATACGTGGCACACAAAGCTAAAATCAGGCGCATCTAATCTGCATGGAGCTGGTGCATCTAATTTGCAGGACAACATTGAAGCACTCTCAAAGGATTTGGACGCTGTTAAGCAGAGTATTCTTGATGACAGCAAGATTGTGAAAAAAGGTGTTAGAGGTATCTCCGTCAAAATATATTCCGAAAATGAATAGACAAAAGCTATATCCACCAAAAGGAGCACACAATGATAAAAAAGAGTATCCGAAAAGAAATTGATAATGTAATAAAAAATATTTGGCTCCGTAATATCTGCACTGATTATGGTAATGGCTTTCTAATAAAAGAAGCAAGCCTTCAATGCAGTTTATACCACCACTTGCAAAACGAATTAAACCTTTTGCTTCAACAAAATCACCTATATATTTATCCCGAATTTTATTTTAAGGAACTAAAATTTTTTGCAGATTTAGTTATTGTTGAAATGGATATGACGTTAGAAAAGAAATGGTTGTCTGAAAAAATGACTGATATAGCTGCTATTATAGAATTAAAATATGATGGTGGAAATGCCATGTCAACATCTGACTACATTAAAACCGATATGCCAAAATTGAAAGAATATATTCGCAGTCTAAATTATGATTGTCAATATTATTTTGGCGTAATTTATGAAACTGACTGTGAATGGCTGCATTGGTTTGATAAGCGAAGCACCAATAATTGGGCAAATGGACGTTTAACAGAATTAAATGCAGGATATTTAGGACAATATGAAGTGACCCCACATTTGTAGCAACGTGGATTTACCTGTATACTAAGTTTTGGAAAAAAACGATGG
>RAYM01000142.1 GCA_003611805.1 bacterium 1xD42-87 | reverse complement strand
TCATGCGCCTCATCTGTACCTGTGGCCATACCCATGCCATCCTCCCGGACTTCATCATCCCTTACTCCGGCTACGGCAGCTTTATTGGAAAGAGTTATTTTTTCGGAAAGGAGACGCTGTTTCCAGTGGTGCAGGAAGCAGCGGATGATATAGCGGCAGTTACTCTCATCGATGGAAGGATTCCTGTTCAGGAGGCCTTCCCTGCCCTCTTTTGCTTCGTGAGCGGAAATGACTTCAGCCTGTTCATTCATGGAAATCTGTGAATAAGGAACCATGAAAGACGGAAGAAGTGCATGGGTATGGTGACAGTAGGAACAGATAAGGCGGCAGATACGGAAAAAGAGCTTTCCAGCGGGTACTTTCAGGGAACGGATATAGTAGCCATGAACGGAAAGGCAGCCAGAGTGACCGCAGGTACAGGTAAGCCTGTGGAACTGCAGTTGTGCAATAAGATTATTATAAAAATTTGGCGTTAAGGGATTGTTTTCTCCTACAAATATGGTTATCATAGTTTTGCAGCCCATAGGCATTGCTATGGTGTGTGAATGAGGCAGGAAACCAAACTTTGGAAGGGGGAGGTTCCTGCTTCTTTTGTTGATAGTGGCTTTGATATGATAACAGAAGGTACAGGATAAAACAATCTGACGTAATATTCATCAGAATGAATTATGCTGTACCTTCTTTTATTTTGAAGAATTTTCGGGTAATTAGGAGTGGGTAAAGTTACGAATAACACCGAATGGCAAAGGCAGATTGAGAACTGGAACGCCGACAAGCTGAAAACAGACCAGTTTATCCAGCTTGTGAAACGCTATACTGATTTCTCCGAATTGACAACGCCCATGCTCAACG
>RAYM01000141.1 GCA_003611805.1 bacterium 1xD42-87 | reverse complement strand
GTAAGCGTCAAATCCAACGCCTTGGATAGTCAGCGCTTTTATGCGATACTCTAAAGAACACAAAAAAACTAGTAGTTTTTTAGAGGAGGTAGAACTATCATGGATCAGACAACCCACAACGTCCGCCGTGCAAACTGGCTGACTATCATCACCCAGTGTCAGGAAAGACCGGAAGGTATTTCCGTCAAACAATGGCTTTCCGACAATGGTGTAAAAGAAAAGGCGTATTATTACTGGCTCCGAAAATTTCGTAAAGAAGCCTATGCGCAAATGCAGCCCCCGGTTACAAATGAAAATCCGGGTAATGAAATTGCATTTACAGAGATAACAATCCCTGCCAAAACTGTACGGTCCTGCATTTCGTCACCTGCTGAACCGTATGAAAGCCCGGTGGCTGTTATCCGGTATAACGGCGTGTCGATTGGGATTTCCAATGAGATTTCTGACAGCCTGCTGTCAAGGATTCTCAGGGAGGTATCCCATGCTTGAGGATGCTGCAGGCATCCGCCGGGTGGTGCTTGCCTGTGGCACGGTGGATCTTCGCAAAGGCATAGACGGGCTTGCCATGATCATTGGTGACAAATATAAGCAGAATCCCTTTGAAAAAGGCACGCTCTTTTTATTCTGCGGACAACGTTCAGACAGAATAAAAGGATTGCTGTGGCAGGGAACAGGCTTTCTTCTTCTGTACAAACGCTTTGAAGACGGCCGTCTGTCATGGCCGCGGACCACGCTGGAAGCAGCAGAACTTACGGAAGAACAGTTCCATTACCTGATGCTTGGATTAAACCCATTAGACCCGAAGGTCAAGGACGTGAAGCCTGGAAAAATTTATTAATGATTGTGCAAAACAGAGAA
>RAYM01000140.1 GCA_003611805.1 bacterium 1xD42-87 | reverse complement strand
TGATGCTGACAGCATTTTCCTTTCCAGCGGTGAGAAGGTCTACCTGACAAGGAAAAGGCACAATGAGTTTGTAAAGGTGTATATGTGGTATTTGCAGAATGGAGGGGTGTCCTGTGTATGAAGTGGCGAGCGGCCTGCTGGAAGTGTTTTCTGCCGTGTTCCAGGGATACTGCCTGCAGTATTTCTTTGGGAGATTTCTGGAAACAAGGATACGGAACCGGCGGATAGGCTTGCTGGCAGTCACAGCACTGTATGGGGTCCTGCGGTTAGGGACGGGATTTTTTTACCAAAGGGCTATACGAGTTTTTGGGTTTTCACAAGGCTGGCAGTGATCCTGTGCATCGTATCGGTGACTGCATTGGTCTTTTATAGGGCGTTGGGAAAGATAGCCTTATTTCTTATAGTCACCTTTATGGCTGTGGGGGAAATGAGCTTTTTCCTTGCACACATGCTTTTTGAATTAGGAAACCAACTGTTCCGGCTTTGGGACTGGTGCTTGGGGAACGGATATATCTCATCATTGGAATTTTATAATTTTGTTGTAAGCATTACTCTCATAGGGAACCAGATTTTGTTTTGCGTGATTGGTGCAACGGTGCTTTATTTTACTCTGAGAAAGGTTGTGCAGGATTATCGGGAAAAGGACTATGCCGTCCACAGGACGGAGTTGCTGTTCATCCTCACACCGGGGCTGACCGGCCTGATGGTATGTACTTTACTGCGTATTACGATTGACACGGCGGAAAACGGAGTGCCGGAGACGCTGTATGACAGATATCCGTCTCTGATGGTCATAATGCCTGTTATCCTGCTGCTGTTACTATTCTCCGTTATGTTTGGGGTAAAACTCTTTCAGGACAT
>RAYM01000139.1 GCA_003611805.1 bacterium 1xD42-87 | reverse complement strand
GTTTGGCTCTTCAAAACCACATAATCACAGACTTTGCAGGTATTTAATAAATCTGAGTTTCACGGATTAAGGTATTTTCTATGTATTAACAAAATATCCGCCACTACGGAAATAAAAAAAACCGTTGTTGTGGCGGCAGAATTATCATGCGTTTTTAACAAAATAAAGCGGCTTGACGGCGGTTTTGAAACAACATTCAAGACCGCCGGTTCCCTTTTTCAAAAATGGATTTACAGAGGGTGTGTTAAAGTTACACTTTTTTAAGGCATAGCGGTATCAAATGCTTAGAAGCATTGGGGGTATCGCCATGTTGCTTTTTTATTATCCGAATCATGTTTCCTATGGTGAACTGTTAAAAAAATCCTGTCCGATAGAACGGGATTTTCTGCCTATGAATATGAACATACATATCATTTAGCGTGTCTTAATAACTCATATTATCGGAACCGTTTTGCAAACCCGATAATCATGTATTACCCAAATGCCTATGCCGCTTTATGCTATATAGGCGTTTGTTGTAATAGCCCCCTACTGGGAAGAAAGGGGGTGAGAGAAAATGAGATATTCTGAACAATTCATGGAACATATCGAATATGCGTTTCATGCGTTCTGCAAGGTTGTCCTGCGCCATGAAGCCATAAACGCATGGCGGGATTTGAAGCGGAAAATGGAACGTGAAATATCCCTTGACTATCTGATGTCAGAACGATATTTTGAACCGTCTGTTATGGACAGTTACTTTGAAAAGCAGGACAAGACGACCGCATTTCTTGTGTTGGGAAAGGAAGTTATCGTTGATGATAAACGGCTAGCAACGGCATTATCAAAATTGCCGGAGTTAAGGCAAGAAGTTTTGTTGCTATATTACTTCATCGGTTATCGTGAT
>RAYM01000138.1 GCA_003611805.1 bacterium 1xD42-87 | reverse complement strand
CGTGTTTGTATATGAGTTTTGCGTGATAATACAGATATTCATATTAAATTACAGGAAAAATATCTGATATTTTCTATCATATTTTTCCATGAAACAGATAAGGATTAAAAAATATTCCTGAAACAGAAGTTGAAGATAAAGGCGGACAGTGGCATAATAAAAACCATACTCCCAAAGAAAGGGGAATTTGTATGGATAAGATTCTGGTTGTTGAAGATAATGCGGAACTGTCTGATACCCTCTGCCGCAACTTGCAGGCGGAGGGCTTCATGCCATATGCCGCATTAAGTCTCGCACAGGCCCGGAAATACCTGGATAGCGGGATTGATTTATGCCTGTTAGACATAAACTTGCCGGATGGTGATGGGTTTGCTTTCTGCCGCAGCCTAAGTGAAAATACAGCCATTCCTGTCATTTTGCTGACGGTGCGTGACGGGGCGCAGGACATGGTGCAGGGGCTGTCCATCGGGGCGGATGATTATGTGACAAAGCCTTTCCGCATGGATATTCTTGTGTCAAGGATAAGGGCGGTGCTGCGCAGGGTGAGGAACCGCAGGCCGGGGGATGGCTGCCTTTACTGCGGGGATGTCTGCATCAATAAAAAGACATCCAAAGTCTATAAAAAAGACTGCCCGGTAGAGCTGACACCGAATGAATACCAGCTCCTTCTCCTGCTTTTGGAACATAAGAACCAGACCATTACCCGTGAGCAGATTTTGGAAAAGCTGTGGGATGTGGATGGCAATTATGTCAATGACAATACGCTTACCACGCTGGTAAAGCGTCTGCGGCAGAAGGTGGAGGATTATCCGCAGATGCCGAAGATGCTCCTGACAGTCCGGGGATTTGGGTATAAGGCGGTGGACTATGAGGGATAAAAAGAAGGGGAACAGGATTTTAATAT
>RAYM01000137.1 GCA_003611805.1 bacterium 1xD42-87 | reverse complement strand
CCTCTGGCGGAACCAGTAATAGACCCCGGAGGGGTTACAATTAAACCCCCATTTGAAATGGGGGTTGCTAACTTTGACAGAAGCAGAATAAAAGGGGAGTACGAGAAAACTTAATAAATGCTGTTGATGCTGCGGCAGAAAAACCGAAAGATTATAGAGAATGAGTATTAATAAAGCGGATTTAGGGAGCATATTGTTCTAATGTGCTCCCTAAATATTAGTTATACGGTTCATGATACTAAAGGCAGTAATCTAAAGTTAAAAAAGACATGTTTGATTTTTTTGTATAAATTACGTATAATTATTGATTATTAGATGTTTTTCAAAATAGTGAAGTTGATTAAAAAATATATAGTGTAGACACGCAGAAAGGAATAAATAATGCAGTATATTTTAACATGTGATAATTGTGAATGCCGATGTATTGAGATGGTCGAACAAAACAGCGAGTTAATGGCAAAAGGTATTGGGGAAATATATGTTGGAACTGTTGTCTTAGAATTGAGTAACAACACCAATGATGACAAAATATCATTAAAGGGCACAGAGGATATATGTACGAAATCCACGAAAAAAGTGTTTTTTTTGAGTAGTGATGAAGAAGTATGTCATTTTGACTTTAATGAGAGTGCGCAGAAAAATGGAGAAAAAGTAATAAAGATGCAGGTGCAATCAGATTCATCAGCAACTCATTATATATTTATTTGCTATAATGTATCTACGAATAAGGGGACAGCATATCTTTTACCAAATTTTGAGGAATTAAAACGTTGGGCGAGGGAATTAGATATTTGTACATATGATGTGCTGGATTCCGTAGGGAAATTTATATCTGTTAGCTATTTTGAAAAATAGTATTATTACAAATATCCTTAATCCGTGAAACTCAGATTTATTAAATACCTGCAAAGTCTGTGATTATGTGGTTTTGAAGAGCCAAACAAT
>RAYM01000136.1 GCA_003611805.1 bacterium 1xD42-87 | reverse complement strand
TAAAGTAACCCAATGGGTTGCTTCTCAAGCTACATTTATTCAGGCTTTATTCGGAAATATCTGCTGGGAAAGTTGAGATATTTACTTAAAATTCACTCATACATTTTTAGCGAAACTCACATAATTACATTTATGAAGCCAACGCAAGCCATATCCTCACTTCAAACCATGCGTTTTCCTCAGATTGGCAAAGCAGTTTTCCGCCCATGCCTTTCATAAGATACTCTGCGATGTACATACCCATACCGGAGCCTTCCTTTTCTTTTGCATTCTGCCCCCCTAAAATATTTCTGTGTAAGGAATATTTCCTCTTCCTTTTTTACGCCTTTCCCAAAGTCCTTTATGCTGATGCACAGAAATTCACCCTCAAAACCGCAACGGACTTTTATCTCTGTATCTGCATATTTGTAACTGTTAGAGATGATATTGTCCGCCACCTGCAAAAACCGTACCCTGTCAGCCATAACAAGACATTCCGGTATCTCAAACTCCTTTATCCGTTTCCTGAAATCTGCCTGCAGCAATGCCTCCTGTATGATAGAACTTTCCGTCACTTCCGGTCTTATCTCAAGTCTTTCCAGCTCATTTAGCATAGTTGTATGAAGATTACCTATCATCCCGCTAATCTGGTTCGTCTTTTGGGCAATCGTCTCAAACTCCTGACGCAGTTCCTCTGAACCTGTCGTTAGGGACTGATACTCGGCAATCGACTGAATGGAAGCCACCGGGTTTTTAATATCATGACTGATAGAAGCGATCACTTCACGTCGCTGCTTATCTGCCTCCTGCTCCCTCTTCCTCGCATAGAGCAGTTCCTCCCGCATAATGTCGAAGCTCTCTGAAAAAGCCCCGAAAGCCCCACTGTCGATTCTGCCCACCGGAATGTCCAGATTCCCTTTTGCTATCTGACTGGCAAAATCATTCATCTTTTTTACTGGTCCAAACACATACTTCCGTTATGAAGTGACTTTTGTCAAGAGGTAAATTTAAAAAATAACAAACTTTTTTCTCTGACAAAACCCACAT
>RAYM01000021.1 GCA_003611805.1 bacterium 1xD42-87 | reverse complement strand
AGAATGTTTTACATTCTTCCCGCTGTCGCCATGCTTTAAATCATTTCCGCAAGCGACTTTCATATAATAGCAGAAGAATAATTGAATGTCAACGGGTTTTTTGAAATTTTTTTGAAATTTTTTCAAGAAAAAAATCAAAGCACATAAATTCCGAAATGAGCTAACACTTTATAGAAAAAATATGCCAGCAGACACGCTTCTGCAGCTCCCATTACCGCACCCAGCAATTTGTTAATTCCACTCACTATCGATATGCTCCCGACCGCTAAAAGCGGAGCGAAGATCAAACGAAAAAGTTTGAAAAGAACCCCCAGCAAGATCAGCGCAATAATACAGGCCGTCAATATATGTGTTGATTTGTTCATTGCACTGGTGACCGCAAGAAAAGCCAGCGCCACACACGCCAGAGAGATTACGCCCGACAAAAGATTGACAACTTCCTGCATCATGCCACAGGCATACCCTCCCCGAATCCTCCATATAAATAGTAAAAGCACAACCGCCGCAAAGGCGAACGTTAACATTTCCTGTCTCATTCTGATTTATCTCAATTCTATTGTATCAATGGAATCCGGCGTCACTACCATATAGGTATAAGACGCATTCTGCGGTATCAGCATCAAAGCCGTTTTGTTAAATTTCCCTGCATATTTCTGCACACCTCTGCTGTTATAAATCTGGCAGTCGGATTCATTATATATAATGATCTGGTCCTCATGGAACAAAATATCCCTGCACTCTATATCATACGCAATAGAACAGACAAAGTCACCTGACTTATGGTATACATCCAGCCGGTATCTGCTGCCGCTCTCCCTACTGTTAAATACCAGTCCCACATATTCGCTCCCGTAATAAACACCCCTCACTTCTTCATCCAGCAGTTTCTCCGCCATGGTGACTGGTTTCTGCGCGCCGCCGAAAAACATAATTCTGTCGTCAGACACCGCAAAAAGAGAACGGTTGTCAAGAAAGCGCGCAAATGGCACTACCGTATCTATGTAATCATAACCGCTCACATAATTGTCCGTATTATTCTGACCCACCGCGCCGAAATTATAAAAGGCTACGCTGGATTTCATATGTCCGCTGTCTACATACAAATAAGAAACGCACACAAGCTCGCCGCTTGGCGAAATAGATACCTCCGCCGGATAGCCGCTCTCTTTCATAGTTGTTCGGAAACGCACCAGCTCATTCCCCTTTGCATCATAAAGGCAGATCAAAGTGACATTCGTGTCATCCAGTACCGCCGCCACTACGCCGCCCGCAGACACGCAAAAATCACGTACCGGTCGGTTGGTTGTGATCCTTCCAAGCAAGGATTCCGTGTTCATCACATAAATCTCTCTACCGTTATAATCACCGACCGCCACTACACTCTGATTAATATCCACCATGGGATTCTGCATTTCAAAAGTCTGGTTCCACACTGCATTGCCCTTCGTGTCCATACAGCTGATTCCATCTTTACTATATGTAAGAAGATTTGACGCGAAGGGCATCATCTGTGCGTCGGACGGAATCTTGATTTCCACGTTTGAAAGTTCTATGCTCTCCGTATAAACCTTGTTCTTCCATTGTATAAAAACCACAGCGCCAATAGCAGCAAGAAGCAGCAGAACAAGGGTCACCCTGTAAAACACAGTAAACTTATGGCTTTTGATCTTTTCCCGGTAGCTGATTCTGAGCGGCTTTTGTTCCTTGTCCCGCTTTTCCTTATTTCTGAAATATTCTCTGATATTTGCCATCTGTCGTATCCTTAAATTCTGGTTGCAGCCGCAGTGCCTTATTCCATGCACCCCGCAGTGCCGCTCGAAAAACCTTCGGTTTTCCTCGCTCGCGGGCTTCGCCCTATGCATCCATTCGGATAAACGTTTCGGTGAGCAAGCTCCCCTCTCCGTTCTCTTCAGTCTGCGCACTGCTCATTGCCAACGCGTACATTATACCACAGCCCTAACTACTTTTCTACGGCAGGATTATTCTTTGCCCGGACCGAATCTTATCGGGATCGGAAATTTGGTTCATTTCGCATATTTTTTCCACCCGGGAGGTATCCCCATAAATCTTCTGACTGATTGTAAAGAGTGTGTCCCCCTGCTCCACTTCATAATACCTGGTAATACTTCTGGAAAGCGCTTCCTCATTTTCGTCTTCGGGCTCCTCTGTCGATTCCTGAGCATCCGCCTGATCAGAAGTTTCCTGCACAGACTTCAACATTCCTTCCTCTTCCGCTGCCATATCTTCCACGCCGGAATCGTTGCCGGAGTCATTCGCCCCGTCAATACCTGTATCCCCCGATTCCATATCCGTATCCTGTGCCTGATAGTCTGCCAGTTTGTCCGAATCCGAAGTCTGCGCAGTTTCCTCCATCTTCTTTTCTTCCTGCTCCGTATCTTCAAACGATTCCGCCGACCGTTCTATTACGATATCTTTCTCCCCTGCCATATCCGCTTCGCCGTAAACTTTATTCTCTTCTTGGTCATCCGCCTCTTGATTTTCTATAGCAAAGAAAACCTCTCTTGCGGAACGGTTCAGTTCCTCCATCTTGTCATAACTGTCCGTAGAAGTGATTACAATAGCTACCAGCACCACAAGAATCAGGCACAGCTGCACAGACATGGCGCCGTGAGGCATGCGCTTCTTCTCTTCTTCCGGGAATAGCAGCGGCGCAGGCTGCTTTTCAGACATGCCTCTTCCTTCCACGGTCCACTTCTTGCCCGTACTGCCTGTCCACTCTAACAGATAATTCTGCATCGCTTCATTATTATCATAAAATACCTGAAAGCCAGTTGCCCTGCATTCGCCATCCTTTTCCCTCACGAGAAATACAGGACCTGCCTGTGTAAGGCGGCACACCAGTTCTGAAAGCGGCTCGTATCCTGCAAACGCTTCAATCTGCTTATCTCTCCCCGCCCCATAAACATAAAGTTTCCTGCCGTTTTCCTGACGTGACCCATAGAAATAGATCTCAGACAATTCCAGCGAATCCGACTCGCGCCTTAAATATGACAGGACATATTCCTCCACATAAATATGATACTTTTTCTTTCTTTCATCTCTCCCAACAACTGCCGACCCGGATTCCATCTCTTCCTCCTGCACCTGTTATATATTTTGCTTTTGTGAGGAGTATACCATAATTTTTCTGCAAAATATGACGCAAGGCGCGGTGGATAACAAGTTGCGCTTTCCGACTCTGCTTATGCGAACAAAAATACCGCCGTGTTTTATACACGACGGTATTCCGCTGCCACATCATACAATAACCAGTAAATGAAGCCAATCAGCATACCCAATTATAAAAACTGATAGATCGTCTCCGATTCATAATCCTTCCCCGGTCCAAATACTGCCTGCGGGAAATTGGGATGATGAATGTTGTCAGGGAAATAATGTGTCTCCAGACAGAAGCCCATTCGCGGCGCATAATGCACACCGCCTTTCCCCTCCTGTTCGGCGATGCAGTTTCCAGCATAGAACTGCATGCCCGGCAGAGTAGTAAACACCTTCATTTTGCGCCCGCTCTTCGCATCCTCCGCCTCCGCAGCCTCCCGCATCGTGCCATCTGCTCCATCGATCACAAAGTTATGGTCATAGCCCAGCACCAGTTTCAGCTGCTCGTTGTCCGCACCGATATCCCTGCCAATCTGTTTCATTTCGGTAAAGTCCAACGGTGTGCCCGCCACAGGCGCAATCTCGCCCGTAGGAATTGCCCCTGGAAGCACCGGTGTAAAATTAGAAGCACGCAGCCGCAAAAACTGTCCTTCTATACTGCCAGAATCATGTCCCGCCAGATTAAAATACGTATGATTCGTCAGGTTGAGGAGCGTATCCATATCAGAAGTCGCATGATATTTGAGTTTTAACTCATTGTCATCCGTAAGCGTATAAATCATGGTGACCTTCTTATTCCCCGGGAAACCCAGGTCGCCATCTTTTCCCTCAATCGTAAGCTTCAGACTGTCACCGTCTTCCTCCGCTTTCCAAAGCCCTTTATGATAGCCGCCGTCCATGTCACTGTGCAGATTGTTCGGTCCGTCGTTTACAGGCAGATGATACTCCTTCCCATTCAGTGAAAAAGCTGCCCCGCCGACACGGTTCGCATTCGGCCCTATAGTCACCCCAAAAAAACTGGGATTAGAGAAATAGTCCTCCCCCTTGTCAAACCCGAGAACCACATCCGCAAAATCCCCGTTTTTATCCGGCACCATAAGGCTTACTACCGCCGCACCGATATTCGTAATCTTTGCTTCCAACCCGTTCTTGTTTTTCAATGTATACAGGCAAATCTCTTCCCCTGTTTTCATTGTTCCGAACTTCTCTTTTACGATCCCCACTTCCCATACCCTCCTTCGTCTTTGCTCTAATTTAGCTGCCATGGTTATTGCATATTTTCCAATGATACCTTGATTCCATATTTGACATATTACAGTTCCACTCTGCCTTCCAGCGCCCGAAGAAGCGTCACTTCGTCGATATATTCCAGATCGCCTCCCACCGGTACGCCGCTGGCTATTCTCGTAACCTTAATTCCCGTAGGCTTAATCAGTTTGCTGATGTACATCGCCGTAGTCTCGCCCTCCAAACTGGAATTAGTCGCAATAATCACCTCCGTGACATCACCTTCCAGCCGCTTCATCAGCTCCTTCAATCTGATATCTCCCGGTCCGATTCCCAACATGGGAGATATCGCGCCATGCAGCACATGATAAACGCCCGTATATTTTCCCGTTTTTTCGTAAGCAGCCAAATCTCTCGTGTTCTCCACTACCATTATGACGCTGTGATCCCTGTTCACATTTGCGCAGACCGGGCAGATTTCTTTATCCGTCAAGGTAAAACATTCCTGACAGTAACGAACGTTTTCCTTCGCCTCAACAATAGTCTTCGCCAGCCGCTCCACCCGCGACTGCGGCATATTGATCAGGTGAAAGGCGAGCCGCTGTGCCGACTTATGCCCAATCCCCGGCAGCCCCGCCAGCTCCTCTATCAGTTTATTGATATGTCCGCTGTAAAGTTCCATGTCAGAAAAATCTCAACCTTTCGTCAGGCATCCCATTTATGATAATGCCATTCCTTCTTTGTGGACATTTAGAACGGCAGTCCTCCGCCTAATCCCAACCCTCCGGTCATTTTATTCATAGCCTCGGCATTTGCCTCCTCCGCCATGCGCAGCGCCTCATTTGCCGCCGCCATCACCAGATCCTCCAGCATTTCGATATCATCCGGGTCCACTACCTCCTCGGAAAGCTTCACCTTCGTCACCTCGCGCTTACCCGTCACGGTGACTTCCACCGCACCGCCGCCCGCTTTAGCCGTAAACTCCTTTGTTTCAAGTTCTTTCTGGCTCTCCTCCATCTGACGCTGCATCCTCTGCGCCTGCTTCATCAGATTATTCATATTACCGGGCATACCACCACCCGGAAATCCGCCTCGTTTCGCCATTTTTTCTATTTTCCTTTCCTATTCTTCCTCTATTTCCATATGGATCAGCTGTGACAAATCCACATAGCTCTGCTCAAAAGTTCCCCTGTCCGGCACCGTCTGTACCGTCACGTCAATCTCCCTGCCTGTCATGTCCGCCAGCATCTGCTCCAGCAGTTTTTTATGCCCTTCCTGCCGCAAAAAATAATCGGAGGCAAGACCATCCTCCACAACCACCAGCAGCTGACTGTCTCCGCCCAAGCTTAAACGTGCCTCTTTAAGATACTGCTTCATGGGCATATCCGCACCCGCCACGATATCCTGCCACCGTTCCACCGCCGCCTGCACGTCTTCCGAAATCGCCTTAGGCAGTGGCGGGTGTTCCTTTGCCGGAACAGGTGCCGAAACACTTTCCACGGCTCCCGCTGCCGCCACAGCCACAACGCCGTTTTCCAACTGTTCCTCTATCACTCTAACCCGCTCCGCCACGGAACCGATATCCCGCTCCATATCAGGTCTGCAAAGCTTAATAAGGGCAATCTCAATCAAAATTCTCTTCTGCGGCGCATACTTAATCTGTCCCGACAGCTCTGAAAAGATGCGGATATAGCGCATGAGTGTTTCCGTTTCCAACATCCCAGCCTCTTCCTTTAAGCGAACCAGATTATCAGAGGACACGTCTATAATATCCTCAATGTCATCCGAAGACTGTAGCAGAAGAAGATTCCTTAAATACCATGTAAAATCCGTTACAAACTGAGATAGTTCCCTGCCCTGCATAACAATCTCTTCCAGAAGCCCGATGCAGCCATTCACCTCACGTCCGATCACATGGCGTAAAAGTCTGCTGAATACTTCCGTGTCCACTGCACCCAGAACATCAAGCGCCTTATCATAAGTCAGTTCCTGCCCGAAATGAAATGCAATACACTGGTCCAACAGGCTCAGCGCGTCACGCATGGAGCCATCCGCAGTCTTTGCAATATAGCGGAGCGCCTTCTCCTCCACCTGCACCTGCTCTTTTTCCATCAGCTCCCGCAGTCTTTCCGCAATCGTCTCAATCGAAATCCTGCGGAAGTCATACCGCTGGCAACGGGAGAGAATGGTAATCGGTATCTTATGCACCTCGGTGGTCGCCAGAATAAAAATCACATAGGAGGGCGGCTCTTCTAACGTCTTTAGCAGTGCGTTAAAAGCGCCTATGGAAAGCATATGCACCTCGTCAATGATATAAACCTTAAACCGTCCCTCCGCCGGAGAATAGGACACCTCATCCACAATCTCACGGATATTGTCAACGCCATTGTTGGAGGCGGCGTCAATCTCAATCACATTCATACTGACGCCCGCCGCAATCGCCTTACAGCTCGCACATTCCCCACATGGACTCCCCTCCACGGGGTTCTCGCAGTTCACCGCCCGCGCAAATATTTTCGCTATGGATGTCTTTCCGGTTCCCCTTGTTCCGCAGAAGAGATACGCATGACCAATGCGGTCCGCCTTAATCTGATTCTGCAGGGTGGTAACTATATGCTCCTGCCCCTTGACGTCCTCAAACCGGCACGGGCGGAACTTACGATACAGCGCTGTGTACGACATAAATTTTAATCTCCAAAACTGATACCCACCATCTTCGCCTCCTGAACAATGGTGGCATCAGGTGATACCATTTTCAGCTTGCCTGCCACTTCCTCAAGCGGCACTCTCACGATCTCCCTGTTCTTATAACCTACCATGAAACCGTATTCACCCTGCAAAATCAATTTGCCTGCCTCCGCGCCCAGTCTGGTGGCAAACACTCTGTCATAAGGACAGGGGCTTCCGCCGCGCTGTGTATGACCCGGAACCGTAACACGCACATCCATGCCTGTCTTTTTCATAATCTTATCCGCAATTTCATAGGAAACCGAAGGGTACGGATAGTCCTTCATCTTCTCCTTGTATTCCTTCTTGGAAAGCTTCGCGTCCTCCTTGGAGATCGCACCCTCCGCTACAGCCATAATGGTGAAACGGGAGCCTCTCTGCGAGCGCGCTTTGATCGCCTTAATCACGCTGTCGATGTCATAGGGAATCTCAGGAATCAGAATAATATCTGCACCACCTGCGATGCCGGCATTCAGCGTAAGCCAGCCGACCTTATGTCCCATGACTTCCACGATAAAGATACGCCCATGGGACGACGCTGTGGTATGAATACAGTCAATGCAGTCTGTAGCTATATTCACCGCGCTCTGGAAGCCGAAAGTCATATCCGTTCCCCAGAGGTCGTTGTCTATGGTCTTGGGCAGAGTGATGACATTGAGTCCTTCCTCACGGAGCATATTCGCTGTCTTGTGAGTTCCGTTACCGCCCAGAATAACCATGCAGTCCAATTTCAGCTTATAGTAATTCTGCTTCATCGCCTCGACCTTATCAAGCCCGTTTTCATCCGGCTCACGCATCAGCTTAAAAGGGGTTCTGGAGCTGCCGAGAATGGTGCCGCCCTTCGTCAGAATACCCGCAAAATCGTGCCCTGTCAAAATTCGGAAATCCCCATAAATCATACCCTTATAGCCATCCAGAAAACCATAAATCTCCACGTCCTCACTGCTGCAGGAAAGGCACTTCACCACGCCTCTCATCGCGGCGTTTAACGCCTGGCAATCCCCACCACTGGTCAACATTCCAATTCTCTTCATTACGCTTCCTCCTTATCTTCCCACTTTTTTATTTTTGATCCCTTGCCATTGCAATCTTATCCAGTAATTCTACAATCTCATCCGCCTTATGATAATTCTTATGATAATTATAGTAAATGCGGAAAACCCGGTCAAGGTATTTTGTTCACATCCGCCTGCTTTTCCCTCCGCTGCTGCTTTTCTATTTTATTTCTCTCCCGCAGCTCCTGAAAAAAACGCTTCAAAATCGACTGGCATTCCTCCTCCAGAACGCCCCGGCGCACGATCACCTGATGATTAAATTCCTGCATCTCCAGAATATTTAAAATGGAACCGCCGCAGCCCGCCTTCGGATTCATGGCTCCAATCACCGTCTCCGTCACCCTCGCCTGTACAATCGCTCCCGCGCACATCTGGCATGGCTCCAGTGTCACATAGAGTGTACACTCCTCAAGCCGCCAGTCCTTCATTACCCGGCTGGCTTTATTGATCGCCGTAATCTCCGCATGTGCCAGCGTATTCCTGTCTGTGTTACGGCGGTTATACCCTCTGCCGATGATCTTGTCCCGGTATACGATCACACAGCCGATCGGCACCTCCCCGAGCGCATAAGCCTTCTTCGCCTGCTTTATGGCTTCCTTCATATACTTTTCATCCTGCGTCATGCCGTCCTCCATGTGAGAGCCGCAGACTGCTCCGTCTGCGAAAGCGCTTTTTCTGGGTTTTTCTTTGTACCATTATATTTTACCACACGTACCATATTCAGGACACAAAAAAGATTTCATAAAAGTTTTTTGGAAAAACTGTAGACAAGGATTACTTTTCAACATATAATCTTATTCGTACGGAGATGTATCGAAGTGGTCATAACGGGGCGCACTCGAAATGCGTTAGCCCTCCGGGGCACGAGGGTTCGAATCCCTCCATCTCCGTTTCCGTGCAGCCGGGGCGTTAGCGGTGCCCTGTACCCACAATCCGCTCTAGTGGGGGTGATGCTTTATCGAGGGTCTGCTCCTGCGTAGCTGCCCTTTATAAGTGGCGTTGAAGTTTGGGTCTCACGCAATGAGAATCCATGAACCGTGTCAGGGTGGGAACACAGCAGCACTAAGTGGAACCTTTCATGTGCCGTGAGGGTGCCTGGCGGAGTTAACTGTAAAGGTAACGTACATGGGTTACGATTCGACATAAAGCGCACGGTTTTGAATTTCATGGCATATTTCTGCCGCAAACTCACTATTATGGAAAACAGAAATGAAAAATACCGACCAGACATTTTACGAAAGCGAAACGTGGCAGGAATTGTCGGACTGCACACTCTGCCCGAGGGAATGCCACGTAAACAGAAACGCCAGTGAAACCGGTTACTGTGGGCAGACCGCAAGGCTTATGGCTGCAAGAGCGGCGCTCCATTTCTGGGAAGAGCCCTGCCTGTCCGGCAGGAACGGTTCCGGCGCTGTTTTTTTCAGCGGCTGTAATCTCCGCTGTGTGTACTGTCAGAACCACAAGATTGCGCAGGGGCATACTGGTCAGGACATCACGGCATCCCGCCTATCCGATATTTTTCTGGAATTGCAGGAAAAGGGTGCACACAACGTCAACCTTGTCACGCCCTCCCACTTTGTCCCTCAGATCATAATTGCATTACAGTCGGCAAAAAAACAGGGACTTTTCATCCCTGTTGTCTATAATTCTTCCGCCTATGAAAAGGTGGAAACACTCCGCGAGCTGGAAGGACTGGTCGACATTTATCTTCCCGACCTGAAATACTTTGACCCCGTTCTGAGCGAAAGCTATTCCAACGCGCCGGATTACTTTGAAACAGCATCCGCTGCCAT
Organism: bacterium 1xD42-87; assembly: GCA_003611805.1. Taxonomy (GTDB): domain Bacteria; phylum Bacillota; class Clostridia; order Lachnospirales; family Lachnospiraceae; genus UBA3282. The sequence continues at coordinate 45,286 of RAYM01000021.1, read as the reverse complement.
CGCCGAGATGGTCCGACAGGTCGGCGCTCCCGTTTTCGCGGATGGAGAGGATTCACTGATGCTGCGAGGGGTAATTGTGCGCCACCTGCTTTTACCCGGCTGCGGCAAGGACAGCCGCCGAATACTACGATTTCTCCATGAGGCCTTTAAAAATGACATATATGTCAGTATTATGAATCAGTATACGCCGCTTTCACAGGTTTCCAGCATACCCTCATTAAACCGCCGGATATCCGACGAAGAATATGAGCGAATCGTTGACTTCGCCATCCGTATTGGCATTGAAAATGGCTTTATCCAGGAGGGAGAAACCTGTCTGGAAAGTTTTATTCCCACTTTCGACTATGAGGGACTTTAATATGCCGTGTGCACTTCCTTTTACTCCGTTTCGCTGCCACAGAGAAAAACGGCGCCGGCAGGCACCCTGTACGCCGCCGAAATCATGTTCACAGCTCTACTTTCCTAAGATAATAACCAAACTCACCCGTTTTCGACTCTCCGCTCTCACACTCGAACGCCTCGAAACCGAACATTAGCGCCACCATCTTCTCTCTCTCATAGAATACGCCTGGAACGCCCATATAATATACCTCTCCTTCTTTCCCCAAAATTACATGCCGGTAATTATAAAATCCGTGCAGCAAAAAGCTGTTGTTTACCAGATGCTGGTATTTTCCGGACATAATGATAAAATCCTTCGGCTCCAGCTTTACATAGACGCGTTCGTCACCGTAGGGATGAATGTTGTCGTAGGTGTCAAGTATCTGCTCCCACTTATCCTCTTTCAGCCCTTCTATGACAAGGGCATCCGCCATCAGGGGTTTCTGTGTCTGCTCCGCGACATCGCCTCTCACCCTGCCGCCCTGTTTCTGCACGACAATACGCTCTACTTTGGGTGGTTCCGGCTGAAGCACAGACGGTTCCGCAGCGTTCTGCTGTTCCGGGGCACGCACTATGGTCGTCACAGATGCAGACCGTTCCGGCACAATTGGCTCTGTCGCAGTTGGCTCTGCCGCCAATTTCACAATAGCAGCCGACTCCTGCCGGGGCGCGGCCGATTCTGCAGCCGATTCCGCAAAGGCAGACTGCTCTCCCATGAGCTCTGCCCGTTCCTGCTCCCTGACTGGCTCCGCATCCGGCAGCTGTTCTGCCTTCTCTTCCTCTTTCACGGCAGCCGCCTGTCTTGCAGCTTCCTTGCTGATGCCCTCTACCAGATAGCCGCCGGGCAGCATAATCTGCAGACGTACCCGCTCCAGAGAATCCGGCTCCTGTTTTTCCCACTGTCCGCCGCCTTCCCGCACTGTAATGCCGTCCGCCTCTTTCCATTCCGAGCCGCTGTAATACCGTACCGAATACTTCCCGTTTATGGAGTGCGGCACATTTTTTACCACCAGCGAAAGATTCGCGTCCTTGTCCCTTTTTTCCACCTTGAGAAAGCCTGCGCTCCCCAGGCGGTCCCCGTCCTTGTACAAGCCCAAATATATGATTTCCTTTTGATACATAATAACCTCCGTTCCGGAGCGCCCGTGCGACCAGACGGCGCAAAGATGAACCTATTACAATTTATATTCCTCTGTTCATATATATGCATGTCGTTTGTAAAATAGAACCTGTTTTCCAGCTCTGCTTATGCGCCAAAGGAGCGGCCCGTCCGAGCCGCTCCTTCGTCTTATATTCACACTTATCTGCATCAGAAATCCAACGAATCCAGATAGCGCATATAATTTACCACCATCAGCGCAATCTTGAATGTCAGCGCATCGTCAAAGACACGGATGTCCAGTCCCGTGCTTTTCTGCAGCTTCTCAATCCTGTACACCAGCGTATTGCGGTGTACAAAAAGCTGCCTTGACGTCTCGGACACATTAAGGTTGTTCTCAAAAAATTTGTTTATCGTCGTCAGAGTTTCATCATCCAGTTCAGCCGGCACATTCGATCCGAAAATCTCGTCGATAAAGAGCCTGCAAAGATTGATCGGAAGCTGATAAATTAAACGGCCGATTCCCAGCGTATTGTAAGCTGTCACCTTTTTCTCGGCATAGAAAATCTTACCCACATCGAGAGCCATTTTCGCTTCTTTGTAAGACTTCGACACTTCCTTAAGTTCCCCGACAATTGTGCCATATGCAACGCGCACATTAAGCATCGCCTCCATGTTCATCATATCCGCAATCGTATCGGCAATCTGCCCCAGCCTTTCATAACCATCCTCAGGGTTAAGTGCCTTAATCAGGATCACATTGCTTTCATCAACCGCCGTAATATAATCACCGATCTGCGACGTAAACATACCGTTCAGAAGCTCCATCGCCGTGCTGTCCTTCTCTTTATCTGTCTCAATCAGGAACACCGCGCGTGGAACCGCCGCCTCAATATGCAGCTTCTTTGCCCTGTTATAAATGTCCACCAGAAGCATATTATCCAGCAGAAGATTCTGGAAAAAGTTATTTCGGTCGTACCGCTCCTTGTAGGCAACAATCAGGTGCTGAAGCTGGCTGACTGCTATCCTTCCAATCATGTAAGTATCTTCGCTGCCGCCTTTTGCGTCCAGGACAAAAAGCACCTCCTCTTCATCCAGAACCTTAAGAAGATGGTGCACCCCAATCACCTGACTGTCGGCAGGAGAATCCACAAAGCCCGAAATCAGCGACGGGGAAATATCGTCTGTCTCAAAGGTCGCTGCAATCTCCTTTCCCTCCGGATCCCAAACCGCAAGGAAAACCTTGGAAATCGCCGAAAGTTCCTCTATACTCGCCTTAATAATCTGACTTGAAATCATATATTCCTCCATACGCGAAAGGGGAGGGATGCTTACGCCTCCCTCCCCTGCAGTTACTTTTATTAGTTGGTGATGGTCTGCTCTGTCTCTTTGTCGAATACGTGAATCTTCTCAACATCAAAAGCAAACTTAACTGTGTCACCGGGTCTTGCTGTCGTACGGGAATCTACTCTTGCGGTAATCGGGAACTCAGCGAGATCAAAGTATAAGTAAACTTCTGCACCAAGCAGTTCGTAAACCTTAATGGTAGACTCAAATACGCACTTAGCGGTCTCAATGAACATCTCGGAATCATATACGTCCTCAGGACGGATACCAAATGTAACGGTCTTGCCTACATAACCGCCGTCAATCAGCTTCTTGGACTTAGCGGGCGGTAACGGAATGGTCTGACCTGCAACCTTAAGGTTAGCGGTATCACCGTCTTTCTCAACAACCGCATCAAGGAAGTTCATCTGCGGGGAACCCATGAATCCTGCTACGAACAGATTCTGAGGCTTCTGATATAAGTTCTGAGGAGTATCAACCTGCTGTACCACGCCGTCTTTCATAACAACGATTCTGGTACCAAGGGTCATAGCCTCTGTCTGGTCATGTGTTACATAGATAATAGTAGTGCCAAGTCTCTGGTGCAGCTTGGAAATCTCAACACGCATCTGAACACGAAGTTTTGCATCCAAGTTGGACAGCGGCTCATCCATCAGGAATACCTTAGGGTTACGAACGATAGCACGGCCCATAGCCACACGCTGTCTCTGACCACCGGAAAGAGCCTTCGGCTTACGATCAAGGAGAGCTGTCAGATCAAGGATCTTCGCTGCTTCTTTAACCATCTTATCGATCTCATCCTTCGGAACTTTTCTCAGCTTAAGACCAAACGCCATGTTATCATACACGGACATATGCGGATACAGAGCGTAGTTCTGGAATACCATTGCGATATCTCTGTCCTTAGGCTCTACGTCGTTCACTACTCTGTCACCGATCTTCAGCTCACCGGAAGAAATATCTTCCAGACCAGCGATCATACGAAGAGTGGTAGACTTACCACAGCCCGAAGGACCTACGAAAATGATGAACTCCTGATCCGCGATTTCAAGATTGAAATCTTTTACTGCCTCGAAACCGTTAGGGTATACCTTGCAGACATTCTTTAAAGATAAACTTGCCATGATTGCCTCCTAAATTATTTGTATTTTTTTAGTTTCTTTTCCGCCCGCGGAAATCGTTTCCCGGACGATTAATTCTGTAGATTAGTATAACGGACTTTTGTCCCCTTTACTATACCACTATTCCACAAAGATTTCGTTCCCGATTGTAGATTTTGCTTATATTATTAAAATTTTTTTAAGACACACGGCAATTTGACTAAGAATATACCGCTTTCCTGTGCATTTTGCCTAAACAGACAGACAAAACTATTATTGCCCGACTCTTCCACCCGCTATTTTACGCGGTCCTGCACCCTTTTACCTCATATCCCGCCTCCGTCACGGCGCCAGCAAGCGTTTCGTCTGCGATCTCATTTTCCATTGTCACGCTCGCCGTATTGTTATCCAGACTGACCTCCACCGCCGTCACCCCTGCAACGCCCTCCAAAGCCTTCTGCACATGTGCCTGGCATTTCGCGCACATCATTCCCTCTACATCCAATACCTTAACCATACCCTTGTTCTCCTTTCCTTTTCCCTTATTCGTTTCCTTATTCTCTATCCCCGTAAAGCCGTCTGTCAGATCCGGCATAGGAACCATATGCGCCCTTCTGTCTTTCGCCGTACTGCGAACTGAAAACAGATTCAGCCGCAGGGCGTTCGTGACCACGCAGAAGCTGGACAGACTCATCGCCGCAGCCGCAAACATGGGATTTAGCGAAAGCCCGGTAAACGGTACGAGCACGCCGGCAGCAACAGGAATGCCGATGCAGTTGTAGAAAAACGCCCAGAACAGATTTTCATGAATATTTTTCAGCACCTGTCTGGAAAGGCGCACCGCTGCCGACACATCAGTCAGCTTTGACTTCACCAATACAATATCCGCTGCGTCCAGCGCCACGTCAGCGCCCGCACCTATCGCTATACCTACGTCCGCCCTCGTCAATGCGGGTGCGTCATTGATGCCGTCCCCGACCATTGCCACCTTCCCGTGCTCGGAGAGCCGTTTGATTACCGCTTCCTTATCGCCCGGAAGAACATCGGCAACCACAGCGTCAATTCCTACCTGCGCGCGGACAGTCTCCGCCGTGCGTCGGTTATCCCCCGTGAGCATAATGACATGGATGCCCATATTTTTCAATTCTTCCACTGCCTGTGCGCTGTCCGGCTTCACCACATCCGCCACGGCAATCATACCAAGAAGCGCGCCGCCCGCCGCGAAATAGAGCGGTGTTTTTCCCTCTTCCGCCATGCTTTCTCCCAGCCGCCTAAATTCTTCCGTGAGAAGACCTCGCTCCTCAAGCAGAGCTGCCTTTCCGCCAAAAGCCAGACCCCCTGATTCTCCGCTTGCCACACCGCCGGGACCGTGCTGCTGCAGTACACCTTCCACACCCCATCCGGGAAGCGCTTTAAAGTCCGTGATATCGTCCGCCGCAATTCCTTCTTCTGCGGCGTGTTCACAGATCGCCCGCGCAAGAGGATGCTCGCTGTTCTTTTCCAGAGACGCCGCCGACCGCAAAAGTTCTTCTGCGGAAACGCCCTCCGCCGGACAGATATCTGTCACGCGCGGTTTCCCCTCCGTCACGGTTCCCGTCTTATCTAACACCACAAAATTTGTCCTGCCAGTCTGTTCCAACGCCGTCGCGTTTTTAAAAAGAATACCCTGCCTCGCGCCTCTGCCATTTCCTACCATGATCGCCACAGGCGTCGCCAGCCCCAGCGAACAGGGGCAGCTGATCACAAGCACGCTGATCGCGTAGGACAGCGCCTTCCCGACACCCGCCCCCGCAAGCAGCCAGACCGCTCCCGTGATGAGTGCAAGCGTAATCACTACCGGCACAAAAACGCCGGACACCCGGTCCGCGACCTGTGCGATCGGCGCCTTCGTCGCCACCGCATTTTCCACCATATCTATGATCTGACGCAAGGTCGTGTCACCACCCACCCGCGTCGCCACGCAGGTCAGCGCGCCGTTCTGGTTCAGTGTCGCCGCGCTGACCCTGTCCCCGACCCCTTTGTCTACAGGAAGGCTTTCACCTGTGAGCGCCGCTTCATCCACCGCGCTCTCCCCGCCGATTACTTCGCCGTCCACAGGAATGCTCTCACCCGGCTTTACGATAAAGGTATCTCCCGCCGCAACCTCGTCCGCATCTATCGTCACTTCCACACCGTCACGGATCACATGGGCGGTTTTCGGTGCCAGATCCATCAGGCTTTTGACTGCATTCGTCGTCTTTCCCTTGCTGTATGCTTCCAGCATCTTGCCTACGGTAATTAAAGTAAGAATCATTGCCGCCGATTCAAAATACATGTCGTGCAGGCAATGCGCAGCCATTTCCATATCACCTGCCCCGTACGCGCCGCCCATGCGGAACATGACCGCCGCACTGTACACAAAAGCCGCCGCGCTGCCGAGCGCCACCAGCGTATCCATGTTCGGCACTCGGCGCATCAGCCCGGCAAAGCCGCTCACGAAAAATTTCTGGTTAATGACCATCACAAGTCCCGTCAGAAGAAGCTGATACAGTGCAATCGCCCACGCATTTCCCGCCAACCCTTCTGGCACCGGCCACCCCCACATGAGATGCCCCATGGACACATACATAAGAGGGATCAGGAGGCAAAGGGAAGCGATCAGTCTGCGGCGCAGCTTCGGTGTCTCGTGGTCCGCAAAAGCATCCCCTCCGGCGGCTGTGCTCCCACCGTTCTTCCCATTTAGGCTGCAGCTCCCGCCACCGCAATTTCCGGCTCCACCGCTCCCGCCCGCAGCAACTGCGCCATACCCGGCTTTCTCCACCGCCCGGCAGATCGCTTCCGCCGTAGCAGGTTCCTGAAACGACGCCACCATACTATTCATAAGTAAATTTACGCTGACCGTCCCGACGCCTTCGACGCCGCGCACCGCTTTCTCCACATGCGCGCTGCAGGCAGCACATGTCATGCCCGTCACGTTGAATTTTTCTGTTTTCATACTTGACTCCCAATTATCATTTATTCCCAATCTGCTATTTTATTTTTTTCATCAGCTCCACAGCTTCCGCAAGCATCTGCGTGTCGCCCTGCTGTACACCCTCCGCCACACATGTCATCATGTGCTCCTCCAGAATCACATAACCAAGACTCTGGAGCGCGCTCTCCACCGCGCCGATCTGTACAAGAACATCACCGCAGTAGCGGTTGTCCTCAATCATTCCCTGAATCCCTTTTAACTGACCGATAATCCGATTGATGCGGTTCTGTAAATTTTTCTGTTCTCCCGCCTCCCGCGGCGTGCTCTTGTGGCGGCAACAAGCGCACACGTCGCCCACTGCTGTTTTTTCTTCACCCATTTATTTTCTCCATTTTCATAAGTTTATGTAATGATCCCGTGCAAATTGGACACTTTTTTGCTTTCAGCACAATGATTTGATATAGGCATTATATACCCCCATGGGGTATATGTCAATAGCGCAAAATGACCGGGGACAATTTCTCATCCCCGGTCTGCAACTCCCCATATAATGAAATTCAACTCCATGAAATCAATTAGCCCTTCACCGCTCCGACAACCATACCTTTGATGATCTGCTTGCTGAATGCGAAGTAGAAAATCACGATAGGAGCCATGGTGATCAGCATCGCCGCCATGATCTTCGGATAATCCGATGTGAACTGACCCGTAAACTGTTTCAGTCCCAGCGGCACCGTGTACAGCGCCCTGTCCTTAATCAGAATCAACGCAAATGAGAACTCATTCCAACAGCTGAACACGTTGATTATCGCAACCGTCACCAGAATCGGCTTGCACACCGGAAGGATGATGCCGAACATCGTCTTGGAAAAGGTGGAACCGTCAATCGCAGCAGCCTCCTCAAGCTCCGTCGGAATGCCTTTCACATAGCCCTGCACAAGAAAAATCGACATGGGCAGTGCGAACGAGACGTACGGCAGCAGCAGCGTGTACCAATGGTTGGACAGCCCCATCTTGGAAAAGATGATGTAAATGGGAACCATCAACGAGTGGATCGGAATCAGCATTCCCATCAGGAACATCACATACAGAGGCTTATTTAGCGCAAAGTCAATTCTCGAAAGAATATAACCCACAATAAATGCGATAATCACAATCAACAGAACCGACAAAATCGTCGTCCTCGCGCTGTTACCCACCGACTGCATCAGACGGTAGTCCTTGTTGGACAGAATTTTCGTATAGTTCGCCAGCGTCGGCTCCTTCGGCAGACTCATGATATCCCTGTTGAACACTCTCTTCTCTTTCAGGGAGGAATAGAGCATCCAGAAAAGCGGGAAAATACAGGTCAGCGAGAAGAACCACAGGAAAAAGTTAATCACTACCGTAAGCACGCCTCGCTTTGCTCGGGTGCCTGCCGAATTATCTTCCACTTTTGTCATTTTCATATCTTTAGCCATAGCAGATCCCCTCCTTTACATGTTGGCCTTGCGGGCTTTGATTGCCTGTTTTCTTTCCTTCTCAATCTGTTTCAGATGCTTTGCCTCCTGACGGTCGTAGCTGTCCGTCATAAAGTAATTCATCAGAAGCTGGGAACCGCCGATCACGGCCAGCGCCAGAACGAAGATACCCACGGAAATACAGGAACCGTAGCCTAAGTTGGACTGTTCGAAGGAAACCTTATATCCGTACATCGCCATAACCATGGAGGAATAACCCGGTCCGCCTGAGGTCATGACGTAAATATTATCGAATGCTTTCATGTTACCCGCTACGCAGAGGGTGATACATACAAGCAGCGTATTCTTAATCAAAGGTAAAACTATGTAACGCGCGCGCTGAATTCCTGTCGCGCCGTCAATCTCCGCAGATTCCAGAACCTCCGTACTGATCGAGGAAACCGCAGACAGCAGGATCACCATATAGTAACCGATAAACTGCCAGATCAGAGGGATGGACACCAGAAGCATTACCAGCTTCGGCTCATTGAGCCATACCTTCTGCAGATCCTCCCTGCCAATCTTCTCTAAAAAGTAGTTCAGCAGACCTCTCTTGGAATCGTAGATCATCTGCCAGATAAAGCCGATGCAGACTGCCGAGATCGTGCTCGGGAAAAATCCAAATGTCCTGTGGATACCCTGCAGCTTGGTTACCTTGGAGTTGATTAACAGCACAACGATAAATGCCAGACCGATCTGTCCGATGATACAAACGATCACCAGAAAAATATTGTGCCAGAAAGAACTCCAGAAAACTTCGTCGCTAAACAGCTGCGCGTAATTGGCAAAACCATTAAAGGTTTTAACCGGTCCGCCCTTCCATTCAAAGAAACTGTAAAAAAGAGCTGCCACAAGCGGTGCAAATACCGTGAACACATACAGCGCCACGGGCACGGCAAGATATGCAGCTACTACCCATTTTTTCGGTTTAATAGATTTCAGCATAGATTCGCCCCCATTTCCTTTTTGCTCACTATTAACGTAACTGAGACATACCCCAAAAGCGAAACGAAGTCGTTTTCTACGCTTCGCCATAATTAAGCATGTGCTTAATCAAAGACCCTGTCAGGTAAGCGTCCGCCTAGGAGAAATCCCCTAGGCGGCGCAGCCTGTTTATGTTGTAAAACCCTCTCGACCATGATAAGCCGATTATGTGCCGAGCCCGCGTCAGCAGCGCTCGCAATGAAAACCTAAGACTCATTTTTCGCCGAGCCTGCGAAGCAGTGCCCGCAATTAAGCGCTTGCGCTCAATTTGTTACTGACCCAAGTATGCCTTGTATGCAGCCTGTGTATCTGCCGCAACGGTTGCGGGATCTTTGTCGCCGTTAACCATTTCCTGCATCTCGGTATTAAGTACAGACCAAACGGAACCGTCTACATAAGAGTCATAAATCTCACAGCCCTTGTTGTCCACATAGGAGAAGTTGTAGAAATCCTGTGTGTACTGGTCGAATGCGGAAAGGTCTACATCGGAGCTGCAGAAACCAGCCAGTGCGTAGTTCGCGCCTACATACTCGGAGAATGCAGGACCTGTCAGGTACTGGCAAAGATCGATACAAGCCGCAAGCTTGTCAGGATCAGAAGCTGCCTTTGCACTGATTGCCATACCGTAACCAAGACCGATATTCTGGAAGTTCTCATACTTGGTAGCGTCTGCTGCCTGAGGAAGAACTGCGAACTTGGTGGTATCCTTCTTCGGATCGCCTTCCAGTGTAGCCTGGATATAAGAAGCATCCCAGTTACCGCCGATGAACGCTGCCGCGTCGCCAGAGATATAGTACTCACGAGCGTCCTCATTGGATACTGCGTTGAAGTCCTTGTTGAAGATGTTGGTGTCGTGGAACAGACGCTGTGTCTCTGTCAGAGCCGCCACAAACTCAGGAGCCTCGAAGTTGCCTGTGCCTGCAATGATATCAGAAAACCACTGTGTGCCAGTGTACTGATATCCAAGGCAGGATACGAAACAGGAATTCATCTGCCACTGACCGGAGTTACCGAATGCGATGGTATCGATACCCTGACCGCTGAAGTACTCGGCCGCCTTCTCTACGTCAGCCCAAGTGGTGGGGAAGGAATCAAAGCCAGCCTCTTTCCACATAGCCTCGTCGTAGATGACTACGGTACAGGTACCGCCTGTCAGAGCAGGATAAGCGTAATACTTGCCGTCCGCGGTGAAGGGTACAAGATAATCCATGTTGTATTCACCCGCATAAGGGGAATTCTTAATGCTGTCTGTCAGATCATATACAAGACCCTGACCTGCCCAGCTGATGGTGTTCATACCCTGAAGCAGGAATACGTCCGGAAGATCGTCCGCTGCCGCGCGTGTAGCAATCTGTGTCTTATAGTCGTCGTTTGCCAGAACTTCCTCATCCAACGTAATGTTACCGTGGTCATTCTGCCAGTTAGCAAGGCATGTTCTGAAGCCATCAGAACCGCCGTTACCCTCAGACTCCTCAGATGTGGAGAAGTGCATGATGGAGATGTTTCCCGTGTAAGCGAGATCGCCGGATGCTGCACCGGTATCTTCCGCGGGAGCCTCCCCCTCTGCTGCAGGAGCCTCTTCCTCTGCCGCAGGCGCTTCCTCTGCCGCGGGAGCTTCCTCCTCTGCTGCAGGAGCTTCAGCTGCCGGAGCGGGATCGCTGCCGCATGCTGCAAGCGTCGCTACCATAGATGTTGCCAATAAGATGCTTACTACTTTCTTCTTCATACTTTTTCATTTCCTCCTTTTAAAAAGATAAAAAGTGTAATGGTTACACGAAACGCGTTTTTACTTAAACGTTTTCGTAATGTTAGTCTAGCACACATTTCCTATATTGACAACCATTTTTTTAAATATTTTTAGACATTTTTTATATCAATTTTCTTTTTTGACTTTCATTTCCGTGTCATTTCTCCACATTTCGTCAAATTATAAAAATAATTGCGTAAATATACCCCATTCTTGCTAAATGGTTTTCGTAGCCGCAATTTCGTGCAATCGAACCCTGCGCGGATATGCCGGCTCGCAATGCTCCGCATTCCCTGCACCAAAAAAGAAGGACGGCATAAAATCCGTCCTTCCCGTTTTCTCAAACACTGCGCCCTTATCTATTCTTCCGCTGCACCGGCCGCCGCGCCCTGTTCTACCGGCTCCCTGTCCCTGTAAAACGCAAGCTGGTTCTTTCCTCTCTTCTTTGCCTTGTATACACCCTGGTCAGCCGCTTTATAAAGCGTCTCAAAGTCGCTGCCTTCCTGCGGGAATACCGCCACGCCAATACTTGCCGTAGCCTTATACTTCACGTACTCGCCCGCCTGAAAGTTCTTAAAAAAGACTTCCATCTTTCTGGCTTCCTTCAGGATCGCCTCCTCGGTCGCAATGTCCTTAAGAAATACCATGAACTCATCACCGCCCACACGGCCTATGATATCGCTGGCACGGAAAATCGCCCCAATCTGGATACCAAGGGAACGCAGCACCTCATCGCCAAAAGCATGTCCCATCGTATCGTTGATCTTTTTAAAATTATCTACGTCAACCATAAACATCATGCACTGTTTATCGGGGTTCTTTGCCATATAGTCCTTAATCTTGCGCTCCGTCGCCAGCTTATTGTTCAAACCGGTCAGAAGGTCTGTATCCGCCTTGTCTTCCAATTCCTTCTTCTTATTATTGCTGCGTATCTTTCCGATAATATTGATCACCATAACAACACAGAAGAACACGGCGATCGTAAGCGCCAGGGCAAGAACCATGTCCCGTGTGTTTTTTCTGATATAATTCGCCTGTCTCTCCGCATAAGACCCACTGACACCAAGTATCAGACTCCAACGGTTTGTGCCAAGCGGCACAGAAGTCAGAACCTGTCTCTGTTTACCTGTCTGAATATCTACACTGCCGCGGGAGCTGTTGTTCAGACGATTGCGGATGGTTCTGGCATTCTCCTTATTCTCCGCCTCCATCGCCGAAAAGATATTGCCCCCCTGCACACAGGCGTTCGTCGCCGCACCGCTCACACCCAGTATATTTCCTTCCAGATCCACAACAACGAGAAAGCTCGTGGAATCGTATCCCGACTGCAGCAGCATGTCCCCAAACCGCTCCATCGGATAGTAAAGCATCAGATATCCGTGTTCCGCATTCGCCCCGACGTGCTTCACCACAATCACAGCCTTTTCTTCGCCTGTATATACATAGGGAAATTCACCTACAAGCGCCTCCGCAAACCAAGGTTCCTGACCGACATCGATCGACGTGCCTGTCTGGTCCACAGCCTGTCCGTCAGCAGTACAGTACAGAACTTTATCTACATCCGCGCACTTCGACGCAATATCCAGCACTCCCATCACGTGGGCAGTTTCTTCCGTCCCAATTCTCTCAAGTATTTCACCGGCTGTCTCGCCGACCTTGCCCACCTTTTGCAGTTCGTGAAGAAAACGATCCCCGTACCCTTCCGTCGAGGAGATCAGCGTCTTCGAAACTGTCGCCTCCGCCTCCTTATTGCTCTTCGCCGAAAAGCTCAGCAACATGGCAACAACGACCACCATCATGATGCCCGTTGGAATAAGCCACTGTAACACACTAGACTTGTCTTGATTATCCATCGATTTCCTGATTCCCCTCATCAATTCTCAGAGAAAAGTCCATATCATCAGTAACTTTCTCTGTCTCCGGCTCCAGCTTCTTAAAGATGCCGCTATATATCCATGCCGCCGCGTAAGCCGGCGCCGAAATGCCAAACAGAAATACAAACAGGAGCGCATAATTTGAAAAGTACGCGATCACAAGCGGCAGTACATAGCATCCCACCATCAGCAGCGTCTTTGGCAGATTGACAAAAGCCAGTATCATTGCATTCTTGAGCGTGTTCTTCACCGTATTCTCAAATCTTGCCTGTAACGGAAAAACATAAACCGCTGCCATCGCAAGCAGGACAGCCACCGCCACCACCGCAATTACAAGCGGTTTCGGAAAAGTCAACCCCGAATAATTAAAGATTAATGAATCTCCCACATAGACCAGAATCACCAGAAGCATCAAAAGCCATATGGTGGTAGCCTGCCTGAAATTCTGCTTAAAGGACTTAAAGAAACCTTTGATCAGATATCCCTCTTCGCCGCGCACGATCTTAAGCAGCACATAATGCATCGCTGTAAAAGCCGCTCCTGCAGTTATAACAGGAATACAGCAGAGAATCATTAAAAAATTCATAATCATCAAATCCCCCACACGGTTTAAAACCCGCATGAAAGGACTGTCCATATCAAAAAATTTACCCACGTCTGTCACTCCAAAATTTGCTAGGCTATATATAAGATTATATATCACCAAGGCGTGAAAATCCATATAAAACATAAAAATATGTAAAAAACAAACTAATTTAGATTTTATATTTCGTACTGACCTGCTGATACTGCATGTTAAGCGTCTGGTACATTTTAAGGATTCTGGCGGTTTCTTTCTTTACATGCGCCATAACTTCATCATAGGACTCCACCAGCACCATAACCGGCTGTCTCTTAAACCGGTTCTTATCAGCCTCTTCGTTCAGCAGCCGGAGCACCTGCTGCTTCGACACGGCATCCCGGTAGCTCCGCTTGTTCACCAGGGCGCTGACCACATCCCCCACCTGCAATACACCCTGTTGGAGACTGATCTGCTTGTCAGTCAGTCGTTTTGGATATCCGTTACCGTCCCCTCTCTCATGGTGCGCCAGCGCAATACTTACCACCTCGGCATCCACTTTATGTTCCAGCTTCTCCTGCGTAATGCCCACGTGTGTACGGACATGCTTGATCTCTTCCGGTTTCAGCTTGCGGGGCGCCTGCAGAATATCCTGCGATATCCCGAGCATCCCCAGATCGTGCAGCAGCGCCGCATAGTAGATCATCTCCCTCTCCTGATCCGGCAGGAACAGGCGGGAGGAAATTTCCTCACAAATACAGATCGTGGTAACTGTATCCAGCACCATGCTCTCGCGGACAAAACCCATACAATAAATCAGCATATCCATGAAAGTCTTTTTATCTTCATTGGAAAAAATCATATATTCAGCGATCTCATCCAGCTCTTCCTTATAGGAATTATCCTTAATCTTTTCCAGAATATTATACTTCGCGTCGCACTGGTAAAAACGGTCCAGACCCGTGGCAGAAAGTTTCGTGCCCGCCTGTTTCTGAAACATGCGCGGATCAAACTGCGCACCCATGGTATTAGAATAAATGTCAATCTTCTCAGCGATATTAACGTAAGCCGCCACATCCTTATATGCGTAATCTACCGTCTGCAGCTTCTCGTAGTCCCGGCAGTGGTACATCAACACTTTTGACATGTCCGGCACCGGGGAGAGATACTTAAAGAACAGGTAGCCATAGATGGAATGCGCCATGCTGTCCCTCGTCTCGTACTGCAGCATATCATTGATTCTGGATTTTTCCGTTTTATACGCTCCGATATCATGCATCGTCGCAACCATAACGATATCCGCCAGTTCAAACTCCTCGTACCTGTTTTCTTCCTGCAGCATCTTATACACAATATAAGCCACTCTGGATCCATGTTCCATCAGCGTGGGATTAATCAGTTTCAGAATATCCCGCATCAGCAGATATATGTCCTTGCTCCTAATATACTCCATAAATTTCCCCCGTCTCCGATTCCGTCACAACACAAACTCCATCGGCGTATAAATAATGCCGTCCCTCTTCTCCTGCGGCCGCAGGTCCCGAAACCCCAGCCTGTGATAAAACTCCACCCCATAAGGCGAAGAATTGACCGTCACACGCGTTTCCTGCAGCTCCGTTAAAAGGTAATTTGACATATACTGGATCAAGGCACGTCCAATGCCCCTTCTGTGGTATTTTTCATCCACAAACAGCAGAGAAATATGCACTCTGTCGCGAAGCGTCAGCATCCCCACGAGCTTTTTCCCGTCAAGCGCCACGAACATCTGGTACGCGCCCATGACAAACATTCTGTAGAGCGTAGAATCTGTAATAAAATTCTCGAAATTCTTCACACCTTCGGGCGAATAGACATCCGCCTCAAACCTCATAAAAGTACGCCATGCCAGCGACATGGCATCTTCCCACTCTTCCCGGTATGCACTTCTGATTTCATACGGTATCCCCAAAACAATCAGTAACTCCTTTGCTGTCTTCCCATTATTTTATCGTACTTTCTTCAGAATTACAACCTGTTGCGTGGATTCATCCCCTCCCCTTGTAACTATTCAGTCTTCGACTTCATAGTTACTGAATCCGACCTATTCCAGTTTTGCCTTCGGCAAAGAGGTCGGATTCTTCTTAACCTTTACCTGTTCTCACGGACTTTGCCGCAAGAGCAAAGTCCTAAGCCGAACTGTTACCTCCCCTTCAAAAGCACCTCCACCGCCTTCTCCAGCTGGTTATCCACATCCTCATCATAGTATGCGTCACTGTCAAACTCGCAGACCACATCAGGCTCAATGCCGACCCCGTGGATATTATTGCCCTTTGGCGTATAATATGCGCTGATTGTAAGCTTTAAAGCCGTACCGTCAGTCAGAGGCAGCACCCGCTGGACAATACCCTTCCCAAAAGTGGTCGTGCCGACCAGCGTCCCTATATTATAATCCTGAATCGCGCCCGCCAGGATCTCAGACGCACTTGCAGAATTACCGTTCACAAGCACCGCCAGAGGCATATCCATTTCATGCCTGCCGTCGCACGTATACTCGTCACGCTCGCCGTACTTATCTTCGGTATAGACAATCAGCCCCTTGGGCAGAATCTGTCTCGCAATATCCACCACCACGTTCAGGCTGCCTCCGGGATTGCCGCGCAGATCCAGAACAAGCCCTTTCGCACCGGAACCTTTTATCACGGCAAGCGCTTCGGTAAACTGGTCGGTAGTTACATCATCAAACTCGGTAATCTGAATATAACCAATATCATTTTCGAGCATTTCATATTTGACCGTGGGCGCTTCGATCTGCCGCCGCTCCACATCGATCTCCAGATAATCGCTTTCTCCCTCGCGGTAGATGGTCAGGTGGACTTTCGTGCCCTCTTCACCCTTTACAAGCGACACAATCTCGGATAGCTCCATCCCCATCGTGCTCTCGCCGTCCACAAGGTAAAGCAGGTCGTCCGCACGCAGTCCAGACTCCTCGGCAGGTGTCCCCTCTATAATGCCCGATATTTTGCCAAGTCCGGTATTGGGATCTATCATCAGATAAGCCCCGATACCATAATAGATACCTGCCGTATCCTGCATCATATCGCTCCACTCTTCCTCGGTATAATAGACGGAATAGGGATCGCCCAGCGCACTCACCATGCCGGCGTACATGCCTTCGGTCATGGCATCCACGTCAATATCCGCATCCTGATAGTAATACTCGTCGATCACTTCCTCGATCGCCTCAAGTTTCTTCTCCGTCTCCTCGCTGACAACGCTGGACGCCGTTCCTTTTTTTGCCACTTTTTTGCTGTCCACCGCCTCATAGACCTTCATGCCCACAAAAGTAAATCCACAGATAAGTGTCGTCAGCGCCACGCCGAGCAGCATACCGAGCAGAAAACTGCCGCCTCCCTTGCCATTCCCCGGCTGGGATGTCTGCTGCGGCACGGAACCGCCGTTATAACCACCCGGCGCGCCATTGTAATAGGGGGGTGTCTGCTGTCCGCCACCCTGAATAGGGTAGTCATTATAATAACGGTTGCTATCATTCCTTGAATCCAAGTTGGGTCATCTCCTTATACACAATATAATACTCCGTCCATGCCATTCGCAAATTGCCTCTTCGAGTCAATTTACTCATGTACGGCTTTCGCATATTCTCTTTGCTCCGTCCATGCCATTCGCAAATTGCCTCTTCGAGTCAATTTACTCATGTACGGCTTTCGCCGTATAGTCCGGCGTAAAACAGCCTTCCGAAAGCAAGCTTTCGTCTGTCTGATTTCCGTCGGACTGCATGGACTCAATGCTAATTCAAATAATTCCACGGGCTCACGTAGTTTCCGTTCAGGCGCACGCTGAAATGCAGATGGGGTCCGGTGGACCGCCCGGTGGAACCCACCGCCGCAATGTTCTGTCCTTTGGAAACGGTCTGCCCTTTGGAAACATACAGGGCGGAACAGTGCATGTATATAGTATACAGTCCACTGCCGTGGTTGATCATAATATAGTTGCCCATGCTGCCGCTGTAATCCGCAGCCACCACGTCACCGTCATACGCCGCCAGAATAGGCGTTCCCGAGGACGCCGCCATATCCAGCCCGTTGTGGAACTTCTCCACGCCGAGGATCGGGTGCATACGGTTGCCGTACTCGTCGGAAATGCGTTTGTAGCCGGGGCATGGCCAGGCAAACATGCCGCCGTTATAGATTCTTGCCTGCGCATTCTCTGCTTCCAGCCTCGCACGCTCCTCCGCCACCGCCTTCTCCAGCGCGGCAATCTCGGCGTTCTCCTGGGCGATCATATCCTCATATTCCTTGATTGCCGCCTCTTTATTGGCAATATCTCCGCTGACGGAAACAATCTGCGCCTCCTTCTCCCCGATCAGACTGCTGACATTAGCCTCCTCCTGCTTTACCGCCTCTCTTGCCTCATCCAGAAGCTCTTTTTCCACCTCCAGCTCCTCTTTGCAGAGTTCCACGTACTTGCGCGTCTCCACATATTCATTCAGCTTATCCCTGTCATAGCGCGACAATGCCTCGATATAATCGGCGCGGTTCACAATCCCTGAAATACTCTCGGAGCCGAAGAGCGTTTCCATATAAAAAGAATCACTGCGCTCATACATGAACTGGATGCGTTTTTTCATGGCGGCATACTGCAGTTCCTGCCTCGCCTGTGCTTCATCCAGGTCTCTCAATGTCTCCTCGATCTCTTTCTCTTTTTCGGTAATCATTGTATTATATTGTGCGATCTTCTCCTGTATGTCTGCAAGCTGCCCATCCAGCTGCTGCACAAAGGCTGTCAGGTCACTTTTTGACTGCTCCAGTTCTTTTTTCAGCCTTTCCACGTCGGTCAGACTGCTCTTCAAACCGGAAACCTCTTCCTTTGCCTTCTCGATCTCACGCTCCTTCTCGCGGATGCTCTCACTGGTAACCGCCTGCACGGAAGGCGCAGGAATCGCACAGGAGAGCACAAGCGCAAGGCATAATGTAACGCCCGTTATTTTTTTAATCTTTTTTCGGATGTGTATCTTCAATCTGTAACCTCTACATAATCTTACTCTGCCGCTTATTTTTCTTTTGCTGCTGTCACACTCTCAAATGCCGTCTCACCGTCACGATACTGCCCAGAAAACCAATACCCACGCCCAATCCGAGAGATACGGGGACAAGCACGTTAAAGACTTCCCCCACTGACACAAAGCTCAGCAGAGAGGAAAGCTGCGGAAAACGGTCCGTCACATAAGATAAAACCACATTATATATTGTATAAATAAAGCCGAGCGGCAGCGCCGCACCGATCAGCCCGATCATAATACCTTCCACCACAAAGGGAGAACGTACGAAAAAATCGGTAGCTCCGATGTATTTCATAATGTTGATTTCCTCTTTACGGACGGAGATACCAATCGCCACGGTATTGCTGATCAGGAAAATGGACACTGCCAGCAGAATCGCAATAATACCGACGGAAACATAGGCAATCAGCGCGTTGACTCCGGTCAGGGTGGTTGCCACCAGCTCCGAGCGGTTTACCATCCGCACACCGTCTATGGATTCCAAATAGGTCACGAGCGCGGACTGCATGGACACGTCGTTCAGATATACCTGATAGTTGGCGGAATTTTCCAGCGGGTTCTCCGTAAAGCCGTCGCCATACTCGCCCAGATACTCATCCCGGAAACTCTCCCACGCCTCCTGTGCAGAGATAAAGTCCATCTTCGCCACCTCGGGACGCTTCGCAATCAAATCGCCGATCTGCTGAATTCTTATATCCTCAATACCCTCATCGAAGAACACCCAGACGGAGACACCCTCCTCCGCGCTCTTCACAATATGCTGGAAATTCGCAAGAACCGCGTAAAAAATACCGAAGAGGAAAAGGCACGCCGCAATGGTTGCTATGGATGCCAGCGAAAAAAGCTTATTGCGGAAAATATTGCGGAAGCCCTGCTTCAGCGTGTAAAAAAAAGTACTAATCCTCATCAATGTACCCTCCCTTTTCCTCGTCGCTGATAATGACGCCGCGGCGCAGGGTTACCACGCGTTTCTGCATTGCGTTCACAATTTCACGGTTATGGGTAACAACGATAACAGTCGTTCCGTTTTCATTGATCTGCTCCAGAAGTTTCATAATCTCCCATGAATTTTTCGGATCCAGATTACCCGTAGGCTCGTCCGCCAGAAGAATCGTGGGCTGGTTCACAAGCGCGCGTGCAAGCGCCACTCTCTGCTGCTCACCGCCGGAAAGCTGTCTGGGCTTCGCCTTATATTTGCCGGCGAGTCCCACAATCGCCAGAATGCTGGGCACATTCTTCTTAATCTCCTTATTGGATTTCTGGATAATGCGCTGTGCAAAGGCAACGTTCTCATAGACGTTCCTGTCTTTCAGAAGGCGGAAATCCTGGAATACAATCCCAAGATTTCTTCTGAATTTCGGGATTTTCCTGTGCTTGATCTTGGAAAGATCATAACCCATCACATTTATGTAGCCGCTGCTGATGGTAAGTTCTCTCAGAAGAAGCTTAATCAATGTGGATTTACCCGATCCGCTGTCTCCCACAACGAAGACAAATTCTCCCCTGCTGATATGGAGATTCACATCCTTCAATGCCGGCGCGCCGGTCGAGTAAGCTTTGCTCACATTCGTCAGGTTGATAATTTCATTTTCTACTGCTGGGGCTTTTCTTTTCTTTTTTACTGCCACGTTTCTTCTCTCCTACTTTTCTTCCGTTTTCTTATCTACACCGTCAGAAAGCTCATTCACTTTCCTTTTCGCTTCATCCAAATCCTTACATCCGTCTAAAATCATGGAAATCATTTTAATAATTTTATCAAACTGTTTGTCTGTCATAATTTCTACCATACCCTTTCCTCCATACATTAGAATTCAAACGATTCCATATACTTCATATATTTTACCACCATCAAAGCGATTTTAAAGGTGATGGCATCCTCAAACACGCGCAGATCCAACCCCGTGCTCTTCTGCAGCTTATCCAGACGGTAAACCAGCGTATTCCTGTGGATAAAGAGCTGTCTGGAAGTCTCAGACACGTTCAGGGAATTTTCAAAAAACTTGTTGATGGTAACAAGCGTCTCCTCATCGAACTCGTCGGGGCTTTTGCCGTCGAAAATCTCTTTGATGAACATTTTACACAGGGGAATCGGAAGCTGATAGATCAGTCTGCCGATACCCAGTTCACTGTAGGCAATCACGTCGCGCTCACCGAAGAAAATCTTCCCTACGTCCAGCGCCATTTTCGCCTCTTTGTAGGAGCTGCTCACGCCCTTGATCTCATTTACCACCGTGCCGTATGCCACCCGGACATTCTTAAAGCTTTCCTTGCGCAGATAAGCCACCACCGATGCCGCGCACCGCTCGATCTCCCGCGGGCTGTCGTCCTCAGAAAGGTCTTTTACCACAATCACGTCGTTTTCGTCCACAGCTGTGATAAAGTCCTTATTATTCACGCCGAAATATGCGCGCACACTCTCAAGCGCATTGTAATCCTTGACATTGTCCGTTTCCACAATGAGCGCGACACGTCTGACATCCGTCTGTATATGTAACTTCTTCGCGCGGCTGTATATATCTACCAGAAGCAGATTGTCCAAAAGCAGGTTCTTCACAAAATTATCCTTGTCAAACCGCTCCTTGTATGCAATCAACAGATTCTGAATCTGGAACGCCACCATCTTGCCGACCATGTAAACATCCTCACCCACACCACCGGCAACCAGAATATACTCCAACTGCTGCTCATCAAAAATCTTAAAATACTGATACCCCTGAATCTCCTGCGAATCCGCCGGAGACTCCGCAAACTCCGCCGCCGCCTTACCGCAGCGCTCCATCTCCTCTGTCGTCATCGCCGCTGCCTTCCCATCCACGTCCATGACACAAAGTTCCACTCTGGCGATAGCTTTCAGACCCTCAATCGTGTTTTGCAAAATCTGATTTGAAATCATTACCACACCCCTCTTATGTTTCGTAACAATTCACTATGCCTTTTCGCCCCATATTTTCCGAAAATGCAAAAGCTAGGTACTATTTTAATCTATATCTACAAAAAAATCTACCTGCATTCGTGAATTTTTTGTGTATTTTTTAAGATTTTTGGCGACTAAAAGGATTCCGCAGCATTGTTAAAATTGCATATTGTTACCGCCGTCGGTGATATGATAGAATAGATTTGAAGAAAGGTTGGTGATTATTATGGATATTGCAGGATTATCTGTTGCCATGTCCAGCGCCAAAACAAACGACGCCTTCGGCGTAGCGATGCTTGCCAAATCTCTGGATCAGGCGGAAACCACAGGCAGTCAGGTTGTCGGCATGATGGACGCGGCGGCAATGGAACTGTCCGTCAATCCCCATATCGGCGGAAACTTTGACATGACAGTCTAAACCAAAATAGCGACCCTTTTGGGTCGTTATTTTGGTGCAAAGCATCTCGATACTGCCTATGCAGCGAGCTGCTTTAGAGACCCTTACGCAAGCAGTATCAGTTCCAGGCTCATATACCCCAGACAGAGCACAATCGCAATAATCAGCGGCACACTCAGCAGGTATTCTGCACGCGGCGGCTGCGGCTGACTCCACTGCTGCCAACTTTGCTGCCGGGGCATCTGGTATGGCGATATTGACGGCTGTGGCTGCAGATTCAACTGCATCGGCGGCTGCGTCATCTGGTAAGGCAGTGGCTGTCGGTTCTCCGCCACCGGTCTCCTGTCACGCCTTCGGAACAGCTCCGAAAACGCCGCCTGCCGTCCCTCATTTTTCGCGATCCACACGATCACACAGACCGCAATGGGCGTTGTGACTGCCGCGATCACCAGATAGATGGAAAGCGCCGCCAGAAGATCCTGCGCTGACAGCTGCTCCGCCGTCTCGTTCGCCGCCTGTCCGTACGCACTGTTCAGAAGGCTTTCCGATACATACATAAGGACAACCTGACAGGAATTAAAAAACATATGACAGAAAACGGAAGCCCACAGACTTCCCGCCGCCTCCACAAGCAGCACAAGAAAAATGCCGATTGCAAATGCATAAACCGCCTGATTAAAATTCATATGCATTAACCCGAAAAGCAGCGACGATAAAATCATTGCCGAGATACCATTACTCCGCGCGTTCCCGTAACGCGTGCTATTTTCTGTGCATCCGCTTCTCCTGTAACTCCTGTATATGACACCGCGGAAAACAAATTCCTCACAAAAAGGACCGAATATCCCAATCATAAAAAGCATGACCAGAAAAGACGTGCTCACAATATCGCCCTCCAGCGCCGCTACCGCATTGTCCGTGAAAAACATAGTCAGCGCGTTGAGTACCGTGACGAGTGGCATAATCAGAAAAGTGCACAGCATGATCATCAGAAGCGTGGAAATCTTCACCTTATGAAACGCAGCAGCCTCAAACCGAGTCGGCGCACCTGGCATCCGCGTTCGCGGCATACCATACGCAGGCGGCACGTCCGGCATCTGGGACCGTGACATACCATACGCCGGCAGCGTGCCCGGCATCCGCATCCGGGATACTGGCGCCGTCTCCCTGCGCTCAAAAATCAGCAGAAATATAATCGTAGGCACGATCAATATGCTCTGGCTCAGGAAGAAACTCAATACAAGGCTGTCGGGAAGAAGCGAACCCCAAAAAATCAGAAACGCTATCACCCCAAAATGCACCAATATGATAGTCAGAAACAACCAATTCGCTCTTTTACTCGTCATTGCGTCTTATCGCTTTCTCTGTTATTGTAATTTTACCCGCTTTCAGCAAATTACCTACCGCCCGTTTAAACTCGTTCTTGCTCATCTGCATCTCTCTGCGGATCACTTCGGGTGACGCTTTATCGTTAAACGGCAACGCCCCGCCAAAACTGTCAATCGCCTGCATCACCTTCTCCGCATCACCCGCAATCTGCAGATATGCTTTCTCGCGAATGCTCAGGTCCAGCTTCCCGTCCTCTTTCACCGCCGTCACGCGGGCGTTTACAGTATCTCCAATCGAAACATTCCCGTATAATTCCCTTTTCGGAATCAGCCCTGAATACTGATCGTCCACCGCCACAAAGGCGCCGAAATTAGGGCTGATCTCGTAGACGGTGCCGCTGACTCTGTCATCCTTTTTATAACCACTGTTATTTTTCAGGTAAGGATACACGTTCATGGTGGCGCAGAGTCTGTCCGACTTATCAATATAAAGCGCGGCAAGGCACTCTTCCCCCGCGGACACTCTTCTCGTCTGCTCTTTGAAGGGAAGAAGCAGATCTTTTTCCAGTCCCCAGTCCAGAAACGCGCCGATCTTCCCGACCTGTGCCACACGCAGCCTATTAACCCCGTGCAGAGTAATTTTCGGCATATTTGTGGTGGCAATTAGTCTGTCCTTTGAATCGCGGTACACAAAAACCTCAACCTCGCCGCCGTTTGCCGCGCCCTCCGGCACCTGTTTTTTCGGCAGAAGGACTCTTTCCTCCGTATTTGCTCCATCATACAGATATACGCCGAACTCTACCTGCTTTATTACTTTTAAAGTCTGTATTTCACCCAGTTGAATCATTTTTCTCTCCATTTCCTTTGTATACGCTCAGCACGCGCCATTCACAAAATCGCACATTAAGCTGGTGAACTAAACTCCACAACGCAGTAGGGGCTGCCGTCCGCCCCGTTCAGGGAAACCGTGTACAATTTCCCGTCCGCCCCCGCCGCCATCACGGGACAAATTTCATCCCCCAGCAGCGCCTGACTCTTATACTCTACGCGAAGCTGCCCTATTTTGAATCCACCCGGAATGCAGTCCATCGCCATGCGCACATACTGTCCGTTATTGACATGATGATTGGTGTCCAAGTGATGCGGTTTGACCGTGAATGTCTCCATCGGCTGTCCGTCCGCAGGCACTGCAATCTTTCTGGGCGCATACTCCATCGGATATTTCTCCTCTGGCACATATCCCGCCAGCATATCCTCATTTGGCTTTACCGGGCGCATTTTCTCCCTGTCCATCAGCGTCCAGATTGAATTTGCCCATGCAAGCGCCTCCCCCTCTTCCGTCTGCATCAGGAAATTACGAAATCCCATAAAGCCGCGAAACTCATAGGGCGCCGTACCGACCACAATCCGCTCTCCGTATTTCGGATACCGCGCAATGCATATCTGCCACGCAGACAAAAGCCATACCTGCCTGATTTTATCCATATAGGAAAGCCCCAGCCCGATATCTTCGGAGTGGAAAGTAGAACAGTCCTGAAAATAGTCCAGCAACGACTGCAGGCTTAAACAGCCGTCCTCCCCCACCTCGCTGTACCGTACTCTTCCGTCAAATGTATACATGGTAATCCGACCTCTCTATACCGCATTGTTTTCCGTCTTTACAACGTTTCCGCCACCGGCGCAACGCTCCTTGCCAGAATCCCTTTCATCTGCGCTATGGCAATGCCATAGTTCGTGACCGGCACGCCCTGCCTTTTTGCAAAGCGCATCCTCCGCAGCACTTCCCGCTCATTTAACATGCATCCCCCGCAGTGGATCACCAGCGCATATGGCATCAAATCCTCAGGAAAACCCGTGCCCGAAGCGGTTTCTATGACAAGGTTCTTTCCTGTATATTTTTTCAAGAAACGGGGTATTTTCACCGTCCCGATATCTTCACATTGTCTATGGTGCGTACAGCCTTCCGCGATCAGCACGCGGTCACCGTCTTTCAAACTGTCTATGGCTTTCACGCCCTCCACCGCAATTTTCAAAAAGCCTTTATAACGCGCCATTAAAATAGAAAAAGATGTAAGCGGAATATCCTCCGGCACAATTGCCGCCACTTCCTCAAACGCCTGACTGTCCGTAATGACAAGCGCCGGCTTCTCTGAAAGTTTGTGAAGCGCCTCCGCCAGCTCCTTCTCCCGCACCACCACAGGAACCGCCCCCGCCTCCAAAAGATCGCGTATCGTCTGCTGTTGGGGGAGAATCAGCCTTCCTTTGGGCGCCGCGGAATCAATGGGAACTACCAGCACTACAATATCCATAGGCTTCACCAAATCTCCCACAAGGCGGCGCTCCTCTTTATCGGGACACATTGCCGCCAGCCTTTCTTTCAGTTCGTGGATGCCTGCGCCTGTTTTTGCACTCACATATATAACATCCGCTATTCTATTTTCGTCCCGCCTGGCATCCGACTCTCCCGTCATCGGCTTCCCGGTCACTTGCAAATCCGCGCTGTCCCGCTCCGTGTCCGATCTCATCGAGCATTTGCCCGTCGTGTCGAAAAAAATATCTGGCTTCACTATATCATTTTCAGAGTCCCATATATCGGACTTTGTAGTTGCTATAATAAACGGTATCTCCCGCTCCCTGAAAAGTGCAAGCAGCCCCTCATCGCACGCCGTCATGCCCTCCGCGGCATCCACCACCAGCACCGCAATATCTGTCTTTTCGAGCACCTGTTTTGTCTTTTTGACGCGCTGTTCCCCGAGCGATCCTTCGTCGTCAAAGCCGGGTGTATCAATCAGCATGACGGGGCCCAGCGGCAAAAGCTCCATCGCCTTATATACCGGATCGGTGGTCGTTCCCCGAACCTCCGACACCACGGAAAGCTCCTGCCCCGTCACCGCATTAAGCAGACTGGACTTGCCCGCATTGCGCCTTCCGAAAAAACCGATATGTGCCCGCTCCCCCGCGGGGGTGTTGTTCATACCCATACTTGCGCTGTCCTTTCCCCAATTTAAAACCGGAAGTCCCGAATTCCTTCCTCGATCTTCGCCAGATGATCCTTCGCAATCTCCCGCACCCGCTCCTTTGGGATATTCGCAAGTTCCGCCTGTATCAGCGCCTCACCGATAGCTTTCGTCTCCTCAGACGCATAGTCCATCAGATACTCCTTCAACGTCATCAGCGCGTTGGGATGACAGCAGTTCTGTATCTGCCCTGTCTTGCACAGGCTCATAAAACGGTCGCCCGTCCTGCCCTCGCGGTAACACGCCGTACAGAAGGACGGAATATAGCCAATCTCCATCAGCCACTTAATAACTTCATCCAGCGTCCTTTGGTCGGACACGTCGAACTGCTCCGTGTCGGTAGGACGCTCCTCCTCCGAATAACCGCCCACGGATGTCCGGGACGCCCCGGAAATCTGGGACACGCCCAGACGAATCACCTTCTCCCGCACCGCCTGACTCTCCCTTGTGGAGATGATCATGCCAGTATAAGGAACCGCAATGCGAATCAAGGCGCAGAGCTTTGCAAAAATCTCATCGTCAATGCCGTTGTCAAATGCCGCTGGGTCAATATCGTCGGCATGTTTAATCCGCGGCACACTGATAGTATGGGGACCTACCCCGTGTACGGCTTCCAAATGCTCCGCGTGCATAAGCAGCCCGGCGAACTCGTATTTGTACAGCTCCAGACCGAACAGCACGCCAAGCCCCACATCATCAATGCCGCCGTCCATCGCGCGGTCCATCGCCTCGGTATGATAGTTGTAATCATGCTTTGGCCCGGTAGGATGCAGCTTCAAGTAGCTCTCCTTATGGTAAGTCTCCTGAAAGAGAATATAAGTGCCGATGCCCGCCTCTTTGAGCATACGGTACTCCTCCACCGTGGTCGCCGCAATGTTCACGTTGACGCGGCGAATGGCGCCGTTTTTATGATTGATGGAATAAATCGTTTTGATACATTCCAAAATATACTCGATCGGATTGTTAACCGGGTCCTCCCCCGCTTCAATCGCCAGACGCTTGTGCCCCATATCCTGCAGGGCGGTTACCTCCTGTTTTACTTCCTCCTGCGTCAGCTTTTTTCGCGGAATATTTTTATTCTTCATGTGATACGGGCAGTAAACGCAGCCGTTCACACAGTAATTCGACAGATAAAGGGGCGCGAACATCACAATGCGGTTGCCGTAATAAGCGAGCTTAATCTCCTCCGCCAGCGCATATATCTTTTCGAGAATCTCCTTGTCCTCACAGGCAAGAAGCACCGACGCCTCCCGGTGGGAAAGACCTGCGCACACCGTGGAATTTCCCTCTTTTCCGGGTCTTGCCTTGTCCAGAATCTCGTTGATGAGGGCTTTGTTATTCTTGTTTTCCTCCGCGTATTTCAGCGTTTCAAGGATTTCCTCATGGTTGATAAAATCGTCTGCACACAATGATTTTGGATCGTACATTTTATTTTACCTTCTTTCTCACATGCCTTTTAAGTTTATTTCCCTACGCTTCCTTGGTTTTCGCGCAACCCGTTCCATCACTAAATAATTATAGCTATTTCATTTATGATGTCTGTACTGCGTCCCCTCTGCTCTCCACCACGCGATACCCCGCCTGCGCCACACTCTCCTTAAGCGCCGCCAGCCCTTCCGCCGCTTCCTGCCCGGTACACACCTTATTGTCATATAGACTGTACTGCCCTCGCACATTTACAGGTGACAGATTCGGCATTACCACATTGGCACCAGCTTTCAATCCCATCTCCCGCCCCTGCGGATGGATGGTGCCAAGCGCCGTAGTCGCTGGAATCAGCGCCTTCGGCAGTGTCAGTCTGGTAAGCGCCACCATAGTCAAAGTGTGCTCTAGGCTGCCCGCAGGCTCCCCCGCAAAAGGCGTGTCGTGATGGGGAATAAACGGTCCGATCCCCACCATTTCAGGCTGAAACGCCTGCAAAAACCGCATATCCGCAATCAGCTCTTCCGTTTTCTGAAAGGGAGAACCTACCATTAAGCCAGCCCCGGTCTGATATCCAATCTGCTTTAAGTCCCGCAGGCATTCCATACGGCGCAGATAAGACTGTCCCGGCGGATGCAGCTTTTCGTAATGAGAGCGGGATGCCGTCTCATGCCGCAGTAGATACCGATCCGCTCCCACCTGATGCCAGCGTTCATAATCCTCGCGCGGTCGTTCCCCCAAGGAGAGCGTCACCGCACAGTCAGGATATTTTTCCTTTATACCGGCAACCACTCTCTCCACCCACTCCCCCGTGTGGTAAGCGTCCTCGCCGCCCTGCAGCACAAACGTGCGAAATCCCAGCGCATAGCCCTGTTCGCAGCAGGCAAGAATTTCCTCCCCCGTAAGCCTGTAACGCGATATGTTCGTGTTGCTCCGGCGGATACCACAGTAGAGACAGTCATTTTTGCAGAAGTTTGATATCTCAATCAGCCCCCTGATGTAGACATCCGTCCCATAATGCCAACGGCGCACCTTGTCCGCTTCATTAAATAACAGTTGTTTTTCATAGTCGCCTTCGATAAGATACCGCCACTCATCGTCGGATAGCTCCCCGCCCACGATGAGCCGGTGTGTCAGGTCTGTCATAAAACCTCCTGTGCGCCTTTTATACCCAACTGCTTTTCAGCCTGCTGATATTATAGTATAACACTTTCTTTTAAAAAGCGCGATAGCCAGATTCTAAAATAAGAATCTGACTATCGTATTTCATCATCCTCATAATATTGCGCCTGTGCGCGCCACAGTGCATAATACTTCCCATTTTTGTCCGCCACCAGCTCTTCGTGGCTCCCCATCTGCGAAAGCTCTCCCTCATGGAACACCGCTATTTTTTCGCAAAAGCGGCAGGAGGAGAGCCTGTGAGATATATACACCGCCGTCATAGTTTCCTGATACGGCAATATTCTGTGCCAGCGGAAACGGGTACAGGGTGAAATCCTGAAACACCACCGAAAACAATCCGCTGTACTCCTCCTGCTTAAATTTTCTGATATCCACGCCGTTTAAAAGGATTGCGCCTTCCTGAGGGTCGTACAGCCTACACAACAGTTTGATCATCGTCGTCTTGCCGGAGCCGTTCATCCCGACGATCGCCAGTTTTTCTCCCACCGTCAGCTCCATGGACAGATTTTTCAGCGCATATCTCTCCGTTCCTGGATACTTAAAGGACACATTCCGAAATTCGATCCTGTATACGCCGTCGCTCCGTTTCTCCACCGGGAGTTTTCCACTGTACATCTCGTTTTCCATATGAATCAGCGCAAGCGTACTGAGCTGCTGTCGCGACGCCTGTATCATGGGATCGCGAAATCCCTTATGCCGCAGGACCTCCGTCGTCCAGCGCTCCATCAGATCGTAGCCCCCGTAAATGCGGATGTCTTTGCCATTCCTGTAGTTGCAAGATTCCTGCCCGGCAAAGTCCCAGGCGAAGCAGAACTTCTCTTCCTTCTCGCATTTCCCGAATCGCCGTATGCGCGCTGATACCGTCCAGAATGTAGGCAGTCAGCAGTAACTCCGCATAGGGGACCGCCGTCTTAAGCAGCAGGGAAATTGCCATACCCGGAAAATAATGGCGATCCATCTCCCGCACATACTTCACTATTTTCACAATATTCTTAGCATGTTCCCGCATCGGGAGCTTTGTCAGCAGATAATCTGTCGTCATATTTCCTCCATACCGCATTCTTTTTCCTGTAAAAGACTTCCATTTTAAGTCGAAACCATGCTGTCCGTAGACACATCAGCCTCCTTGCGGTAGTAACTGCTCTGCACCTCAAACATCCGCGCGTAATTCCCGCCCGCGCGCATCAACTCCTCATGGGTTCCCATCTCTGCAATCTCTCCATCATCAAGCAGAATGATGCGGTCGGAAAATTTCGTGCTGGCAAGCCTGTGGGAGATAAATATCGCCGTTCTGCCCTGCGTGTATCGGTTGTACTGTTCGTATACCTCGCTCTCCGCAATCGGGTCAAGCGCCGCCGTGGGCTCGTCAAGAACCATGACCGGCGCATTCTTATACAGCGCCCGCGCCAGCAGAAACCGCTGCTTCTGCCCGCCTGACAGCTCCACGCCGTCCTCCATCATCGTCTTTGTCATATAACTGCGTATGTGGATGCCCCGTTCCCGAAACGTCTGCTTCAGCCCCGCCTGCTCCAGCGCCTTCCACGCTTTCTCCTCATCCACCCTCTCCGCGCGGTCCATGGCAAGGTTTTCTCCCACCGTAAAAGGCAGAATCAATGTCTCCTGAAACACAATAGAAAACAGCCGGTACCACTCCTCTTTCGGAAAGTCGTTCCTGTCGATGCCGTTTATGAGAATCCGTCCTTCGTCGGGTTCATACATCCCGCACAAAAGTTTGACCAACGTCGTCTTTCCCGCACCGTTTGCCCCCACAAGCGCGAGCTTCTCCCCGGCGCGGATGGTCAGGGTTAAATCGCGGAATACGGTTTTGTCCCCCTCCTCCGTATTTTGATAGGAAAAGCCCACATGCTGAAATGTGATTTCCGGCGGGAGAGAAATACTGTCGATACGCCCGTCTCCGCTCCTGCGGTTTTCCTCCGGCAAATCCAGATACGCCCTGATGTAATCCGTGCCGTTTGCCGCGCCGCGCAGAATAGCAAGGGAACTCATGATATTGTTGACAAAACCCGAAAATCCCGTTATGGCTCCGAAATACAGCACAAACTCTCCGGCGCTCACGCTCCACGCCTTTCTGCATACCAGCGGCGAGCATGGTAAGCAGGTTGAATCCGCCCAGAACCAGAAGCGTCCGCCCGGACGCCGCCCGCCGCTCCACCAAATCTATGGCGACCTTCGGCAGATAGATTGTAAATAACGGCACAATCGCCCCAAAAATAATCTCCGCCATGCCAAACACAAGCACAAACGGCTCATGCTCCTTAAAAAAGCGGATATAAAACCAAATATCACTTATGACAGAGTTGTGTCTGCATTCCCGTTCACTGTCTCGTGTTTCCATTTGTCCCCCTGCATACCAATAACATACGTTATTTATATAATGCAAATCCATTACAAATTTCGCAAAACGCGGCATGGTATCTTCCGTCAGAGCGATGCCCTGTCTCACGCTCAGACAACCTGCCTGTAAATCATAATAGCACAGTGTGCTTTCTCGCAAAAAAATATGCACGAGCGGTCATACTCGTGCACGAATGGTATTTCCCTATTCACAAGGGCAGCATAATCTCCGTGGCGAACACGCCCTCCTCATGCTGTCTTTCCAGATAACCGTGGTACTTGTCCACCACCTTGTCAATCCGCATCAGCCCAAACCCGTGACTGCCCGCATTCTTATCGGACAGATAGACGCCGCCCGCCTTTTTCGGATTCTCGCCGATTGCGTTTATCATATAAATATAGAGCTGTCCTTTCAGGATATCTATATAAACACGGATAAAACGCTGTCCCTCCTGCCGCATCTTCATACAAGCCTCTATGGCATTGTCCATCAGGTTTCCGACAATCAGGCAGACATCCACTTCCGACAGGGAAGTATCCAGCTTTTCCGGCACCACCGCCTTCGCCTCCACCGCTATTCCCTTGGACGCCGCCACAGAAATCTTGCTGTTAAGAATAGCGTCCACCATCACATTGCCCGTCTTGATGACCGTGTCCACCGTGGTCAGGTCATGATCAAGCTCGTTCAGGTAAGTCTCCAGCTCTTCCAGCTTCCCCATCGCCAAATGTGCTTTCATAGTCTGAATATGGTTGTGATAGTCGTGCCGCCATCCCCTCGTCTGGCGGTACATATTCTGCACTTCCTCGCAGTGTTTCTGCAATAGGTCGCTCTGGTAACGCAGCGTACGCCTGTCTGCCAGCACGCCGACCACATAGCGGAGCAGAACACCCCCCGCCGCCAGCAGCAGCGCCGCCCCGATAAGAACCAATACCCAGATCACAGCCGTTCCACGCATCATGTCTATCCCCGTTCCTGAAGCTTTGCGCGATAGAGCACGCATCTTTCCCCTTGCTGCTTATCGCCCGCAATTTTCCTCGTCATTTGTCAAATACCGAAAAGCCGTCCCCCAATTCGTTGCCAGCGGAAAGGAACCGCCCGGCTCAGTCCTGCCGGAAATGCGCGATAAACGCGCGGTTCACCTCCGCATACATCCGTCTGCTGACAGGTATCACGCTTCCGCTGTCCAGCGTAATCTCGGTTTTTCCAATCCGACAGATACTTTCTATACGGCACAAATAAGAGCGGTGGCATCTGATAAATCCGTGCGATCCGAGCTGCCGCTCCATCTCTGAAATACTTTCTGCGATTTCTACCCGCCCGCCGGAACCGTCCCTGGCACAAGTTTCCATCACACAGCCATGCCCTCTCGCCTCGACATAAGAAATGTGACCGACGGCAATCTTCACCGTTTGCTCCCTGCCATGCACCAGCGCAAAGGCTTCGCGGCAGCTCCGCTGCATCACCTTATCCATACACTGCCCGACTTTTTCCATGCTGATCGGTTTCAGCAGATAGTGAAGCGCCTCCACCTCGTAGCCGCATCCCATATAATCCGCAATGCCTGTCGTGAACACGATGGCGATTTCCCTGTCGCACTCCCTCACTTTCTCTGCCATCTCAACACCGTTCATTTTCCCCATCTGGATATCCACGAAGAGAATGTCAAAATCGTTCGTCTCCTCCCAGACAAAGAGAAAGCTTTCCGCGCTCAAAAAAGTCTGTATCGAGACAGCCTGTCCCTGCGCCGTGCCCCATGTCCGCAGATACGACGAAAGCAGTTCCGTATGCGCTTGTTCGTCCTCAATGATGGCGATCTTTATCATTTGTTCCAACCTTTTCTCACAGAGCGGTCCGCCGCCGTCTCTTACCCCGCATCAGCCTCGGAGAATCGAGATATTAAAGAAACCCCGGCAAGTCATCCTCACCGGGGTCATACAAGCTGGGCTACAAGGATTCGAACCTTGAAATGACGGAGTCAGAGTCCGTTGCCTTACCGTTTGGCGATAGCCCATCAACAATTAACGATTATAGCGGAAAAAGGGCTGTTTGGCAAGCCCTTTTTCCCACTTTTTTTAAAAATTTTTAAATTTTTTAAATTAAATCTCAAACATCAGCTCTCCGTAGGTCGGAATCGGCCAATATTCCTTATCTACGATCATTTCCAGCTCATCCGCCGGGGCGCGCAGTTCGTCCATAGCCGCCTTCACCGTGTCCTTGTAGAAGAACGCCTGCTCCTTTGCGTCCGCCATCAAGGAAGCCTCTTTCTCCGCCTTTTTCAATTTCTCAAGCGCCGTCTGCATGGCCGTCAGTTTTCCGCCGGCGCTGCGCAGAATCGCTTCCTGCGTAGACGCGTCCGCGCCCGCCGCCTTCACCGCGTTCACAGTGTCCGCAAGAACCTTCGTATAACGGATAGCCGCAGGGATGATCTGCTTGCCCGCCATGTCAATCATGGTGAGCGCTTCTATGTTAATGGATTTCGCATAGGTCTCGTAAATAATCTCCTCACGGGACTCCAGCTCCACCTTTGTGAAGATATGGAACTTCTCAAACAGCCTCACCGCCTTGTCGGTGGTCAGTGTGCCCGCCGCCTCGATCATGGACTTGATGTTCGGCAGGCCGCGCCTTTCGGCCTCCGCCACCCACTCGTCGGAGTAACCGTTGCCGTTGAAGATGATTCTCTGGTGCTCAGTCATGTATTTCTTGATCAGGTCGTGGATCGCCAGCTCTCTGTTATCCGCTTTCTCCAAAATGTCAGCCGCCTCGCAGAAAGCTTCCGCCACAATCGCGTTCAGCGTGGTGTTCGGGCTTGCGATGGAATCTGCCGAGCCCACCATACGGAACTCAAACTTGTTGCCCGTGAAAGCGAATGGCGACGTCCTGTTTCTGTCGGTGGCATCCTTCTGAAAATCGGGCAGGGTGCTCACACCCGTAAGGAGCTTGCCGCCCTCCTTGACAGAGGTTGCCTCACCCGTCTCGATCAGCTGTGTCACCACATCCTCAAGCTGCTCGCCGAGGAAAATGGAAATAATTGCCGGGGGCGCCTCATTCGCGCCAAGTCTGTGGTCGTTGCCCACATCCGAAGCGGACTGGCGCAGCAGATCCGCATGAACGTCCACCGCCCGCATAATGCATGCCAACACAAGGAGGAACTGCACGTTCTCGTTGGGTGTGTCGCCGGGATCGAGCAGGTTCACACCATTGTCCGTGGTGATCGACCAGTTGTCATGCTTACCGGAACCATTCACTCCTGCATAAGGCTTCTCATGCAATAAACAACGCATGTTATGTTTGACAGCCACCCGTTTCATGGTCTCCATCACTATCTGGTTGTGGTCTACCGCGATATTGGCTGTCTCGTAAATCGGCGCAAGCTCATGCTGCGCAGGAGCTACCTCGTTGTGCTGGGTCTTTGCCGTCACGCCGAGTTTCCACAGTTCCTCGTTCAAATCCTTCATGTACGCGCCCACGCGCTCACGAATGACGCCGAAGTAATGATCCTCCATCTCCTGTCCTTTGGGCGCCGGCGCACCGAAAAGGGTACGTCCCGCAAACATCAGGTCAGTTCTCTTCATATATAAATCTTTATCTACCAGAAAGTATTCCTGCTCGGGGCCGACGGAAGCGGTCACCTTGGTGGCGTCGGTATTGCCGAACAGCCGCACAATACGCAGCGCCTGCTCGCTCAGCGCCTCCATGGAACGGAGAAGCGGCGTCTTCTTATCAAGCGCCTCGCCCGTGTAGGAGCAGAATGCGGTGGGAATGCAGAGAATCGTACCGCAGCCGGACTCCTTCAAAAACGCGGGAGACGTGATATCCCATGCGGTGTAGCCTCTCGCCTCAAAAGTCGCCCGCAAGCCCCCTGACGGGAAGGAGGACGCGTCCGGCTCGCCTTTGATCAGCTCTTTGCCGGAAAACTCCGTCAGCATCTTACCCAGCTCGTCGGGGTGCGACACGAATGCGTCATGCTTTTCCGCCGTGATGCCGGTAAGCGGCTGAAACCAGTGCGTATAGTGTGTCGCTCCATTCT
This sequence comes from bacterium 1xD42-87, assembly GCA_003611805.1. Lineage (GTDB taxonomy): Bacteria > Bacillota > Clostridia > Lachnospirales > Lachnospiraceae > UBA3282. The sequence goes on along the minus strand of RAYM01000021.1, from coordinate 10,044 downwards.
CCACCGCCCAGTCCTTCATCGCCTTTGCCACGATATTCGCGGTGCTCATGGACAGCTCTCCGCCCTCATTCATTACCTTGACGACTTCCTTGTAAGCGTTTCTCGTCAGACGCTGCTGCATCTTGCCAAGCGTAAACACGTTTTTCGCAAATATCTCTTCCACATTGAATACTTCGCTCATAACAATCATCCTCCTCACCCGGTTTCAAAAAAATGCGCTCCAAAAAAACTCCTTTTTTGGAACGCCATCGTTCTGAATACCTGTATACAATTTACGTCTATAAGAATACCCTACTTCTTCTCAAAAAGCAAGCATAAATTTTACTTTTTTTTAGAAAAACTCTCCCGCACAGTGCCAAACTCAGGTTTCGAACCATCGGCTGTCCACCAATTTCCGATTTTGATTATTGTAAACGACAACGTGTAAACCACTGTTTTCAGAATAATAATTTTCCGTTCCAAAGAAAACGGACGTCTCGCCGCTGCCCCATTCCGTCCTTGTACTGCGCGCATACATCGGTATATGTCCATCGGGCAGCATTCCCTGATATTCGGCTTCCTCAAAGGTAAACTGCTCCGTCAGCACTTTGCCATCGGAAATCACCGCCAGATAATTGCCCCCATCCTGACCAGCCAGATCCGCCGACAGTCCCAGCTCCCTCAACGCCTCAACTGTTGAGTCCTCCAACATATAAACGTCATTTTGGCAGGCAATCACAATCGTATACTGCGCATAATTCAACAGCGAAAGATAAGCGTCCACCTCCCCCACATGCCACCGCTCGCAGGCGTCCCTGGTAAAGTCATAATCCCCTCTCGTCGCCTCCCACTGTGGTTCCGTCCTGCTTTCTATACCGAACTGTCCGCTCAGAACGCTGCCAATATAATCAGACACTTTCACCGCGCCCCAGATATTGGGATGTCCGTCGTCACAATTATCCACATCCATCTGATAATCCATCTGCCGGTAAACATTCTGCTCATTAAAGCTGATAAAAGCGCAGCCCTCCCGGTCTGCATAAGCCCGCACCGCATTGCACATGTCGATGTTCGCCGAGACTGCCGGCGTAATCGTTAAGATCAGGGAAATCCCCTTTTCCTCGCATAATTCATTGATTTTGTCAAGGTATTCCAACATCAGAGGCGCCATTTCCGCGCAGCCTTCCGCTGTCTCCATATCGTGCGGCTCAAACCCTTCCCCTTTCTCGCCAAGGTAAAAATGCAGGGGCGAATATCCTTTCAGCTCAGAGTGCCCCGCCATCGACCGATAGGTATAATCGTTTCTGTCCGGGTTGTCCCAAAGCCATCTCTCATGGTAACGCAGATGCGGAAGGTAATAGCTCCACGCATCCTGATTGTCATCTATCTCACATATGGTTCTGACCGCCTCAGCCTTTATCGGCGACCATTTCATAAAATCAATCGCCTTTCTGGTGTAACTTTCATCCGAATTTAACGGTTCGTCAGCAATATAGGGGAAACAGAAATAACATTCCAGAACCACCGCCTTCGGCATCTGATAGCGGAGCGCTTCCTTCAGCCAGTAATAGGACGTCACCAGCCCCTGCTGGTCACTGCTCAGATTATAGCTGGTAATCCCGTACTGATTGTACACTTCCTGCGGACAGAATGACGTAACTCCATGACTGCTCCCCAGAAAAAGCACATCCACACTGTCCTTATCCAGATCATAAAACCCGGCAAAGGTGGTCGTTGTCGGCCAGTCCGTATCTGTAAAAAATTTCGGCGTAATCCATCTGCAGTAAGCATAATAACAGCTCCCCAGCAGTATGAAAAAACATACGAGTCTTACGGCAAATCCCAATTTTTTCCTCATTTGTCAAAAACCCCCGTAAATAAATGCCTGCGCATCATATCCCTGTCCGTAGCCGCCATAAGTCATGATGCCGAAGATGGCAGCCAAGTACAACAGCCACCTCACGTAAAGGGGCTGTCTGAAAATAAGCTCCGAAAACGAGACACCCTGCTCCTGTTTGATACTGACCACAAACAGAATCAGAACGGAAACGCCAAGTACCATCCACTCCTTCCATTCTAACCCCATTTGAAGCAAAGAATCATTGGTAAAAATCCACAGGTTTCGGACTCGGAACATACTAAAGAGCATCTGCAGCCCCTTCTTAAGACTCTCCGCCCGGAAAAGAATCCACGCTGCCATAACGCACAGGAAAGTCCATACCCTGCGAATCCACAGCGTGAGCCCTGCCGACTCCCCAAGCCCCAAAATTGTTGCCGCTTTCCGCTGTATATTCCGCGTCAGATCCCCGATGATCTGATAGGCGGCGTGCATCATTCCCCAGACGAGAAACCGCAGGCCCGCACCGTGCCAGATAGCACTGACCAGAAAAGTCAAAATCAGATTAATATATGTCCTGATCCTGCCCTTTCTGCTGCCGCCTAACGGTATATAAATATAATCTTTCAGCCACTCACTTAAGGATATATGCCATCTGTGCCAAAAATCCTTGACAGAGACTGCCAGATAGGGATGGCGGAAGTTATCCGCAAGTTCAATGCCAAACAGATTCGCCACTCCCTTGGAGATAGAAATACATGCCGCAAAATCCGCATACAGCTCAATGCTGTACAAAATTCCGGCAACCAGAACATAGTACCCTACATAGATCTGGTAAGATTCGTAGACACAATCGACAAACCGTGCCGCCTGGCTGGCAATCATCAGCTTCAGGAAAAATCCCCACAAAATACGGTAAAAACCGCCCACCACCATTCTCTCGTCGAAACGGCGCCCGGCATAAAGCTGATCCGCCAATCTGTCATATCGTGGAATGGGTCCTTGTACAATTTGAGGGAAAAATAAGAAAAACAGGATAAATTTTACCGGATTTTTCTGCGCCGTAATCCTGCCTCTATAGATATCCGCCAAATAAGATATCACCTGTAATGTATAGAAAGAAATGCCAACCGGCACAATCCAGTTCACCGCACTTTTGTGCAATAAGATTTCCAGAATATAATTTCCGTTTTTTACACATAACCACGGAAGGACCATCAGCAATACGGCGCCCGCCAGTATGCTTTTGCTCTTCCACCGCTCCAGAAGCAGACCCGCGCCGTAAGCGGCTGTGACGGTCACTAAAACAACTGCCAGCCCCGCACTGTTCCCCATTGCCTGTCGGTAAAAGAAGATACTGCCCAGAAGCAGTACAATCCATCTGTATCTCAGCGGCAAAATATAATAGAACAAAAGCGCTGCCGCCACAAACAGGTAAAATGTTATCGAAAGGTATGTCATGCGTTTTCTCCAAAGTAAATATTTTCTATTTTTCTACCCGCAGAATATCCCCCACTTCTGGCGTTTCCGACAGCCACACGCCGATTGTCTGCTTCGGGTGCGGGCAGGACTCCACGGGATTCCCCTCCGCATCATACATTGCGAGCACTTTGACGGGAATATTTTCTCCGCGCGGTTTCATAATCTCTATACTGTCTCCCACGCTGAACTTATTTCGCTGCTCAATTCGGGCGCAAAACCGTCCCTCTCCGCTCTCTAAAGAAATACCGCCTTCCGCCACGTCCCTGCTGTCCGCCGCGCCGCATTCTTCCACTACCGCGCCCACTGTTCCCAGATAAATATACTCGCTCACATAAGTACTCTCATCGTATATCTGTGTATTCTCATCCGCTTTCCCAAAATAGAACCCCGTTGTAAACTTTCGGTAGGTACACTTGGCAATTTCCGCCCGATACCAGTCCAAATTGGCACGGTACTGCTCCTCCGAGACAAAATAATCGTCAATGGCATGCCTGTAGGTACGCGCCACAGTCGCCACATACAGCGCCGTCTTCATCCTGCCCTCGATCTTAAAGCTGTCAATACCCGCATCCACCAGTTCGGGAATGTGCTCAATCATGTTCAGGTCCTTGGAATTGAATATAAATGTGCCCCTGTCGTTCTCAAAGACGGGCAGATACTCTCCCGGTCTCGTCTCCTCCACCAGTGCGTACTTCCACCGGCAAGGGTGGGTGCACGCCCCCCGGTTTGCGTCCCGGCCGGTAAAATAATTGCTCAGGAGACACCGCCCCGAATAGGAAATGCACATGGCGCCGTGCACAAAGCTCTCGATCTCCATCTCTTTCGGAATGTTTTCCCGAATTTCCTTTATTTCCCGCAGAGAAAGCTCCCTTGCGGACACGACCCGCTTCGCCCCCTGTTCATGCCAGAAGCGGTAGGTCATATAATTCGTATTGTTAGCCTGGGTGGAAATGTGGATGTCAATTTCCGGGCAGATTTCCCTCGCCAGCGCAAACATGCCGGGGTCAGCTATGATCAGCGCATCCGGCTGCAGTTCTTTCAGCTCCCCAAAATAATTCCTGGCTCCTTCCAAGTCATAGTTATGTGCCAGAATATTCGCAGTCACATACACTTTAACGCCCTTCCCATGGGCAAAAGCAATCCCCTCCGCCATCTCCTGTGCCGAAAAATTTTTCGCCTTGGCACGCAGCCCGAAAGCTTCGCCGCCGATATATACCGCATCCGCGCCAAAAATAACAGCCGTTTTCAAAACTTCCAGACTGGCGGCAGGCACCAGCAGTTCCGGTTTTTTCTTTTCGCTCGTCATCCTGCTTTCACCTCTCCCCGCAGCTCTTCTCTCATTCCTGGTGTTCCATTCATCCCAGTTTATCGTCTTTCCCTGCTCAATTGGAACACTCTACCCATTACCCGTCTTTCTGTCAAAATGCCGCGCGGATCCGTCCGGTGTGACTTTGACGCTTACCGTCACCCCGTCGCCGACAGGCAGCACTACCGTCCGAAGCGCTTCATTATGCGTCAGCGCAAAAAGATACTCCCGCATTCTGCTGTGGATCGTGCGGTTCCTCCGTTCCACGGCAAACCGTGACTCAATAATATCGCCGTCCTGCAGCACGTTATCGGACACAAGAAGCCCTTCGGGTGCGAGGAGCCGCAGGATTTCCGGCAGGAAATGGATATACTGCCCCTTTGCTGCGTCCATAAATATAAAATCATACGTTCCCGCAAGTTCTTTCAGAATATCTGCCGCATCCCCCTCCAGAAGTGTGATAGCGTCCTGCTTTCCCGCCCGTGCGAAATTTTCCTTCGCCACAGGTATTCGTTTTTCATACTTTTCTATGGTAGTGATCCTACAGCCTTCAGGGGCGTACTCGCTCATTAAAAGAGCAGAAAAACCAATGGCGCACCCCACTTCCAAAATGGACATGGGTTTCCGCACCGCAAGCAGGAACCGCAGCAGTCCCTGTGTCTGCGTGCGTATAATAGGCACATTGGTTTCCAAGGCTTCCCGTTCTATCTGATCCAGAAAAGGAGTGTTGCCCGCGTCCAGAGAAGCGAGAAAGGTATTCATGCGCTCACCTGAAATCACTGTGAATCTCCTTCCGCATCCTCTTCGCCCTCTTTTGGGGCGTCAGCCGCCATCACATCCATCATCTCCTCCGCCGTCATGGCGGTGCTCAGATCATAGATGCCCGGCTGCATTTTTCCGTGGTTTTCCGATAGAAGCTCCTGCAATACAAAAAGATTCGCGTCGCGGATCAGTCCCCGTTCCTCAAGCATTTTACCTACTTCCATGGCAGACACCGGTTCCTCCACGCTGACGCTGATGATTCTGCCCTCACCGAGCGAGACGGGTTCCTCGGTAAATATGCGGTATCCGTAATCATAGGCTGCCGTTGACGCCCTGATAATATAAGTGACGGCAAAAATCAAAGCGACTACTTTAATAATCAGTTCCGCCGTGGAACCAATAATTTCTTTTATACTCATAGTTATACCTCGAAATCCACTTCATCCGCCAGCAGCACGTAGACCTCCTGCATCATGCGGCAGAATGCAAGCTCCGCCCGCAAAAAGTCGTCCACGAGTGGATTCTCCCGGAACTTCTCATATTCCCTCTCAAAAGCTTCCATTCGGTCAAGCATGTCATCGCTGTCTGTCTCATTCTGTAAATCAAAATTGCGCTGCCGGAATTCATTCACCTTCTCATAAAGCTCCGGCTGCTTCTTGATTTTTTCTCTCTGGTAATAGTATTGCCTGTAAGTATCCGAGGTCATAATCTGATCTGCAAAAGCTCTGGCTGCCTCTATGATCTCTTTATCTGACATAATGTGTTCTCCTTTTCATGATACCGTCTGGCACGCGCCCATTCGCAAATCCGCTAGACTTCCATAATGATCGGCAGTATCATCGGCCTTCTCTTCGTCTTCTTCCAGACAAAGTCGCTCAGCACATCTTTGACAGTACCCTTAAGCTTACCCCAGTCGGTCTTACCTCTGTCAAGGCAGTCCTGCACTGCCTCCTCCACGAGAAGCCTTGCCTCATCAAGAAGCTCGTCGGACTCCCTCACATAGACAAACCCCCTCGACACAATATCCGGTCCGGAGATAAGCTGGTCGCTGTGGGATTCCAGCGCCATCACCACAATCATAATGCCGTCTTCCGCCAGATGCTGTCTGTCCCGCAACACCACATTTCCCACGTCGCCCACGCCAAGACCGTCCACCAGGATAGCGCCCACAGGCACTTTTCCGTTAATAACCGCCCGGTCGTCATCCATCTCAAGTACGTCACCGGACTGCAGCATAAAAATGTTTTCCTTGGGAATCCCAAGCTGCGCCGCAATCTTTGCCTGCGCCTTACGGTGTTTATATTCCCCGTGAACGGGAATCGCATACTTGGGTTTTACCAGTGAATAGATCAGCTTAATCTCTTCCTGGCAGGCGTGCCCGGACACATGCACATCCTGGAAAATCACATCCGCGCCCTTCATCTGCAGTTCGTTAATGACGTTCGTTACCGCCTTCTCATTGCCCGGTATCGGATGGGCAGAGAAAATAACGGTGTCTCCCGGCATAATGGATATCTTTTTATGATTGTCGCCTGCCATGCGGCTTAATGCCGCCATACTTTCCCCCTGGCTTCCGGTCGTAATGATAACCGTCTTCTCGGGCGGATAATTTTTCAGTTCCTCCACGTCGATCAGCGTCCTGTCCGCGATCTGCAGATAGCCGAGTTTGGAAGCCGTGTCAATGATATTTACCATGCTGCGGCCTTCCACTACAACCTTCCTATTGAATTTTTCCGCCGTATTAATAATCTGCCGCACCCTGTCCACATTAGATGCAAAGGTGGCAATTAGAATACGAGTATCCTTATGTTCCAGAAACAGGGAATCCAGCGTCTTTCCCACTGTTTTCTCGGAAGGCGTAAAGCCGGCACGCTCCGCGTTGGTGGAATCGCACATAAGCGCCAGCACACCCTTTTTCCCGATCTCCGCAAATCTCTGTAAATCAATGGCATCGCCGAACACCGGTGTATAATCCACCTTGAAGTCTCCCGTGTGCACCACCACGCCCGCCGGGGAATAGATCGCCAGCGCAGCCGCGTCCACAATGCTGTGGTTCGTCTTGATAAACTCAATCCTGAACTGTCCCAGATTAATGGACTGTCCAAACTTAACCACCTTCCGCTTGGTGGTCTTCATCAGCCCATGCTCCTCCAATTTATTCTCTATGATGCCCATAGTCAGCTTCGTCGCATAAATCGGTATATTCAGTTCCTTTAATACATAGGGCAGCGCCCCGATGTGATCTTCATGTCCGTGGGTGATCACAAACCCCTTCACCTTGTCCGCATTTTCCTTTAAGTAGGTGACATCCGGTATCACCAGATCAATTCCCAGCATCTCGTCTTCCGGGAATGACAGACCGCAGTCCACCACAACAATGCTATCCTCATATTCAAAGGCAGTAATATTGAGCCCAATCTGCTCAAGTCCGCCTAATGGGATAGCCTTCAGCTTACTCGCTGACCTTCCTTCTTCATTTTTTCTCAAAAAAATTTACCTCCACTTTCTACTTAATGATATCCACGTCATCCATTATCTTTTCAAACACGGCTGCCACCGCGTTCAATGTTCCATCATCATCCACGATTTCATAAACCGCCTCCGGGTCTTCCGGCGCGGAAACATCGCACAGAATAAGCGCTTCGCCATCCTCACCTTCAGAATCCGTCACCAGAAGATAGTTCACGCCGCCGATCATCGTCTGCTCCATAATATAAAACTCGATGTCGCCGCCCTCCTCCGGCGTAAATGTAATTTTCTCCATAAAACCTCCTATCACCAACATAGGGAATGCGCTTTTTGCATTCTCCGGTGCAAAATTTAGAATTTCTTAGCGAAGCGTCCAATGGCGCGAACATTAGAAATTCTTCTTGCACGGTTCTTTTTCGCGTTTATCCAGATAACCTTGCAAAATCAGACACGCCGCAATTTTATCCACATAGTCCTTACGCTTTTCCCTGCGGATTCCCGCCTCCATCATCGCTTTATCCGCCGCCACCGTCGTCAGTCTCTCATCCCACATCACGACAGGAAGACCCGTGCGCCGCTCCAGCTTCTCCTTAAATTCAAGCGAAAGCTGCGCCCGCTCCCCCAGCGTATCGTTCATATTCTTCGGCAGGCCCAACACGATCGTGTCCACCCCGTACTCCTCGATCAGCGCCTCAATACGCGCAAGCGTTTGTCTCAGCTTGTTCTCTTCCTTGCGTCTGATAATTTCGATCCCCTGCGCCGTAATAAGCAAGGGGTCGCTGATGGCTACCCCCACCGTTTTGGAACCGAGATCCAGCCCCATAATTCTCATTTGTTGTTCCTCTGCCATCACATCGGCTTCTTAATTGAGTTTTTGATATACTCTACCAGCATTTCCTCCACGAGCTCATCACGCTCCACCTTCATAATGAGGCTGCGCGCGCTCTTATGGCTGGTAATGTAAGTAGGATCGCCGGACATAATATAACCGACGATCTGATTGACCGGGTTGTATCCCTTCTCCGTCAACGCCTCATATACTGTGGACAACACAAGCTTCACGCCCGTCTCCGGCTCCGTCTCCACAGTAAAAAATTGTGTATTCTCCAAATCCTGTTCCCGCATACTCTCACGCCCTTATCTATTGTTATTATTATTACCATTATTTGCAAAAAAAATCAACTGCTCTGACGCTGCACACTCCTATGGCATATTTTACCACAAGCAGCGTGCCTCAGCAACATTCTATTAATTTTGCGCAAGTTTTCGTGTGCGGAAGTTTTACGTTATCGCTATACTTCTATAACAGCTTTTTTATGACAGGCACTTTTCTCAACATGTATGTGATCATGCCCGTCAGGATAAATACCATAATACAGCTTATGAATATTCCATACTGTTTTCCAAAAGCAGAAGTCTGCTGTATATTTTTTCCGAAAATAACCATTTCGCGGTAGCAAATATAGTCACCGCATTGATTATGCAGCCTGTACACAAAAAAACTTCGCTATAGCTTCCCGGCTCCCGGCATAAATAACAGTATTCCGCCCTCTCGCTCACCAGAAATGCCAGCGCATCCGCCATCCACAACGCCAGCATATATTTTCCGGGAATCCTCCTGACGTCGACGCGATTGTCTATAAAATAGCCCAGCAGCGGATAAATAAAAATATCCGCAAACATCCACGAAGGTTTCCAGCTGCTGCTTACCGGCATGGCAAAATATTCAATCACAGGCATAATCCCCATCAGAAAGACTGCCAAACCATAGAGCAGGACAGCATTTATTAATTTCAGGTTCCGTGCAAAATCCCTGAGAAATGGCATGGTAATGAGGAGCGCCACATAAGAACACAGGTACCACAAATGCCAGTAAGGACCTGTAATCAGTTTTATCAATGTTTCCTTTAACGAAAACGGGCTCCCTGCAAGATAGGCGTCACAGCCATAATAGACCAACGAGAAAATAAGATAGTCCGCAATAATTCTGGGAATCCGGCGGTATGTCGCCAGAGCCGACTCCTCTTTTCTTATAAGCATTGAACCGGATATCATAAAAAATATGGGCACTGCGGATTTACATGCGATGGAAAACAGCAGGTTCCAGACGGCAGACGGCGTCCCCGGCACATCCGTTACATACCGAAAAAACCCTCTTTCATTAGTATGGTTAAAAATCACCATCAGGCATGCAATAATCCGCAGGATA
>RAYM01000020.1 GCA_003611805.1 bacterium 1xD42-87 | reverse complement strand
TGCTCTGCTCTGCTCTGCTCTGCTCTGCTCTGCTCTGCTCTGCTCTGCTCTGCTCTGCTCTGCTCTGCTCTCAGCAATTATCCCATGATTCATTTTTATGTACCACCCTTTTATCCTTTTTTTATAAACTAGCCGAAAAGATTTCAAGCTGGCAGTTCAAAAACATTTATGAGCTATCAGAGCGGTGTTCCATAGTTAAGCAGAACATCTTTCATTTCCTGCATCGTTCTCAAATAATGCGCCCCGTCAAACAAGTCAAATTCAAATCCGCCCATCCCTATATATGCTAATATCATCAATACCAGGTAGCACCATTCATGTTTTTCCAAAACATGATTCTTCAAATATCTCAATACGATATATATAGTCAAAATAAATATCTGCATATATATGCACCAATAGTACCTATGCAGATCCCATGCAACAATAACAATTGAATAATTAAATAATCCGATCAGCACGCTCATTACAAAATATGCTGCGGCAGCCCTTTTTTTATTGGCATGATACAGCAATATAGTTATCACAATAACAAGCAAAAGAGGAACAATAATACAATTTATGGGAATGGCGTGCAAAGCTCTGCCCCAGGAATCCGCATTAGACCTGTCGTCCCAAAAATAGGTGAAAACATCCTGTCTTAAAGGAAAATTTGCCTTTTGATTACATATTTCTGAAATCAAATCCATTTTCTGTTTGGGCACTCTGATGCAAAAACTCAATAAGCTATAAATAAGAGAAGGGATAAACGCTGCTGCATATCCTGCGATACGATTTATTTTTACTTTTTCCAGTTCTAAAATTTCCAGAAATCCGATTGTAAATAAACACGGTACAATCAAAAATAGATTTGTTTCACTGACTAAAACTGCTATAAAGGAAAAAACAGACGCTGATACGCATGTCTTCTTTATGCTTCCTCTTAACGATATTTCAATCAGCAGTGCCAGCAGCAGGTAGCCGTACTGTTCAAAATATCCCGCTTCATGTATATAATACTTTGGATAGGGACTTATAACATACGATGCTATAATCAAAAGGAATAATATATTCTCTTTCCATATCACTTCTCTCACGGTTACCGTTATAATATAAAAAATGAACAGAAACGATATAAACAGGATCCAGAAATACCAAAACTGATATTTATAAATACGGTCTCCGACAATCAATTCCAAAATTGTAGATACCAATGTCCGTGGTACAAAACCATCCCTTGACGTTATCAGATGGTTCGTCATAACATATATTCCCGGCCATCTGAAGCCCATCATGCTTTTAAATATATATAACAGCAAAATTATTTCAGTACATATTACCCCCCCCCCGGATAGTTTTTGGCTGTATCCTTTATTTTTTCGTATTTTTTTTATGTATTGTCATCCTCTTTCCCCTTCTGCCCTCGTACAGATTCTGCAACGGTTTCCCCTATAAAAATCTGCAGTTCCTCCGGCGTTCCCAATACATGCACTCTGTCGGGATTAATATCGGAAATATAGATTTCACCACCCTTTGACAGCAGATAATCATAAAGAGGTGCCACATATTTTTCACCGTTCACAAGTTTCTGCGGTTTCCCGTAATACGCTTCATACAGTTCGCGGTACAGCCGGCAGGATTTAAAATAATAAGCCCCGAGAGTACAGTGATCCGAAATCCTCTCCTTTTCCTTAATTTCCACTGCCCTGCCTGTCTCATCCAGTCTTACAAAACTCCAATGACTGCCTTCCGCCCGAAAGCAGGGAATAAAGCCGTCGCCCCGGAGTTCTGCGGCATTCATTTCTCCCGGTTCCACATAAGTATCAATATTATAGATCAGTAAAGCATGTTCCGGATCCCAATATTTATCGGCAAGCGCTGCCGTTGTCGCCTGACCATCCGTAAGATAATCCAAAAGGATAATATGTACCTCCGGAAGATCCATTTTCCGGCACTGTTCTCTGATAAACGACTCCACATCAACTGCGCCGTCCTTCATGGCAATAAAAATATATCTGGCGGCATTTTCCCTATAACCCGCCAAACTTCGCATGGACCATTCAAATAAAGTTCTCCCCTTCGCTTCTATCATAAATTTAGGAACCTGATAACCGGCTTTTCGAAAGCGGGAACCCAGACCGCCCATCGTGATTACAATATCAATTTCCCTTTGCATTGCATTGATCTCCTTTTACCTTTCCGACATTCACTCTTTTTTGCATCTGGAGTCCGCACAGATTTGATCCAGTTCCTCCGGGGAATATTTGAGAAATTCATCCGGTCTTATCGTCCTGTCGTCTACATAGAACCCTTTATGCCCTGGCCAGACTTTACCATATACAATCTCATCATAGGGAATCTGCCACTTTTCCAGCCACGCAGACAAAACAGCCGCCGTGTGTTTGTTGATCAGCCCAATATTTCCCTGATAGGAATTCATGTTCCTTGAAGTATAGAGTACAATTTTTGCGCCGTTTTCTTTATAATATCTGAGTTTTTTCACCATTTCGGGATAGGGACGCAGATCCTCATATCTTTCTTCCTTTTTCTTTATAGGGCACAGCGTGCCGTCAATGTCAAACACAAACGAATACTCTTCAAACATTTTCTTCGATCTCCTTCAGTATATTTTTTACATTCAGTATGAATCCAAATACTTTATGCGGGTTATCCATATGTAAAGGCAGCATGGAAAGAAACAGCGATGCCTCGTATATCCTTACAGACCAATAGTCAAATCCGTTTTCCACCACCTTCTTCCTGAATATTTCCTGATATTCCCGATTATTAAAAGGAATTTCCAGCACACAGGAAAAATTCTCATCAATCTTGATATCAAACAGAGCGTTGTTAAAAAAATCATATCTGCCGCATACGGAATGGCTGAGCTTCGCCACGTCATAATACGGATTGGTCCAGAGCTCCGTTTCCGAAAGCGCTCCTTTGGGGTCAATAAACTTCAATGTCTGGGTAGACTTATTGTACATCGTATTTGCAAAACAGAGATCCCCATGGCCTATCACCATACGGCTGGGATATTTCATTCTGCCTTCAATTTTCTCTTTCAGGCTGAAATACTTTGCTGCCAGATCGTCTATCCCTGTATGCTCACACACATCCAGCAGGGACTCCATCTTCCCGTACCCGGGATGCCTTTTCAGCTCTGCTATCCTAGCATTTACTTTATCCACAAATAAGGAAACCGCGGTTTTCCGATACTCATCCTCCGTACATTCCTTTTCATGCCTGCTGTTCAAAAAGAAAAAATACTTATCCATCAGCTCTTCAAACTCCGCCGTATTCATGGAACCGTGCACCCATTTGATAGCCAAATCCGCCATATGGAGACGTTCCATGGAATAACTTGCCGTCTGGTCAGTTTCCTGATAGAGAAAAGGCATGACAAACCAGAATTTCATATCTTCCGGAAGCAGATGGTAGAAACAATATTCCGCCTTAATCTTTTTCTTGTTTGTCGAGCTCTTGACAAGCGTATATTCATTTCCCAAAAAAGAATTGAAAAACCGGGAATCAAAACTACCCGTGATACACTGGATAAAATGATTGATGATCCCGATATCAACCAATCCCTCTATTTCAAAGGACTCCTTTTCATTTCTAATCAGATCCCACGCCTTCTGTCCGGACATCACCTTTTTACAGAAGGAAAGATAAGCGCCCGCATCCGGAAACATACAGGCGGCGGCTCTCTTACCGTCAAAAACCCCGTACACTTCGTCTATAAAGGAAAGCTTTTTAAAGGACAGGGATGCCTTTTCGCTGTCCGAAATCAGATAATTTGAAAAACAGTGCATCACTTTGACGTCTGATCCGACATATAATTCCATTTCCCTGATTAAATCCGCACATTCAAAAACCGAACATATCTTTTTCCATATCAGACCAGGATATATTTTTTTCAGCTCATCATGGTAATAGTCTTCCAGACGTCTCTTCCTGACAACCACATCTGAAAATCCTTTTTCACCAATGATATCCTCTATCACTTCACTCTTTTTTCCCGTATCATCGTAGACCACGATTGTTCTCATACTGTGTTTTTCCCCTTTTCCCTTCCGCAGACAGGAGCTCTATTGTTTTGATAAGCATATATACCGCAATAAGCAGTACGATGCTGATACAAATGAACTGCCTCAGCATGACAGAATGTCCCTGTCCCATGGCGGAAAGTAGATACTCAGAAATTTTCTGACTCAGGGAAGACTGGTCCGACAACCCATGCCGGATGGCAATACTTCCCATTTCCACTGCCCAAGCCGCCAGAGACATGGCATACAGCAAAACGCCACGTCCCCTTGTGACACCTTCGATTTCACGGTATACCATATCTAGGGAATCCAGAATTCTTAACAGCACCAGCTTACGTTTCGTGGCTTTCGAGCACAATATGAATTTTTTCCAGAATCCATGCATTCCCGGAAAGATCAGATACGCAATCATAACTAAAACCAGAAAAACCACAATCACATACACAAAGGGAATGACATGCCCGCCGTTCATCATCCAGATCAAAAGCAATATCGACACCAGTGCAATGGAATCCATAAACCGATCCAAAAGAATAATTACTATCCCCTTCAAATTATTTCCAAGCTGCCTTCCATAACAGAACATTCTGAAAAACTCACCCAGCTTAAATGGTAAAACAACGCCCACAGGCGTAACTTTACTGTATATCTTTACATGCGAAGGCAGCGTAATCTCTGTGCCATACAATGCCAGATATAATCTTCCCGCCTTGATCAGATGAACCAGGAGCACAGTTATAAAAGTAATAAAAATATGAAAAAAGTCTGTATCTCCAAACAGCGTCGAAACATCCTGATAATTGTAAACAAATAATAAAACCGCCGCTAATATAACGCCTAAGTTAATCAGGCGGTATCTGCGCTCCCTATTCCTCATTCCCCTGCCCTCTGATTACTCATTTGTATATATAATCTGAGCGGTATAGTCCGTCACCACCTGATCCCTGTGTTCCGCCTCCACAAACTTCTTTCTGTTTATCATAAAAGAGACCAGCAGCTTCAGAACCGTAACCGCCTGACTGACCATTTTCACATTGGAAACCTGATCATCCTCCCGCCAGACGATGGGGAAAAATCTCACCTTATGTTTATAGTAAGCCGCCCCCAACACCATACAGTAATTAAAAATCAGATTATCCTTATATCGAAGATAAAATTTATCTTTCAACAAGGAAACTTTGTACATATTGAGCCCAG
The DNA here is from genome assembly GCA_003611805.1 of bacterium 1xD42-87. Lineage (GTDB taxonomy): Bacteria > Bacillota > Clostridia > Lachnospirales > Lachnospiraceae > UBA3282. Next base: position 3,509 of record RAYM01000020.1, on the reverse strand, counting down.
AGCCAAGGTCATACACCGGATACCCGCATCCGACAGTAAACAGAAAATTATATACATAATTCCCAAAAGTCCTGAAGCCGGAATATCCCTGCAATTTAGAGCCTTTCATAAATCTTGCCCCCAAAAAGCAGTCATATTTCTCATATGCGCGCTTTTTCAGGTACGGAAGGATATTCGAAATATCCCCCTGATCATCTCCGTGAAGAACAATCACATAATCAAATCCATGATCCACGGCGTACTGAAATGCCACTTTGTGGGATCCCCCCAGCCCATAATTGTCATCATTTCGAAAAAGACTGCACTTAACCGAAAGCTTATGCTCCGACAGATATTGCCTGACAACTCTCTCTCCATTGTCAGTGCTGCGGTTGTTGACAATAATCACTTCGCTCAGATATCCGCAAACCTCCCCGGTAATCTGCCCCAAAACACGAACGATCTGTTTCTCGCAGTTATACATGGGAATAAACAGTAAAATTTTATTCTTCTGCCCCACTATTCCACCTCCCGCAGTTTCAAAAACTTCAGATTTACCATTTCCGGCACGGGAATGTTCTGCCCGTCCTGACCAGTCACGCTGACCGTGATATCAGAATGGCTGTTTAAAAGCCACCCCCTTCCGCCGCCCAGCGGCAGCAACAGCTTTCCCCGCCCCATCAGCGCGCTCATTCCATATACCGCCCCTTCTTCCCCCGTCCAGGAAACATTCACCGTCACGCCCCTGTTATAATCCTTTTTCGTCAGGTATTTTAAAAACGGTTCCTTTTCCGTGTCCTGAACATAAAAATCATTGCTGTCAAACAGCGTATACTCATAGTTTTCATCCATCCCTGCAAACTCCAGATAGAGAAAATCAGCCTCATCCCCGTCCACCGCTTCCGCCATGGATATCCGCACCCCGTTTTCCACGTCCGTGGCAGTATACGCAATCCCCGGGTCGGAAAAGATAATCCCCAGCGTGCCCATGGACTGCCCCCAAGAGGAAGCCGTCCTCCCGAGTCCCGGCCATTCTAACGGTATGTCGATGTTTTTGTTCCGCGCGGACACCTCCTCCGGCGACATGGTACCGTCAGCCGGCTCAAACTGACGCTTTTCAGCCGACCATACATATTCTCCCGAAACCGCCAGCCAGTGGTACAGATAATAATTGTTGATGGCACTCATTTCCGCCCCAACGACGATATCCTGCTCCCGAATCAGGTCCACCGCCTCCTGTGCGGCGCCATATCCCTTGACCGTCGGATAGATTTCCATAGTGCCGCCCCCGCGGAGCCCGCAAAGATAAAACTGCCCGAAATTAGGCACAATTCCCATATAAGACCTCTCCCCGTCAAGCAGGTCCGTCGTTTCATGTGTCTTCACCAGCCCGTCATACATCCCCTGCTCCACAAAGCATGTACCCAGCCGGTCGTCGGTCTCGTCCGTGACAAATACATACCCATCCGAAACACGGTAGGATGCCGCCAGTTTGGAACTGCCTTCCATTGCAAAGAATCCGGCGGAAGCCGCCGCGCCCAGAAGGAAAAGCGCATACACCATGATGCGCCTGTCCCTGCCCATATACCTTACCGCAACCACAAGGAACATTACAAAAGCGGCATAGACCACCCCTCCGCTTCTCGCATAAAGATTACCTATATCCAGCCGGATCACCGTGAAACTGATGGAAACCAGCATGGCAATCCCGACGGAAAGGGCAATGCCTGCCGGAACGGGATTTCCCACTTTTAATTTCCTGTTTTCCGTACGTATCTCCCCCACTTTCATGGCAGTGGCTGCGGATACCCATACAACACTCGGCACAATCAGGAAGGAAAACAGATAATAGAGAACCAGCCTCGTGGACAGGTTCTGCGCGTAGGAGAAAAAGTTCCCCGGCACCACCTGACCGAACCGGGAAATGCCGTCCGCATAAACGGTCTGCCCGCTCATCGCAGTCATATGCCGCAATGTGCCAAGCAAAAAAGGAATCCCCGCAATGACAGGAATGGTACAGAAGCCCCATCCGAGCCAGAAGGACAGCTTCCTTATATCCTTTTTCAGTTCCCCGGACCGCGCATAAGACAGAACCTGCCATACCCCCAGAGGCAGAAATCCCATACAGACTGCCGCGCCGTAAACGGGATAATACAGACCCTGAAGAAAGCTTGTCAGGTACCAGGCTTTCAGCCAAAGGTTTTTCCGTTTCACAAGCTCCGGCAGGGAAAGCAAAAGCATGACCGGCAGTACAAATGCATATCTGTTGTAGCTCGGCACTACAAACAACACGGAAATAAAGAACGCCCATTCCCCGCTGACCTGTTTTTTCAGCAGGACAGCAACACAAATGACCACCAGAAGATAGAACAGGTTCTGGCTCAAATGGTAATAAGCGGTCTTTCCTCCTCCAAAAAAGGAGAGGAAAAAGCCCTGCGCCACGGAATACAGACCAGACACGGGAATGTACTCCTCAAACGCCTTCTGTCCCAATTCGACCATCTGTGAGTACCCTATAATATTCTCAAAAGGATGGTGCAGGTCCGTGGACAGGATGGCGCCGCTCCCGTCAAACCGATTATACGCCATGACACAGATACAGGTCCCATATGTAATGGCTTCCCCGATCCGGCAGTCTGCGTCGTTCCATTTCTTTTTCACCTTATATACAGCCTCAGCGAAAAATACAAGAACCAGCACAGTCACCGTTACCAAGACCCGGGGCGGTACGGAAAACTCCATCAGCATTTCCCCGCTTTTATAACGGGATGCCAGATACACAAGAAGCAGAAAGGGAACCGCCAGCTGCGCCGCCAGCGTCCCTCTTATATAAATCCCTTCTTTTTCCCTCCCCTTAAGCATCAGCATGACAGAAACCGCAAGCGCAGCCAGCGATACCGTCATCATGCTTACTGCCTTGTCACCTCCGAGCAGCACATAAATCCGATAAATTCCACATACCGCATAGGAACAGACAAAAAGAAACACCATGCCCGAAACCGCATCCTTCCTGTCGTATAAAAACAGGAGCAGCACCAGAATCATCGAAGCGGCAAGAAGCCAGTTTACCCCCGAATAAATAAAATAGTGCATGGTGGAAAATGCTGCCAGTGCCAGCACCAGCAGCGTCCCCGGCGTCTTTTCCCTTTCCCCCGGCTCCGCCAACCTGTCCTCATACGTCTTAAAATAAAACACAAAGCAGGCAAGCGCCCCTGCCGCAGACAGTATATAAAACAGATTCCTTTCCGCAGATTTATTGCTTGCGTGGATGGCAGTATACTCGTTTACAATATCTGTAAACATCTGCGGGCTGTTTCCTGTCAGAACCAGATATACGATTACAAACAGACATCCCACAACCAGCATTCCTGCCCAAAATAATCTTCGCCTTTTTTCATATTTCCCATTCATAAACTGCTCCCCTAAAATGACTCTTTTTCCCTACGCAAAAAAGACATCAAGGGAACATACTATTAAAGACCAATAGTATGTTCCCTTGATGTCTTTTGAAAAAAATCCCTAAAAAACTA
>RAYM01000019.1 GCA_003611805.1 bacterium 1xD42-87 | reverse complement strand
GTGCTGTGCTGTGCTGTGCTGTGCTGTGCTGTGCTGTGCTGTGCTGTGCTGTGCTGTGCTGTGCTGTGCTGTGCTGTCAAAATTCTATTTTTCATATACATATGTGTCAACCAGTTTTCCTAATTTTTATATAAAAATATATAGAAAACATTTTAACATACAGTTAGTGTTCGTGCAAGCGGCAAAGTTCTGCATTTCCATATTAGAGGTCTATTAATTCCCCATCAAAAGGACGTCATCCTCCAAAAAAGCAACCAGCCGCCCCGACACAATGCGGTTCTGCAGGTTTTTCCCCTGCTCCGCGTTCCGTGCCGCCTTTAAATAACGGCTGGTATGCCCGACCCAATACACCTTCCCTTCTTTTTCCAAAAGCTCCTCAAAGAGAACCTCTTCCGTTTTCCCTAAGAATGCCTCCCGGTACGCGCGGGACATCTCCCGCTCCAATTTCATCAGCTGGTCGCTCCTCGCCGCCTTTTCCGCCTCAGTAAGCTGTCCTTCCATGGCTGCCGCACGGGTTCCATGCCGTCTGGAATACTTGAAAATATGCATCTCATAAAAGCCCACTCGCCGCAGGAAATCTTCTGTCTGCGCAAATTCCTCCTCCGTTTCCCCCGGAAATCCCACGATCACATCCGTAGTAATCGCCGGATTGACATAGTACTTCCGCAATTTTTCCACCGCTTCCAAATATCCCGCCGAATCATAGCGCCTGTTCATCCTGCGAAGCACAGTATCACTGCCGCTTTGCAGGGAAAGGTGAAAGTGTGGGCAGACTTTTGACAGAGCACAGATTTCCGCTGCAAACTCTTCCGTCACTATCCCCGGCTCCAGAGAGCCGAGACGGATTCTCTCGATTCCCTTGATTGCAGAAAGCCTTTCCAGCAGGCGAACAAACTCGCTGCCGCCCCGGTCAACCCCGTAGGAGCTGATATGGATGCCCGTCAGCACAACTTCCCTGTAACCCGCCTCCGCCATCCCCCGCGCCTCTTTCAGAATATCCTCTTCCATACGGCTTCTGACCCGCCCTCTGGCATAGGGGATAATACAATAAGAACAGAACTGGTTACACCCGTCCTGAATCTTGATATAAGCGCGGGTATGCTCCGCCGTCGTTTTGAGTGTCATCTCCTCGTAAGGTGCATGAGCAATATCAGTTGTATCGATTTTCACTGCGGGCACAGGAGATAGCGCCCCGTCTGTCTGTCTGCCTTCCAGATATGCTTCCAGTATCTCCACCAGATCTTTCTTTCGGTTATTTCCGATAGCCAGATCCACTGAACCGTCCGTCTTAATCGTCTCCTGCCCGGTCTGCACATAACAGCCCACCGCCACCACCACCGCATTCGGATTTTTCTTTTTCGCTCGGTGGAGCATCTGCCTGCTTTTCCTGTCAGCGATATTTGTAACCGTACATGTGTTCACGATATAAATATCAGCCTCTTCATCAAATGATACAATTTTATAGCCCTTTTCTTGTAACATTTGTTGCATAAAGTCCATTTCGTAGGCATTAACCTTGCAGCCCAGATTATGTAATGCTACACTTTTCATAGTAATCCCCGCATTTTTTGTATTGTTTTATCATTGACTTTTGCTCTTCCAACATTTAGTATAATACCCAGAAGGTATAAAAATCAAAGGAGGTAATTCCGCAATGAAAACAGTACAGATTTCTTTAAATTCTATCGATAAGGTTAAATCTTTCGTGAACGATATCACAAAGTTTGATTATGATTTTGACTTGGTATCCGGCAGATACGTTATCGATGCGAAATCCATCATGGGCATCTTCAGCTTGGATCTGTCCAAGCCCATCGACCTGAACATCCACGCAGAAGACGGCACGGATGAGGTTATGGCGGCACTGAAGCCTTACATCATGTAATCACGGCTTCAGCCTACATCAAAAGCAAAGAGCAGCTCGGGAAAACTCCCGGGCTGTTTTTCATATGCTTCTAACTCTGCACCACAATCACCTCATCTGTCGCCAGCGCCTTCTCCACCAGCTCCTCAATTCCCTCCTGCAGATTCTGCTCATGCCTCTTTATGATGTTCAGATTCGGCTTCGTCACGGGATGCTTTGCCACAAAAATGGTGCAGCAGTCCTCATAAGGCAGAATGGAAGTCTCATAGCTGTCAATTTTCTCCGCGATATCCACAATCTCCATCTTATCAAAACCGATCAGCGGTCTGTAGACGGGCATAGTGCACACCTCGTTCGTTGCCGCCAGACTCGCCATGGTCTGTGACGCCACCTGTCCGATGCTCTCACCCGTAATCAGCCCCAGACATTCCGTCTCCTTCGCAATGTGCTCCGCAATACGCATCATATAGCGGCGCATAATGATGGTCAGCTCGTCGTGAGGGCACTTGTCATAGATATAAAGCTGGATATCCGTGAAATTGATCACATGCAGCCAGACAGGTCCGGCATACGCCGCCACCTTTTTCGCCAGATCCACCACTTTCTGCTTCGCCCGCTCGCTCGTATACGGCGGCGCGTGAAAGTACACGGCGTCGATCTTCACCCCGCGCTTGGCTATCATCCAGCCCGCCACCGGGGAATCAATCCCGCCGGATAAAAGAAGCATCGCCTTGCCGCCCGTCCCTACGGGCATACCGCCGGGACCGGGTATGATCTCGGAGTAAAGATATATCTTGTCCCGGATTTCCACATGCAGAAGGATATCCGGGTTGTGCACGTCCACATGCATTTCCGGGTAGGCGTCCAAAATCACGCCGCCCAGCTCTTCATTGATCTGCATGGAATTAAGCGGATAGTTTTTGCGCGCGCGCCTCGCCGCCACCTTAAAGCTTTTACTGCGGTCCGGATACACGTCGCCAATATAATGCACCACATCCTGTCCCAGTTTTTCAAAACCCTCATCCTCCACATGGACAACGGGACAGATGCCGGAGATGCCAAACACCTTTTTCAGACTCTCCACCACTTCGTCAAAGTCAAATTCGGACTGCGCATCCACATAAATACGCCCGTCTGTCCTGCGTACCGTAAACTCGCCCTCCACCTTTTTCAACGCATACTTGATCTGTTTCACCAGCGCCTCTTCAAACAGGTAGCGGTTTTTGCCCTTGACGCCGATTTCCGCGTATTTTATTAAAAATGACTTGTACATAGTTTCCTCCATATAGAGGGACCTGGCGGTCCCTCTCCCTAGTGCTCCATTTACCAATTAACTATCCTTTTTTGCTTGCCAGCATTCCCTTCTACTGCGTTGTTTTCGGTCAACGATGCCACCGCATCGCCTCCCTCAAACGCCTTGTATAAGGAAATTCTGGACTTCGCAAAAAGTGTATGCAATTGGAAAATGGAGCACTAGTGTCTTGTATATCGCCGAAGGTTCGGCACCATCTCCTCCAGATTCTGGCAGGTGTACGCAATCTCTTCCTCCGTCGTGAATCCTGAAAGGCTGAATCGGATCGTAGCCTCCAAAAGTTCCTTCTCCACGCCTATCGCCCGCAGGGTTGCCGAGGGCTGTGGCTTATGCGCAGCGCAGGCGCTCCCGGCGGAAACATAGATTCCGCGCTCCTCCAGAGCGTGTAACAGCACCTCGCTGCGGACCCCTCTGAAAGAAGCACTCACAATATGGGGCGCTCCCTCACTGCCGGGGCAGCCGTTAATCACCACGTCGGGAATTGTTTTAATTCCATCAGTCAATTTCGCCCGCAGACCGTACATTCTGTCCACATCCTGCTCCAGATCCTGATATACCAGCTCCGCCGCCTTGGCAAAGCCAGCAATGCCGGGCAGGTTTTCCGTCCCGGAGCGAAGTCCCCGCTGCTGACCACCGCCGTACATGATGGGACTGACCTTGGCGCCGTCCCTCACATAGAGAAGACCAACGCCCTTCGGTCCGTGGATCTTATGGCCGCTTGCGCTCAACATGTCGATATGCATTTTCCCCGGATAGATGCGTGTCTTGCCGAAGCCCTGCACTGCATCCACATGAAAAAGCGTCTGAGGGTTCTTTCTTTTAATGAGCGCGCCCGCCTCCGCAATGGGCTGTACACTTCCAATCTCATTGTTCGTATACATAACGGAAACCAGTATGGTGTCCGATCTGACCGCCTGCTCCAATTCCTCCAGAGAAATTTTTCCCTGTCTGTCAACGGAGAGATACGTTACCTCAAAGCCTTGATTCTCCAGATAGGACATGGGCTGCAGCACCGCCGGATGCTCGATTTTCGTCGTAATCAGATGGCGCCCCGTCCTGTGGTTTGCCATTGCCGCGCCGACCAGCGCGATATTATCCGACTCCGTTCCGCCAGAGGTAAAGAAAATCTCTTTTTCATTTACTTTTAAAATTTTTGCAAATGTCTCGTTCGCGTATCTTAAGTAGGCTTCCGCCTCCACTCCTTTATGGTGCAGGCTGGAAGGATTTCCATAATCCTCGCACAAAATCCTGTGCATCAGCTGCGCGGCATCCTCAAAACAGGCTGTCGTCGCGGAATTATCCAGATATACTTCCATTTCTGCTGTTTCCTTTCCGGCTGCAACGCAGTGCCAGCTCGAAAAACCCATACACTGCTCATTGCCATCGCGTATATTTCTATTTTATGTCACTTTACTCCAAATGGTACATCAGCCACGACAACACCGCAAGCCCCGCCGTTTCGGTGCGCAGGATTCTTTTCCCTAATGTAATCGGCTCTATGCCTGCCGCAATCGCCTCCGCCACCTCGCCCTCCTCGAAGCCGCCTTCCGGTCCGATAAAGACCGCCACGCTCTCACCAGGACGTATTGACTCAATAACTTTTTTTGTGTGCGCCATATCTTCGGCAAGTTCATAGGGAATCAGCTTCACGTCCATCCCCCGCGCGTAGGCCGCCGCTTCCTTCATGGTCATAGGCTCCTTCACCACGGGAACGACTCCTCTTTTGCTCTGTTTTGCAGCCGCCTCCGCAATACCCTGCCAGCGGTTCGCCTTCGCCCTCGCTTTCTTTTCATCCAGTTTCACCACACAGCGTTTCACCGCCAGCGGGATCACCTCGTACACGCCCAGTTCCACGGCTTTCTGCACGATGAGTTCCATCTTATCCGCCTTGGGAAGCCCCTGAAAGAGATAAACTTTAGAGGGCAGCTCCACCCCTTCTTCCTTGACGAATCGTAGGGAACAGATGGCCTGATCCTGTGCAAACTCCTCAATGCCGCAGCGGTATTCCCTTCCGTCCACGCCGTTTCTGACCGCAATCTCCTCACCGGGCTTCAGGCGCAGGACATTTTTTATATGATTGACGTCGCTGCCCGTTATAATCACTTTTTTATCTTGAATCTGCGAAGGTTCCACAAAGAACTGATGCATGGTCCGATCTCCATCACTCTAACATGCCCATAGACAAATGCATCCCGGGACAGATCTTATGCGTCCCGTTATGCTGCGCTAATTTTCGTGCTTCAACCTGCGCGCCCGCACATGCTTCACAATCCGCACAAGCAGCGCGAATATAACCACGCCTGCAAGCGCGCCCGCGCTGTCAATGCACACATCCGAAAACCGCCCCGCACGGCCAGGAACAAAGTACTGGTGTATCTCATCCGTGGCTGCATAGACAGCCGTCGCCCCGACAGCCGTTCCAGCCCTCCGCAAAAAACTCATCTCCCACTGGCCAATCCATATGTAAAGAAGGACAGCCAGTGTTCCGTACTCCACCATATGCGCCACTTTTCTGACAAACCCTTCTATGGCGTCCGCAATCTCCTTCACCCTCTCGTCGCTCAAATCCAGGTGAAAAAAAGTTCTGGTGGAACTTACCATATGATAGGTAAAGCTCGCGCTGACTTCCCCAGACTCCTCCTTTTCCTGGGCGGAAAAAGCGAAAATAACGCACATCCACACAATCGCCAGCACACCCGCCAGATTTCTAAGCAACACCATCCCGAATTTTTCTTCCGATTTTTTCATATCCTGCCCCTATCATACCGCATGTTATTTATATATGGCAGCGCTTCCTGTTCCATTACCCTTCTTCAGCCACAGTCCATGTCACCACATCTTTTTCACAGTCATAAAGCTCACTCTTTCGCCGCCGTCACGGACCGCCACTCGCCCAAGGCGTTCACTTCCAGAACCGTAAGCCCCGCCGCTTCCATAGCGTCCGCCACTATATTTTCTTTCCCCTCGATAATACCCGAGGTGATATAAATGCCTCCCTGCTTTAGGCATGGCGCAATAACCGGCGTCAGCGGCACAAGCACACCCGCCAGAATATTTGCCACGACAATATCATAACATCCGTAACCGACCGTGTCCTGCACGTCCTTGTCCGTAATAATATTGCCGATTAACAGCTCGAAATCTCCCAATTGGATGCCGTTGACCTCCTTATTCTGCGCCACGGCCTCCACCGCACAGGGATCCAGATCTGTGCCTACAGCGTGTTTCGCGCCATACATAAGCGCGATAATCGAGAGAATGCCGCTGCCCGTCCCCACATCCAGAAGTTTCGTATCGGGCGTCACATACTTTTTAATCTGTCCGATACAAAGTCTCGTCGTCTCGTGCATACCTGTGCCGAAGGCTGTACCCGGGTCAATGTGCAGAATCTTCTTATCCCGGTCCTCCTCCTTCACTTCCTCCCAAGAGGGAATCACGAGAAGATCGTCTATGTAAAACTGATGGAAATACTGCTTCCAGTTATTGATCCAGTCAATATCCTCAGTTTCGGACACCGTGACAGTCCCGTCTCCGATATCCATGAATTGACGAACCTCCTCCAAAGCCTCCCCGATCCTTGTGAGTACAGTCTCTTTGTCCGCACTCTCCGCCACTCCGCCCAGATTAAGAGAACCATCTTCCCTCTCCTCCACAAAGAAGCTAAGGTAGGCAACCCCGTCGTCCGCCTCAGTTTCCGGCAGGATATCCACAAACATCTGCTCTTTTTCCAACGGCGAAAGGGGCACTTTGTCCTCGATCTGTGCCCCCTCAAGCCCCCTGTCGTAGAGCTCGCTGATTATGATATCCTCCGCCTCCACAACTGTCTTTATTTTAAATTTCATCCACTTCATTACGGTATTTCGCCTTTCTATCCGTGATCGTTCCGCCTCTTACAGCAGACCATTCTTATCTCTGTTACTTCCTCTCACTGAGCTCTAAAAGCTTCGCCTTCAAGTCGTTCTCCATCACGCGCATCTCTTCCTCTGCAACTCTTCTCTTCTCCCTGCCGTCCGCCTGAATCTTCATCACCTCGTCCAGTGTGGAAATCAGGTTCGCGTTGGTGGTCTTTAATGTCTCCATATCAATAATACCGCGCTCCGACTCCTTCGCGCTCTCAATAGCGGAAACCTTGAGTACTTCTGCGTTTTTCTTCAAAAGCTCATTCGTCATATCAGACACTTCCCTCTGCGCCCGCGCTGCCTGCTCCGCATGGGTTACGCCCAGCGCAAGCACCATCTGGCTTTTCCAGAGTGGAATGGTATTGACGATCGTAGACTGGATTTTTTCCACCATCATCGTGTCGCTGCTCTGCACCAGTCTGATCTGGGGCGCGGTCTGGATCGACACCATTCTGGTCAGCTCCAGATCATGCAGCTTTTTCTCAAAACGATCACAAAGGGCTTCCAGATCTCTTGCCGCCTGCGCATCCTCCGGCAGCCCGCTCGCCTTCGCCTTCGCGAGAAGCTGCGGCAGCTCCGTCTCCCTCGTCTCGGCAAGTTTCTTCTTGCCAGCCAGTATGTACATGGAGAGCTCCTTAAAGTACGTCAGATTCAGATCGTACATCTTATCCAGAATGGAAATGTCCTTGAGAAGCTGTACCTGGTTATCCTCTAACGCCTCACAGATTTTATTGACGTTCGTCTCCGCCTTGGAGTATTTCGCTTTCATGGCCTCAAGCTTATTCGCTGGTTTTTTAAAAATTCCCAGAAAACCCTTTTCCTCCTCGTCAAAGCCCTTGAGCTGCGTCACCACATCGGAAAGCATATCTCCGACCTCGCCCAGATCCTTCGTCTTCACATTCTCAAGCGCACTGCCGGAAAAATCCGCCATCTTTTTCTGAGTACCCACGCCGTACTGCAAAATAGCCGTGGAATTGTGCAGGTCGATCTGCTTCGCAAACTCGTCCACCTGCCGTCTCTCCTCATCACTCAAAACCGAATCGTCCAAATCATCCTTAAGCACCTTCGCCTGCGGGATTTCCGTAAGCGGCTGCTTGTCCTTCACCGCATCCTCCACTTCCCCAAACACCAGCGTCGGCGCCTGCTGTTCCATTACATCAATTTCGTTCATTGTCCCCTCCTTCTTCTTTTCCGTTCCATTCCGTTCAGCACACGCCCATTCGCAAAACGCGCGTTCGCTCTGGCTGAACTGTGATTATAAATAACCGTCCTGCTTAAGAATCGTATGTAGGGCGGAAATATCCGACTGGATATCCCACGCCTTCTCCCGGAACAGCTCGTCCAGAAACTTTTCAAACGCCTCATTGATATTGTCCACCGCCGTCTCGATCTCCCGCTTCGTCTGCTCTATATTTGACAGATCTAACTGCTGCCTGTCCAGATCACGGTAAGCTTCCAGAAGCTTTTTCGTGGTGGGCAGATAGAAACTGAGCATCTTTCTGAGTTCTGACGCAAGCTCCGGCTCCTTCTCCACCTGGTCGAAAATCCGCGTGACCAGAAGTTCCAGCCGGTCCAGTTTATCCGACATTTCCTCGCCGGGGATCTCTTCGTTGCACTGTCTGATCAGGCGCACATAACCCTTTCCTTCCTCAATCACCTCGGCTGCCTCGCCCAGACGCTCCCTTTCCTGCTGCCTGCGCTCATCTGCCAACTTTTCGATCTCCAGCTTTTTCTGCTCTTCCTCATAGTTTTTCTGGGTGAGCATATACCGGTCGTACATCTCGTCGCTGGCGATCAGACATGTCTGTTTCTGATCCAGATGCGCCTGTTTGAACATGCCGAGATGAATCATCTGCCGTAAATCCTTCACGATGAAGCGTTCACTCTTTCCCGTCCTCTGCGCCATCTCCTGAATGGAGCAGTACAGTTTATCCTTCACCATGCCGACGTATCTCTTATAGCGTCTCGCCCGCCCTGCCAGCCTCGAACCGTGACAGCCGAGCCACAGCCCCGCCGCCGTAAATATCCCCGATATAATCACTGGAACGATTGACTTTGAATAGAGAACCAATTCGCCCACCGAGCCAATCAATGCAAGCGCTGATATCCCCATCACGCCGTAACCTGCTCCCATGCACACAACGCCGGACACTGTGCCCTTCGGCGTACTTTGAAACAGCCTAGTGTCCGGGCGGGCATTGGGTCGTTTGTACAAGGGGTTAGATGCGTAGGGGCTTACCGGCGCGCCATAACCCACGTTCCCGCCGGAACCTCCATGACCTCCGTTCCCGCCGGAACCTCCATGACCTCCGTTCCCGCCGGAACCTCCATGACCTCCGTTCCCGCCGGAACCTCCATGACCTCCGTTTCCGCCAATGCCTCCCGCCGCATGACCGATACTCTCGCCTACCGTCTCCACCGCGCGTCCTATGCCGTTTCCCACATCGTTGACCGCCCGGTTTACGCTCTCGCCTACCGTCCCGACTGTGCGTCCTACTTCACGCATGGTACGGTTTATGGTTTCATTCACCGTGTCGCCGATATTTCTTCCCAGATTCGTAAAATCTCCTGTGTCCACCGCCTGCTGTACCTGATCCCGGATATCCTCCCCGGCGCGATACCACTCATTCCTGTCCATATTCTACGAACTCTCCATATTCATCCCAGATATTACATATCCAAGTGCTGCCCTGATTAAAGACAATTTCCTCACCCGCCTCGTCATAGAACTTCGCCGGCGTAAAATCTCCGTCAAGACGCTTCCACGTTCCCTTTATCGCCTTGCCGTTTGTGAAAACAATGGCCTCGCCCTCTCCATGCACACCGAAAGCAAGATAATCGTGATCGTCCCTGACTTCTCCGTGGCAGTACTGGAACACCACGTTGCTGACGGTAAGCTGGTCACCCGTAAGTTCATCGATCTGCTTCTTGCCGTCCTGATAACGATAATAGAGCTGATCATCTTCATGGTACTCAAAATAAGGATGATAAGCGCCGTACCCACCGGAATTATTTGAAGACTTTCCGCCCGGATAAACGTAAGCCGCGTCCTCATTGTCTGCATAATCCGCTCTCACGTTATCCGCCGCAAACAGGAAAGGCGGCACATACGCGTCATCATACTCCCAGTCATAACCAAGCCTGTCTACCGCTTTGAAAAGACCGTCAATAAAAAGATAGCCTGTAAATTCCGTCGCGTAACCGGGACGTTTATGCCTGCCGTACGCCTCGTCCGCCGGATTGTGGATACCCACCACCGCCGCACTGACGTTGTAGACTTCCGGACGATTGATCAGCTCCTCCACATAAGGAACTGCCAGACCCCAGTTACAGTAAACTGCCTCATATCCCATAGCCTGATAGACATAGTAATCCCGGCTTGAACGGACAGGTCCGATCCTGTCCAGATCGTCAAAGTTCTCAAACACACCCATCAGACGGGTAATACGCCCTTCCACCGGCGCCTCATAGATAATTCCCGCACGGGATAGACCATACTGCGGCAGCGCCGGCGCATTGTTCGGTATCATCACGGCAATCGGTCTTCTCTTCGCCTGCGCCACGTCCGTCCACTGCCCGGTCAGATAACTCTGTATCTTTCCGTCTTTTTCCACGCGCTCCTCGATCACGAGGGACTCCGGCTCTTCCTCTTCCGGCTCCTCTTCCACAACCGGCTCTTCGGGCGCCTCCGCCTCCGGCTCGATCGGCTCAATCTCCAGCTGCGGCGGCGCTGACTCTTCCGGCTGTTCTTTCTCTTTACCACAGCCCGCCAGGCAAATCGCCACACATAAAACAATCGTACCCAATAAAGTTATTTTCTTTTGAATCATTTTTCCCTCTTCCTTTGTTTTCTTCATTCCACACTTTTGGTTTGTATTGTTAACTGATGTTGATGCCTATACACAAATTAGTATATGGCGTATAAACACTTTTATTATAACCGAAAAATGGAAGGCTGTACACTTAAAAAAGAAAAACGATCACAGGAATCACACCTGCAATCGTTTTTTCGGCTGAATTATTTAAAATTTAAATTTTTTCTTCTTTTTTCCAGTACTGCCCGCCGGTTCATCGGATGCGTCGGAAGTTATGTTCTTTGCCGCGTTCAAGCTGTTGCCCGTGCACTCGTCAAACTGCTTCAAGAGCTCTTTCGCCTCATGGGACAGCTTGTCGGGCACCTGCACCACCAGAGTCACGTAGTGGTCACCGCGCACATCCTTATTTCTGAGAGAAGGCACACCCTTGCCTTTTAAGCGAACCTTGGTGTCAGTCTGTGTCCCTGCCTTCACCTCGTAAATCACCCTGCCGTCCACGGTGTCGATCACAATCTCACCGCCCAGCGACGCAACGGCGAAAGACATGGGCACGGTGGAATAAATATTTTCATCCTGCCTCTGGAAGATGGGATGTCTGCCCACCACCACCTCGACCAGAAGATCTCCCCTGGGACCGCCGTTTGAACCCGGTTCCCCTTTATCGCGTATGCGGACACACTGTCCGTTGTCGATACCCGCGGGGATAGAAACCTGTATCTTCTTTTTGTTGGCAATATAACCCGTACCGCGGCAGTCGGGACATTTATCCTTAATCACCTTGCCCGTACCGTGACAGTCGGGACAAGTCTGCACATTTCGCACCGTGCCGAAGAAAGACTGCGAGGTAAATACCACCTGTCCCTTACCGCCGCACTTGCTGCATGTCTCGGGACTTGTTCCCGGCTTCGCGCCCGTGCCGTGGCAGGAAGTGCACTCGTCCTTGAGCGTCAGTTCGATCTCTTTCTCCACACCAAAAACCGCTTCCTCAAAGCTGATCCTGACACTCGTTCTGATATTCGCGCCTTTCATGGGACCGTTTCCTCTTCCGCCGCCGCGTCTGCCGCTGCCGAAAAGATCCCCGAAAATATCGCCGAAGATATCACCGAAATCCGCACTGTTGAAGTCGAAGCCGCCAAAGCCGCCTGCCCCTCCCGCACCGTCGAAGGCAGCATGACCATACTGGTCATACTGTCTCCTCTTCTCGGGATCGCTCAAAACGGCATATGCCTCCGAAGCTTCCTTAAATTTTCTCTCTGCCTCCGCGTCCCCGGGATTCATGTCGGGGTGGTATTTCTTAGCCAGAACTCTGTATGCTTTTTTTATGGTGGCGTCGTCCGCGCTTTTCTCTACGCCAAGCACCTCATAATAATCCCGTTTTTGTTCTGCCATGACTATGCCCTTCCTTGGATTAACTGTTCAAAAACATCCTGTTTATACTTCTCTATAATCCCCATCAACTACGTCATCCGCTCCGCCGTTGTCCTGCGGCGCCGCTTCCTGTGCGCCACCCATGTTGCTCATGTCGGGACCGCCCTGCGCCTGCTGCATGTTCTCATACATCTTCGTGAACAGGGACTGTGCGGAGTTCGTCAGCTTCTCCTTCGCCGCTTTCAGCTCATCGAGCTGGCTGTCGGTAAGTTCCTGATCCTTGGTCTTTTCCAGAATATCCTTCACCGCCTGCAGGTCAGCCTCAACACCCGCCTTCTCGGAAGCGTCAATCTTATCGCCCACTTCATTCAGCGCCTTCTCGGTCTGGAATACGAAGGAATCCGCGTCGTTTCTCGTGTCAACTGCCTCTTTGCGCTTCTTATCCTGCGCCTCAAACTCTGCCGCTTCCTTAACCGCCTTCTCAATCTCGTCGTCAGACATATTGGATCCTGCGGTGATGGTGATGTGCTGCTCTTTGCCTGTGCCCAGATCCTTCGCGGACACGTTAACGATACCGTTGGCATCGATATCAAAGGTCACCTCGATCTGCGGTACGCCGCGCATTGCCGGCGGAATGCCGTCCAGACGGAACTGCCCGAGGGACTTGTTATCTTTCGCAAACTGTCTCTCACCCTGCAGCACATTGATGTCTACCGCCGTCTGGTTGTCGGAATAAGTAGAGAACACCTGGCTGTGCTTCGTAGGGATGGTTGTATTTCTCTCAATCAGTCTGGTCGCAATGCCGCCCGCCGTCTCAATGGAAAGTGACAGCGGCGTTACATCCAGCAGGAGGATTTCGCCCGCACCCGCGTCGCCCGCAAGTTTACCGCCCTGAACGGAAGCGCCCAGAGCCACACACTCGTCGGGATTCAGGGATTTGCTCGGCTCCTTGCCTGTGAGCTGTTTTACTTTCTCCTGCACTGCCGGCACACGAGTGGAGCCACCCACCAGAAGCACCTGCCCGATATCCGCATTGGTCAGACCCGCATCTTTCATCGCGTTCTGTACCGGGATCGCGGTGCGCTCTACGAGGTCGCTTGTCAGCTCGTCAAATTTCGCTCTCGTCAGATTCATGTCGAAGTGCTTGGGTCCTTCCGCCGTCGCCGTGATGAAAGGCAGGTTGATGTTCGTTGTCGTTGCGGAGGAAAGTTCCTTCTTCGCCTTCTCAGCCGCCTCCTTCAGTCTCTGAAGCGCCATCTTGTCGTTTGACAGATCTACGCCTTCCTGCGCTTTGAACTCGGAAAGCATCCAGTCAATAATCTTCTGGTCAAAGTCATCGCCGCCCAGATGGGTGTCGCCGTTCGTGGCAAGCACTTCGATGACACCGTCACCGATCTCGATGATGGACACATCAAATGTACCGCCGCCCAGGTCGTATACCATAATTTTCTGCTCTTTTTCGTTGTCAAGACCGTAAGCCAGCGCCGCCGCGGTAGGCTCGTTGATAATACGCCTAACGTCCAAACCCGCGATCTTTCCCGCATCCTTGGTCGCCTGTCTCTGAGAATCGTTAAAGTACGCGGGAACCGTGATAACAGCTTCCGTCACCTTCTCACCAAGGTAATTCTCCGCGTCTGCTTTCAGCTTCTGCAGAATCATCGCGGAAATCTGCTGCGGGGAATACTTTTTATCTGCGATCGTGCGGCCTCTGTCCGTACCCATGTCTCTCTTGATGGAAGCGATGGTGTTATCCGCGTTGGTAACTGCCTGACGCTTAGCAGGCTCACCTACAAGCCTCTCCCCGTTCTTCGTGAAAGCCACAACGGACGGTGTGGTTCTCGCGCCTTCCGTGTTCGCGATGACAGTGGGTTTGCCGCCCTCCATAACTGCCACGCAGCTGTTTGTAGTTCCTAAGTCGATGCCGATAATTTTACTCATAATGTTTACTCCCTTTCTGAAGCGTTACCCGCTTCCACACATTATATTTACAGTTAACTTTTACTTCTTATTGAACAACTGCCACCATACTGTGTCTGACTACGCTGTCCCTGTAAGTATATCCCTTCTGCAGCTCCTGTGCGATCGTGCCGGACTCAAACTCCTCGCTCTCCGTCTGCATCACCGCATTGTGGAACTCGGGATTAAATTCTTCCCCAACCGCCGGGATCGGCTTCACATCCAGATTTTCCAGCTCGGTCATAAGCTGCTTGTAGATCATCTGCATGCCTTGCGCAATGGCGCCCTCCTTCTCTTCCTCGGGTACACTGGCAAGCCCCCTCTCAAAGTTATCCACCACCGGCAGAATCTTCTCGATCACGCTCTTGGCGCCGGTCTCAAACATTGCCGTCTTCTCTTTCTCGGTGCGTTTGCGGAAATTATCAAACTCCGCCATCTGGCGTTTTACCCGGTCTTCCAGCTCCTCCACCTTCTCTTTCAGAGCATCCTGTTTTTTGTCTTTTTTCTTTTTCTTATCGCCTTTAGCCACTTTTTCCTCATTTCCTGCCGAAGGCTCTCCTGGCATTTCTTCCTGCGTCGCCTCCGCCTGCTCTTCCTGCTGCGGCATATCCTGTTCTTCCATCTCTTTTTCCTGTTTATCTTTTTCCTCTTCTGCCACTGTGCTCATCCCTTTCCTGTTTGATTCTTAATAGTCCCTGTGCTAGTTCAGGCGAAGCCTGTTGTTTCCCGCCATTTTACTTCTTATATAAATCATCCAGCTGATGTTTTAACAGCCTTAGATTGCTCACAACTTTCTCATAATCCATTCTCTTGGGACCAATGATGCCGATGGTTCCCTTCATACCCGCATCCAGCTCGTAGGTTGCGGTCACAATACTGCAGTCCTTCATGCCGGCAACCGGCGTCTCGTCGCCGATATAAACCTGTATACCCATGTTATTGTCACCCGAAAGGTTATCCTGCACCAGCTCGCTTAAAAGCTGTTTTTCCTCAAAGGTAGTGATCAGTTCACTGGCTCTCTCGTGATCCGCAAGCTCCGGGTACTTGAAAAAGTTTTTCGCGCCGCTTGTATAAATCTCCAAATCTTCGTCAGCCTTGATCGCCTCCGCCACCGCATCTATAACACCCGCCACAATCTCGCTGTGGATACCCGCCTGCTGCTTCATCGCAGCAATCATGCCAAGATTGATCTCTTCCAAGGAAAGACCGTTTAAGTGGGTGTTCAGGAGAATGTTCAGCTTCAAAAGCGTCTCGTCGCTCAGTTCCTCGGAAACCGTCAGCATGGAGTTCTTAATCACATTTCCCTCCACCACGATCACCACCAGAATCTGCCTTGCATCCACCCTGGAAAGCTGGATAAATTTCAGCTTATTGCGGTGGTACTGGGGCGCGGAAATCATAGCCGCGTACTCGGTATTGTTCGCGAGTACCTTTGCCGCCTGCTTGAGAAGGTGGTCCATCTTATCCTCCTTCTCCAGAAGCATTTCCTTCATCTCCTCGACTTCCCGCTCCTTCTCCTCCATCATCTTATCCACGTAGAGACGGTATCCCTTATCGGAGGGAATCCTGCCGGCGGAAGTATGTGGCTGTAGGATGTAGCCCAGTTCCTCCAGATCCGCCATTTCGTTCCGAATGGTTGCCGAGCTTAAGTTTAAATCAGTGTACTTGGAGATCGTGCGGCTGCCTACCGGCTCCCCTGTCTCCAAGTAGTTTCGGATGATGGCTTGCAATATGATATATTTTCTTTCGTCCAGCTGCATACCATTTCCCTCTGTAACTGTTCAGTACCTTCACAGTTATTATCGAATTGTTAGCACTCGACTTGTTAGAGTGCTAACACCTTCTGGTAGTAAGGTATCACTTCTTTTTTGCATTGTCAACATCTGATTGGAAAAAAATTATAAAAAAAGTATGAAGAATGGCCGACGCAAAAAAGCGATCAATTTAGCATACCCTAAACTGACCGCCTGAATTCTTTCTTTTGCCTATATAACATGATTAGATATTAAACTGTCCTTTTTCCTCACCGTTAATTACATAGTATACTACGCTCTCCTCGGGCTTCACATAAAGTTCTACGGATTTGAAATCGCCGACTTTCTTCTTCAGGTCATACTTCCAGACATCCTTCGCAATCTTTACCAGATCTTCGGTGGAGTAACTCTTACCCGCGAACTCTAAATGTACATTTTCTTTCACTGCAGCCTTTCTGGTTGTAGTGGTCTTAGCCGCCGTCTCCTTCTTCGCTGCCCCAGGCTTTCTGCCGGGCTTCTTTGCACCGGGCTTTCTGCCGGGTTTCTTTTTCTCTGCCACAGGCTTCTTCGCCTCTGTCCCATTCACTTCTGTTTTAGCCGCAGGCGCTGTCACAGGTGTCTCCGCTGTCGTTGTCTTTGTATCTGCCGCTTTGTCAGCCTCCGGTTTTACAACCGGCTTCTTTGTTTCTGCCATGAGTAATCTCCTTCCCCACTTTCACTAAAACTACTTTTCCATAATAATGATCTTGCTGCTGTAACGCCATGCATCCCCGCAAAATACCTGCTGCATGACCCTGCTAGATGTATCTTATCTCAATAAAACGGGGCTGTCAACCAACAATCTGTAACAAATAGTTAATTTTTGTATGAAAATCTTATACGAATTGACCCAAAAATGCCTTAAAACCGCCCCATTTTACTGGCTTACGCCAGCGCGAAATACAAAAGCACCGCCGCACCGAGCACAATTCTATACCAGCCGAAAACCTTAAAATCATGCCTTTTGATATAGCCCATCAGGAAACGAATTACCGCCACTGACACCGCAAACGCCACCACCATTCCGACTGCCAGAATGACAAGTTCGCCACTCGTAAAAGAGAATCCGAACTTTAAAAGTTTTAACAGGCTGGCGCCGAGCATGACGGGAATCGCCAGAAAGAAAGTAAACTCCGCCGCCACGGTTCTCGACACGCCAATCAGAAGCGCCCCCACAATGGTTGCGCCGGAACGGGACGTCCCCGGGAACACCGCCGCCAGAAGCTGGAAAATACCGATCATCAGCGCCGTGCGGTAAGTAATATCGTTCAGTTCTGTGATCTTCGGCGTCATCTTCCTGTTTCTGTTTTCAATCAGAATAAAGGCGATACCGAACACGATCAGCGCAATGGAAACGCACCACGGATTGTAGAAGAGTGCGTCCAGCACATCATCGAATGCAAGTCCCACAACTGCCGCCGGAACGCACGCTACAAGAATCTTAAACCACAGTACGAAGATGTCCTTCTGCACCACAGGCTTCTCTTTGAAGCGGAAGGGAAATATCTTGTTCCAGAAAAGAAGCACCACCGCTAGAATCGCCCCGAGCTGGATCACCACCAGAAACATCTCCCAGAAATCCTCACTCACGTTCAGGGTCACAAATTCATTTAAAAGAATCATGTGCCCGGTGCTGCTGATGGGGAGCCATTCCGTGATACCCTCCACGATGCCGAAAAGCACCGCCTTTATAATTTCTATGATGTCCATATTTTCCTCCCTATTCCAAATATTCGAGCAGATCCAGATAACACGCCTGCGCGTCGCGGTAACCTTCCTTGTAGAGCGCCTTCATCTTTTCCTTATCCTTCTCAATCCTGCCTACTTCGCTTTTCTGTTTCGGACGGATCACAAACAGCTCACCCTTCCGTTTCTTTTCTTCCATATATTGTACGGTGGCATTATAGGAAAGATGCCTTTCGCGCATCAGTTCGTACACTTTCGGGTAGCGGAGATAGCGCGCCCTCACAAGTGCAAGCTCCGCTCCGGCGGGCTGTCTGACAAAGCCTTCTTCCTTGGTCATAATCACCACGTTTTTCCTGTTGCCGTCCTGTATGGACTTCCTGATCGGAATCGAATCGCTGATGCCGCCGTCCAGATAATACCTGTCTCCTATCTTTACATTCCGCGAAACCAGCGGAAGCGAACTGGACGCGCGCACCGCAGGCAGGTCTTCCCGCAGATCCTTAAGCGGCAGATAGACCGGCTTTCCCGTCTCAATATCTGTCGCCACCGCAAAAGCCCTGCCCTCGAATTTCGCTGCGGCGTCATAATCAAAGGGATCAAGATAATTCGGGATCAGACTGTAATTCATATCCACGCCGAACAGGTCGCCGGTCGTAAGAAGACTCCATTTCCCGCAATACTGCTTCATGTCCAGATAGTCCACGCTGATGCGCAAAGACCGCCCTCTCTGCCCTGACATATAGTTGCAAAGATGACACGCCCCCGCCGACACACCATAATTGTCGGAAAACAGTATCTCCTTCTCCATAAAGAAATCCAGAACGCCGGCAGTATAAATGCCCTTCATGCCGCCGCCCTCCAGAATCAGTCCTGCCTGATACATCATAATAGAACTCCCCTCCTCTGGAACCTAATAATTTTCCTTCATAAGTTTTCTGAACGCATCCAGCGACCGCTCCACCTTCTCTGTGTCGATACAGTACGCAATCCGAAAATATCCCTTCACACCGAAACTGTCGCTCGGCACGAGAATCAAGTCGTACTTTTTCGCCTTTTCGGAAAATGCCACCGCATCCGGCTCCGGCGATTTCGGAAACATGTAGAAAGTGCCGCCCGGACGCGCGCACTCAAAGCCTAAGTCCGTCAGTTCCTTATATAATATGTTCATGTTTGTCTCATAGACCGAAAGATCCGACGTCAAGTCCAGCACCTCCGCCACCGCAAGCTGAATGATGGACGGCGGACAGTTGTGCCCGGTTCCTCTGGAAATCTGGCTGCACATCACACTGATGATGTCCGCATCCGTGCACTTCGGGTTCACCGCCACATAGCCGATCCGCTCTCCCGGCAGGGAAAGGGATTTGGAAAACGAGTAGCAGGAGAGGGAATTGTCATAAAACGAGGAGGGATAAGGCGCATCCACGCCTGCAAACACGATCTCCCGGTAAGGCTCGTCGGAGATCAGGAAAATATCGTGCCCGTACTGTTTCTGCTTTTCCTCCATAATACCCGCCAGCTCTGCAAGCGTTGAACTGGAATAGACCGCTCCCGAAGGATTGTTCGGTGTGTTGATCAAAACCGCCGTCACTTTTTCCGTCAGCATGGCTTCAAAAGCCGAAAAATGAATCGGCTGCGCATTTGAGAAATATGGCACCACTTTAAGCTTTGCACCCGTCAGATTGATATAGGGCTCGTACTCCGGGAAATAGGGCGCAAAGGTAATCACCTCATCCCCCGGCTCCGTCACACACCGCACCGCGTGGGCGATAGCGCCTGCCGCACCTGTGGTCATAAAAATATGGTTCCCCGTATAGTTCATCCCGAATCTCTTATTGAGGGAAGCCGCCACCTTATCCCTGACGGACGGAATGCCCAGACTCTGGCTATAGCCGTGCAGCTCCATGGGATTTTTCTCCTGAAGCATTTTTATCATCACATCCGTAAACTCCTGCGGCACCGGCACCGAAGGGTTCCCCAGACTGAAATCAAACACATTTTCATACCCGATCTCCTTCCCCCTCGCCGTCGCAAACTCCGAGAGCTGCCGTATCACAGATTTCCCCTGCAGCATGTCTTTATATTTTTGTACGATCATATCTTATTCTTCTCCGTTTCTTTTTTAGTCATGTTCGCTGTGCAGATAGCATAATCATAAGCAGACCTTTGGAAACTATTTAAGTCTTTCGGATTAGAACTGTCAGCGCTCCCTAAGATGCATAAGCCGCGCCTTGAAGTCCCCGCTGATTGGCGGTATATTGATCCCCGCATAGTGCAGCGCGTCGCCCCTGTACTCGGTCTGTCTGATCTCCTGCCAGTCCGCCGCGTTCTCGATCACGTAAGTTTTCTCTGGATCAAGCCCCGGAA
The DNA here is from genome assembly GCA_003611805.1 of bacterium 1xD42-87. GTDB lineage: Bacteria > Bacillota > Clostridia > Lachnospirales > Lachnospiraceae > UBA3282. The sequence continues at coordinate 43,771 of RAYM01000019.1, read as the reverse complement.
TACAGATTCTTCTGCTGTGGTAATTGGGACGGTTCAGCACCTGCACATAGGTGACAAGCGCCTCACTCTTATCTTTCGCCACCACCGCGTAGCAGTCATAAAAGTGATTATCTGCATAGCGCGCGATGCGGTAATAATCGCCCTGCCGCACCAGATCATTATATTTATGGTACATCGCCACCTGATCCGGAATCATATTCCGGTCCGCCTCGGGAATCTTCGTCACATCCAGTTCATAGCCAAAGGTTCCCGCCAGCGCCACATAGCCCCTCGTCTCAAAAGGCGTCGTCCTGCCCACCGTGTGGTTCGGGCAGTCGGACACATGCGCGCCCATGGTGGAAAGCGGGTAGACGAGCGCCGTGCCCGCCTGAATCGACAGCCGCTCAATGGCATCCGCATCGTCGGAGCACCAGATCTGGGGGCTGTAATAGAGCATACCCGGGTCAAATCTCGCCCCGCCGCCGGAGCAATTCTCCAGAAGCAAGTCTGGGAAATCCGTAATCAGCCGCTCCTGCATCTCGTAGAGCGCAAGGGTCTGCCTGTGCACCAGCTCGCCCTGTCTGTCCGCCGGAAGCCCACAGCTGCCGAGATCGGAAAGCTGCCTGTTCATATCCCACTTCACATACTCAATGTTCGCACTGCGCAGAACCGCCGCAATCCTGTCGTACACACAGTCCCGCACTTCTTTTCTTGTCAGATCGAGCACATACTGGTTTCTTGCCAGACTCCCCACCCTGCCGGGAATCTGGATTGCCCAGTCGGGATGCTCCCTGTAAAGATCAGAATCGGGGGAAATCATCTCCGGCTCCACCCAGATGCCAAACTTCATCCCTAGCTTATTGACCTCGTCCACCAAGTATTTCAGCCCGCCCTTAAGCTTGGACTCATTCACAAACCAGTCGCCCAGACTGGAATTGTCGTCGTCCCTGTGACCGAACCATCCGTCATCCATCACAAGCATCTCTATGCCGAGCGCGGAAGCCTGTCTGGCAATATCCAGAAGTTTGTCCGTATCAAAGTCAAAGTAGGTCGCCTCCCAGTTATTGATGAGGATCGGTCTCTTCTTGTCTTTATAAATGCCCCGGATCAGATGATTTCGGTACAGATCGTGGAAGTTTCTGGTCATGCCGCCCAGACCATCCGCCGAATACATGCAGATCACTTCCGGTGCCTGAAAGTCCGCGCCCGGCTCCAGTTTCCAGCAGAAATCTTCCGGGTGAATGCCCATCATGGCGCGGATGCTGCCAAACTGGCTCTCCTCGACCTGCGCGATAAAATTGCCGGAGTAGACAAAGTTCATGGCGTAAACGTCACCCGTCTCCTCCGTCGCCGCCCTGCTCTTCCACGCCATAAACGGATGCTCCTGATGACTGGACTCCCCGCGCACCGAGCCGACGCTCTGTTTGCCCTTTCTGACCGGACATGTCTGGATCGCGCGCTCCCTCGCCCATGAACCGTGCAGGGTGATCATCTCGTAATCGTCATTGTCCATATCGATGCAGGCGGATAACACTTTCGTCAGATAAACCGCTTCGCCGCCGTGATTTGCCACTTTCACGCTTCTCGCAATCGCATCCGTGTCCGCAAAAATGCTGTAGGACAGAACGACCTGCAATTTCAATACCGGGTCTTCGCATGTAATTTCCAGCGTCTTACACTCGTCCTTTCCCCCAAAGGTCGCCGGCAGCCCTTCAAGCGCTTCTTTGCCGTCATAAATGCGATGGGACACATAGGAAAGGGAAACGCCCGTATGCCCGGACAGCGTGCGCACCGAAAGCGTTCCTTCTCTGTAATCGCCCAGATTGTGTCCCGTATACTCCATCGGAAACGTGTCTAAAAAGGAAGTTCTCTCCCTGTTATTTTCCGAAGGGACAAAAGGCGGCTCCCCGGTGCGCATCAGATACGCCAGATCGTCCGAACCAAGGCTTCTGCCATAGTACACATGCCCGAGAAAGTTCTCCTCATCCACCACGCCTATGCAGTAGCTCGTGTGGGGCGTGTCCAGTTTAAAAATTCTGTTTTTTTCGTTGTAGGTAATGTTCATTGTTTGATTTCCTTTCTAAAATCTTTCTCAGTGCAGCTCGAAGGCCTTTGGCTTCCTCGCTCACTCCTCTGTCTGCGCACTGCCCGTTGCTATCGCGCATCGTCCGCCCATGCAAGCGCACATCTGACAGCGCGTTTCCATCCTTTCACAAGCCGCTCTCTGGTCTGGTTCTCCATCGTCACATCAAACAGATTTCCAAGCTGCCAGTTCTCACAGATTTCACCTTTGTCTTTCCAGTAGCCCACCGAGAGCCCCGCCAGATACGCCGCACCCAGGGCCGTCGTCTCGATACAGCTCGGTCGGTGCACCGCATGTCCTGTGATATCCGCCTGAAACTGCATCAGGAAATCGTTGGCGCTGGCGCCGCCATCCACCTTCAATTCACTGAGCGGAATCCCTGCGTCCTCCTCCATCGCCTTCAGCACATCCATGGACTGATAGGCGATAGATTCCAGTACCGCCCGCACAAAGTGCTCTTTCTGGCAGCCCCTCGTAATACCCACCACAGTGCCCCGCGCGTAGGGATTCCAGTAAGGTGTTCCCATCCCCACAAAGGCGGGCACCACATAGACCCCGTTTGTATCGGGCACGCGCATGGCATATTTCTCGGAATGCTGCGCGATTTTCATCATCCGCATCTCATCCCGCATCCACTGTACCGCCGCGCCTGCCACGAACACGCTGCCCTCCAGCGCATAGGACGGTTCGGGCGTGTCCCCCGCCGCGATGGTGGTGAGCAGACCATTCTCTGAAGCGATCGCCTGTCTGCCCGTGTGCATCAGCAGAAAGCATCCTGTCCCGTATGTGTTCTTCACCTGCCCCGGCGCAAAACAGCACTGTCCGAAAAGCGCCGCCTGCTGGTCGCCCGCCGCTCCCGCGATGGGAACCGGCGCGCCGAAAATACTCGTATCGCTCTCGCCAAACACCGTCCCGGAAGGCTTCACCTCCGGAAGCATCTGTCTCGGAATCCGCAGCATGGAGAGAAGCGCTTCATCCCATTCCAGCGTGTGTATATTGTATAGCATCGTGCGGGAGGCATTTGTGTAGTCCGTGGCATGTACCCTGCCCTTTGTCAGTTTCCAGATCAGCCATGAATCTACCGTGCCAAACAGCAGTTCCCCACGCTCCGCCCGCTCCCGTGCGCCTTCCACATGATCCAGTATCCATGCAATCTTGCTGCCGGAAAAATAAGCGTCCGGCACCAGACCTGTCTTCGCCCGTATCGTTTCCGTACAGCCCTGCGCCTTCAGCCCGTCGATAAACTCCGCAGTTCGCCGGCATTGCCAGACGATTGCGTTGTATACCGGTTCTCCCGTTTCCCGGTCCCAGACAATCGTCGTCTCGCGCTGGTTCGTGATGCCGATGCCCGATAGCTGCGATGCATCCGCACCGATATTCGCCATCGCCTCGATCGCCACAGCAAGCTGCGACGCCCATATCTCGCGCGGGTTGTGCTCCACCCATCCCGCCTGCGGATAAATCTGGGTAAACTCCTTCTGCGCCATGCTGCAGATATTACCCTTCTTATCAAACAAAATACAGCGGGAACTGGTCGTCCCCTGATCCAGCGCCATGATATATTTCTGCATAGATACCCCCATTTAAATCAGTTACTCTGCGACTGCCGCCAAATATCCGCTCCCCGGCTCTTTATTATAAACTTCTCTAAGTATATAACGAGTCCGACGGAAAAACAATCTTCCATTTTTGAGAAAATGTACTATAATAATTCGAGATGGTTTTTCCGCACAGGCATTACTTTGCGGATTTATGAGCGAAACCGGAAATAATATTAGGGAAACATTCAGAAAAAAGAGGAAAACATACATGAGTATCACAGTCGTATTACAGCAGATGGTTATCATCTTTATTTTAATTGGGATCGGCATGATCCTTTACCGGCGGAAACTGATATCGGAAGAAGGTTCCAAGCAGATTTCCGGCTTGATCATCAACGTCACCAACCCGGCGCTCTTAATCTGCTCCGCCCTTGACGACGGCCCCAAGGCATCCCTTCAGGAACTTGGCATTGCCCTTATCGCTTACGCTGCCGTTTTTGCAATTTTGATCGCCGTAAGTTTCCTGATTCCCCGCCTTTTACGGATACCCCGGAATCTGCACTATGCTTACCAGATGCTGACCGTCTTCGGCAATGTGGGCTTTATCGGCATCCCCCTCGCCTCCGCAGTGCTCGGCAGCGAATCCCTGATATACGTGTCCATTTTTAACCTGCTCTTCAACCTGCTGGTCTACACCTTTGGCATCTCCCTTCTGCAGAGAGCTGCCGCGGGACAAACGCGGGAAGGGACAGCGGCTCCCGCCAGACAGGGACAGGACGACACCGCTTTCTCTGCCGAACAGGTGCAGGACGGCGCGGCGGCTCCAGTCAGCCAGACCGGTTCAAACCGTCTCCAGAAACTTGTCAATGCGGGCACCATCTCCGCCGCAGTCACAATTATTTTTTACTTAGGGAACTTCCGTGTGCCAGTAATAATCTCTTCCGCCCTCTCCTACACCGGGCGCGCCACCACTCTTTTATCCATGCTGGTGCTCGGCGTTTCCGTCGCGCAGATGGCGCCGAAAGATATCTTTTCCCACCCGAAGCTCTATGTATTCACCCTGCTTCGCCAGATTCTCGTGCCCATCGGCTGCATGCTTCTGATGCGCCAATTCTCTGACCACAAAATGATTTTAAATACCATGCTTCTGATGGCAGCCGTACCCGCCGCCAACATGCCGCTTATGCTCGCCAAGCAGATGGATATGGAAACGGAGTCCATCTCGCAGGGCATAATTCTGACGACCGTGTTAAGCCTTGTGACGGTGCCGCTGGCTTGTCTGTTTCTTATCGTAAAATGACCGCACTGTACCAGCTTCTTTGCCCCGTATACAGAACACCTGTCCCCGCCTCACCATTTCTCCTCTTTCGACATAAAATAGAGTAAAACGACACAGGATATTTATTATGTACTTCTTACTCTTTGCTTTACTTCTCATAGCCGTTCTCGGCTGTATCCTCTTTCAGTGCCGGAGGAAAAAAATTATCTGCAGGATAAAGGAAATGGACTGCTGTGCCAAGTGCACACTCTTAGACGAGCTTGTTTATCCTTTCGGTTATCGTTTTCACTGCGACCATGGTTTCTTTTCCTCCACGGTGGATGCCCCGCAGCGGCGCGCCGGATACGCATGGCTCTATGACTATATGGCGCCACGTTTCCAGATGGTATTCGACTCCCTTCCCGTCTATTTCGATTATCGGGGACGCACATGGCTGATCGAATTTTGGAAAGGGCAGTACGGCATCAATACCGGGGCGGAAATCGGCGTATACCACGCAGACGGTATTATCCCCGAGTCGGACTATAAAACCACATGGTTTACCTGCGCGGAAGATCACGAAATGCTTGACTGCTCTTTCCAGCTCTGCAAGCGTGGCAGCGAATGCATCTGCAATTCCGATCGGCACTGGTGGCTGACCGCCTTTCTCGTAGGATGTTTTTCCAAACCATCCGCCCTGACAATGGAGTCATGTATCAGCTTTCCTAACAGGGAAATGCTATGCGCTTTCGTGGACGGTCTGAAGAGAACCGGTTACCCGGACGACTGTCTGTCTGTCAGAGGACTCACCGTCTGTTTTGTTTTCCACAGAGATTCCACGAGATACAATCTTATGACGCGTTTCTGGCGAAGCTTCTCCCAATGGAAAAACAAACTTTTCTGCAAGCTGTACCTGTGGGTTACCAGACCTTTTTTCTGTACAGAGGACAGAATCTTATATCTGTATTACTATCTCCCGGCTGCATTCCGAAAACTTCTCCGGCTGCGCAGATTTCATAAACGCTGCCACAGACGTTACAGCAGGAGGCACTGGCAATGAGTGCGTCAGCCCGTCTCAACCGCGCCTTTCTGGATGCGCCGATGCTCCCCCTTTCTGACCGCTCGCGCTACGTTCTTATGAGCGACTGTCACCGGGGCATCGGCTCCTCCTCCGATAATTTTTTGAAAAACCAGCATCTGTATTTTGCCGCGCTGCAGCATTATTATCGACATGGTTCTACCTATATCGAACTGGGCGATGGAGATGAACTGTGGGAAAACAGAAGCATGAAAAATATAATTGACGTTCACAGCAATGTGTTCTGGCTGTTCAAACAGTTTCATGAGGAAAACAGACTGTATCTGATCTACGGCAACCACGATATTGTAAAGCGGAAGAAAGGCTACACCGCCAAAAGCTGCGGCGCTTATTTCTGTACGCAGTCTCAGCAGGTGCAGCCCCTCTTCCCCTCCCTCACTTTTTATGAGGGCATTATTCTCACTACAGGCACGCAGCCCGGTCATGCGCCCCGCGTATCGCTTTATCTGACGCACGGACATCAGGCAAGCCTGCTCAACTCCACGTTCTGGCGACTCTCCCGCTTCCTTGTGCGATATGTCTGGAGCCCGTTGGAAAATCTGGGCATACTCGACCCTACAAGCGCCGCCAAAAATTACAGAGTCAAAAACAAATGCGAAAACCGCCTGAACAGGTGGGCGGAGGAAAACCGCCGCATTCTGATTACCGGGCACACACACCGCCCGGCGCTGCCGGACGTCCCAGCCCATTACTATAATACGGGAAGCTGCGTCCATCCCCGCTGTATCACCTGCATTGAAATTGAGCGGATGGCAATGACATTAGTCAAATGGAGTATGACCACCCGGGCAGACAGCACGCTCTACGTAGCGCGGGAAATTATTGCAGGACCCGTACCGCTTACACAATTTGCACCTTAATCATGTTTGTCGTGCCGGAAATCCCAATAGGCACCCCGGATGTAATAACCGTCAGGTCCCCTTTGTGTAAAAGCCCCTTCTTTTCAGCCGCCGCAATCGCTTTGTCAAAAAGCACATAAGCGTCCTTCTCTTCCTTAATCAGCAGCGGCTCCACGCCCCATGTCAGTGAGAGCTGCCTGCATACCTTCTCAGTGGTGGCGCAGCTTATGATATCACTCTTCGGGCGGTACCGGGAAATCATTCTTGCTGACCTTCCCGATTTTGTAACTGTCACGATGGCTGTTGCATTCAGGTCAAGAGCCGTCGTGCAGGTTGCATGGCAGATCGCGTCCGTCACGTCGGGATTCGCCCCGCGTTCCAGCAGGAAAAACCGCTTGCGGTAATCCACATCCTGTTCTGTGCGCTCCGCGATTTTGACCATCGTTTTAACCGCTTCCACGGGATAGGAGCCTGCCGCAGTCTCTCCTGAAAGCATGATAGCGCTTGTGCCGTCGTAAACTGCATTCGCAACGTCCGTCGTCTCCGCGCGGGTCGGTCTTGGATTCTTGATCATGGACTCCAGCATCTGCGTGGCGGTGATCACCTGTTTCCCTGCACGGTACACCTTTTTGATGATCTCCTTCTGGATCACAGGCACATCCTCATAGGGAATCTCCACACCCATGTCTCCCCTCGCCACCATAACGCCGTCGGAAACCGACAAAATATCATCAATGTTTGCCACACCCTGCGCATTCTCAATCTTGGAAATAATCTTGATGTCCTGACCGCCGTTTTTTTCAAGCAGCTTTCTGAGCTGTAAAATATCTTCTTTTTTCTGTACAAAAGAAGCCGCGATAAAATCCACATCCTGCTCGATGCCGAAAAGAATGTCCTCCCTGTCCTTTTCACTGATATAAGGCATGGACAAGTCCACGTCCGGCACATTGACGCCCTTGTGATCGGAGACCGTACCCCCATTTACCACGCGGCAGACAATATTGCTTTTGTCCACCTTCTCCACTTTCATCTCAATCAGACCGTCGTCAATGAGTACCCGCATCCCCTCTTCCAGATCCTCATAGAGCCTGTTATAAGTTACGCTCACGATATCCTTCGTACCCTCAACCTCGTCGGCAGTCAGTGTAAAAAGCTGTCCATCCTCCAACACAGCTTTTCCATCCTTAAATTTCTTCACACGGACTTCCGGTCCTTTGGTGTCAAGCAGAATTGCCACCGGCTTTCCCAATTCTTTCCGAAGTTTTTTCACCACATCCATTCTCTTCTTATGATCCTCATGGACGCCGTGGGAAAAATTGCATCTGGCAACATTCATACCTGCCGACATCATCTGCCGCAGCACTTCCTCGTTGTCTGTAGATGGTCCAAGGGTACATACTATTTTTGTTTTGCGCATTCTTACCTCCGTTCTCTGCTCCTGCACTTGCCTGCATTCCTAAACCCTATTTTACGCCAAATTATCCTCTTTCATCCTATATATTTTTTATCATATCACAAAATATGGAGAAACAGAATCTCTTACTAAACTTAGTAATAAATATAGGTTACATGCACACTAAATCTCCATGCGGATTATTGAATCCACTTTTGGTAATGCATATTTCAAGTACTTATCTGATATAGCAATAGCATTAGCAGCAAGTAAAGGATTTTTTTCATTCCACATTGCAGGATAAGCAATAATTTCACGTTGCCTATCCTTACTCTTAACGTAATGCTTGTATCCATCCCCAATAATGTGAAACTCCGCGCCAAGTGCATTCAAAGGCTTTAACAATTCATCCTGCACCTTATAACTCAAAGCAGTCGGCAATTCCGAATTCCTGCACCAATTTATAAGGTCAAGCGCTGCATGCCTATCAAGCAGTCCATGTACACGCTGATTCCAATAGTGCATTAAACATTCATGACATGCGCTATCACAAGCTGCCGGACAATCTTCCAATATATCTCTCGTCCTTTTCATTAACTCATCCGTCCGCTTCGCCAATGCAGAGCAATATCCAGCGCCACTGGATAGACTATCAAAAAGAAATATATCGATAAAAGCCTTTTGATTCTCCGGCGAATATCTTAACCGATATCCGCTCTTAATCTCATTAAACTCTATATCAAGCAGTCTGCCTCCAGCAAGCGTCATTGCTTCTGCTAAAGTCTGCCCTGCCCTACGAATCCACAAACCGTCTGCTGCAACGTTAATTTGATTAACCCCAAGTGCAATTTCATATACTACCATATCAGTTCTAAACTGATTTCCTAAATATGTATTTTCCACTACTTGATGACTACAATTATAAGACATATGAGGATGTCTATACGGTTTCCATATGTGCCGGAGACTTGTCACATCATCACCAGGAATAGCAGCCCCACAATCTCTACACACCATAAAGCCAGCAGATTTTGGCCCCTTGTTTAATATCAAGAGCGGATCACCAGACCGCATAGAATATCGTAAATTATCAAATCCTTCTGCCACCACCATTTCAGATTCCTTCGGGGTAATTGAATAGCATGGTTCCTCAGCATAAGTCATTTCTGCCTCTGCATCTGCTTCTTTAGTATATTTACCTTCAAGCGGGGCAAATCCCCATGGTTTCAATAAATTATGTTGTTTAATGGTTGTCTTGCCACAAAATGGACATCTTTTTTGATTATCCAATCCCATCCAATTACACGCGCTATCATCACAATAATACATTGGTTTAAAATATTCACGGCTTTCAAAAAAAGGTCTTGCAGGATGCTCTTGTTCATCTGTTCTAAACTTTGAGTGAAAACTATAAATGCCTCCAGATTTATAAGTAGTTTTATTAATTACTACCAAACGTCCCGGGGCATATTCACTTATTGCAACTTCCAATGCTCGATCCGGTTTTTGGTCTATAGCTGAACCTTTCGCATTTTCAACATAAAATCCTACGACATCCTTCGGGAAAGAATATGTGGGAAACATCCCACTTTCAAGCAATGTATCAAGAATGCTCTTCTCATTGTTTTCATCATCCTTATATTCTTCTGGAAATTCTTCCACTTGCTTTTTTAAAACGCTGAACTGTGACAAAAAAGTCGTTTTATACTCACCAAAGTTAAACTCTAATTTATCAGGAATCAGTATATCACCTTCGAGGTCATCTATACCCTTTTTTTCAACAAAAGATACAAAATTATCATAGTGCAAATTAAAGAAGTCACAAACATCCATCTCATCTGCGCCAAGACCTAGCATTTCAAAAAATTCTGTTGTAAATATCACATTACAATGGCGATATGCTAACTTCTTATTATTCACATCAATCCATGGTATTCTTGGGGTTCCTGAAATAATCTTTTGAGGATTATGAAAATAATAACTGTCATGAGGTCTATTATCAGTATAAGTAACAATTGTTGATATTGCTGCACTACGTCTTCCCGCGCGACCAGCCCGTTGCTGATAATTTTCGCGCATTGGAGGAATATTTCTTAATCCCACAGCAGTCAAAGATCCAATATCAATTCCAACTTCCATAGTCGTAGTGCAACTCAAAACATCAACCGGCCGATCATTATTGACATAAACATTCTGAAATCTCATTTCAAAATCCTCCGTTGTTGACCATGTCTTTTGCCGCTGATCTTTATGAGAAAGTTGTGCTGTATGCTCCTCTGTATTGATTCGCGTCATCATCGCCTGCGGATCACCATGTACAGCTCTAAGAACAGGCATTCTCCAAAAATTGACACTCCCAAAATCCTCTGGAGACATAACTCTGGGCATTCCCTTGCCACAGCGCACACATTTTCCCCATAAGATGAATGGAAATATGCCACTACACCTTGGACATTTATACCATTCATGATCTTCACCAAAGCGAAGTGTTATCAACTTCATATTTAAATACATGGAGGATGTATGCACACCTGGAGACAAATATCGCGAAAGCTGTTTTGTAATGATGCCAATCTGATCGTTAGTGTAGCCATGCCCCACAAGCATTTTTTTGATTCTCGGAGGTAAATCGCTTTCATTCTCAACGCCTAATCTTTGACGATAGGATGTAATATTTTTCCTCACTTCATCATCAACATCACTCCCTATAGCATATTCAGATGTCATTATCTCCATCGCCCATGCCGCAAATAGAATTTTAAATTCCTCTATCGGCATATTGACATCCGCAGTATCTAATGCCGCTTCAATATCTTCAAACATACTATCAACTATGCCATCATCTATATCGCAAGGTTCAATCCAGCAAAGTCCTACATCAGTTAAAGATCGGAAATTGCTACATAACTGTCGAAGCAAATGTTCACTATATTGTTCCGGTCTATGTCCGAAGCGTTTCTCTGCTGCAGTAATGTATTTTATTTTATCTCCCTTTCTCTCATATATATTACCCATTTCTTTCAAGTCATTTAATAATTTTTCCTCATTATTACCATAGAAAAACCTGAGATTCTTCTGATATGCAACCTTTAAGAAAAAGACATAAAGTACATCAAGGGTGGGGCTTTCATTTTTCTGTTCTGCCCAAATTTGTAGTTCATGTGCCGCCACAGTGAGTGCTTTCTTCATTGCATCCTCATCTGCCGCACGGGTTAAATCTTTGGCAAGCACGGCTGCTCTCTGCCTACTATCAGAAAATAATAAAACCTTCCGCCCTTCATTTACCGAATTGTTATTAGGCACTGGTGGTTGTACATAAAACTGTTCGGATACTAAATTAAAAAACGGCTCATTTCCTTTGGTTACAAAGTCAGTTGCCATAAAGTGCATTTTCTCACACTTTGGGCAGGTCTTAAATGTCCAAATATCGGGACGCCCAGCGACCACATCATCACTATACACAACATACAAATATCCTTCTTCTCCTGTGTGATCATGAAAAGTATCTAGGCGTCCAGAAATAGTGTTAAGCCACGCAATTTTGGTATTACTTTTCCGTTTAAATCCATCATTATCTGGAATCACATAAAAATGCACTTCTTTTAAGCTTTCTGAAAAATGTACCCCTGTTTCATTCCAGACAAAAGGATTATCATCCTCCGAAACATCTATAAACCCCTTTATAAATAGGGCTCCACAAGCACGTTCATTTACCAACTCATAAATCATCCCGCCGCATTTACATCTTGTACTTAATTTATTCAGATAAATCTTTCCAAATCCCAACTTAGAATAGTCGTGATTTACTTGTGTGCAATTAGGATTAGCGCAAGCATATAAACCCTGCAATCCACGAAACATCATGTGCAAACGAGCAGGATATAAGACACTTCCCTCTTCGTTTTTTGCAAAAGGCGCAATCGCAAGCAAGACACTAACTGCCTTTTCTGCTGCTGCGAAATCCGAATTTGGGAATACATACTGTGCAAGTTCTTTAAGACTAGTTGCCTGCCCACGTGTTTTTTCCATAATTCGTAACATTGGATTACAATTATTTAAGGCACTAAAAAGCCAAGGCTCAACAGACTTTTCATTTGTAAAATCACAAGACAAGTCAAATCCTACAAGTTTAGCAAATTTTCGAATAGCAATACTTTTCTCTTCCCATGATTTCTGTAATGTGTCAATATCATAATCTTCCAGTATTTCAGGTTCAAATTCAATCCCATTTACCCGCGCTTCTTCTTCAGTTCCTTTAATGAGGACAAAATTGTTTTCATTTTTTACCTGAGCACTTAAATCACAGGCAAATTTATATATCATCTCTTCATTCCCGTTTCCCGTCGGCACACTTGCACTTGTAAGAATAAATTGCACACGCTTCCTACTAATCCTCAATTTATGCAGCACTCTTCTTACAAGAAGTGCGACTTCCCCACCTGCCGAACCTCGATACATATGTGCTTCATCCATAACAAACAACAATTTATTATCGGAATTACTTTCTAACCACTTTCTAGTTTCATCCCAAATATTTCTTTCTATTGGTCGCATCAGCATATACTCAAGCATGGAATAATTTGTAATCAAAATATCCGGGCAATAACGATGCATTTCTTGACGCGTAATTAATTCTGCATCTTCTGGATCAGTCAAATATGCTTCATTATTTTTTAGCCGCTCCACAAAAATACTCAAGTCCTTTTTCGAAGGATACTTACCGAGTTCATGCAATTTTTCTTTTACTATATCTGACTGTTGAAGAATATCCTTATCCATTGTATCAGCAAGTTCCATATTTGCACCCTTATCAGGCGCTCCCGGATATGGCGTCCTGCCAGTATACATACCGAATTGAGGCACTCTACTACCAGGAGCTAATTCATGAATCAGACTATGAAATCCATTGCTATCATTTCCAATCATACGCCGCAATCTGCCTAGCTGATCTGAAACTAATGCGTTCATTGGATATAGAACAATTGCTCGTACACCTCTTTTTCTCCACGTTTCAGAAGAATGAAGCTGTTCAAGAACCAATTGGCTTACCATAGGCCACATAAAACATTCTGTCTTTCCAGATCCGGTTCCGGTAGCTACAAACAAATCCTTTCCTTGATAAAACGCTTCCAGCGAATCAATCTGATGCTTATACGGGTTTTTGAAAACTCCTAAATTTCTTTCTGCCATACTCCCCAATATTCTTTTAACATCATCACCTAGCTTTGATCGTTCAATCCCATTCTTTATTGTTAAATATGCATGATTGGCCTCAATATATGGCTCTTGATATAATACCCCCTGTTTTTTGATTTCATGTTCACAAACATTACGAAGAGCATCATTCTTCCCCAGATACACTGTATTAATATAATCAATCATCTTGTTTCTTATGACATCATTAGTGCTTTTTACACTGTACTTATCCACCTGTATCCTCCCTTAACGCTAATCCCAATTTCCTAAAATATCTACTAATATATTGCCATACATATTCAGGCATGTCCCATTCAAGTTCGTCATCTATTCTATTGAAAGGCCATGCATATGATTCTAATAAATATTTTTCCGTTTGTGGCAAATGTGCATGCAATTTTACATGAATATGGTCCTGATACATTGTAACATTAGCCGGAATATTATTGTGAGCCAAACACCGTAATACTATCATAAAACGCCTATGTTCCCCTATTTTCTGTAAAAAAGGGTCTATTCGATGAATGAATATTCCTTCCTGCTGTTTTATGAAAAAATACTCATATCCATACTTATTTACACTACGCCTAGCTAGTACAACTCCATCAATCAGTTTAGGGAAAACAGCCTGCCAGCACAAATAATTATTCTGTGCTTTTTTATAAGCATCAAAGTATTGAATTCCATCATCTGGCAAAACGTCACATTTCCACCAAGCCCTTTTAAGATATTCACTAAACCAAGTTACTGAATCATCTATTATGGTCTCCGCACAATCAATTCTATTTGCCGTATAATTTAAAACAGAGATTCCTGAATACTGCGCATCAGCTATAAGAATCTCTCCTTTTAACCATTTTACATTATCAGACAGGCAAACGATTTTCTTATCCGAAAGTGTCACATTTGTATCAAATCCAACATTAAGTAAATCCCCAGTATGAATTAAGCGCCTCCGAATTAACGCTATTGGGTTATCCTCTTTCGATATCATGTGAAACCATGTTTTTAACTCTGGATTCCGTTTTAACATTTCTTCCAAAATTCGAGTGCACTTATCAGTTATATGTCGTCTGCTTACTCCTATATTTACCTGATCAATACTCGTAATTGGTTGTTCTAAAGCAACAGCCTTTATCCAGCATGCCAGTGCAGAATACAAAGTTCTTGCCGCATATTGAATCTCCGACTCATTTAAATACTTCGATACGCCTAAGTCCTCTGCCATAGTACAAAGAATCACATCTTCCACTCATTATACCTCACATATATTTTGACAACTCTTTATTTTCTTTTACGTCAATCCCCATAGCAGTAAACGCTTCTATAAACGCATCTGTTTTCCCAGTTGTTTTTGCATATGCGCTGATCTGCAACCGCAACATTATACTAGATTCAATAGTCTCATTCATCATCGCTAGAAATTTTGAATAATTTAATAATGCAGTATTACTAATAATACCGGAAAATTGTTTCAACAATTTCCGTTTATCCCTCAAAATTTTATCATCCACTTCCGCCTTAAATATAACTTTTGTCGTAAAAGCATGAAGTTCACTCGTTGGGAATGTATCAACACCTATATCGCCGTCAATAAACATTGCCTGATTCCAAACGGAACTAGGAATCATTTCTATTGATATTCCGTTTAAAGGTAATATCAACAGAGCATTATCACCCCATTCCATGGAATGTTGCAATAACTCGGTATATGTATTCAAGGTAAAGCCATCGAACACACCATTAATTAAAAATACATTATATTCTCGCACAGCTTCAGAAGCAATCAGACTACATATTTTGCTACAATCAGTTTCCCCTAAAGGGAAAGTTACAGCATAAGCACCTTCATTACCAAACATTGCAGAAATACAGTCCGCTATCCTCTCTGCATTCTCATTGATAACAAGTGGCAATTGATTACTTATACAAAACACAATTATCTGTGCCATTTCAGCAGCCACAAGTTCCTTATAACCCGATAATTCTAAATTTTCAGCCAACTCTTCTTCAAAGGTATCTATATCACTTATTTCTTCTTCCGGGACAGAATTTATCTTTCTATATGTTCCCTTGGGTAGCATTGTACTCTGTTGTTGCGAAGTAATATGTCCTGGTAACGTAAATGCCATATCACAAATAAAATCAGCAGCATTTTTTCGCGCCAAAGCAATTCGCCCCGCCACCTTTTGCTCAACCTCACAAGCCAATGTTTCTTTTTCACTTATTTCAGTTTGAATCAACTGTAGCTTATTCTTTAATTCTCTATAGTTTATCCTAGATTTTTCCAATTCTTCTTTCTTGCAAGCTATGCTTGCATCCATGTCCTGCATATGGTGTTCTGCAGTTTGCAGTCTTTCCGAATAATCTTTTTCCCACTCTACAGTCAACAATTCCTTACACCGTGCAACCAATTCTTCATTTCGCTCTATAGCTTTTGCCAAAACCAATGTTTCTATATCTTTTTCTGACAAATATGATTCCGCTTGTAAAATAAAGTCAGACACATATTTTTTTGCCTCATCCTCGGAACAAACATAAGCACCTGAAATTTCCTGGTATAGTGTGTCAACCGGCAATCCTTTAAGAAAGTTTCGGCAATGCTGTGTTTCTTTAGTATTTAATCCCAATTGTCGTAGCACTGCATTAGTAGCTCGAGCTAAAACAAATTCTTTAACCGCCTCAATCGGATTTTTTATTGGATATATTTTTTGCGGCATTCCAAAGCTCATATACTTGTAATACTTTTTTTCTCCAATTTTTAAAATATCCGATTCCGGGATCAAAAATTGAGGCAACATATAAATAGATTTTTTTAACTTCAAT
Source organism: bacterium 1xD42-87 (assembly GCA_003611805.1). Taxonomy (GTDB): domain Bacteria; phylum Bacillota; class Clostridia; order Lachnospirales; family Lachnospiraceae; genus UBA3282. The sequence continues at coordinate 27,557 of RAYM01000019.1, read as the reverse complement.
TTATCATTGCTTACTTCAAAATCCTGTTCGCTACATAGTAAACCATTTAACATATAGTCAGCATCTCGAAAAGCAAAAAACACTTTCACCTTTGAAAACATCTCTATCGTATTATCGGAAATATAATGAGCCAGCTCATCAATACAATCACAAGTTAAAATTTCTTTAATCTCAGTTATTATTATGTGTTCATTATACCTACTTATTACGTAATCTGTAGTAGAATCGTTTCTATTGAAGCCAACATCCCAATTCCAGACTCCGATAGCCCCCTCTTCAGATGGTCCATCTCTCCAAAACAGCCAATCCCGATTCTCAAAATATTTCGGTGCATCCTCATTTTGCATAAAACGCACAAGTTCACCATTCTTAATATCTGCAATACGTGTTAACCGCAGCTTTCCAACTGAGTTTATACGAACTTGACACACCGACGTAAATCTATACTCACTGTCGTCAAGAGCAAAAGCTTTAACATCCGAGAATTTTGCAAGCTGATAAAAATGCTCAAGTTCATCTGACATTGCAGATAATTTTGAACGTGCAACATGTATCTGTTCATTGGCATCTGCCAGCTTAATCTGCAGTTGCTCCTTTTCCACCGTAATATTCTTTAATAACTCAGCGGTCTCTGCATAAATCTTTTCGTTTAAATTAAGCTTTTTTTGCAATTCTGAAGCCGTCTTTGACAATTCAGCTATTTTATCTTTTTGAGATATTAGCTCGCCCCTTTTCTCATTAATTTCTAAATTATTAGTATCCGTATTTGCAAGTACATCAATATTCTTTTTTTGCTCCAAATATTGTAATGCTATTTTTATAATTGATACATAATCTGACGAAAAATTTTCATCCGTACACTTAAAAAACAAATCAATATTTCCTGAAAACACACTCTGAGACAATGTCAGCAATAACGCCTCACTTTTCGATATCCCCTGTTTCTCATGTTCCTCTATCGAAACTCGAATTTCTTTCAGCCATTGCTCTATATTTTTCTCAATAAATGATACAATGAATTGTTGCCTAATATTTTTATATACGCAAGAAATCGTATCGCTATCTGAAAGTTTCTCCGCCCTAAATCCACGATAAATTGCAGTAAATTCCTTAGGCTTTTTCTGAAAATACATCCGAATCTTCTTGGGCGTAATTAAACGACATATATAATCCATTTCCTCTTTTGTAAAATTCTCCAGTGAGTGCTTCATGTTGATTCCTCTTCTTTTAGTTAACTTTTACTTACAATATCAATTCTTAAATCCATGAGAACTTTCAAGACACCAACATATATTTTAGAACCATGAATAGCCTCTGCAATAGATTCAGCCAACATTAAATTCCCTGTCGCTTTACAATTATAAAGTAAATACATAGCCCATCTTGGCACTGGAACCATTTTACCATGATAAGCTTGTTTTATTTTTTTATGATAAATCAGTTCATCAAAATCCAAGTGCTTTACTTGTATTGTTTCGCGACATAGAAAAACGCCATCTTCGACTAGAAAATATAAAATTACCGAGTTTTTACGCGCCCGAACAACGACGGTATTTTCTGCTATAACAATATGTTGATAAGTATTGTCCATACTCCCGATATAAAGCTCCATTTTAGCATTAGCTTTTATAAGTAATTCCGACGACAAAATTTCTTGCGTGATAGCACTCATGGAAATATCTGTCCCCTTATCATCCTCTAAAATAATTTCATATGAAAATGAAGACCATTCTATATTCTTTTGTTTAAATACAATTTCACGTCCAACATATTTACGATCCACAGAAATTATTGTCTCTTTCATACTTGCGGGTATTTCAATTACTTTACACTCCTGCCTTTCGTGTTTCAATGGCAATAAATATGTATCACTTCCTGAATAGCCATATACATTCGGGATTGCGTTTCCACTTGAAACTCCACAATATATTTTCCTTCCCTTTAAAACAGGAACCATTGCATCCTGTTCTACTACTGGTGGCCAGAGAGGAATCACTTCTGGAAAGGTTTCTAATAAGCAAACGCCGAAACGTGATTTAAAAAAATTACTAATTGCTAGAAAGCTCTTTTCATCATTAGCTGTAACGTTTATAGTCATGCGATATACTGTGTATTTTTCGCCATTAAGCATTATTTCTCCAATGACGCGTGAACTAATCTCCGAATACGAAGGTGAAAATGTTTTTGCGACAATATAATATTGCCGATTCGGTGATATCCCATCTCCACGTCTTATCTTTTTCCCACCAGTTTCCTCATACGTAAAAATAGCTCCACCAATATCAAATCCATCTGCATAATCAGCCCACTTGTTCCGTAGCGCAAAAGGCGTATTACTAGATTCTATTTGAATTTTATAATTTTTACTATATGTCGGTATGAAATCAATTGGAACTAACGTAGTGACATTGTCATAAAAATTTGTTTGATTTATATATATAGCTCGTTGCCGGGCACCTCCTATAATATTAATCTTTACGCAATAAGCCGCCGCTTGGTTCAAGAGATTCGCACCAACTGGGGGAAAGCCTATATTAAGCAAATAGTGTTCACCAAAACTTGGGGTAAGAAAGATCGGTAATCCAATTCTTTCGTATAAATTAAGTCCACTTCGTCCGTCCACTCTCTTATCACATTCAGGTGAACGTTCCGTTTTGACTTTATGATAAAACTGATTAGGATGCGTCCCGCCTTTTGACCTCCAATATACAATTTCGCCACATTCTGGACAAAAAAATCTATCTTGACGTCGCGGAATAAATTTATTATAAAAATAATCTGCATCTACCTCTTCTTCCGAACCTATACGAAATCTGTCAATTGCGTATCTCATATGTATCTTATCCTTATTCCCAAATATATTCCAGTCCTCAATCACCAGAATTAAATTCTACTAACCTCTCCCAGTCAATGCTTCCATCTTCCTTGCAAAAACTATTAGAAAACTCTCGTACTAATCTATTGGCAGCCTTATTATAGCTTTCTTTATATTCAGCAACATATTGCTCTGGCATAGTCCCCATATAATCAATAATTTTTATGTAAAACTCTTCATCGCCCGTCAACTCTGTCCAAAAACGCTTTCCAGCAAGTTCCTGATACATTTTAGGTTTACCCCTGCCGGAATCATTCTTTTTCCCATAGCAATAGCCAATGTATGCTTCATATCGCGCTTTTACTTGCTGCGCTAATTTTGACGCGGTCATAAAGTTCTGTTCCTGCCGCTTCTTACTATCTGCATTAAACACAGACGGACCGCTTTTTACTGCAATGGCGTAAATAGTGTTATTTTTGTTGTCCTGAAACATAATATCAATACCTTCTGCTAATGCTTTGCCGCCCCCGCTGGCAGCTATTGCAATAGGCTCAAAAAAGCAATTCCCAAAAATTGTTTCCTCACTGGAACTCACAAATGCTGTTAAAACAGAGTCCACTATTTCTGATGCGCTCTGCATCGCCTTTGCCCGATATAAATAGGGATTTTTTCGTTTCATAACCTTTTGTATATTTAATTTATCGATTTTTTCTATCAATGTTGTATAAAAAGTTTCCAAAGCTGTTGCAATTGCTCTAACAACAGCCTGTTCGTCATATGAATTATTTAATGGCATATTCTGTCCCTCCCAATTCTATCGCATCTCTTATTTTGTTATGTATGTTTGTTCCTCTAAAACGTTTCGTTTCCACTAACGCGACTCCGTCAGCTACAGAAAGTACCGCTCTTCCAATTGCTTCAGCCAATCCTACTGGTACTGCATTTCCAATCTGTCGATATTTTGCCGCTGTAGTACCTGTAAAAATCCAACTATCAGGAAATTGCTGAATTCTTGCATACTCTCTAACACTCAAAGGTCTGGTTTGCCTCGGATGACACATCATCGTTGCTTTTTGTACAGGAGATGTCACCACTGTTGGTGCCGGTTGTTCATAGGAAAGTCTCCTATAAAATCCAACTTTCCCTCCCCCTGATTGGTACGCTCCTCCCATTGCTATAGGAATAATATCAGGGGGCAAATCCCTCCAGTTTCCACCTTCTGGAACCATTTCCAGAAATCTTGACCGCTCTTTGGAGAACATCGCACACTCACCCGCATCAAATTCTAAATCTGCAATAGCACTTCGTACAGATTGCCATTGATACTCTTTATTTTGATGCATATGAAAATGTGTTGGAATTGGCAGAAATATATCTTCGTTATCACGGCTTCCTATCAATACAAATCTCTCCCGGAACTGTGGCACGCCATAATTCACAGCATCTAACAAGCCATACACTGTCTTATATCCCAATTTATTAAACTCTGTTAATATAACATCTAACACAGTTCCCAATTTCTGTCCCGGATCACTTTCATCCCTTTCCAGCCGTGACATATGCTTTAATGGCGCGGACATAATACCCTTTACATTCTCCATTACAAAAAAGCGAGGACGGATGTAATCTATCATTCGAATAAAATCCATGAATAAGCTTCCTCTGGGATCATTGATTCCCAAGCGCTTTCCAGCTGTAGAAAAAGGCTGACACGGCGGTCCCCCGCAAATGAGAAAAGGTTCTCCGGCTGATAATCCTGTCATATCCAACAAATATTGCGGATCAATGTCTCTAATATCTCCGCCCAGAACTTTATGTCCATTTGCCCGCATGGTTTTAACACAAGAATCATCAAAATCCTGACCTATTACAACATGCAATCCTGCTTTCTCCAAGCCAATATCCAGTCCCATCGCCCCGGAAAACAACGAAATAACATCCCTATTATCTTCATTCTTAACGAACTCAGCATGTTCCTTTATCATATCCATCAAATTTTGTCTCCACTTTTACATAAAAATAGTGCAAAAAACCTCATTATATATTTCCCTGATATAACTCTATAGCACAAGTATAAAACGTGAAAATTGCATCGTCAATCAATTAATTTCCACACCATACATAAAGAAATCGAGTAGGGCAGATTTTGTCCCTACTCGCCGCGCGCTCCATGCGCCGCCTTAACGGCATACTTCCTCTGCACGGGGCTGCGCATAAAAACGGGGTCAGATCACAATCTGCCCCCGCAACTCTGCATTGCCTATATCTTTTTAAGCTTATTACGTTCCTCATACCCCCCGGAACGTAAAGCTAAACTCTACCTTCCCGCTCACATCCAGATGGTATTCCGGGTGCACCGGCGCGCCCCAGCTGTCGTCACCGCCGACACCCATCTGTCCCTTCGCCACTCGCACTACCGTGTAGTGCACGGGAGGCAGCTCATAGGGATGTCTCGCGTTCTCTATCTCATGGGGTGTATAGGGTAGTGCTGAGAAGCTTAAATTTTCCCCGCAAAACAGCATACCACGTCCACGCCTGTCAGTCACCTTCGCCCAGCGCACCTTCGTCTTATTGCCGCATTCCTGAGGCACGAGGTATGCCGCCATATTGTCCGACACCAGATTGCGGTAGATGCCAAGTTTCGCGCCTTGATCCCTGTCCGCGTAAGTCTCCTCGGGACCGTTGCCGTACCACTCCAGACGGTCGTAATCCGCGTTCAGTTTAAACAGCACGCCAAACTCCGGCATGTCAGCCATTCCCTCCACCGGGTCATAAGCAAGTGTAGTCTGCACGCTGCCGTCCCCGTACACCTTGTAAGTCAGCCGGCAGGTCGCCGCCGGTGTCGTATTGAGGTCATACAGATAAGACACACTGACATGATCCGCTTCCTCCCTGACTTGCGGATTTTCAAAATCTTCTCCCTCTTTATTTAATCTCCCTCCGGGCTTTCTGCACGACGCGTAAAGGCTTGCCAGTTTCCACTGCCCCTGTCTCGCCATCATATGATTGCCCGTATCATTGTCCGTAGGCGCGCGCCAGAAATTCGGCCGTGGAATCTCCTCAATCAGCTCCTTGCCCGCATAACGGTAGGAAACCATGCCGAAAGCAGAAATCGCACCTGCAGGCTCTGAGAACAGTACATCAAAATGCTCTCCCCGGACACCCACATTGTCATTGCCCCGTATAATGGTAAGCGGTTTCTTCTGATCCTCCGCAGGCACCTCCACTTTTCCGATCAAGCCCTGCCCGAAGGCCACTTCGTGCCCCGCCTTTGCCCACAGCGTATTCTCTTTTAAGAGGAAGGAAACCGTCACGGCATACTCACCAGGATCCTCCGGCAGAGCAAAAGGCGCAGGGTAATTCTGTCTGCCTTCCGGTTCTACGTCAATCCCCGTAAGCTCCTTTTTCTCCACAATAACGCCGTCCCGCTGAAGCTGTGCCACGCAGCGGAAACCATTCGTAGAAACGAAGAGGTTTTTATTCCACACCTCAAACCCATCCTTTTCTACAGCAACCGAAATATTCTGATAGTTATATTTCACTGTCTGCATCTTGGGCGAAGCTTCCCGCTCCCCGCCGTAGGCGATACCGTTGCCGCTGAAATTATAATCCGTAGGGCGTTCCCCGAAGTCGCCGCCGTAAGCCTGAAACCACTTCCCGTAGCGGTCTTTTTTGTATATGCTCTGGTCGATGTAATCCCAGATAAAACCGCCCTGATAAGCGGAGTTTTCTTTGTCCGCCAGATCTGTGTACTTATGCATCGCACCACAGGAATTACCCATGGCATGCGTGTACTCACAACAGATAAAAGGCTTGCCGTCGCCGTTTACCAGATACTCCTCTATGTCAGTCACCTTCGCGTACATGCGGCTCTCCATATCGGAGGAATCATTGTAGCGCCTGTCGTTGAATACGCCTTCGTAGTGTACAAGCCTCGTATCATCCAGCTTGCGGAAAAGCTCCGACATCTCGTAAATCGTCTCGCCGCCAAAGGACTCGTTTCCCACGGACCAGATCAGCACCGCCGGGTGGTTTTTGTCCCGGTGATAACAGGAACGGATGCGGTCGTACATCATCTCCTTCCACTCTGCCTTATCGTCCGGCACCACGAAGGACATGTCCTTTTTCCCTTTCAGGTAAGCGTCCCATGTGCCGTGGGATTCCAGATTGCTCTCCGCGATCAGATACAGTCCATAGCGGTCACAAAGTTCATAGAGCCGTTCGTCGTCGGGATAGTGGGAAGTACGGATCGCGTTGATATTGTTGCGCTTCATGGTCACAATGTCTTTTACCAGTTCCTCATAAGAGACATGTCTGCCCGATATGGAACTGAAATCGTGACGGTTCGTGCCTTTAAATACAATCCGTTTCCCGTTTAACAGCATACGGCTGTCCTTCATCTCAAATTTGCGGAAGCCGACTGCCTGCGAGACATATTCCACCGTCTCACCGTTTTCACCACAGCATTTGATTTCCAACTGATATAAGTAAGGGTTCTCCGCGCTCCAGAGTCCGGGTTTCTCAACCGTTTCCTCAAAAGCAAATTCGCCGTCCGCTTCCGCTTTCTGCTCCTTTTCAAACAGCGTCTCTCCGCCATCCTTTAAGCAGAATCTGTAAACGCCGTTTCCTTTTACCTTGCAGCATACAGACAGCTTCGCCTGATCAAAGCCTTCCCCCTCAAACAGGGTCTTCACCGTCAGATCCTCCACATGCGCGGTGGGAACCGCATACAGGTACACACTTCTATAGATGCCGGAGAATCGGTAAAAGTCCTGATCCTCGCACCAGCTTGAGGAAGTCCATTTGTAAACCTGTACCGCCAGTTTATTTTCCCCTTCTTTCAGATAGGGCGTAAGGTCAAATTCGGAGGGGGTAAAACTGTCCTCGCTATAACCCACATAAGAACCGTTGCACCAGAGCGCCATCCCGCTCTCCACGCCTTCAAACACAATGCGTATTTTCTGCCCGCGCATATGTGCCGGGACTTCAAAATATTTCACATAGCTCGCCACAGGATTGAACCGCTCCGGAATCTCCCCCGGCACGAGTTCTTCCCTGCCATCCCATGGGTACTGCGTATTGGCATACTGAGGAATGTCGTACCCCTCCATCTGGATATGCGCCGGCACACGGATGTCCGCCCATGGTCTGCAGTCATAGCTTTCCTGCTCAAACCCCTTCACCGCGGAATCTATGTTTACCGCATAAGAGAATTTCCATATGCCGTCCAGTGACTGTTTCAGGCTGCTTTCTCCCCGCGCGGCTTCCTTTTCATTGGCATACAGGTTTAACGCCGCACGCGCCGGAAGCACATTGTCCTTAAAAAACCGAGGATCTTTTATTCTATCATAATCAGATCGCGTCATATTATTATTTTACTCCTCTCCCATTGTTTGATTTCACTGACGAGAATGCAAAGCCATTCTCTGAACCGTCATTCGACAACGACGATTTGTTGTAACAAAGGTGTCAAAAGCACCCAAATACCCAGATGTTTTTGACACCTTATTGTCGAAAAAACTTTCTATACCACGCTTATTCGCAAAGCCGCTGCCCCACAGCTTCTTCTTTGCTTACGTCACTTCACTGCGCCGGTGATACCTTCCGCAAACGCGTTCTGCAAGCAGAAGAATACGACTGCAGTGGGCAGGGTACAGATCAGCACGGCGAGCATCAGCATACCGTAGTCCGTCACATAACCTTCCGTCAGGTTCGCCACCACCATTGGCATTGTCTGACTGTTCGCATCCGTCATAATTACCTTCGGCCAAAGGTAACTGTTCCATGCATTCATAAAAGTGATTGTCATAGCTGCCGCGTAAGTCGATCTCATAGTCGGAATAAACATCTGGAAAAAAATGCGGATCTCGGATAACCCGTCAATTCTCGCCGCCTCCATAATGTCATGCGGGAACGATCTCGCGCTCTGTCTAAACATCATAATCAGAAACGGCGTGGAGATCGTCGGCAGGATGAATCCGATTGTCGTATTCAGCCAGCCCGCTTTCGAAAACATCTGGAACAGCGGGATCATGGTCGCCACAAAAGGAACCATCATTGCCAGCAGGATAATGCTCATCAGCGTATCTTTCGCTTTATCATGGAAAATCTCAAATCCGTAACCCGCCAAGGAGCTGACCAAAAGTGACACAATCGTCAGAATTGCCGCATATTTAAACGAGTTGCCGAAAGCCCTCCCTATATTCTGCGCCGCCAGCAGATTGTTTAAATTCTCCATAAAATAGCCGCCCGGAATCAGACGTCCGGAGATGACATCCGCGCTCTTGTTTGTCGCCGCGCTTACCATCCAGTACAGCGGAAACACGGAGATAAAAGATACGATACACAAAAACAGATACATACCGAATTTTCTCAATTTAGTCACGCTTATCACCTACTTTCATCTGCAGGAATGCCAAAACAGCAACCAGAACCAAAATTAAGAAGGACATTGCCGCCGCATAACCGAAGTTCGGCACATACTTAAAGGACATATCATATATGTAATGCGACATCGTGATCGACGTATTCGCCGGACCGCCATTTGTCAGGTTGACCGACTCGTCGAAAAGCTGTAACGTGCCGTTGGTGGACATGATCGCCGTCAGCAGAATCGTAGGCTTCAAAAGCGGCACTGTAATCTTAAAGAAAGACTGCACCGCCGACGCACCGTCGATCTTAGCCGCCTCATAAACGGAATACTCAATGTTCTGCAGACCCGACAGGTAGAACACCATATTGTATCCCGTCCACCGCCAGAGCAGCGCGATGATGATAACGATACGCGCGCTCGTTGTATGCGTTAGGAACGCATAAGGCTGATCCAAAATACCCAGATTCACCAAAACCAGATTCACCAGACCATTGTTGGCAAACAGGGAACGGAAGATGATTGCGTATGCCACCAGCGATGTCGCACAGGGCAGGAAGATCATCGTCCGAAACAGCCCCTTAAATCTCAGATCCTTGTTATTCAGTATGGATGCCAGAATCAGCGCAAAAATCAACATTACCGGCACCTGAATAATCAGGTAGAAAAATGTATTTTTAATGGATTGGACAAACACCGTATCCTGGAACATTCGAACATAATTGGAGACGCCGCTCCACTTCATATTCGCGCCAACGCCCGACTTAAACGACAAAACCAATGCCCTGAACATCGGCACAAAACTCATAATGAAAATCAAAACAGCGCCGGGAGCCAGAAATACCCATCCCATCAGATTCTGTTTTTTGCTAAGCGTCATCTTTTTCGACTTGCTCAAAAAAACCCCTCCTTCTCTACCGTTGGAGTAAAATAGGGGAACAGCTTACAGAAAACTATTCCCCTGTGTTAGGTGTTACTTATTTAAAATCTGCACGACTCATTGCTTACTGCATGTTAAAGTTAATAGTCTGCTCTGCGGTCTGGAGCTCTGTCTCGAGGTCGGAACCGTTGATGTAATTCGTGATAGCAGTTGCAACTGCGTTACGTGCCTCGTAGTAGTATGCGCCCGTGATGTTGGTCGGAACCTTGGTCGCGAAATCAACGATCTTAGCGGAAACTGCATCGCCACCGAAGAACTCGTTAGGCTCGCCGTATGCGCTGGAATCGCCTGCAGGTGCCCATGTTGCCAGAGCGCCGCTGGGAAGGATGTTGTCATACAGCTCATTGCTGCCAGCAAATGTGCTTGCCAAGAAGTCACATGCCAGATCCGGATTTGCGCAATTTGTGGTTACTGCCCACGAAGAACCGCCGTTGTTGGAATAGTTGGTTGCTCCGCTTGCACCTACCAGACTGGGCATGTTCGTGATAGCCCAATTACCGCTCTGGTCTTCTGCAGTCTGGATGGAAGCCATGATCCAGCAGCCGTTGATCGTACCTGCAACGTTACCGCTTACGAAGTCGCCTACGTACTCATCCCAGCTGTTAACCTCAGTAAGTACGCCCGCATCCTTCAGGCTCTTGTAAGTCTCCATAACGGTCTTTAAAGTATCATTGCCAACGATGTTCGCCGTGCCATCCTCGTTGAAGAGGGAAGCGCCTGCGGACTGAAGCATCATCATAATCAAGTCACACTCGCCCGCCTGCATGGAAATGAGGGGCTTGCCTGTCGCTTCCAGAACCTTCTTGCCATTCTCAAGGTACTGGTCAAAGGTAATGTCCGTGAAATCATCGATGGTCAGACCCGCCTGCTCCAGAAGATCCGTACGGTAGCATGCCACAACTGCGCCATTATCAAAAGGTACGCCGTAGTTCTTACCGTCGATTACAGAGTAAGCTGTCTTACCTGCTGCAAACTGCGAAAAGTCTACGCCGCTGTTGGTCAGATCCATACACACATCAGGGAATGCCAACACGTTTTTCTGGAATGCGTTATCCTGCATCAGGAAGATATCCGGCAGTGTGCTCAGATCGCCGGAAGTAGCCGCAGTAGTAACCTTGGTCTGGATATCGTCCCAAGGAGTCTCAACCACATTCAGCTTGAAATTCGGATGGTCTTTCTGGTAAACCTTCTCTGCCTCATACATAGCGTTCATGTTAAATGCAGGATCCCAACACCATACGGTCAGTGTCTCATCGCCGCCTGCTGCCGCGGGCGTTTCTGCATCCGCTGCGGGAGCTTCCTCCGCTGCCGGAGCCTCCTCTGCCGCACCGCTGTCCGCTGCGGGAGCCGCAGGCGTCTCAGCGGAACCGCCGCCGCATCCAACCAGTGAAAGAACCATGGTAGATGCCAGTAAAGCTGCTAAAATCTTTCTTTTCATTTTCTTTCCTCCCATTCTTCTTTTTGTGCACATTGTGCACTAACTTTTTCTTTTTCCCCAGTCGTCAAAATGCTTTCGTCAATTTGTATATTCATCGCGCACTTTTTGACTGAATGTATATGCATTATAACTCTGCGAGCCGCCCGTGTGTGATCGTTAAAAAGCAAAAAAGATGCAAATTCGACCATCTGCATCCAGCTTAAACGTTTACGTTATTGAATTTATCTTACATACTGAAAAACACAATTTTTTTATCAATCTAAAATTTACCATCCCTTATACGCAGAAATCTTATAATCAAGCAGCTTCGCCTCATAATTTTCCGGGTGAATCTTCCACTGATAAGGCGTAATATTGAGCACCTTCTTAAAATTCCTGTTAAAAGTGGACACCGACTGAAAACCGCACCGCTCCGCCACCAGTTCCATGCTGTCCGTGTGTTTCTTCATATATTCACACGCCATCTGCACCCGCACCAGATTCAGGTAATCGGAGGGCGTCATATTCATAATCTTTTGGAACACCCTGCGGAAATGCGTTTCCGACATATGGCTCTCCTGCGCCAGTTCCCCGATCGTCAGCTCCTCCGCATAATGCGCACCGATATAATGCAATGCGAAGGAAATCTGGGAAACGCCGCGGCTCTGCTTCCTGACTTTAATCTGTTTTCCCGAATTCATACGGGCAATATTCATAAGAAGCGACAGCTGCAGCCCCTTTACGCTCTCCGTGTAAAACTCCTTTTTATAGCGCATTTCATCCATAATATTTTTGATCAGCTCCGCTGTCTCCGGGTACTGCGAAGCGTCCACCGCCCATGCATGGTTATTGATAATCGCGCTCAGATCGTCCGGATAAAGAGAATCCTCCCCATAAACCTCCCGCAAAAACGCCTCCACATCAATAAACAGATACTCCCAGCTGCTCAGGGAAAAGTTGTCGCTTGCTGTGTTATGCGGAAAATTTTTGGGGATCACCGTAAACATACCCTGCTTATACGGAATCGTCTGCTCGTCCAGCACCAGTTCGCCGATCCCGTCGTAACAGAATCCGATTTCCATATAATTATGAAAATGCAGGGAGTCCATGCCATACGGGCGGACCCACGCTTCTCCAAGGAGAGCGATGCACGGCTCGTTCTGCGGAATCTCATAATATCGAAATTCAATTTCTTTCTTTTTTGCCGCCATACGTCCGCCTTTCCCTGCCCGGCTTTTTCTCAGTGCCACAAATAATATTAAGTATAACAAAAGATAAGTTTAGTGTAAACCCGCCAACAGGACATCCCCGGCGGTGGAGCGCCGGGGACATCCTTCAAAATAAGTAATGTATAGTAAGGGATATAGATATAGGCTCACTCCACGTCCTGCAGCGCGTCAAAATCTTCTTCGCCTGTGCGGACTTTAACAACCTTATCCACGTTGTAGACAAAAATCTTACCGTCTCCGATGTGCCCGGTAAAGAGCGCTTTCTTCGCCGCCTCGACCACTGTATCCACGGGAATCTTGCTGACTACCACCTCGACCTTCACCTTCGGCAGAAGCGTTGCATCCATCTCTACGCCGCGGTACTTCTCACCCGCACCCTTCTGGATGCCGCATCCCATCACCTGCGTTACCGTCATGCCTGTCACGCCCAAATCATTCATTGCCTTGCGCAGCTTATCGTATCTGGACAGTTTCGCAATAATTGCCACCTTATACATACCTGTAGCGGAAGCCACCGGCACCTGCGCCACCTTCACTGCCGCATCCTTCTGTACGGCAGAAGCCGCGTCGTAATCTTCCACGCCGAGACTTGTGTTTTCGTTCACATCCATAACCATCGCGCCGGACACATCCATAATACTGAAGCCGGAATATGCGGAAGCAAGACCGTGCTCTGTCGCGTCCAGACCGACAATCTCCTCTTCCTGAGAAGCCCGCAGCCCTACCGTCGCTTTGATTACCTGAAATACAATGGTAATCGTCACCGCAGTCCATACCGCCACCGAGGCAAAACCGATTAACTGTAATCCAAGAAGCTTAAAGCCGCCGCCGTAAAACAGACCTACAAGCTCTGTGCCCGAAGCATCCGCAATGGAGTAACCAGGCGCGGAATTTGTCGCAAAAAGACCTACCGAAAGGGTTCCCCAGATGCCGTTCATCATATGTACTGCCACCGCGCCCACAGGATCGTCAACCCGCAGCTTATAATCCAGAAACCAAACCGCAAACACTACTAGCAGCCCCGCTACCGCACCGATCACAATCGCGCCAAAGGCATCCGTCACATCACAGGGCGCGGTGATCGCCACCAATCCTGCCAGAGATGCGTTCAGGCACATGGAAACGTCGGGCTTGCCATATTTAATCCAGGTAAAAATCATACATGTCACGGTTGCCACCGCGGGCGCAATTGTCGTCGTCACAAAGATGGAGCCGAGCTGTTCCACACTTGTCGCCGCCGCGCCGTTAAAACCGTACCAGCCGAGCCAGAGAATAAACACGCCCAGAGCGCCGAGCGGAATACTGTGTCCCGGAAAGGCATTTACCTTCGTGATCTTTCCGTTTTTATCCGTATTGAACTTACCGATACGGGGTCCCAAAATCTTCGCACCGATCAGCGCAGAAATACCGCCCACCATATGAATCGCGCAGGAACCCGCAAAATCGTGGAAACCAATCTGGGAAAGCCAGCCGCCACCCCATATCCAGTGCGCCTCGATCGGATAAATCAGCGCCGAAATCACGCCGGAATAAATACAGTAGCTTAAAAACTTTGTCCGCTCCGCCATTGCCCCGGAAACAATCGTCGCCGTGGTCGCGCAGAACACCAGGTTAAATACGAAGTTCGACCAGTCAAAGCTCTCATATGCCGTAAAGATGTCGAACCCGGGCTTTCCGATCAGCCCGACCATGTCCTCGCCGAGCAGCAGACCGAAACCAATCAGAATAAACACCACCGTGCCGATGCAGAAATCCATCAGATTCTTCATAATGATGTTTCCCGCATTCTTCGCTCTGGTAAATCCCGTCTCAACCATCGCAAATCCTGCCTGCATCCAGAACACCAGCGCAGCGCCGATTAGAAACCAGACGCCGAAAATCTGTCCGTTCATTACCTCCATTAATTCTTCCATAACTTTTTCCTCCTCGTCAAAACATTGGCGTATACGCGAAAAGAAGGCGCCTTGAGTTTCCTCAAAGCGCCTTTGCTTTACGTCTTGCATTGTAGCACTGTCATTTTATGGTGTCAACCACTTTTTGTATATATGTATAATTGTATACAATTAAGTACAATCTACGCCGTATCCCTTTTCCCAAAATGCATCTGCGCGAAAATCACCGCCGCAAACACAAGCACGCACCCTAAAATTTCCCGTCCAGTCATGGTCTCATGTAAAAGCAGCATTCCCGCCAGCACAGAGAAAACCGACTCCAAGCTCATTAGCAGTGACGCGATCGCGGGATTAATCCCGTTCTGCCCCACAATCTGCAGCGTGTAGCCTACACCGCAGGACATCACGCCAGCATACAGAATCGGAATCCACACGTCCATGCTCCCAAGAGACTGCAGCCACGCCACAGGTCCCATCTGCTGCATCTCCACGCCGAACATCGGAATCATCCCCCATACCCCGCATACAAAAAACTGGATGCACGCCATGCGCACCCCGTCCACCAGCGGCGAAAAATGGTCAATCACCATAATATGCACAGAAAAGCAGACAGCGCACAGAAGCACCAGCACATCGCTGAACTGAAAGGAAAATCCGTCTGTCAGGCAGAGAAAATAGAGCCCCACAACCGCCACGAGAATGCTGACCCAGACATTCCAGCCACATTTTTTTCTGAAAAAGATACCGAGCACCGGCACCAGAAGAATATAACACGCCGTCAAAAATCCCGCCTTGCCCGCCGTGGTGCCATAATACATGCCCATCTGCTGGAACGTGCTTGCCACAAACAGCACCAGCCCGCAGAGTGCGCCGCCAAGCAACAGCCTGCGCCTGTCCTGCGCCGACTGCGGTTTCCTGCCCGCCGTATACCTGTCCAGAAAAGGAATCACTGGCAGAAGCACCAGACCGCCCAGAAAGGAGCGGATGCAGTTAAAAGTATAGGGACCCGCCGACGCGCCGCCCTGTCTCTGCGCCACAAATGCCACGCCCCAGACAAGGGCGGTGAGGAGCAGGAGCATGGAATTACGTGCCTTTAAATTTATCGTTGGTTTTTTCATAATGTTCTCCATTTCAACAAGCTGCCGCTTTTATCCGCAAGACTTCGTATGGCTGTCTCCGAACACTCAGAACAGTTTACCCCTTCCGGTATGCTTTCGTCAATATGAACCGTTTTTCCGGTTCGTTGCGAAAGAACCATTCATAATGATTTTTCTCGCTTTTGATGAAATGTCATTCTTTATCATCAGAGAGATATTGTCAAGTGTGTTTGTAAACTTTTCTTATAAATTTTGCAAAAAGGTGTATCATGCCAGAAGTTTTCACCTCGTCACGATACACCTTTTTGTATGATGATCAACCATTATTCCATTTATACAGACTAATCTTCTTCAAAGTCCACATAAATATCTCGGATGTTCTTTTCTATATTTACTCCATGAATATAACCGAAGTTTATTTTTCGCTCACGTATTACATTCATGAATTGATGGTATGTTGAATGGCTGATTGTATCAGTAAAGAAATAGACATAATCCGCCTTGTCAACAATCGAAACATCTGTCGATCCACCGGTCTTTGGATTGACAAATATCCAGTCCGGGAATTCTTTCTTCATCTTCGATAACCAATTTGAATGTCCGCCCACTATAACAATCCGGTAACAAGCAATCGTTTCCTTCATACTTTCAATCGTCTTATCTGTTATGGGATTATCGCTTTCTGTCAAATTATACACATAATTTCTAAGCGCTACCAGTTCATGGCTCACCGCATTCAGCTGTTCTCTGATATCTTTTGATTCCTCTTCAAGCCTTCTTTTCTCAGTCAGGCTAGCACGCAGACTACTGTTATCTGATTCAAGCTTGCGAACTCTACGGCGTAATTTATCGACTTCCTCAATGAGCACAGACTCGTCATGCCTGCATCCTTCTGTTCCAGCATGTTCCGTGAAATCCTTTACCTGCCTTTCTGTCTTAACATTCTCTGGTCTGGCAGTCTTGACCTGTACATCCTCCGGACGAAACATCGGCGGAAACTCATCATAATAAAATGTTCCGGATTCTCCATAAGCCAATGTCCTGAGCGTTTCAGCCAGCCATGACGAATTGCATGTCATTGCACTTGCACAATGAAGGATCATACCATAAAGTGTAAGCTCCTCTGCGGAATATTCTCTATTACTTTTGGGAAAAGTTTTCTTCAATATGGACAACGCTATGGCAAGGCGATCTTCCACACCTCTGTCATTTTCATCACACCAATCTGCATATTCTGGGCTGTATCCCAGCCATTGAAATACATTTCCGAGGAATTTCGACATCTTTGCATCAAGGGAATATAATTTCTTCTGACTGAAACGTTCATCTATTTCCTTTCGGCAATCCTTAAAGCTTTCACCCACAGCCTCATCAAACGAATACCCACCGCTTAAACCAAATTTATCACTGAATTCATTTAAGATTCCATATACAACATTACATTCCTCAGCAATTTTAATGCCATATATTGGCGCCATACATAGAACCCTTGACAGATTTGCATAGTAAAGACATCTTCTTCCTTCCGGCTTTGCCAATGCCAGCAGTTCACTGAGTGACATCGTGCTAAATTTTTTGAGCGTCCGGTATTCCTTTTTGTAATATGTTTTATGCAAATACAAAAACAAAGCTTTCGTATATTCGCTTCCGCTATTTACTGCGTTCATCATCAGGCTAAGCGTAAATCTATTAAACATCAGCTCCGGCCAATCTTCACCAGAATAAATATCAAAATACTCTACATCTTGGTATTCTGGAATATTTGCAAATTCATGGGTGTAAAAATCCCTTGCAATCAGTAGGAAATCTTCTCCCATCTCATCATTTATAAAAAAATCAACAAAAAGACGTTCACAACCATATGTATCCGGTATCATTCCATTAAAATCCGGCATCATTTTTTTATCATCATGGCTTTTCATCATATAATTGATAAAGTTTCCACCTGATTCTATCATGTTCTGAAGCAGATTATTTAATCCATCTATATCTGGCAGCCCGTCAAGTGGGAAATTAACATTTTTCATGCATGTTGTACCTCTCATCGCTTTATGCCTTGAATTTTTCAAGGTCTGCCACATCTTTATTCGTGCATCAGTTCCTGCCTGAAACAAAATATCTGACTCCGTCTCCTTACAGCAGTCCTGTATCCTGTCCAGTTACCCCTTATGTCTCAACCTCTCAACATTCCTCGTGGGAATTTTCATAATATTCCTGTCTCTTGTGGTTTCAATATTACTTTAACAGGAGCGATCTCCCCTCTTTTAAAAAACCCTGCCACTGAATGATCCAAATATTTTTTTCTGATTTCCTCATTAGCAGTCCTGCCCTTGAATATAATTCTGCCAGCATCAACTGCTTCATTGTAGGGAATGGTTTCCCGCACCTCATTTTCGGCTGGAAACCATTTATCTATCTGATATACTTCTTTCACAATCCCATAAACAACGGCCAAAGCATAGTCTGCCTTCTCTACACTGGCAATCTTTCTCTTCCAACAGCCCCGTGTCACGTCATACAGCTCAATTTCACTCATACCCTCACGATACGACTTGTTGATTTTGATAATTACGATATTTTCCCTGATCTCTTCCATTGTAAGCTTCTGTGGCATACTTCTGCTGTGTTTCATTTTCTATCACCCATACGATTTTTATATTCCCTACGCATTTTTTCTATCATATGAATAGGCTTAATCCTCATTTCACCAGAAACATTCTTATCAAGCTCCATTAAATTATTTACCATTATATGACGATTATTATGGCTGTCTCTTTTTCCCGCATTGTTCCACGGCTCTTTTCCCGGACCATTATATACTTCATACACATTTCCGCTTTTATTCAGATACATTACTATCAAATATTCCGGTTCATGGTTGATTACTATGTTGTCCTGTTGTGAAATCTTAATCTGTACTTTCCTGCCATTTATTTCCCCATCATGCACTGCGGCTGATGCAACATAAAGTTCAATCCCATAATAATAAGCTGCCATAACCTCGCCTATGCTTCCAACCAAGTGACCGTCTAGGTAAAATGCCTGCCTGGAAACTCCTGTTCTAATTGTCGGACTATATCAATCAGCTTTTGTACCTGAACTTTTACACTGTCCATTTTTTTCTGCGTATATAAAATCTTTTCCATAGTCTCCCTCAAAAAAGTATTATCAATTGTGTTAGTAAATTTTTCCTCAATATTCTAAAATCCACAATTCTTACTAATATCAAGTCTCAAAAATGTGATGCTTTCCATTTCTACAACATCTGTAACCCTAGAGTTACAGATAAATATTCCAATATCCTTTTCTATCAGACCCCACTCTTTCTACAATGCCCTTGTCTTTTAGGTTTTTAAGCTTAATGGATACAGTTTTTCTGCTTATACCAAGCATTTCAGCAAGTTCAGCAGTTTTATATTTTGAATTATCTTTTAATAATTCAATAATCCTTTTTTCTGTAACATCTGTAACCTTTTCTGTGACTTTTGTAACCTCATTGTTTTTTCTTCCGCCTGTCAGCGTTGCTCCCGCAGGTCGCATAGGCACGATTAACCTAAAGACATCGCCTTCCTCAAAATTTGGTTCTGCATCGGAATAAATTTTCGTGTATTTATACAAATTTCGAACACCGGAACCAAGTGAATCCGCATACCCAATATTTACAAAAAATTTCGCTATTATTGGATTTTTCGGATAAGGAGTGAAATTCTCAAGGCTGATTCTCCCCTTCCACTGTGTCCTGCTCCAGTTCTCCGTCCATATCCTGTCCTTTTCAATAATCAGCTTCGCCGGAAATGCACTTTTAAATTCCCTATGCACAAGCAGATTGCTCACAATCTCTCTGGCTATCGCAGTTCTCAGGCTTACATTGACACCGTCAATCAAAAAAAACTTATCATCAGTGTGTTTCTTAATAAAGTCAATTAACAAGTTATAGCTCTCCATCAAATTGTTTTCCACAATCAGACGGTCATCATAACGATCTAAGTTCTCTACACGGTAAATTGCATCCGTTTTGTATCCCGGCACACAGGACTGAATGGTTTCCGGCTTTCCAAATAAGAGAATACACGCCATATTAAAGCCTTCTTTTCCGCTTTCCATGTCTTTTTGATAAAGCCCGGCACTTCGTAACAACTCCTCGTATAATAAGTTTGTAAGCAAGAAAAACAGCTTACAGACTTATTCTTTTTTGATTAGACAGAAGGATAATTCTAAACATCCTTTCCGAGGATTCTTCTTCCATCATGCTGGTTCATCCATTCTCTGTCTATTGGTTAATAAGTTACTTTATAGTCATGGCCCCAGATGTTACAATAAGGTTCATAAGAACTGTAGCTATGGTCACTGCTCCGCAACTCCAGCAAAGTGATTTTTGTCATAAAAAAGTCCTCACTTTCATAGTTGTTTTTAATAAAATTATCTGCCATACTTACGCTTCACTTCCTCTTGGCTCGGAAGGCTGCTTTCTATAATAATCTTGTTTTCCCCTGCCACCATAGCCGCAACCTGTTCCGTGCCGTCCGTATGCAGGATTTCATCTGCTGCCTGTCCGGCTTCCTCTATCTGCTTCTGCTTTTCTGCCGCATTTGCACCCTCAATCAGCCGCCGGATCTCCGGTCTGTGCTTCCTGCGGTAGGCTTTCTGGTATTCCCTGCTGTACTGGCGGCGTTTCCGTTTCTTTTCTTCCTCCGCCATTTCTTCCTCCGAAAGTTCCTGCGCCGGAAGCTCCACCTTCCCGATATAATTTAAGAAAATCTCAATCTCCTGCATACGGTCGCCGTCCGTTTCTTCTATCTTGTGTACCAACACTTTGTCCACAAATTCATTGACGATGGCAGGCGTAAGCTCCTGAATGTCGGTGTACTTATGGACAAGGGAGAGAAATTCTTCCGTCCTGTCCGTATCATCTCCAAACTGTGTGAGTTTTTCTCTGATTTCCTCCATAACGATTTCAATCTCCTGCTGTTCCTTCTCATAATCAGAAGAAAGCATCTCATACCGTCTGTACGGCAGCTTCCCCATTGCATTGTCCTCATACACCTTTTTAATCAGTAAGTCAAGGTCTGCAAAGCGCTTCCCTTTTTTCGCAAGGTCTGTTTTCAGCTTTTTCACTTCGCCTTTGTCCCTGACCTCTGATGCACTCCGCATACTTTTTATAAATGCCGCCTCGTCCATGTGGACGCTTTTTAAGGCATATCGTATCGTTTCAAGGATAAGCTGCTTTACCGTGTCCTCTTTTATAGAATGGGAACAGCAAACCTGTTTATACTTTTTTCTGCTGCTGTTATAGGTGCTGCAATTAAAACCTGCGGATGTACGCTGGACTTCCCCGTTCGGAATCCCACGCCAGTCCCTGCCCGCCCTTGTCGTGCTTCTGCGGTAGTGCATTTTCCCACCGCAATCCGCACAGTAGAGCTTTCCGGTCAGCAGGCTTCCTTCCCCGCTGGTATCCACTCTCCGCACCGTCTTTCTTAATTCCTGCACCAGATACCAAGTCCTGCGGTCTATGATTG
Organism: bacterium 1xD42-87; assembly: GCA_003611805.1. Lineage (GTDB taxonomy): Bacteria > Bacillota > Clostridia > Lachnospirales > Lachnospiraceae > UBA3282. The sequence continues at coordinate 6,281 of RAYM01000019.1, read as the reverse complement.
GTTCATGGGTATCCTGAAAAATAAGGATGTCCTCACTGCTGTTTTTAACCGCTTTCTTATCTTTGTAGGATTCCTTATGGCTGCGGAAGTTCACTGTGTCGCCCATATATTCCGGTCTTTCCAGTATCCGCACAACCGATCCGCCCGTCCAGTTATAGGGAGTTTCAAAATCGCACATGGTTTTGAAATTCCCCCTCTGTCTTGTCGCCTGATAATAGGACGGTTTCTCAATCTTTTCCTCTGTAAGCCGTTTTGCAATCTGGTACGGTCCCATGCCCTCCACGGTCAGACGGAAAATCTTTTTCACAACCTCCGCCGCTTCTTCATCCACAAGCCAGAGGTTTTTATCATCAGGGCTTTTCACATATCCGTATGGCGGATTGCTTGTGATTGGTTTTCCCTCTTTCCCTTTTGCCCGCAAAACAGCGGTAATCTTCCTGCTGCAATCGCGCAGATACCATTCGTTCATGATATTCAAAAAAGGGGCGAATTCACTGCTGGTGTTGTTGTCACTGTCAACACCATTGGAAACAGCAATAAAACGGACGCCCTTTTCCCGGAAGAATACCTCCGTGTAGAATCCTACCTGAAGGTAATCCCTCCCGACACGGCTCATGTCCTTTACTATGACTGTGCCGATGTCGCCGTTTTCAATCCGGCTTAACATCTGCTTCCATCTCGGTTTTTCAAAACTGCCGCCGGAAAATCCGTCATCCGTAAAATGCACCGTGTTCGTGTACCCGTTATTTTTTGCATAATCCTCCAGCATCTTTTTCTGGTTGACTATGCTGTTGCTGTCCCCCGCAAGATCATCGTCCCTTGAGAGCCGCTCATAAAGAGCTGTTATTCTGTTGTCCCCAGCCGTCCTGTTGTTCATTCCGAACTCCTTTCCGGCGGCTGGCTCATCTGTGGTGAATCCATCTTAACATAACTTTCTGCGCCTGTCACCATTTCATTCAAAATTAACCGTGGAATTTTTTTATCCAGCGTGTCGGCATATCCTGAACCCGTATACACCCTGACCTTAAAAAGCGTCCCGCCAATCCGGCGGCAAAAAAAGCCAGCCGCAGAAGGGCTGGACTTCGCCATATCGTTATTCAATTTTACTGCCTCCATTAGCAATCCTTTCTTGCGCTTCACGCACATTTCACTTATAATTGTTCGTGGAACTGTTAAATTCTCTGACTTCCGCACATAGTAACCGGATTTCTATTTTATCCATCCCCCATAGTCCGTTCTCCTTTCGTGTAATTGATTTTTGATTGAAAAGAATTACTCTTTCACTAATAGGAGAAAAACGGCTATACACTGAACTCCCGACATTCAGGGAGCAGAATTTCATAACGGAAGCGGATGGGGATATGCTCCACCGTGAAGCCCGCGCACTTGCAATCCGGCGTATTGAGGAAAGCGCAAGGACGGAAGCCGACTTTGAAAATGTACTGTACTGGTGGGATAAACTGGACGCAAACAGGGAACGGAAAGAAAGAGACCATGAGGCAGGACGCTCCGCTGTTCCGCTGGAATGGGGCGCATACGAATTGTACCTTTCCGACAGCCCTTCCTATGACATGATTTTAAGAAGGCTCATGCTTGCGGGCGATTTTCTTGATGTCATATTTGACCATCCCGAAACAATACACGAACTTGTCACGGATGCGGATTTATCAAAAATATTGAAGGAACTAAAGCCACATCTCAAAAATATGCTCTATTATCTGTTTTTGCGTAATTATTCCACAACAGAGTATGCGGACAGTATCGGACAGTCTGACCGGAATATCAGGGGTATTCGGGAAACTGCTCTGAAAAAGATACGGAAACTTTATACTGACGTACTTACATACCGAAAAGAAAACAGCCTGCCTATGACGATTGATGAAAAATATTTCTTTGAAAACGGAGTACGGAAAAAAAAGGGAAGATAAATGTATCCCGACAGAAAACCGCAAACAGCTTGACCGATAATAAGTAACCATTTATAATATAGAAGATATTACATCAGATGATGTGGCAGGATTGATGGATTGGAGCAGATTTTTTATGAAGAACTTATTTGAACATACCAGCGCACCGTGGATTCGGTACAGCAGTTATGAATATAAGACAGGCAGTGACGATATTCTCTACATAACGGTTTCCAAAGATGCAAAACCTGAAATGTACCATCCTATGCAGAAAGCGGAGCAGCTCGTCATTGATGCCATAAATGTCGGACTTACCGCCATGCACAAAGTACCGGAAGAAAAATTGAAGGAAGCCGTACTTGGTTATATCAAAAAATATGGTTTTCTCGGCTTTATGACCGCCCTGCCGACAACTGCGGACTTTATAACCTATGAATCGGTGTATCTTCCCAAAAATCACTTTATAAAGGAAGAATCCCTCCCTACAGAGGACTATCTCGCCTATTTCTATCCTTTTGACAAGCCGGATTTCAGAAAAAACGGTGTGGAGTCGGGATGGTCTGTGACTGACCGTGAGGGCATTGCGATCACGATGGCTATGGGGAATGCGCCGCAGGCTGTGGCGATGGGATTGCAGAAGGAATATGCGGAAAGATACGACTGGCTTGTAAAGGAATTTACCGACTGGGCGTTTACCTTTATGACAAGTTTCCTTTATTACATGGATTATGATGCGATTGACGAGCAGACGCGCAGCCTGTACCGTCAGGGCATTTCCGCTTTCGGCGGCATATCCCCGGCTTACCGGATCGCGCTTAAAAAGGATTCGCCCGTCATCGTATGGGATTTCCATTCACTGCTAATCATGGTGCAGATGTGCTTCTCCTTCATGCTCACGGATAAGGACAGTGATATGCGTATGTGCAAACATTGTAAAAAAGCCTTTGTCGCAAGCAGGAAGGGGAATGAGTTTTGCAGCCAGAAGTGCAAGAACCAGTTTAATGTCTACAAATCAAGGGGAAAGAAGAAAGGGAACAAAAGAGATGATTGAAAACAGGAATGTAAATATCATAACCGATGCGGACGGTAAAAAGCTAGTCCTGATTAACGATATCCGTTTCAAGGCAAAAGTGCGGGATGACTGGACGGCTGTCGAAGAATACCTGAAAGAGTATATCGGAGATTTTTACGAAATTGAGGAAACTTCTGAAAAAATATATATTTCGGCAGATTTTCCCGATGAATACGCAAGTTCAGAAAGCCGTATCGCCTTAAAAGGCGCCGTTGCAAAGGCTAAGGCAAATGCTTCACAGGCTATTCCTGAACTTATAAGAATAGCCACCAATCCAAAACATGAAGCAAACCGGAAAGAAAAGCACAAAACAGATGCGGTATATGGATGGTATCGCTACAACATCAGATTTGCATTGCCCGTATATGATGACAAAACAGGGAAAATAGCAAGACATAGTATTTATTCAGCAAGTATGCTTGTCCGTCATGCGAATGATGGCAGGAAGCATCTGTATGATATTCTGGCAATAAAAAAAGAAACGAGCAGCCCGCTTGAGTGAAAACACTGTACGGTAAAAACCCATTTCTTATTGTCAATAATAAGCTATTTTTCGATTCCTGTCAATCCCCAATTTTGATTTTTCCAAAATATCGCCATTGGCATTTTTAATGCAATGGGGGAACTTTGTTCCCCCTTAACCGCCCCGTAGCATGAGACGCAGATGATGTCAAGACCGCCGCAGGCGAGGCGGAGCTGGTGTCTTGACATCATCTGCGCCTCATGCTACAAAACTTAAAGCCAGAATAAAACTAAAGGGAATATATCAGATCGTGTAGCACTACTTCCTCCGCCCTGCTCCTGATGCTGTTCATCTTCTGAAGCCAGCAAAGCCAGTCATCGGATTTTAACTGCTCCGTTACGCCCTCTTTCTTTGCCATCTGCCCCACAAGCCTGTCCATCATCTCATTACATTCTTCATCAATCTCTGCAAGATGCTTCCATAAGGTTTCCGACAGAATCATATACGAATAAATGCCCCTGTGGTTTTCTTCTAAAAAACGTTTCCTCATTCTTCCATACTTCCCAATCTGATACTCCGTTGTATCCGAAAGTTTGAGGTTGGGAATCAGATAGTCGCCTTCCCAATGATATGTAATTTCCATATACAGCCGCCTTTCTTCGTGTTAAACTGTTTACAGATACGAATAAAAGAAATATCACCTTCTTCCTTTACCACAACATCTGCAAGTTTCCATTTCACCACAAATGAGCCAGCCGCATATGTTGTATTTTTGCAGATGCGCATTTCCGCTAAAATACTGCGTTTGCCGGAATGTTTATATCTACAGTTCACAACATATCACATCACTTGTGGGGGCAGCTTTTGTCATCCAATTTTTTAATGCCACATCACTTACACGCGGTTCTACCTTATTTTTTTGAAACTGTTTGCGCAGAAAATCAATTTTACAGTCAACGCTGTCAATATCTCTGTTATATCCAAGTTCAACCAATCTATTATTAATGCCTTCTGGAAATAACATCTCCTGATTCAAAAACTCCATCTCTTCTATTCCTGAAAGTTCCTCCGCACCATTCTTTTGCAAAGTTTAGTTTATTTCTGAGGCAATATATAATTGTTTAATGAAGCTCAACAAACATTACGCTGCCGTCAGCTTCTTAAATTACCTTTTGACGTCCAAGTCAAATTATATCATTGTAGGCTTTCCTCTTTAAGAATGCCAAAATGCAGGCAGACATCACAATTTCTTCACCAGAAGCACATGTCTCTCCCTATCAAGCACTGTCTCCCCTGCCAATACAAACCCAAGCCTTTCACACAATTGCAGCGACCTCTCATTCCCCGGCTGTACGAGCGCCTGCACCCGCTCCATCAAAAGTTCGTCCCGCGCGTATGCAAGAATCGCGCCGCACACCTCGTACGCGTACCCCCGCCCCTGCCACGGCACGCCGAACACAAAGCCAAGCTCCGGCAAGTTATACCCTTCCCGCCAGCTGACGCCCGCCCTGCCAATCACCTCGCCGCTCTGCCGCTCAAGCACCGTCCACATGCCGTACCCGTAAAAGGCATACACCTTTTCTATATAGTCTTTTGTATAGGCGATCTCCTCGTCCCTGTCCGCAAAAAGATTTTCCGTGTATGCAGTAATCGAAGGCTCCGCATAAATTCGGTAAAAACTGTCCACATCCTCCACCGTCGTCTCCCGCACAATGCATCGTTCTGTGTTGAGAATTTTCCAAGGCAGCCCGGCAAGACGGCGGTATGCCAGCTCAAAAGACTCCTCGTCCATCTCCTCCAGCTTTTCCACCGCATAGAGCGCGTCAGGAAAGGATGTTCCCCGATTGTGATCGTGCAGATAGGGCAGCACATAGCAGCCTTTCTCTTTCAGCGCTGTGTAAACCTGCACCTGATCTGCAATATATATTGTCTTCTCCTGATCTGCACCGGCTGTACTGTCACCACACCGCTTCTCATGCGCGTTAACGATACATTTTTCACATCCACGCAGACCACTTACCCTGATTCCATGAGCAGCCAGATCAGCCAGCACAGACTCCATTCTTCCGTTCAATGCGTCCGCAGTCCCTTTATCCAATTGAAAACAGATTTCTCTCAGCATAAAACAGCCTTCTCGTACCAGTTTTTGACTTATACGACTTTCTATGGTATTTTGTTTAATAGAATTTAAGTTTACTATCAATCTTGCAATTAGGAAAGGAAATTTTATATGGCACAAAATCCAATCGTAACTTTTACCATGGCAAACGGTGACGTCATCAAGGCGGAATTGTACCCCGAAATCGCACCCATTTCCGTCAACAACTTTATCAGCCTGATTCAGAAAAACTTCTATGACGAACTACTCTTCCACCGGGTTATCAAGGGCTTTATGATCCAGGGCGGCGACCCGGAGGGCACCGGCATGGGCGGCCCCGGCTATTCCATCAAGGGCGAATTCAGGCAGAACGGCTTTGAAAATGACTTAAAACACACGGAGGGCGTCCTCTCCATGGCGAGAAGTATGCAGCCCGATTCCGCAGGCAGCCAGTTTTTCATTATGCACAAGACAAGCCCTCACTTAGACGGCGCTTATGCGGCGTTTGGGAAAGTGATCGAAGGTATGGAAGTGGTGAATCGGATCGCTGAGACAGCCACCGATTATGAGGACAGACCGCTGGAAGATCAGGTAATGCAGACGGTTACTGTCGATACTTTCGGAGTGGATTATTCGGAACCGAAGAAGCTCTGAGGCTTCTCCAAAAAAGTATTATTCGGTACTGTTCAGCACGGTTTTTATAAAATTTTTAGGTTTCCAGACAGATCATCCAATGCTTGT
>RAYM01000135.1 GCA_003611805.1 bacterium 1xD42-87 | reverse complement strand
CAATGTCATTTAGATAAGGACGATGCAAAGAACAGTGTATGTAGAAATATGTACCCTGTTCTTTTTTTGTATAATTTCATAAATCACTTGACAGGATAAACCAAATGTGCGGTCGCTCTGACTATCTAAAAAAGAAAGATAGTCAGAGCGGCCCTTGTAATCAAGAAAACATCTTGGCTGCAAGGAGGATTACACAATGAATTATTCTACAGAGGTAAAGCAAAAACTATTATCCATTATTACAGAGATGGATTCTTACCGTTGGTTGTTTACAAAGAATCCAGAAACGGATTTTTCACGTAAAAAGAAATGGTCATTTGAAGAGATAATGAAGTTTATGCTTACAATGGAGGGCAAAGCATTAAGAGATGAATTGTTGGAATATTTTGATTTTGACAGTTCCACGCCATCGGATTCAGCATTTAACCAGCGCAGGGCACAGATATTGCCAGAAGCATTTGAGTTCTTATTTCAAGAATTCACTAAATCTTTTAATGATAATGCTACATATAAAGGACTTAGATTAATTGCCTGTGATGGTTCGGATTTATGCATTGCCTGCAATCCTAAAGATGAAACAACCTATTTTCAACCGCTTCCTGACAGCAAAGGCTTCAACCAGCTGCATTTAAACGCTTTTTATGATTTATGCAGCAGAAGATACACAGATGCAATTATCCAACCTGCCCGATTGAAAAATGAAAATAGTGCTATGTGTGAATTGATTGACAGATACCGTGGCCAGCCTGCTGTTTTTATCGCAGACAGGGGTTATGAGAACTACAATATATTTGCTCATGCGGAACATAAAGGAATGTATTACTTAATACGCGTCAAAGATGTAACAAGTAATGGAATAGCTTCGAAACTAACAATGCTGCCAGAGAGTGATGAATTTGACGAATGGGTTAATCTTACACTCACAAAAAAGCAGACAAATGAAGTAAAAGCAAATCCCCAAAAATACAGAATTATTATGAAAAAAACACCTTTTGATTATCTTGACCTGCATTTTAATAAGTTTTAC
>RAYM01000134.1 GCA_003611805.1 bacterium 1xD42-87 | reverse complement strand
TTGTTATCCAGCACCCTAGGTGCTCCAGATCTTTCTTATATTCGTCAAATTAAATGAAGGTACTGGCTCATATATTCTGATGTATTTTACAGCAGAGTGTTTGAACCAGTACCTTCTTGTGTTATCATATCAAAGTTACAAGAATAGCAGGTATCCCACCGACCAAAGTTTGATACCCGCTATCAAAACAATCCTCACAGTGCAGCATCTTTCAATGTAACACTGCAAGCAACACCTTTATGATAACAATTACGGTACCTTTTGACAATCCACTCGATCAAAAAACTTATGAAAATATCATCAACACCTTACAGTTCCACCAGCTGCAGTGTACCTGTGGCCATTCTGGCTGCTTGACTATCCATGGTTATTACACCCGCTCTCTCAAAAAAGACGATTCCGGGATCTCTTTATCTATCTGTCGCGTCAGATGCTCTCACTGCGGCAGGACCCATGCTTTACTTCCTTCTTTACTTGTTCCTTACTCCCAGGTATCCCTGCAGGATCAGATTTCTATCATCTCTGACTATGAGGCTTCTGGAGATTATGAGAAAATCATGGCTGGCACTCCCTCCATTGATGAAAATCTCATTGCATCCATCATCAAACGGTATGTGAAGCACTGGATGCAGAAGGTCCGTTCCTTCCGTATCGGATTATCTTTCCCGCCCCGTCTCGTAAAGCAGTGTTTTGCTTTTTTCGGGAACCAGTCCATGCAGATAAGGCAGACTCCAAATATTCTGTTTCTAACACCCACATAGCCTTACAGGAAAACGCATCTGCTTCCTCTTATACTAAAGAAAACTAAGTTTTCTTAGAAAAAACGAAAGGGAGGACTTTAAATGAAACAGGAATTAGCACAGGATATCGCTTTGATGCGTTATTCCATGATCTCACCGCTGATTGTCGGCCTCCCGGATGAGTACAGATCCAAGGAAGCTTACTTTCGTGCGGCCTCTGCACGTGGTGCACTCCATCCAAACGGATCCTTCATCCATCCGGCGCCGACATCCATCAAACGCTGGTACCAGCACTACCAAAAGAATGG
>RAYM01000133.1 GCA_003611805.1 bacterium 1xD42-87 | reverse complement strand
TTTCCATCCGGTGTCTTTAACAGCAACAGATCCCGGTCATTAGCTTCACAGTATTCTATAATCTTTCTTAAATAATACTCCTGCTTTTGATTTAATGCCCTGTATTCGATCACATCGGCCGCTGGATTCAGTTCAAGTGTGTTGTTGGTGCCATAATTAAGCATCCAGTTCCCTTTATCCTCTTCACCAAAACTACTGGTATGTAAGAAATCCCACTTAATCACTTCTCTATATCTCCCATGGAAAAGAGGAAAATCCAAAATATAATACATTCTTTCCTCTGGCTCTATAGATGCATTAACATAACGCAATTTATTGAAAGACATATTTAATCCCGTTATATTTTGTCTGTCGTGGTTTATGTCTATTGAAGAGTCCAATGCTGCTCCGCGCATTTCCAGCACAATCAATTTACACGAACGTTTTTTATTCGCTTCAATCAATCTATAATAATTATCGCAGAGATCAGAAGCTCCCGCTGCTATACTATAAGCAGCAATGCCTCTCTCCTTCCATAATTCTCCAATCTCAATATGTGCAGATATGGAACTTGCCCCAACAAACATTATATCTGTATTTTCATGTTCCGCTTTTTTCCAATATTTTAAGTTCAAAACTCCCCCCACATATTCCAGCTTGCATACGCCCATGATATGAGCAAAACCCATCATAAATATAGTGACCGTCAGTATTAACGCCACTATTCTTCTCTTTAGCCCGCTCCCCAGATTCCTCCACGAAACCTTACTATCGATTGAAATCCAGTTTAGTTCGTTGCTCTCTTCTTTCTGTGACTTTGCCTCTGATCTTTTTCGTTTTCTATATCCACAACCAACAACCATGGTGCTGATTCCAAGTAAAACTATCATTCCAAACAGAATGCCTTCCAGCAAATATCCTATCTGCCCTGCTTCTGTCACTTCTGCCGGTATATAACCTTTATTAAATCCTATCTGGTCTGATCCCCTCACGTTCAAAAAGACGATATCATCCGTTTCTATTAAATCATCCCTTATCACTTCCACATATGCCGTCTCGTTCTGCCTTAACCGCTCCGCCACATCCGCATTTTCAATCCT
>RAYM01000132.1 GCA_003611805.1 bacterium 1xD42-87 | reverse complement strand
TTTCCATCCGGTGTCTTTAACAGCAACAGATCCCGGTCATTAGCTTCACAGTATTCTATAATCTTTCTTAAATAATATTCTTGTTTTTGATTTAAAGCCTTGTATTCGATCACATCGGCAGCTCGATTCAGTTCCAGTGTATTTTTGGTGCCATAAAAGACTGTCCATGTTCCCTTATCATCCTTCCCCAGACTGCTGGTATGCCTGAAATCCCATTTGCTTACTTCTTTATATCTCCCATGGAAAAGCGGAAAATCCAAAATATAATACAGTCTTTCCTGCGGTTCTATGGTCGCATTAATATAGCGCAATTTATTGAGAGATATATTTAATCCCGTTATATTCTCTTGGCGATATATATCCATATCAGAATTCATTGCCGCCCCGCGCATTTCCAACACAATTAATTTATTTGAATGCGCCTTATCTCCCTCTATCAGTCTATAATAATTATCATAGAGCTTAGATGCTCCTGCTCCGATACAATATGCAGAAATTCCCTTCTCTCTCCACAATTCACCAATCTCTATATTTGCTGACATGGAACTGGCTCCGACAAGCAGCACATCTGTGTTTACGTTTTCTGCTTTTTCCCAATATTTCCAGTTTAAAACACCCGATACTTTTTCCAACTTGCATACTCCCATGAGATAAGAGAATCCCAAAAGAAAAAATGTTACAGTAAGAATCAGCGCCGTACCCTTTTCCCAAATTTTTCCTCTTAAATTTCTCAATGAAATCTTCCTATCAATTTTAAGCCAGTCCACCCCGCCATTCTCTTCTACTTTCTGCAATTCTATCTTGGATTTCCTGTCTTTTCTGTATCTACACACAGTAACCAGTGTAATTATTCCAAGTAAAACCGTGATTCCAAGCAGTATAGCTTCCGAAAGATGCGCCATCCATTTTGCAGCCATAACTTCCGCCGGTATATAACCTTTATTAAACCCTATTTGGTCTGATCCCATCACATTCAAAAATAGGATATCATCCGTCTCTATCAAATCATCCCTTATCACTTCCACATATGCCGTCTCGTTCTGCCTTAACCGCTCCGCCACATCCGCATTTTCAATCCT
>RAYM01000131.1 GCA_003611805.1 bacterium 1xD42-87 | reverse complement strand
GAATATATGAGCCAGTACCTTCATTTAATTTGACGAATATAAGAAAGATCTGGAGCACCTAGGGTGCTGGATAACAATTGAGGAAATGAGCCGGTATATTGCTTCCAGCGGGAATGACTATGCGAACCATGCCGCTACGCTTTACAGGTGGGCGGACAGGGAGAAAAGGTAGTGTAAAATAGTTTGTGTCTTTGGAAAAAAATACCTCTTTTTTGGTAAGAATCAAGATATGACAATTCTTATCGAAAAGGAGTATTTTTATGCCAGCAACAAAACAGCAAATACGACAGATTATTGCAGATAACAACCTTAATAGCGTGGCTGATGTTTACAGCCTGCTGAGGGACAGCTTCAAAGATATCCTTCAGGAGCTTATGGAGGCGGAACTGGATGCATCCCTTGGCTACGAAAAAAAACAGAAAGGTGATGCTTCCACATCCAACAAACGTAACGGACATTCTCCCAAAACCCTCAAGAGCCAGTATGGGGAATTCCAGATCGATGTCCCAAGAGACCGTGAGGGTGAATTTGAGCCAAAGCTCATCCCAAAATACCAGAGGGATATCTCCGGTATTGAAGAAAAAGTAATCTCCCTCTATGCAAGGGGTATGAGCACAAGGGATATCCATGACCAGATACAGGAACTTTATGGGATGGAACTGTCCGCAGAGATGGTCAGTAAGATCACGGACAGGATACTCCCAGAGGTCAAAGAGTGGCAGGCGCGGCCATTGAACCCCATCTATCCCTTTGTATTCATGGACTGTATCCATTATAAAGTCAGGGAAGACGGACGCATACTGAGCCGTGCCGCCTACATTGTGCTGGGGATCACCGCAGACGGCTATAAAGATATCCTGAGTATCACCGTAGGCGCCAATGAGACCAGCAAGTTCTGGCTGGGGATGTTAAATGACCTGAAAAACCGTGGCGTACAGGATGTGCTGTTCTTCTGTGTGGATGTGGAAAGGTGCAGGAAATACTCCGCCAGGACACGCAGGAGGAAGAACCGGCCGTAGCCGGAGTAAGGGATGATGAAGTCCGGGAGGATGGCATGGGTATGGCCACAGGTACAGATGAGGCGCATGA
>RAYM01000130.1 GCA_003611805.1 bacterium 1xD42-87 | reverse complement strand
CCTGAATCCGTGAAGTTAATTGTATTTATATGCCAATCTACAATCAGATTGGCAAAAAGTAGAAAATGCACCTTGATAATGCTGAATAAACCTGTGTTAATGTGAGGAATATACTGCCAGATTCCATCCGTCCCTATAAAAGAGCGCACTAATCCCATTATGTGCCGGGTGTTTCCTGTATGATGCATTATTTATGCGTGGAAATCCGCAAATGCAGCATAAATCCCCTGAAATGCATAACGCCATGTATTGCTTCGTCCCAGTCCTATAATCAGCTGGCGGGCATGCTCTGTCACGTGGCTTGCCATCATGATCATGTCCCCAATCACTGTCCGCAGACGGCGCCGCCTTACCTTATGCTTTGTTTCCGTTCCCCGGCGGCCTATGGATTCCTGGCCTATCATGCGCAGTATGTTGTACGCGATTATGGTAAGCTCCAGTATCAGCTCGTTGGTGTCAAATTTGCCGGACGGAAGCCGTTCCAGATCCATATCCGTCTTTATCTCGCTGTGGAATTGTTCACATTCCCCATGTGCATGGTACAAGCTTATGACTTCATGGTCGTTCAGCCCAAGGTTCGTCCACCAGGTATTGGCCTCGATGTCATTGGGGAACAGAAATTGGCCGTACTTGTCAACCGTTCGGTTGATGACCTCATAGCCGGTGCGGATGGTGACGGTTTTCTCCTGGCTGTCTTCTGTTTTGTAGGTGACGCTCTTCCAGTCGCTTCCTATATAGACAGTCTTGCCGTCCCGGGGCGTCTGGACATCTTTGCTGCAAGCCTGGGCCATGGAGAGCCACTCCTCTTTGCTCTCCCTGCGAAGGTTGCGCTTTATGATAAAGCTGCATCCTGCTTCGATCAGTATGCCGATGTTTTCCGCCGCGTCATTCCCGGAATCCAGCCGCACAAGGAGCGGCTCCTGTGTGATCTCCCGGCACAGGCGGATTGTCTCCCGCAGGAACTCCGGCGTATGCTTCTGACAATGCTGTTTCCCTTCACGGAGCTCACAGTTGATGAGGTAGCCTTCGGTTCCTATATATGCCATGATGGGTGCATAACCATCGCATCCTTTATAAGTCCTGGAAACACC
>RAYM01000129.1 GCA_003611805.1 bacterium 1xD42-87 | reverse complement strand
ATGTCCTGAAAGAGTTTTACCCCAAACATAACGGAGAATAGTAACAGCAGCAGGATAACAGGCATTATGACCATCAGTGATGGATATCTGTCATACAACACCTCCGGCACACCGTTTTCCGCCGTGTCAATCGTAATACGCAGTAAAGTACATACCATCAGGCCGGTCATCCCCGGTGTGAGGATGAACAGTAATTCTGTCCTGTGAATGGCATAGTCCTTTTCCCGGTAATCCTGCACAATTTTTCTCATAGTAAAATACAACAATACCGCTCCAACTACATACAGTAAAATCTGGTTGAATATAATAGTTGTGTTTACAATTTTTGGATAATTTAAGGACGAAACATATCCATTTTCCAAACACCAGTCCCAAAGCCGGAACAGATGATTTCCTAATTCAAAAAACATATGTGCAAGGAAAAAACTCATTTCACTCGCAGCAATAAATGTGACTCCAAGAAATAAGGTTATCTTCCCTATTGCCTTATAAAAAACCAATACAGCCACCGATACGATGCACAGAATCACTGCCAGCCTTATGAAAACCCAAAAACTCGTGTAGCCCTTTGGTAAGATAAGTCCCATCCCTAACCGCAGGCCCCCATACAGCACTGCGGCTGCCAGACCGCCTATCCGCCGGTTCCTTATCCTTCCTTCCAGAAAGCTCCCAAAGAAATACTGCAGGCAGTATCCCTGGAACATGGCAGAAAACACTTCCAGCAGGCCGCTCGCCACTTCATACACAGGACACCCCTCCATTCTGCAAATACCACATATACGCCTTTACAAACTCATTGTGCCTTTTCCTTGTCAGGTAGACCTTCTCACCGCTGGAAAGGAAAATGCTGTCAGCATCATACCTCGCTATGTGCGCCATATTTACCAGGTACCCCCTGTGGCAGCGGTAAAACCCATCCCCAAGTTGCCCTTCCAGTTCATCCATCGTGGCATAGGACTCTATGACATCCTCCATGTCCGTGGTATGGATTTCCACCTTCTTCCCCCTGCTCTCAATATACAGGATGCTGTTTAGGTTAAGCGTATACCCCTGGTTCTTCGCCCGTATGAATATCTGCTTTTCCCTCTGCCCCTTCTTTTTCCCGGCTTCCTCCGCCGCCCTGCAAAGCACCTCCATGAATTTCTGTTCCTCAATCGGCTTTAACAGGTAGTGGAATGCCGACACGTCAAAAGCCTCAAACA
>RAYM01000128.1 GCA_003611805.1 bacterium 1xD42-87 | reverse complement strand
TATACTCCAACGTTTGTATCCGTTCCTATATTGGAACAGATATAAAAGAGCGTAAAGTATCCGCTTGTAAATCTTAAACAGATTCGTCACGAATACGGATAATGCGATGGAGGTCAGCTGCGTTTCTTCCAGTTTTGTTACAATACAGCCCATGCCGTAACAGCGTTTGCTTAAACTAAAGCTACGTTCCACTTCGATCCTGTCCCTGTTATCCTGATACTCCTGCTTTTTATCCGTTTTTGTATTTACGCCCGGCCTGCCAAGCTTCGGACCGGATATGCGGATACCATGGTCTTTGCAATAGTTCCGGTTTTCCCTTGTCCGGTAGATCTGGTCTGCCAGTACTCGTTCCGGATAATGGCCGGTACGCGCTTTGAAGCGTTCCACCGCTTCTATAAGACAGGCGCTTTCATTGTATGCTTCAAACGATATCTTTTCGATACGTCCATAGCCTTCCCTGTCAAGGCTCAGGTCAAACTTTGCACCAAACTCAACAGGCGCTTTGGCCTTTCCCCTCACGATCGGCCGGATCCATGGCTGCGTGATGCTCACAATACGGTGATCTACGGAATGTACCCTGTTATCATACATATACTTCTGTTGTTCATACAACGTGAGGATCGTAAGGTACAGGCCGATCTCTTTATCCGTCATGGCATATCCGCGACTCATAAACTCATCCAGATACCGGATATCCCTTCCAACGTAACCGGGCTGCTTACGGAGCGCCTTCCGGATCTTCTCTGCGCTGTGCTTTCTGCTTTTGGCGTAGGCAAGGTAGTCTTTTCTGGCACGCCTCCGGTACCGCCTTGGCAGCGGCAGGACGTAGGATTTACAAAAACGGTATATGATGGCCTCCAGCTTTTGCCTCGCCTCGTTCAGAAGGGAGATATCCTGCGGGTAACGGATATTGACCGGCGCACAGGTCGCATCCAGTGTCAGCGTCCCTTTGTTCCCGTCTTCCTTTGCAATATCAGCAACGCATGAACCTCCTGAGGATGGAGGGGTATTGTCATTTCTGCTGTCATCTTTGTGTGCAAGAAGATACTCATTGGCTTCCATCAGCATTTCTGCCGTAATGCGTTTACGGAACAGGACAAGTGTGCCCGCGTCAAACGGGGCTTCTTCCTGATATCCGGGAAGCCCGATAAAGTACTGCAGGTATGGGTTCTCCGTGATCTGTTCCACAAGTTCGCGGTCGGCAAACTGAAACTTTGTCTGGATGATCAGGGCTCCCAGCGCCATGCGCAGCGGTTTGGCAACATTGCCGGTGTCGCTTGGGAAAAGCTCTGCATATTTTATTTCGAATTCATCCCACGGGATACAGTCAGCCAT
>RAYM01000127.1 GCA_003611805.1 bacterium 1xD42-87 | reverse complement strand
TGATGTTGTATCATTTTAGTTGACACCTTATACACAAGGATTTGATGTATAATCAAAGAGAAATAAGGAGGCAACTAAAATGGTAAAAAAACAACGGAAATATGACATGGAGTACAAAATACAGGCCGTAAAGCTGGCAAAGGAAATTGGCGGGGCAAAAGCCGCTGCTGAATTAGGAATCCCTGAAAACACCTTGTATGCATGGATGAAAGCTGCAAGGGAGGGGCGGCTGGATGTCGGCTCTGGTTCACACACCCCTCAGACGGCCATGAATCTGGCGGAAGAGCTTACACTTCTGCGCAGACAAGTCAAGGAACAGGAAAAAGAAATCCGCCGTTTAAAGGAAGAAAACGATTTCCTTGAGGAAGCAAGCGCTTTTTTCGCCGCCAGCCGTCGGAAGTCTGCAAGGGGCAGAGAATGATGTTTATTGCCCTAAAAACTGAGGGCGGCGTTATCAAAGGAAAGATTTCTTTCTACTGCCGGATGTTAAATGTGACGCGGCAGGGATTTTATAAATATCTTGCAAACAAAGACCGTCCGTGGAAATATCAGGATCTGGCCGACGCCATGCGGGAAATTGTGGCGGAAGATGAATGCAATGACACTTATGGGAGAATCCGCATGTATCAGGCGCTTTTGTTGAAACAGCCGGAAGGCATCCACATACCCGGAGAGCGGACGGTTTACCGCGTCATGGAGGAAACCGGGCTCAGCCACCGCCCGAAGCACAGGCCAAACGGGATCACAAAAGCTGACCGTGAGGCGCGCAAATCCGATGACCTGCTGAAACGGGACTTTACGTCCGAAGAACCATTAAAAAAATGCATAACGGACATAACCGAACTCAAAGCAAAGGACGGGAAACTCTACGTGTCTGCCATATTTGACTGTTTTGACGCCGCTGTCCTGGGACTGGCAATGGACACGAACATGAAAGCGGCTCTGTGCAGACAGACGCTTGAGAACGCTGTCCGCTCCTATCCGGCACTCCGGGAAGCCGTGATCCATTCAGACCGCGGGGCGCAGTACACCAGCAGAACCTATCGTGAAGCTGTCCATAAATACGGAATTCTTCAAAGCATGAACAGTGCAGGAGGACGATGCCATGACAATGCACGATGCGAGAGCATGTGGGCGCGGATGAAGGAGGAACTCCTCTACGGACGTTATCATACTGAGGAAATGAACATAGGGGAACTGAAAACCCTTATCTGGAGATACTTCATCAGTTATTGGAACAATAGGAGGATATGCTCTGCGAATGAGGGGCTCCCTCCTATGGTCAAACGACAGAGATATTATGAATCTCTGGATGCTGCAGCTTAGGCATGAATATCCTTGTAAAAAAAGTGTCAACCAATATTGACAATATCA
>RAYM01000018.1 GCA_003611805.1 bacterium 1xD42-87 | reverse complement strand
CTTGCATGAGCACATGCGCAGGATGTCTTATGACGAGCAACGCGAACGAGAAATGCAAAGCATTTCGAGTCTGCTTATGCGCATAAGCAGAGTCAGAAAGCGGCAGTTTATACGCTTCGGTACATGGTAAGCTTTACCCGGTTTTCGCCGAGTTCGATTACCGCGCGGTCTATCATCATGCCGACTAAGAGAAGCTGGCTTGTTTCGCCGGGATCGCCGCTGCCGGCAAGTTCCCAGTAGATATCTCCCATGCCGTCGTTTTTCTGACCGTTCAGATAGTGGTCCAAATGGGAGAGTTTTTCTGCGAAGGCTGGGTTGAAGTCTGCCTCCAGACGAATTGTGACCTCGTTTTCCCGCCGTTCGATCCGGGTGTCGATATAGGACGCTTCCAGCGCAAAGAAAAACATGGTCAGTTCCTCGACGATCTTAGCGGTCTTTTTTTCTTCATGTGTCATGGTAATCTCCATTCCGCGCGAAAACTGCGCTGTCATTACTTTCAGTGTTCATTTTTCCGTTCTTTCTTAGTCTGAAATCCTTTGATAAAACTTTCCAGCGTTGGTACGAGCACAATGGCGACCAGACCTGTAGAGAAACCGTTGTTGTACAAATTTAATCCGCCGTAGAGGGAAGAAGAGCATACGACGACTGCGGCGTGCAGCATGCCGGCGATGATTCCGGCGGGTATGCCGAACTGTCCGGCAATGGGAGAAAGCCCAACGGCAAATACAGCGCCCATCTGGATTCCGGGCGTGGTGGGCTGCATGTGATTAAAAAAGGTAGAAAGAAAGACGCCCGCCAGCACCGGCAGATAATTTTTGGCATGGGCGCCGAAAGCGGCAAAGCCAAATGCCGTCAAAACCGCGCCCACCACGGGACCGGACAGATCGCCGCCGATCAGCACGATATAAGTGGTGCACAGAATACCTATGATCCCCATATTGACCAGAGTAGTCGGTGCGCCGTCCATCAAGACGAAATCCGCAACCGCACGACCGGGATGACGCATCAGCTTGAGGAGGGAATGCAGCCCGTTCCTGTTCATATACAGTCCGAACAGCAGAGCCGCAGCAAAATACAGGTACAGGCCGGCGAGCAGCCAAGAAGGGCGTCCGTAACTCCATATGAATACGTTGTTGCTTTCCAGCCCGAAGGACTGCAGGACACACACCATGACAAAGGCGAAGAGCCCTCCGGCAAATCCCATGTTAAAAAGATTGTAGCCCATGTGCATGGAGGCGGTATGTACGGAGAGCGGCGGCAGCACGAATCCGGCAAAGACACCGACTGTTACGGCGACAGCCAGATTGGCGGCAAAGGAGAAGGGCAGCATGTAAACAAGCTCCGTCACCATAGGCGCAAGGCAGGAGCCGAAGAGCGCCGTATAGATATAGCGGCTCATGCTTGCACGGTGAAATCTTGCGTAGAGCCAGGTTCCGAGCAGCATGGGCAGGACATTCACCGGATTTTTGCCAAAAAGCGCAAAGCCCGTGTTGATAAAGAGAACCGCCATGGTGAGACCGGTGAAGGGGATTTTCTGCAGGCGGATCAAAAGGATGGCAAGACTCAGCACCAGCCCCGCGTTAAAAAAGGCGGCGCCGAACCCTGCAAGCTCAAAGTAATCCGTGACAAGGGCGTCCCTTGTAAGCACGATAGTAACCATGCCACGCAGAAGTTCTTCCGGCGGAGCCAGAAGAAAGGCGGCTGTAAACAGGAGCAGGGCTGTTGTAATGCTGAAGACGAACATTTCCCTTCCTTCCAGCACGTTTCTGATTTTTTCAGTCATAGGCAGAGCCTCCCGTAAATGAATCAAGTATACTCCTATCATAACAAGATATGCGGCGGGGGACAATGTGATATTTAAGATATTTGCCTGCTGCGGGCGATTTCGACAGCCGACTTCTGACATAACGCAATTTTGCGCCACATATGATTAGAGTGAAAAGGACTTCTAAAGCTCGACAGCAAGGGCTGTCTCGCCAAGAAGTGCTAGATTTGCTTCGCAAATCACTGTCACTCAGGAGAATGCCTGAAATGCGGCATTCTCCGCAATGATTTGAGATTTTGAGAAGAAGAATCACGGAGGCGGGCATGAGACATAACAGGGGATGGGAACGCGGATGGGGCAAAGCGGTTGTAAGGACGGGCGCGCTTGTGCTGCTTGTCCTCGGCTGCGTATGCATGGCGGGGGAACTGCTCGGGAAAAGGCAGCCGCCAGACGGACCGGAGAGCGGCGGCAGGACGAACGGGCAGGCGGTGGAAGTAACCTCGGACGGAAATTACATCAAGTGGGTGGAATTTCATGTCACAAGTGAGGCGATGGGGGCGGCATATGATCTGGACGTGGACAGCTACCGGGACGAAGTGCATGTAAACTGGATTGAGCTTTTGGCATATGTGGGGGCAAAGACAGGGGGAAAGTTTGACAAAAACAGTGTCAGGAAAATAGAGGAAGTGGCGGAAAAGCTGAAAAGCGGCGACAGCACGATGGAGGAATTGACGAAAGATATGGAATATTACGACTATTATCTGGAGGCGTACACGGCGGTGCTCGGCGGCATGATGGGGGAATTTACGCTTGACGGCAAACGCGTTTACGGGCTGAAGGCATTTTCGCCCATCGCAAAAGGGTTCGATTACAGCCATTATGATGATTTCGGGTCTTCCCGCAGCTACGGTTACGCGAGACCCCACCTGGGACATGACATGATGGGACAGATCGGCACGCCCATCATCGCCGTGGAATCCGGCTACGTGGAGGCCCTCGGCTGGAACCAGTACGGCGGCTGGCGTATCGGCATCCGCAGCTTTGACAGGAAACGCTACTATTATTATGCCCATCTGCGGCAAAATTATCCTTATGCGGAAGGGCTTGCGGAAGGGTCTGTGGTGACGGCGGGGGATGTGATCGGTTACATGGGGCATACCGGCTACAGCACGACGGAGAATGTAAACAATATTAAAACCGTACATCTGCACTGGGGGCTGCAGCTTATTTTTGACGAGTCCCAGAAGGAAGGAAACAACGAAATCTGGGTGGACTGCTATGAACTTTCCAAATTTCTTTACAAAAACCGTTGCGAGGTGGAGAAAGTGGGGGATTCCAGGGAGTGGAGAAGAGTCCTACCCATGACGGATCCGGCGGCGGATGCGTACATGGAGAAAACAAAAATGCCGCCGCAGCAAAACCATTAGCAAAATGCACGAAAATTAAAGAAAAACGATAAAATAAATTGTTGAAAATAAGTAAAAATTCAGATATACTTTTTATGGAACTATTTATTTTACACAGGAATTTTTGTGGCCGGAGATGTGGTATAGGAGAAGGAGTATGGGGAAAAAGGAAAACAATGTATCGGGAAAGAAGAGTCAGGCGGCGCAGTTGAAAAGGCTGGTGCATCAGGCGCTTATATCAGTGGCAGTAGGTGTGGTGCTGCTGATTGGATTTATCATTTTTAATCTGGGTATGTCAAGCATACAGACGGCGCAGATCAACACGACGGTGGCGCTGAACCAGTATCGTACCGCGTCCAAGACGTTGACTTACGACATACAGTCTTATGCCGTCACGGGGGATCAGGGTTATTATGACGGATACATGAAGGAACTGAATCAGGATAAGAACAGGGAGCAGGCGCTTGCGACTCTGGAGAAGTGCGCGCTCAAGGAGAGCGAGTGGACAAGCCTGAACCAGATTGCCGAGATGTCGAACCAGCTTGTCCCGTTGGAGGAGCAGGCGATCACGTATGTGCAGGCGGGAGATCTGGAATCCGCGCAGTCGTGTGTGTTCAGTTCGGAATACGGAAATTCGGTGGCGCAGATCAACCGGCAGACGGATGAGACGATTCAGGCCATTTTGGCGAGAAAAGACGGCAGAGTGGCAGGGATGAAGATAATGCAGTATCTGATCGAGGCACTGTTTGCCCTGTCTTTCCTGTATCTGGTGAGAGGATTTATCAAGACTATCAAGTTTTCCGAGAAGGAACTTCTGGAGCCTATCGTAAAAGTGTCGGATCAGATGGAAGTGCTTGCGGGCGGAGAGTTCCATGTAGAGCTTGATCTGGAGGCGGATGAGAGCGAGGTTGGAAGAATGGTTGCCGCCATCGCGTTCATGAAGGAAAATCTGCTCGGTATGATACAGGAGATTACCCAAACGCTTGAAAAGATGGGAAACGGAAATTACCGGGTTGAGATCAGGCAGGAGTATGTGGGCGAATTTATTTCGATCAAGGATTCCCTTGTACAGATCGCGGAGAAGATGCGGGAAACGCTCGGGACGATCCGCACTGTTTCTGGGCAGATCGACAGCGGCTCGGAGCAGCTCGCGTTTGCGGCGCAGGACCTGGCGGAGAACTGTACCCTGCAGGCGGCGCAAGTATCCGAGCTGATGACGGCTTTTGACGCTATGACGAAGAGCATGGAAGAAAATGCGCATGAGGCGGAGCAGTCTGCAAGCATGGCTTCGGCGGCGGGCATGACGCTGGCAAAGGGCAATCAGAAGCTGCAGGAGCTGAAGGGAGCCATCCAGGAGATCGGCAGATGTTCCGAGCAGATCAGCACCATCATAGAGGCGATAGAGGACATTGCATCCCAGACCAATCTGCTGGCGCTGAACGCGGCGATTGAAGCGGCAAGAGCGGGCGAGGCAGGAAAAGGATTTGCAGTTGTGGCGGAACAGGTGAAAAATCTGGCAAATGAGTCGTCAAACGCGGCGGGCAGGACGACAGAGCTGATTGAGACGACCATTTCGGTAATGGACAAGAGCATATCTATTGCGGAGGAGACAGAGGCAAACATGAATCAGGTGATGTCCGACGCCAGGGAAGCCACCGAGAAGATGGGGCAGATCGAGCAGATTCTGAAGCGGGATACCGTGCGGATGCAGGAGTTGAATGAAAATGTGACGCAGGTTTCCTCGGCTGTCGATAACAATTCGGCAACTTCACAGGAGACGGCGGCAGTCAGCGCGGAGCAGAAGACCCAGGTAGAGACGATGGTAAATTTGATGGAAAAATTTGAGATTTAAGGGTGTCGTCCGCCGGTCCGAAAGTAGATTGCAAAAACGAAATCCCTATGATACAATAGAAACGGCGGACAATGACAAAAAAATAACAATCGTCGGCAAGCCTTGATTACAGGGCTTTTCACTAAAAAAATATTACAAATATGGAGGAGAAGAAAATGGCAAAAAAAGTTGTTTTGGCAGGCGCCTGCCGTACGGCAATCGGCACGATGGGCGGGGGCTTGAGCACCACACCGGCAGCAGAACTTGGAGCAATCGTAATCAAGGAGGCGTTAAGCAGAGCAGGCGTTGCTCCTGACAAGGTAGATCAGGTGTACATGGGCTGTGTCATTCAGGCAGGACAGGGTCAGAACGTGGCTCGCCAGGCCTCCATTAAAGCAGGGCTTCCCAATGAGGTTCCGGCAGTTACCATCAACGTGGTCTGCGGTTCCGGCTTAAACTGTGTGAACATGGCTGCACAGATGATTCAGGCGGGCGACGCTGACATCGTTGTTGCAGGCGGTATGGAGAATATGTCTATGGCTCCTTATGCGGTTATGCAGGGACGTTACGGTTACAGAATGAACAACGGCACGCTGGTTGACACTATGGTGAACGATGCGCTGTGGGATGCTTTCAATAATTACCATATGATTATGACTGCGGACAATATCTGCAGAGAGTGGGGCCTTACCCGCGAGGAGCTGGATGAGTTTGCACTCAAGAGCCAGACGAAGGCTGAGGCGGCGCAGAAGAGCGGCGCATTCGACAAAGAGATCGTTCCCGTTATGGTGAAGAAGAAAAAAGAGATGGTTGAGTTCAAGGTTGATGAGGGACCGAGACCGGGATCTACCATCGAGGGCCTGCAGAAACTCCGTCCTATCAATCCCGACGGCTTCGTGACGGCAGGAAACGCTTCCGGCATCAACGACGGTGCAGCTGCTATCGTTGTGATGAGCGAGGAGAAGGCGAAAGAACTTGGCGTAACGCCTATGGCTACCTTCGTAGCGGGCGCACTTGCAGGCTGCAGACCTGAGGTTATGGGTATCGGTCCTGTTCCGGCTACAAAGAAGGTTATGGAGAAGGCCGGCTACAAGATTGAAGATTTCGATATCATTGAGGCAAACGAGGCGTTTGCGGCACAGTCCGTAGCAGTCGGCAAGGAGCTTGGCATCGACGTAGACAAGCAGCTTAACCCCAACGGCGGCGCGATTGCACTCGGCCACCCGGTAGGCGCTTCCGGAGCGCGTATCCTTGTAACGCTGCTTCACGAGATGCAGGCGAAGGGCGCGAAGAAGGGTCTGGCTACGCTGTGTATCGGCGGCGGCATGGGCTGCGCAACCATCGTAGAAATGTAACAAAACAAGAAGAACATCTAAAGACATCCCGCCATAGGACGGGATGCCAAGATGTTCTAAGTCTCGTTTGGGAGAATGCCCAAAAGTGGGCATTCTCCGTGACTGTGAAAATAATTTAAGAAGGAGATACAAACCATGGAATTTGTACTGTATGAGGTGAAGGGGCAGGTCGGCGTGATCACGATCAATCGCGAAAAAGCGCTGAACGCTCTTAATTCCGCTGTGCTTGACGAGCTGAACGCGACCCTTGACGGCGTGGATTTGAACGAAGTGAGATGCCTGATTCTGACGGGAGCGGGCGAGAAGTCCTTCGTGGCGGGTGCGGACATCGGCGAGATGAGCACGCTTACCAAGGCGGAGGGCGAGGCTTTCGGCAAGAAGGGCAACGATGTGTTCCGTAAGCTGGAGACATTCCCGATCCCTGTGATTGCAGCGGTGAACGGCTTTGCGCTTGGCGGCGGCTGCGAGATTTCCATGAGCTGCGATATCAGAATCTGTTCTGAGAATGCGGTGTTCGGACAGCCCGAGGTGGGCCTTGGCATCACCCCCGGTTTTGGCGGCACGCAGAGACTGGCGAGAATCGTCGGCCCCGGCATGGCGAAGCAGATGATTTATACGGCAAGAAACATCAAGGCTGACGAGGCGCTGCGCATCGGTCTGGTAAACGCAGTGTATCCGCAGGCGGAGCTGATGGCTGCAGCTGAGAAGATGGCGGCCGGCATCGCCAAGAACGCACCTATCGCGGTCCGCAACTGCAAGAAGGCAATCAACGACGGCCTTGAGGTAAATATGGATGAGGCGATCGTGATCGAGGAAAAACTCTTCGGTGACTGCTTCGAGACAGAGGATCAGAAGTACGGCATGGCATTCTTCCTTGACAAGAACAAGGAGAAGGTGAAGGAGCCTTTCAAGAACGCGTAGTGCGCGGCATTCAGTGCAAGGGAAGGTAACATGCGTAATTAATTGTTGCCGAAAGGTAACACGTGTAATCAACTATTAATAAATAAGGAGGAATTACGATGAAAGTAGGTATTATCGGCGCAGGGACAATGGGTTCCGGCATCGCGCAGGCATTTGCCATGACAGACGGCTACGAGGTTTGCCTCTGCGATATCAAGGAGGAGTTTGCAGAGGGCGGCAAAGCGAAAATCCAGAAGAATATGAATTTCCTTGTGGGCAAGGAGAAGATCACGCAGGAGAAGGCCGACGAGGTTATGGGCAAGATCACCACGGGTCTGAACAATATTTGCGGCGAGTGTGACTTAATCGTTGAGGTTGCGCTTGAGAAGATGGAGATCAAGCAGGCGATTTTCAAAGAGCTGCAGGGCATCGTGAAGAAGGACTGCATGTTTGCATCCAATACCTCTTCCCTTTCCATCACAAAGATCGGCGAGGGCCTTGACAGACCTATGATCGGTATGCATTTCTTCAACCCGGCTGACAGAATGAAGCTGGTTGAGGTAATCAGAGGCGAGAACACCCCGCAGGAGATGGTGGACAAGATCACAGCCATTGCAACTGAGATCGGCAAGACCCCTGTACAGGTAAAGGAAGCTCCGGGCTTCGTGGTAAACAGAATCCTGATCCCGATGATCAACGAGGCGATCGGTGTTCTCGATGCAGGAACCGCTTCCGCGGAGGATATCGACGTGGCTATGCAGCTTGGTGCGTCCCATCCTATGGGTCCGCTGCACCTTGGCGATCTGATCGGTCTGGATATCTGCCTGGCAATCATGGAAGTGCTTTACAACGAAACCAAGGACGAGAAGTATGCGCCCCAGCCTCTTCTTAAGAAGATGGTGGAGGAGAAGAAACTCGGCAGAAAGACTGGCGTTGGTTTCTTTGACTATTCTAAATAGTCGAGATAAGCAGACTGAGAACAGCCAAAGAAAAGATTCCGGCTGCCTGCAGACATGAATCGTTTCTTTGTGCTGTTTGAGGGAGCAACGCGCACGAGAAATGCGCAGCATTTCGAGTCTGCTTATCTCATGGAAAAGAAGTATAAAATAAAACATGGAGGAATAAAAAATCATGGATTTTACGTTAAGCAAAGAACATGAAATGGCGAGAGCTCTGTTCAAAGAGTTCGCTGAAAAAGAAGTAAAACCTCTTGCCCAGGAAGTGGACGAGACAGAGGTTTTCCCGAGAGAGACTGTTGAGAAGATGGCAAAGTTAGGCTTTCTCGGCATTCCTGTTCCCAAGGAGTACGGCGGACAGGGCTGTGATCCGCTTACATACGCTATGTGTGTGGAGGAGCTCTCTAAAGTATGCGGAACAACAGGTGTTATCGTATCCGCACATACCTCTCTGTGCTGCGATCCGATTATGACCTATGGCACGGAAGAGCAGAAGCAGAAATATCTGGTTCCCCTTGCAAAAGGCGAGAAGCTGGGCGCATTCGGCCTGACAGAGCCCGGTGCAGGTACCGACGCACAGGGACAGCAGACCAAGGCTGTTCTTGATGGAGAAGAGTGGGTGCTCAATGGCTCCAAGTGCTTCATCACCAACGGTAAGGAAGCTGACGTTTATGTCATTTTTGCAATCACAGGCACGGTTGAGAAGCGCGGCCGCCTACAGAAAGAGATTTCCGCATTTATCGTGGAGAAGGGAACGCCCGGCTTCACCTTCGGCACGAAGGAGAAAAAGATGGGTATCCGCGGTTCTTCCACTTACGAGCTGATCTTCACGGACTGCCGTATCCCGAAGGAGAATCTGTTAGGACAGCAGGGCAAGGGCTTCAACATCGCTATGCACACGCTGGACGGCGGTCGTATCGGTATCGCTTCCCAGGCGCTTGGTCTGGCTGAGGGCGCTCTCGACAACACCATCGCTTATGTGAAGGAGAGAAAGCAGTTCGGCAGAGCGATCGGCGCATTCCAGAATACGCAGTTCCAGCTTGCTGACATGGCTACCAAGGTTGAGGCGGCTCAGCTCCTTGTTTACAAGGCTGCTATGGCGAAGGCTACCCAGAAGGTATACTCTGTAGAAGCGGCTAAGGCAAAACTGTACGCGGCAGAAGTGGCTATGGAAGTGACCACAAAGGCAGTTCAGCTGCACGGCGGTTACGGCTATATCAGAGAGTACGATGTTGAGCGCATGATGCGTGACGCTAAGATCACGGAGATCTACGAAGGCACAAGCGAAGTGCAGAGAATGGTTATCTCCGGGGCTCTGCTTAAGTAAGACGGCTTATCATTTGAATTGCGCAGATGTCCTGCTTGCAGGAACAGATGCGAAAGGCAAATGATAAAGAGCGGTGCAGCGCAGCACCGCGAACGAGAAAATACGAAGTATTTTCGAGTGCCGGCTTACGGTAAAAATGGTACACATAAAAATTATAGAAGGAGAAAAATACAATGAAAATTGTGGTTTGTGTAAAACAGGTTCCGGATACCGCAGGCGGCGTTAAGTTTAATCCTGACGGAACTCTTGACAGAGGCGCTATGCTTACCATCATGAACCCTGATGATAAAGCAGGTCTGGAGGCGGCTCTCAGATTAAAGGATCAGTATGGTGCGGAGGTAACGGTTGTAACGATGGGGCTTCCCAAGGCAGAAGAGGTTCTGCGTGAGGCTATGGCTATGGGCGCGGACAAGGGCGTTCTTGTGACAGACAGGGTTCTGGGCGGCGCCGATACATGGGCAACCTCCACTACGCTTGCAGGCGCGATCAGAAATCTGGAGTATGATCTCATCATTACCGGCCGTCAGGCGATCGACGGCGATACAGCGCAGGTTGGCCCGCAGATTTCCGAGCATCTTGACATTCCTGTTATTTCTTACGCGCAGGATATCAAAATTGAAGGCGACAGCGTAGTTGTTGAACGTCAGTATGAGGACAGATATCATGTGGTTAAGGCAAAAATGCCTTGCCTGATCACCGCTCTTTCTGAGCTGAATGAGCCTCGTTATATGACTCCCGGCGGCATCTTTGACGCTTATAAGCAGGAGATCACTGTCTGGGGCAGAGCGGATCTTAAGGATGTTGACGATGCGAACTTAGGTCTTAAGGGTTCACCGACCAAGATCGCGAAGGCTTCCGACAAAGTAAGAAAGGGCGCAGGGGAGAAAGTTTCCCTCGATCCCGACGAGTCCGTAAGCTACATCGTTGACAAGTTAAAGGTTAAACATGTCATCTAACAGTTCAGCCAGAACGATGATTTGAGTTAAACTGAACTTAAAAGTATACGCGTAAAACGAGTGCGCAGAAAGAGGTATAAAATGAATTTAGAAGAATACAAGGGTGTATATGTCTTTGCGCAGCAGGTAGACAATGAGATCAGCAGTATTGCATTTGAGTTACTTGGCAAAGCAAAAGACCTCGCGAAAGATTTAAATACAGATGTTACGGCTGTATTGATCGGTTCCGGCGTAAAGGGACTGGCAGACCAGCTCGCTGAGTACGGCGCGGACAAGGTGATCGTTGTGGACGATCCCGAGCTGAAGGATTACAGAACGGAGCCTTATGCACATGCGCTGGCATCCGTGATCAATAAGTATAAACCCGAGATCATGCTGGTGGGCGCTACGGCAATCGGCAGAGACTTAGGTCCGAGGGTGTCTGCGAGAGTGGCTACCGGTCTTACGGCTGACTGTACCGTTCTCGAGATCGGTGATTTCCCGCTGCAGGCAGTTCCCGGCCAGGAGCAGCTTCACAACCAGCTGCTGATGACCCGTCCGGCATTCGGCGGCAACACCATCGCTACTATCGCATGTCCTTACAACCGTCCTCAGATGGCTACGGTGCGTGCGGGCGTTATGCAGAAGATCGATCCCATCAAGGGCGCGAAGGCAAATGTGGAGGAGTTCAATCCCGGCTTTACTCCTGATAACAAGTATGTGGAGATTCTTGACATTGTGAAATCCGTTACTGAGACCGTTGATATCATGGACGCTAAGATTCTTGTGTCCGGCGGCCGTGGCGTAGGCAGCCCGGAGAACTTCAAGATCCTTGAGGATCTGGCGGAAGTGCTCGGCGGCACCGTAAGCTGCTCCCGTGCGGTTGTAGATTCCGGCTGGAAGCCGAAGGATCTGCAGGTAGGTCAGACAGGTAAGACTGTCCGCCCGAGCGTGTATTTCGCAATCGGTATTTCCGGCGCGATCCAGCATGTGGCAGGTATGGAAGAGTCCGACATTATCGTTGCGATCAACAAAGATGCTGACGCACCGATCTTCGATGTGGCTGATTACGGCGTAGTCGGCGACCTGAACAAGATCGTTCCGAAGCTGACGGAGGCTCTGAAAGCGGAGATTGCCGCTGCCAAATAACAAATTGGACTCCGTTCGATTGCGAGGCTGCAAGCAGCCTCGGCAGACTGAGAGATGTCTGATGGAGAGCACTGCTGACGCAGTTGCGGGCTGATATCATTTCGACATAATGTGCGCCCCGGTTTTTGCCGGGGCGCTAATTGTTGCTTCTGGGGAAATGTGGTATAATGTACGCAAACAGTGCCGGCAATTTTTGTACTGTTGGTATATTATCACAGCATTGGCAAGAGGACGGAAGCGGTGCAGCGGGAACTTTATGGAGCGTAAATAGAGGGGATCGGATATGGACAGTTATTCATTACAGACGCAGAATCAGAACAGAAACACTTTTGGACCTCCGGCGCAGTTATATCTGCCGCCGAAGAACCATAAAAAGACAGCACGCATTGTTATCCTGTGCGTAGTGGCGGCGCTTTTGGCGATTATTCTGGGCGGATGGTATACGCATGTGCATTCGGCGGCGTATAAGATTGAGAAAGGCTTTCTGAATCTCCTGCGGGAGGCGGGGGAGATGAGGAACCCGCTTGCGGAAAAGATCGGGGCTGATCAGATCAGACGGATGCTTGTGGAGGAAGGGGTTCACCTTGACACCAGGATGAATGTCACTACGGACACCTTCCTTGGGCAGGTGACTCTGGGGGTTGACACAGACTACGAGGTTGACAGACGGGAAAAAGAGATGGCGGCGTCTACGAGACTCAGTGTGATGAATTATGAGCTGGCAAACATGGAGCTTTACGGGGACGAGGAAAATCTGTGTTTTTCCATTCCTGAACTCTATCTGGAGAATGTCTATATCAAGAATGAAAATGTGATTGACCAGTACAACCGTTCCCTTTGGTCCGAGCTTTTCGGCAAGGCGGAGGGAGACGACTTTTCCATTGAACTGTTCCCGGACCCGTGGCTTTTCGGGGATGAGGAGGGCGCGGGTAAAGCCTTTTTAAAGGAGTATGCCGATGAAATTGCGGAATGCAGGCGGCATATGACCATGGAGAAAGCGGGACAGAATCTTTACCGGGTCAGCTTTGACGAATTGTATTTTAACGAGCTGGTCAGACAGTTTCTATATGATTATGTGGATTACTCCAAGGTAGGCAGGGAAGACGCTATGGGAATTTTAAGCTATTTTGATGTGGTTTCCGGAGCGGATGAAATCAGTTTTATTTTGGAGATAAACGGTGCGAACCGAATTGAGAGCATCCGTGTGGAGGAACCGCTTTCTCTCTGCGGCGGCAGGATAAGGGTTGACGGAGATATCTATTTTCTCGGCGAGAAGCGAAGTATAGAGAAGATGCAGGGAATGCTCACGGTGAAAAGCGAACGGCAGGAAGAGAGAAAAGAGACAGAGATTATCTGGCAGGCGACGCAGAGTCTGGAACTTGACGATTACCAGATGGAGACGGATATCAAATGCGGTATTACAGAGAACGGGGAGACGCAGAATGTGAGACTTGGCTGCGAGCTTGAGTGCGACGGAAGAAAAAACAGCTTTGACGGGAAATTTACGGCGAAGGATGTGGAGGATGATTTCGAGGTGGTCTGTCAGGCGTCGGGTGGTTTTTCCCATATCAAAAAGGGAGAAAGCTTTGACATGGAGATTGACGAACTGACGCTCAGTGCAGAAGACGAGGAGTTATGGCTGGTCAGGGGAGATATCGGTCTGGCGCCGCTAAAAAGACGGGTGAGACAGAATGTGAAGGCAAAAACGGCATTCTTTGAACTGTCGGAGCGGGAATGGGATAAGATTTTTGAAAAGGTATACAGGGATTATGAAAATCTTCTGGGAGCCATGTACTGGTAACAATGCAGGACAGAGGGGATGGTATGGTTATGGAAGGTAACGATCGGGAAATGATAGAGGAGATTATGCGGCATCTGGATGCGGAATCGCAGCATGGAGTGTATCGCATGAGTATCACCTTTGACGATGAGAGTGAAGAGGAGAAGAGTATATCCCACGAATGTTGTAATATGTACGGCAGACCGGCGTCTGAGACAGTGGGGCTTTTGGATATGTATACGGATATGAACGCGGGAGAGCCGGACAGAAAGACCGAATAATTGAACATAATGCGCACAGAATCTTGCAGTTTCGGGAAAAATGTGTATAATTATTAATGTATGGTCGATTGTACACTTCGACTAAGGAGGAATTCGATTATGGGTATTTTATTATTGGGTGGTTTTCTTGTGGTAGTGATCATTCCTGTGGTGATTTCCGTGGTATCGGCAGTTGTTTCGGGGGTTGCAGCCGCAGTGGAGGATGAAGAGGACTGATTTTTCACAGAGTTAGGGACAGGGCAAGATCCCACGGTGCGGGGTTTTGCCCTTTTGATGCGCAGACCCGCATGTGGAAGTTTACAGAGGAGGGAACGGAAGTGGAATCCAAAAATTTTATTGAGCAGATCATAGATAAGGATCTTGCGGAGGGTGTTTACGACACCGTGCATACGAGGTTCCCGCCCGAGCCCAACGGTTATCTGCATATCGGACATGCCAAGAGCATATTGCTTAATTACGGGCTGGCGTCCGAGTATGGCGGAAAGTTCAATATGCGTTTTGACGACACGAACCCGACCAAGGAGAAGAGCGAGTTCGTGGAGTCGATCAAGGCTGATGTGAAGTGGCTGGGAGCGGATTACGAAGAAAGGCTTTTCTTTGCGTCCGATTATTTCGACCAGATGTATGAAGGCGCGCTTAAGCTGATAAAAAAAGGCAAGGCGTATGTGTCGGATCTGACGGCGGACGAGATGCGCGAGTACCGCGGGACGCTGACGGAGCCGGGCAGGGACGATCCGAACAGGGAGCGCAGTGTGGAGGAAAACCTGCGGCTGTTTGAGGAGATGAAGGAAGGAAAGTACGCGGACGGTGAGAAAACCCTGCGTGCGAAAATCGACATGTCCTCGCCGAACATCAATATGCGTGATCCGATCCTGTACCGTGTGGCGCACCTTTCCCACCAGAATACGGGGGATAAATGGTGTATCTATCCGATGTATGATTACGCGCATCCCATAGAGGACGCGATCGAGGGCATTACCCATTCCATCTGCACGCTGGAGTTTGAGGATCACAGACCGCTCTATAACTGGGTGGTGACGGAGCTGGAGTACCCTCATCCGCCGAAGCAGATTGAGTTTGCGAAAATGTATTTGACCAATGTGGTCACAGGCAAGAGATACATCAAGAAACTGGTGGAGGATGGCATTGTGGACGGCTGGGATGATCCGAGGCTGGTTTCCATCGCGGCGCTTCGCAGACGCGGTTTCACGCCCGAATCGATCCGGCTTTTTGTGGAGCTTTGCGGTGTGTCCAAGGCAAACTCATCGGCGGAATACTCGATGCTTGAGTATTGCATCAGAGAGGACCTGAAAATGAAACGCCCCCGGGTTATGGCAGTGACGGATCCGGTCAAATTGATCATCGACAATTATCCGGAAGGGGAGACGGAGTGGCTGCCCGTGGTGAATAACCCGGAGAACGAGTCGCTCGGTTCCAGGGAAGTGCCCTTTAGCAGAGAACTTTATATTGAGAGGGAAGACTTCATGGAGGAACCGCCGAAGAAATATTTCAGGCTTTTCCCCGGCAATGAGGTCCGGCTCATGGGTGCGTACTTTGTGAAGTGCGAAAGTTACGAGAAGGACGACGCGGGAAATGTGACGGTGGTGCACTGCACCTATGATCCGGCTTCCAGAGGAGGCAACAGCCCGGACGGACGAAAGGTAAAGGGAACGATCCACTGGGTATCCGCGGCGGAGTCCGTAAAAGCCGAGGTCAGGCTTTATGAGAATATCATTGACGAGGAGAAGGGCGTCTACAATGAGGACGGGAGTTTAAATCTGAATCCCAATTCTCTGACTGTTTTAAAGGAGTGCCGGATTGAGCCGTCAGTGAAGGATGCGAAGGCATACGAGAGCTTTCAGTTTGTCAGACAGGGATTTTTCTGCGTGGACTGCAAGGATTCCAAACCGGAAAAACTTGTTTTTAACAGAATTGTGTCCCTGAAAAGCTCATATGTCTTGCCGAAACAGGAAAATTAGGGTAAAATGTACAAGAAAGCAATGAGCGGAGCGTAGACAGCACGTGAACGAGGAAAACCGAAGGTTTTTCGAGTAGCACTGCGGAATATATATAAATATAACTTGGGGAGGATAAAGAAATGGCAGGACTGTTATCGGGGTTAGAGCAGTTTGGACTGAGTAATCTGGAAAGTATGGATCTCTATGAGACACAGAAAAAGCCGGAAGAAGGAGGGGAAGGTGGTCAGGCGGCTGCGCATGTTGTGCAGGAGCAGGATTTCCTGTTTGATAAATCTTTTACCTGCCCGCTCTGCGACAGAGAGTTTAAGGCGAGAACCGTTAAGATTGGTAAGGCGAAGCTTGCGGGAAGTGATCTGGATCTTCGGCCCAGATACGAGCAGATTGACCTTTTGAAATATGATGTGATCATGTGCCCGTCCTGTGGCTATGCGTCACTGAGCAGATTTTTTAAATACCTGACTTCCCCCCAGGCGAAGAATATTCAGAAGGCGATTTCCGCAAACTTTAAACCGCAGAAAGAGGCGTCGGAGACCTATACCTATGAGGAGGCTCTGGAGCGTTACAAGATGGCTCTGGCGAATGCGATTGTCAAGCAGACGAAGGCAAGCGAGAAGGCTTATATCTGTCTGAAGACGGCATGGCTTCTCAGAGGACAGGCGGAGCATCTGGATCCGGCGGAGGAAGGCTACGAGGAGAAAAAGAAACAGTGTCAGACGGAGGAAGATGAATTCCTGAGAAATGCGCTGGAAGGTTTTCTGGCGGCGAGACAGACGGAGAGTTTCCCCATGTGCGGCATGGATGAGCCTACGGTGGATTTCCTGATTTCCGTGACGGCAATGCGCTTTGAACAGTACGATGTGGCGAGCCGTCTGATTACGGGGCTGATCACGTCAAAGACCGCAAATCCCCGCATGAAGGATAAGGCGAGGGACGTGAAGGAAATGATTATGAAAAAGATTAAGGAAAAGAATGCCGCGACCAGAAAATAGCGGCGGGACGGAGCGGGGTGCTGCTCCGGCGTATAAACAGGCATGAAAAAGTCCGGTACATAGCGTATCGGACTTTTGTTTCGTTTTTTTGATTTAACCGTTGCCTATCATCGGTAGGAAAGCGTTTTCAGCATATTCAGGTAGGAACAGCTCTCCTCGTAAAGCATATCCGGATGGAAGGAGGAGTCCTGAAAATGGGTGTCCATCAGTCCGTCCAAGGTATAGGTTATCATCTGATCCAGCTTTTCATAATCCACTTCACTCTTAAACAGGGAACGATTGCTCTGGTTTTTCAGCACAGCCTGCATATCACTAAGTACATTTTTCTGGCGTTCGATTGCCATGAGCGCCTCGCTCACATTCTCAAAACGGCAGCGGTCAAGGAACTGCTGCATATAAGGATAGTTCTTGAGCACTTGCATCTTGGCGTATTCCATCTGGCGGCGGATCTCAAAGTAATCCCGCTCTGTGGATGAAACACCGCCGGTCAGTTCAAGCTTCATAAAGCGTACGCTGTAGTCATATAAAAAACTGTAAAGCCCGAGCTTACTCCCAAAATAATGAAACAGGAGCCCCTTACTAATCCCTGCTTCCCCTACGATATCGTCTGTACTGGCATGTTTATAGCCGCCTATGGAAAAGACTTTTAAGGCGGCATTTATCATGCGGTCCTGTTTATCTTTTTTCAAATCAAAAAATTTTTCGTTCATGCTCTCCCCAATTTCTACATAAATTGACCTTTTCGGTCGAATATAACTATAGCACAACCCCGCGAGGGATTCAATGTCCTGCGAAAAACTAGTTTTAAGAAAATTTTCAGCTACAAGATGTTGTACCTCAAATGATGTCTTTATAAAGTTTTCTCTTTTTTTATACATATTCTCTTTTCATTTTCACAAAATAGTATTAATATAATGGTAATAGGAACTGATGCGGTGAAAGGAGAACACTGATGGCAAAAAAATTCGGTAGGTTATTGATGGTGACAGCGGCTCTTGGCGCCGTAGCGGGAGGTGTGTATTATTACCTGAAGGGTAGAGACACGCTGATGGATGATGATTTCGACGATGATGAGGATTTCGATAATTTCGATGACGATCTCGACGAGAGCGAGGCAGATCGGAATTACGTGGATCTTGACCTTGGAAAGACAGAGGAGAGCAGTGCCAAAGATGAATTGAAAGAAGAGTTTAAGGAAGGCATTCAGACGGCGAAGGCTGAGGCGACTGACAAAGTTGTCGGGGGCGTGAAGAAAGTGGAAGAGTTCTTCGATGATGATGACGAGAGCGACAGCTCCATGGATGCGATCTGATAACCACACAGAAAAAACAAGCGCTCCCGCAGGGAGCATTTGTTTTTTCTGCAGCTGTCTTTTTTATTTGTTTGCCTGATACGGCGGATCGGCGGGATATCCGCCTTTCAGCTTCTGCATACCGCGCTGGATGGCATCTCTGGAATTTTTCCAGTCAGCGTCTTTGTTGCGGTAGTCAAATTTTTCCACGAGCCATGAGACATCCTCCGATAGACGCGCCATATTTTCTTCCATCAGCGGGAAAACCATATCATAAAATTCTTTTTTTTCTTTATCATTCAGCCGGCTGTCCGCCGCCTCGCACAGATCGCCGAAGTGGTGCAGGCAGAAACCCTTACTTTCCTTTATCTTTGCACGAAATTCCGGATCTTTTTTAAACATGACGAAAAAGGTGTCCAGATAGCGATCGTATGTGTCTGCATACCGTTTACAGATATAGCAGGACGCGTCTTTTTCCGCCGCCCAGATACCGATGGCGTTCGTGCGCTCCGTCTGCTTTTTGAATTTATCTTTGAAGGAAGTTTTGCCGGGTGCGAACGCCTTTATTTTCTCATGGAGCTCCCGGTTCATCTGCTGGTAATGCGTTTTCAGAATCCACGCGTTTCCCAATGTGTTGCCGTAGTCGAACATTTTCTTGAAATGATTTCTGCAAAATCCTTCCTGATCGGTCTGTCCCCGCACATCGCTTTCCATGTAGGAGGAGCCGGAGCCAAGGACGAAATCCAGAAGATCCTGTTCCACATTGCGTTCGATAAAGCAGAAGGGGCACTCGTCCTGCGCGTTTATGGCGTCGTTTAAGGGGATCGTGTAGAGTTTTTCTTTCATAGGTAAGACTCCTTTCGCGGATAACGGATTCGGTATTCCCACTATCAAGTATAGCACCCTGCAAGGGAGAAGAAAAGGCAGGGTACATATAAAATGTGGAATATTATCAAAATAAGGAGGGAGCGTTATGGTTTTTTGAAATTGGGGACGGCCGTGCAGAGTATTGCGGAGGACAGGGGATAGATGCTATACTTAACTATATGTAGTCCGATAGAGAGGAATATGATCGAATGATAAATACAGAAATTCCTGTTGTAAATGAAGATCCGACAGGTATTCTTTCAAAAGTGAAATGTTATGCACTGGATATGGATGGCACCATATATCTGGGAGAGCGGTGGATCGACGGTGCGAAAGAATTTCTGGAGCGTATAGAGGCGTCCGGGAGAAATTATGTCTTTCTGACCAACAATTCTTCCAAAAATGCAGCGGTTTATGTGGAAAAACTGGAGCGGATGGGACTCTCAGTGGGGGAGGATAAAATCGTCACCTCGGGGCAGGCGACGATCCACTACCTGAAACGGCACTTCCCGGGTAAAAAGGTATTTCTTCTGGGGAACGCGCTTCTGCGGGAAGAGTTTTTACAGGCCGGAGTCGTTCTGGAGGAGGATAATCCGGATGTGGTGGTGACTGCCTTTGACACTTCGCTCGATTATGGGAAAATGTGCAGGGTCTGTGATTTTGTGCGTGCGGGGCTTCCTTATCTGGCGACGCATCCGGACTATAACTGCCCGACGGAGGACGGTTTTATCCCGGACGCCGGCGCCATTCATGCATTTATCAACGCCTCGGCTTTCCGCTATCCCGACAGGGTGATCGGCAAGCCGAATGCGGATATCATAGATTATTTGACTACTAGGGTCAATACAGGGAGAAACTGCATTGCCATGGTGGGAGACCGTCTGTATACAGATATAGCGGCGGGCAGGAACCATGGATTACAGAGCGTGCTTGTTCTGAGCGGGGAAGCTTCTTTGGAAGATGCGCGTGACTCGGAGGTAAAACCGCATCTGATTTTTTCGTCGGTGCGGGAGATGATTCCGTTTCTGTTATAAGGAGGCGCTATTGTACGACCGATATATGCTGCGACAAAAACGCCGCTCGACAGTTTCGGTTTTATTGAAAAGGAGTCATAGTAACATGAACATACAGGCGCAGATTTGCGGAATTATTTTACTTGTAATCATGTTTTTGTTTTACAGAAGGTATGAGTCGCTCCGGCTGAACACCCAGATTGGCTTTCAGGCGCTCATGCTGTGTATGCTGCTCTGTATCTTTCTGGACATGCTTTCCATATGGGCGATCGTGCGGCTGCTTCTGGATCACAGGGGGACGGTGTATGTCATCTGTAAGGCGTACCTGATGTCCATTGTGCTGGTAGGCTTTGCCGGGTTCTGGTACGAGTGCACGGATGTGTACGAGGACAAGAAGAAACTGCGGCAGGTGGCAGTAACCGGGGGTGTGGCGTGGCTGTCGGGGTGCTGTGTGATCGCCGGGCTGCCGCTTGGCATTTACAAGATGGGCAGGGTGGTGTATACAGCGGGGCCTGCCGTGATGGTGACCTATTTTTTCACAGGAATGTTTATCCTTGTAAATATCGTCTTTACGCTGGCGAAGCGGAAACAGGCGAATTACAGGAGAAGCCAGGTGATTCTGTCATGGCTGGCGCTCTGGTTTGCGGCGGCGGTGGTGCAGTTTTTCAACAACGAACTGCTGCTTGTGGGCTATGCCGGCGCTCTGGGCGTGCTGGTGATTTTTTTCCGGCTGGAAAATCCCGAGTATCTGGCGGACGCCGTGACAGGGCTGTTTAATCAGGACGGTCTGCTTCTCTATGCGAGAAAACTTTATAACGAAAAGAAACCCTTTTCCCTCATGTCTATCTGGTGGAATCTGGGCATCAGTCAGGCGGACGAGGGTGCCAGGGAGCAGGCGGTGATGGCGGCTTTTGCAAGGAGACTGCCGAAGCTGGACAATACCAGAGTGTTTAAGATGGCTGACGATGAGGTGTGGATGATCTTTGAGGATATGGAGCACGTGGAGGACACTGTCGAAAAGGTCAGGAGTTTTGTGGAGTACGGCAGAAGGGAGCTGGGCGGCATGGCACAGGCGGCGTTCACCTATATGCCGGACGCAGCTATGGTGGGCGACTATCAGGAGATGGTTCATCTGATGCGGTACGCGCGTTGGAAAAGCAGCGACCACAGCGCGACGAATTTCAAGGAAGTGGATTTCGATTTCGTGGAGCAGATGCGGAAGGAAAAGAGTATGGAGCAGATGCTGGACGAGGCGATGAAGGAGGATCGGATCGAGGTATTCTACCAGCCCATTTTTTCCACCAGGGCGAAGAAGTTTGTGAGCGCGGAGGCGCTGGTGCGAATGCGGGACCGGGACGGGAATCTGGTGCCGCCGGGCGCGTTTATCGCTGTGGCGGAGGCGAATGGCAAGATTCTGCAGCTCGGGGAAATCGTGTTTGAGAAAGTGTGCCGTTTCTTTACAAAGGAGCAGCTGGAGCAGTACGGGCTGCATTATATAGAAGTAAATCTGTCGGTTGTCCAGTGCGGCTATCCGGGACTTGCGGATGATTACATAGGAATCATGGAGAAGTACCAGATCAATCCCAGATACATCAATCTGGAGATTACAGAGTCCGCGTCCATGGCGGCGAAAAAGACGCTTCTTGAAAATATGCGCAGGCTGATGGAGTACGGTGTGTGTTTTTCGCTGGATGATTTCGGTACGGGCCAGTCCAATTTGAACTATATCGTGGATATGCCGGTCGATATCGTGAAGTTTGACCGGGAAATGAGTCAGGCATTCTTTCAGGATGAGAAGGCAAAGTATGTGATGAATGCGGCAATGCAGATGATCCACGGCATGAAACTGAAAATTGTGTCGGAGGGAATCGAGACCGAAGAGCAGTATCTGGCAATGGAAGAGCTTTCCATCGACTATATTCAGGGTTACTATTTCTCAAAGCCGTTACCTGAGGCGGCGTTTCTGGCATTCCTGCAGAGCAGGCAGTGATACTGGCGGTCTTAAAGGGGCTGACGCACAAAGCAATGAGTGCGCAGCCTTTTTTTGCGCGTATGAGCAGAGTCAGAAAGCGTCATTGACAGGGTGCATGCTTGCATGCGAGCCTGTCAATGATGATTTATGACGAGCAACGCGAACGAAAGATGCGGAGCATCTTGAGACTGCCCATACGCGCGTATGAGCAGAGTCAGAAAGCGTCATTGACAGGGTGCATGCTTGCTGTGTGCAAAATGCATAAATGGTCTGCATAATTTCTATCTAAAATGGCAAAAATGGAAACAAATAGAAAAAACAGTTGCATTATATTTGGCAAGGTTATATACTTAACCTAAGCAAACGGAAACGTTACCGGGGACGATACCGAGATCGTTGCCGCAAACGCTTCCAAAACAACAAACCAACATTTCAATCACTGAAAGGGAGAGGGAAAGACAATGAAAAAGAAAATTGTTAGCACAATGCTTTGTGCAGCGATGATTACAACTATGTTAGCAGGCTGCGGCGGTTCTGACGATGGCGGAGCAGCGCAGACACCCGCTGCGGACGATTCCGAGGCAGAAGCTCCGGCGGCGGATGCAGGCGATGCGGCGGCTCCGGCAGCAGGCAGCGGTTCGGTCTACTGGCTGAACTTCAAACCCGAGTCCGACGAAGTATTACAGGAAGTTGCGGCTGACTATACGGCGAAGACAGGCGTGGAAGTGAAGGTTGTTACCGCTGCTTCCGGCACGTATTCCCAGACACTGTTATCCGAGATGGATAAATCCGCGCCTCCGACACTGTTTATCATTGGTAACTCTGCAGGCGTGAAGGATTGGAAGGATTACGCGCTGGATCTGAATGGCACAGCGATTGCCAACGAGCTGAACACAGACGCTTATAACCTTTATGATGAGACAGGGAAGTTAGTTTCCATCGGTTACTGCTACGAGTGCTACGGCATCATCACAAATCCGGACCTGATCGAAAAAGCAGGTCACACCATGGATGAGATCAAGAATTTCGAGGGCTTAAAGGCGGTGGCAGAAGACATCCACGCACGTGCAGACGAGCTTGGGTTCGACGCCTTTTCCTCCTCCGACATGGATGATTCTTCTTCCTGGAGATTCACGGGACATATGGCTAACCTCGAGTATTACTATGAGCAGGAGGGAACCACGTGGACAGAGTGCCCGCCGACCATCTCCGGCAAGTATATGGAAAACTTCAAGAACCTGTATGACCTTTGCATCAACAACAGCCTGACAGATCCCAAGGAACTGGCAACAGGCGGACATGATGCGGAGAATGAGTTCAAGACAGGAAAGGCGGCATTCTTCGTAAACGGTTCCTGGGAGTATGAGGCGGTTAAGGCGGATGTGCCGAACGCTACAATGATTCCTTACTACTGTGGCGTTGCAGGCGAGGAAAAGGCAGGCTTAAACTGCGGTACAGAGAACTGCTGGGCTATCAACAGCAAGGCTTCCGCAGAGGATCAGCAGGCTACCATGGACTTCATGGTTTGGTGTGTGACCGATCCCGACGCTTCCCGCAAGCTGGTAGATACGTTTGGCGTTATGCCCTACAAGTCTGCGGCAGAGTCCACCAACGGATTCCTGGCAGCGGCTGACAAGTACACGTCTGACGGATGCTATGTCATGAACTGGGCGACCAACTTCCAGCCTAACGTAGATTCTTACCGTGCTACTCTGGTAAGCGCTCTGAACCAGTACAACGCAGACCAGTCCGATGCAAACTGGGAGATTGTACGCACCGCATTTGTGGACGGCTGGGCAACAGAGTACAACGCAGTAAACCAGTAAGCTAAGAAAAAAGAATAGATAGCAAAAAATTCAGACTGATGTAACAGACGTGCGGCGGGGCGGTTCTATCCGCCCCGCCCTTTTATAAATCTGGGGGTGACACCATGAAAAGCAAGAAAATAACTGCCACAAATTCCCTTCAAAAGGCGACAAAACGTTGGGGATTTCTCTTTATGGGACCTGTACTTATCGCATTTTTCATCGGATTTATCTGGCCTTTTATTCAGGGTATCTGGCTGTCCATGTGCCAGTTCCGCCTGATTTCCGACGCGAGTTTGACCAGAACCTGGCTTTGACCGGCGGACAGCCGTTTGTCATCCAGCCGGGTGGAACGACCATCAAGACGACAGAAATGCTGGCGCTCAATATTTACAATACTTTCTACAGCTCCAACACGACTTCTCAGGGTGTGGCGCAGGCAAAGGCGGTTGTTTTCTTCGTTCTGGTAGCGGGACTTGGACTGCTTCAGTTGAGCTTTACACGTAAGAGGGAGGTGCAGCAGTAATGAAAAAGAATACAAAGACCATTCTTTCCGTAATATTGTCCGTGATCAGCATTATCTATGTACTTCCTGTGCTGGCAGTAGTGATGAACTCGTTTAAGCAGAATACGTTTGTAAAGACCGACACGTTTGCGCTTCCCACCGGGGAAATGAGCGCCGGGTTCGACAATTTTATCAAGGGTATGACCTTCGGTAACTATCCCTTTGTGAAGAGTGTGCTCTACAGTGTGGAGATTACGCTGCTCGCCACCTTTTTGATTTTGCTCTGTACCTCCATGGCGGCGTGGTATATCGCGAGAGTGGATTCCCTTTTGTGCAAGGCGGTTTACTTCCTGTGTGTATTCTCCATGGTTGTGCCGTTCCAGATGGTAATGTTCCCGCTGTCCAAAACGGCGGATAAGCTGCATCTGAACACGCCCCTGTCGAT
Organism: bacterium 1xD42-87; assembly: GCA_003611805.1. GTDB lineage: Bacteria > Bacillota > Clostridia > Lachnospirales > Lachnospiraceae > UBA3282. The sequence continues at coordinate 107,558 of RAYM01000018.1, read as the reverse complement.
CTCGATCGTCTATCTGGGGTTTGGTGCGGGGCTTGCGATCTTCATGTTTGTCGGCTTTGTGAAAGCGATTCCGCTGGAGGTGGAGGAAGCGGCGTCCATTGACGGATGCGGACCGGTGAGAATCTTCTTCCAGGTGGTTGTGCCGATGTTAAAGCCGACCATGATTTCCGTGGGTATTCTGGAGATTATGTGGGTCTGGAATGACTACCTGCTGCCTGTACTGGTGCTTGATATCAATAAGTACCGCACGATTCCGATTCACATCCAGTATCTGAAGGGAAGCTACGGTACGGTGGATTTGGGCGCGACGATGGCGCTGATACTGATGAGCATTATTCCTGTTATCATTTTCTACCTGTCCTGCCAGAAGTACATCATTAAGGGCGTGGCTGCAGGTGCAGTCAAAGGTTAGTGTGAGGGTTATGGGGAAGCGCTGATTCGTTCACCGCTTCCTCAAATTATATCAGGGGTAAAAATAACTGATCGAACTTGCATATTCTGACAAAATATTGTAAAATTTTATAGAAATCGATTTCCGAACGGATTCGGAATGATTGACAGGAAAGGACATGTGGATGTTATGAGAAAGAGCGGTGTTTTGCTGCCTGTTTCCGCTATCCCGTCAAAGTATGGGATTGGCGCGTTTTCCAAAGAGGCATATACCTTTATCGATCTGTTAGAAGAAGCGGGGCAGTCCTATTGGCAGATTCTGCCGCTTGGTCCCACGGGCTATGGGGATTCTCCCTATCAGTCTTTTTCCACTTTTGCAGGAAATCCCTATTATATTGATCTGGAGTCACTGGTGCAGGCCGGCTATCTGACCGAGCAGGATTGTGAGCAGTATGACTTCGGGGGTGATGATGCTTATGTCGATTATGAAAAGATTTATCTGTCCCGCTTCAAGGTGTTAAAGAAAGCGTTTCAGAACAGCCAGATCGAGAAGGACGAGGCATATCAGAAGTTTGTGGAAGAGAACGCTTACTGGCTGAAAGATTACGCCCTTTACATGGCGGTAAAGAATGCTTTCAGCGGAAAGAGCTGGGCAGAGTGGGACGAGGATATCAAGCTGCGCAAGCCGGAGGCGATGAAGAAATATGCCGAAAAGTATGCGGAAGAAGTTGCCTTTTATCAGTTCCAGCAGTATCTTTTTGCGAAGCAGTGGTTTGCGCTGAAAGAGTACGCGAACAATAAGAACATTGAGATTATCGGGGATATTCCGATTTATGTGGCGTTTGACAGTTCGGATACCTGGGCGGGTCCGGAGCTTTTCCAGCTGGATGATACGCTGACGCCTGTGGCGGTGGCGGGATGCCCGCCGGACGCTTTCTCAGCGACGGGACAGCTCTGGGGAAATCCGCTGTACCGTTGGGAATATCACAAGGAGACGGATTATGAGTGGTGGATGGAGCGGATCGGCTACTGTTACAAACTCTATGATGTGGTGCGGATCGACCATTTCAGAGGATTTGACGAGTATTATTCCATTCCCTTCGGCGACGAGACAGCGGAGTTCGGGCATTGGGAGAAGGGTCCCGGCTACGATATTTTTAAAACCATGAAGGCGAAGCTTGGGAAAAAAGCGGTCATTGCGGAAGATCTCGGATTTTTGACTAAATCGGTCATTAATCTGGTGAAAAAGACAGGTTATCCCGGCATGAAGATTTTGCAGTTTGCCTTCGATTCCAGAGAAGAGAGCGATTATCTGCCCCACAATTATGTGGCGAACAGCATTGTCTATACAGGAACCCATGACAATGATACGACGATGGGCTGGTATGAGAAACTGAACCGCAGGGATAAGGCTTTTGCAAAGAGATATTTGAACATAAAGACGAATAAAGATATCCAGTGGGAGTTTATCAGGGCGGCAATGGCGAGTGTATCCGATACCTGCGTGATTCCGATGCAGGATTATCTGGGGCTTGGGACAGAGGCAAGAACGAATATGCCTTCCACGCTGGGGACGAACTGGAAGTGGAGGATGCTGCCCGGACAGTTTACGAAGGAGCTGGCGGGGCGGATTCTGGAAATGTCGAAGCTCTACGGCAGAGTTAGAGAAAAGCATTGATTTTAGGGTGATTAGATAATGTGCGGCGGGGTATGCAGATGGCGGAGATTACGATAAAAGACATAGCGAAAGAATGCGGCGTGGGCGTCAGTACGGTCTCCCGGGCAATTAATAATCATCCGGATATCAACCCGGAAACGAAAAAAAAGATTTTGGAAGTGATTGACCAGACGGGTTTTATTCCGAATAACAGCGCAAGAAACTTGAAGAGGACGGACGCCAAATGTATTGCAGTGTTGGTGAAAGGAATTACGAATCCCCTGTTCAGCAGTATGATTAAGATTATTGAGGAGGAGACGCAGCGGAGCAGATATGCGCTTGTTCTCCGGCATGTAGAGGCACAGGAGGATGAAATAGACGTGGCGCTGGAACTGGAGAAGGAAAAGAGGCTGCGCGGCATTGTCTTTTTGGGAGGCAAATTCGAACACTCCGAGGAAAAAATAAAAAAGCTGAAAGTGCCTTTTATATTCAGTACCATTGGAGTTACCGTTTCAGATCAGATTCATAAGGTGGAGTTTTCCAATATTGCGGTGGACGACAGGCTGGAAAGCCAGAAGATGACAGAGTACCTGCTTGGAATGGGGCATCGGAAAATTGCCCTGATCACGGAGCGGTCGGAGCGTCCGATCGGGCGGCTGCGCATGGAGGGATTCAAGCGGGCTTACGCGGCGAAGGGACTCGACGTGCCGGAGGACCTGATCTGCTATGTGCAGGAAGATATTGACCATTATTCTATGGAGAACGGTTATCTGACGGCGAAAAAGCTGCTGGAGTCAGGGCTGGAAGTAACAGCGATCTATGCGGTGGCGGACTCTTTGGCGATTGGCGCCTGCAGGGCAGTTATCGAGGCGGGGAAAAGGATTCCGAAGGATATCTCGGTTGCCGGGTATGATGGTATTGAGATGGGGGAGTATTATAATCCGAAGCTGACGACGATGAAACAGCCGGTGGAGGAGATCGCCAAAAAGACGATCCGCCTTCTTCTGGATGTGATTGGAGAGCGTCGGGAGCACCAGCAGATCGTTCTCCCGGCGGAACTCGTGGTGAGGGATTCTACCGGACCTTGCTCAGATTAGAATTGTGATAGGCGGGATCGTTTGTGACGTCTTGACTAAACCAGTCGAGAGGGAGAAACGCTTCCGCTGTTTCTTCGTCCGGGAACTCCACTTCCGCGATAATAAGGGTGGCGAAAGGCGGCTCGAAGATATCCAGCTCGACGCACAGACTGAACTGGTCAATTAAATTTCCTTTGGACGACACATATGTCGGGTCAAACTGCGGATGCTCGATGGGAATGACATACCGTTTTTTGGAGATGATATTTCCGTCCGCCTTTTCCCGCAGATGATAGTAGGACTCTTCGTTTAGGGGGAGATTGTACTCCTCTCTGGCGAGCAGTCCTTTTCCTTTGTAGGTCAGATAGTAGGAGTCGTCCTCCCTGCGGATTCTGACAACCGGGTCGGTGTTCAGATAAGCCTGCTCAATGATGCGGCAAGGGTAAGAGTCCAGATTGACCGGCAGGGTTCTGACTGTGAATTTGCGTTCGATTTCCATTGTGGGGTCCTTTCGATTCGGTTGTTTTATTTCATATCTCTATTTACAAATATTCATTAACGGTCTCTATTATAAGGGGATTAGATGGCGGTGTAAAGTCCTGTCTGTTTTCTGGATTTTTCATGTGGCGTTTGGTTATAAACTGGCAGTTTGTGCGAAAAGCGCACAGTTGACTGTGCCGATAATATATGTCCTTATCGCCGCTGTGGCAGCAGCGGACTTTTGCTTCCGGTGGTTTCTCTGGGCTTATGGCATAATTTTGGTTCCAATGGAAGCTTTGAAAACATGGAGACGGTGTGCCATACGGCTTTCAACCATGGGATCACGCATTTTGATCTGGCAAATAACTATGGACCTGTGTACGGCGCGGCGGAGGAAAATTTCGGAAGGATTCTGGAAAAGAGTCTGGGGATTTATCGGGACGAGCTGGTGATTTCCACGAAAGCCGGATATGATATGTGGCCGGGTCCTTATGGAAACTGGGGCAGTAAGAAATATCTGGCTGCAAGTCTGGATCAGAGCCTGCGCCGTATGGGTTTGGAGTTAGTGGATATTTACTACCATCACAGACCCGATCCCGAGACGCCTCTTCAGGAAACGGCAGGAGCGCTGGACGGCATAGTCAGAAGCGGAAAGGCGCTGTATGTGGGCATTTCCAACTATGACAGAGAGCAGACGGAGGCGATTGCCACCCTTTTTAAGCAGATGGGAACACCGTTTATTATTAATCAGAGAAGATACTCCATGCTTGACCGGACGATTGAGAAGGATGGGCTCAAGGACTACGCAGCGGCTCACGGGCGTTTTTTAAAGGAGAGTGCCATAACAGAAGATATGTTTCAAAAAATCAAAAAACTGAATGCGCTCGCGGCTCAGAGAGGACAGTCCCTTGCGCAGATGGCGTTGGCGTGGATTCTCAGGGATGGCGATATCACCAGTGTGCTGATCGGCGCGTCTCGTCCGTCTCAGGTGCTGGATAATATCGGGATGATTGGGAACACGTCTTTCAGTGAGGAGGAGAGACGGGAAATTGATGAGATTTTGGAGGGATAATTTTCTCCCGGATTTTCCCTGCGAAATGCCGTGACAGATATGGTTTGGAACAGCCATACAGACCAAATGTAAATGATGGATATAGCGTAGCATGATGCAGGACAATGCATGCAGGACAATGTGCCAAGAATTTATGTTGGCTTGACAATAGAAAATAGATTATAATAATAGAGATTGATATAGGGCGGCATGAGAGGGAGAGGCTATGAAACGCATTGAAATTTTAACAGAACGCTTATGTCTGAAACCTTTGGGGAGCAAATATCTCGAAACGGTGAATGCTTACGCCATGGATTATGAAAATTCAAAATACATGTGCCGCCTGCCGAATGAGAGCGTGGAGGAAACCGTAACGTTTCTGGCGGGCGTTGACGCAGAGTGGGCGAAGGAAGAGCCAGCGTTTTATGAATTTGCCATACTCTATCATAACGAACATATTGGTGCGGTTGGGATATACTTTGAAAATGGAATCGGGGAGCTAGGCTGGATTGTAAATAAGAACTATTGGAGAAACGGGTTCGCTTATGAAGCGGCGAAAGCTCTAGTCTCTTATTTTAAAGAATATATGGGGACAACACACTTTATTGCCCACTGTGATACGGAAAATGTGGCTTCCTACAAGGTTATGGAAAAACTCGGCATGACCAAAACGGGCGAATATGGCGGGAGAAGGAACAGGGCGGTGTTGGAGGATAGCTTTGAGTGCCAGTATGAGATGAGAGTATAGAGATATGATAAATCAGGATTTGACAAAAGGTAATGTAACAAAATCGCTGCTCCTATTCGCGGCGCCGATGATTTTAGGGAATCTGCTGCAACAGTGCTACAACATTGCGGACACGTGGGTGGTGGGAAAATTTGTGGGCGCGGACGCGCTGGCGGCGGTCGGCTCATCCTACGCGCTGATGACGTTTTTAAACTCTCTGCTGATTGGTCTTAGTATGGGAGGCGGCGCTGTCTTTTCTTATTATATAGGAAAGGGAGACAAAGAGAGGGTGCGCATCTGCGCGCAGACGGCTTTTGTGCTGATTGGTGTGCTGGCGGTTGCGCTCACTTTTTTTTCGCAGGCGCTGATGCATCCGATTCTTACGCTGCTTCGCACGCCCGCGGAACTTTATGAAATGACAAGGGAATATCTGGCGGTTGTCTTTTGGGGGATTTTCTTTATCTTCCTATATAATTATTTTGCTTTCCTGCTGCGTGCGCTTGGAAATTCCGTCGCGCCGCTGTACTTTCTGGGCGCGGCGTCGGCGCTGAATATTGCGCTTGATTTATTTTTTGTGTGCAGTCTGAAACGGGGACTTTCCGGGGCGGCGGAGGCGACGGTGATCGCGCAGGCGGTTTCCGGGCTGGGGCTTGGCATTTATCTGTGGGTTAAGGAACCGTACTATCGTTTTTCCCTGAGACGTTTTTTGCGGGAAGAAAAGCCGGTGGGGGAAATCTGCGGCTATTCCCTGATGACCGGCGTGCAGCAGTCGGTGATGAATTTCGGCATTCTGATGGTGCAGAGCCTTGTCAACAGCTTCGGTCCCGCGGTGATGGCGGCTTTTGCGGCTACGGTAAAGATTGACACGTTCGCTTACATGCCGGCGCAGGAGTTCGGCAATGCCTACTCCATTTTCATTTCGCAGAATTTCGGTGCGGGACAGCGGGAGCGGGTAAAGCAGGGGACGAGGAAGGCGATGACGGTTTCCGCCGCATTTTGCGGGGTGATTTCGGTTCTGGTATTTGCGTTTGCAAGGTTTCTCATGCTGATTTTTGTGGATGCCGGTGAGACAGAGATCATAGAAATCGGTATGCAGTATCTGCGCATCGAGGGCGCTTTCTATATTGGCATCGGCGTCCTGTTCCTGCTGTACGGGTATTTCCGGGGCGTTAACAGGCCGGGCGTGTCCCTTGTGCTGACGGTGATATCCCTTGGAACGCGGGTTGCGCTTGCCTATATTCTGGCGGCGGTTCCGGCAATCGGTGTGCTTGGCATCTGGTGGGCGATTCCCATCGGCTGGGCGCTTGCGGATGTGACGGGAATTATGCTGATGCGGCGGGGCGGTACATACGGTGAAAAATAAAAATCCTGTTATGCCGTAGAAAATGATGTGGTAAGAGTTTTTGACAGTGTGCATACGTTTGAAAATGATATGGATGAAATAACGGAATTTGTAGTATTCAGGTATGTGCCGGATGGAACAAATAAAAGGGAATTAATCAAAGGTGATAAAGTAAGTGTCCGGCGCGAAAGCGGATCTGAGTTACAGAGAAGCTTTGATACGCTGGGAAACACAAATAATAGAAAGCAGGGGGACAAAAACCCCGGAACGGAGGAACACATGAGCAAAACAGCAATTTTTTTCGCAACAGGTTATGAGGAGATCGAGGCGCTGACGGTGGTGGACATCCTGAGGCGCGCTGGCGAGGAGATCACCATGGTGTCCATCACGGACGAGCGCAGCGTCACAAGCTCCCACGGTGTGGAGGTGACTATGGACAAGATTCTTTCGGAAGTCAATTTTGACGAGACGGATGTGATTGTCCTGCCGGGCGGGATGCCGGGCACGAAGAACCTTGAGGCATGTGAGGCGCTGATGGAACAGGTGGACGCTTTTGTGAAGGCGGGAAAGACCGTGGCGGCCGTCTGCGCGGCACCTTCGATTCTGGGACACCGCGGGCTTTTAAAAGGAAAGAAGGCATGCTCCTTCCCCGATATGGAGAGCCAGTTGGAAGGAGCCGAGGTACTCCGGGAGCCTGCCGTGATTGACGGCAATATCATCACGGGGCGAGGCATGGGCGCGGCGATTCCCTTTGGGCTTGCGATTCTGGAAAAGCTGCAGGGGAAAGAAGCGGCGGAGGCGATGGGTAAAAAAATCGTTTACATGTAAAAAGTTTCCATTATATTTTCTTTTCAACCGAACATACTAACATCAAGATAAGCGGCAAACAAAGTGTGCTTTAAGCGGACAATACCGACGGACAGGCGCACGGAGAATGCGCTTGTCTCAAATATAGATAAAGAATCAAAAGATTCAAAGTATTTCGGAGGTGAAAAGAAATGGCAAGCAACAAGACCAATAGAGTAGAAGTTCCTGAGGCAAAGGCAGCTATGGATCGTTTCAAAACTGAGGTTGCGTCTGAGCTCGGTGTTAACCTGAAAGAGGGTTACAACGGCGACCTGACTTCCAAGGAGGCAGGTTCTATCGGCGGTGAGATGGTTCGTAGAATGATCAAGAAGCAGGAAGAGCAGATGAAGTAACAAAGAACAAAAGCGAAGGCGCCCCGTTTGTGAAAACACAGACGGGGCGTTTTCACGTTGCGTGGCAGACTCTGCTTATTCGCTTATTCGCGAAAAATCTCTGGCATTTTCAAAAGCCCTGTGCTATAATGTTTGGGTGACTGTAGCTGGAAGCCCGCATGGGCATTATATATAGATGGTAAGATAGCTGACAGAGGAATTGAAGGAGGAACCCATAACATGAGTTTACAGGTGGAGAAATTAGAGAAGAACATGGCGAAGCTGACGATCGAGATCGGCGTGGAGGAGTTTGAGAAGGCGATCGAGAAGGCTTATCAGAAGCAGAAGAGCAAAATCAGCATTCCGGGCTTCCGCAAGGGCAAGGTGCCCCGCCAGATGGTAGAGAGGATGTATGGCAAGGAAGTATTTTTTGAGGATGCGGCGAATATCCTGATTCCCGATGCGTACGATAAGGCGTTGGACGAGTGTGAGGAAGATATCGTTTCCTCCCCTCAGATCGAAGTGACCCAGATCGAGGCGGGAAAGCCTTTTGTTTTCACTGCTACGGTTGCGCTCAAGCCTGAGGTAAAGTTGGGCAAATACAAGGGCGTAAAAGTGGATAAAATAGATACAGCGGTGACTGATGAAGAGGTTGACGCAGCGATTGAAAAGGAGAGGCAGAACAATGCCAGAAATATCGCGGTGGAGGATCGCCCTGTGAAGGACGGCGATATGACTATACTGGATTTCGAGGGCTTCGTGGATGGAGTGGCTTTTGAGGGCGGCAAGGGAGAAAACTATCCGCTGACCATCGGTTCCGGGGCATTTATTCCGGGATTTGAGGAGCAGCTTGTGGGCGCGAAGATCGGTGAGGAGACGGAAGTAAAGGTTACTTTCCCCGAGGACTATCAGGCGGAGCATCTGCAGGGCAAGGAGGCTGTCTTTAAATGTACCGTGAGGGAGATTAAGGAGAGAGAACTTCCCGAACTGAACGACGAGTTTGCGGGCGATGTTTCCGAGTTTGAGACACTGGCTGAGTACCGCGAGGATGTAAAGAAAAATCTGGAAGAGCAGAAGGTAAAAGAGGCAAAGCAGGCGAAAGAGGAAGCGGCGGTGAAGGCTGTGGTTGATGCGTCTGAGATGGAAATTCCCGAGGCGATGCTGGAGACTCAGCAGAGACAGATGGTTGATGAGTTCGCGCAGCGCATTACCATGCAGGGCATTTCCATGGAGCAGTATTTACAGATGACCAATACCAACTATCAGCAGATGATAGATCGTGTGAAGCCGCAGACGGAAGAGAGAATCCGTTCCAGACTTGTGCTTGAAGCGGTGGCGAAGGCGGAGAAACTGGAAGTGACCGACGAAGAATATGAAGAGGAATTAAAGGTCATGGCTGACGTCTACCAGATGGAGGTGGATAAGGTCAGGGATCTGATGGGCGAGCGCGAGAAGAAGGGCATTCTGCAGGATCTGGCAGTCAGAAAAGCGGCTGAGTTCATAGCGGAGAATGCCAAGGAGAGCAAAGCGAAATAAATGTAGCAGTTTAGCCGTATGTTGCTCTGCGGGTTAATTGGATTATTTTATTTAATGGAGGTGTAATACATGGCTTTGATACCTTATGTCATTGAACAGACGTCTAAAGGTGAACGTTCCTATGATATTTATTCCAGACTGTTGAAGGAGAGAATCATCTTTCTGGGCGAGGAAGTAAATGACGCGAGCGCTAGCGTGATCGTGGCGCAGCTCCTTTTTCTGGAGTCCGAGGATCCTGAGAAAGATATCAACCTTTACATTAACAGCCCCGGCGGTGTGATTACTGCGGGTATGGCGATTTATGACACCATGCAGTTTATCAAATGCGATGTGTCCACCGTCTGCATCGGTATGGCGGCAAGCATGGGTGCTTTCCTTTTGGCGGGCGGCGCGAAGGGCAAGAGAATGGCCTTGCCGAATGCGGAGATTATGATTCATCAGCCGGCGGGCGGCGCGCAGGGGCAGGCTACCGAAATTGAGATCACGGCGAAGCATATCCTTGCCACCAAGGAAAAGATGGCAAGGATTATGGCGCAGAATACGGGGCAGGATTTTGAAGTAATCATGGCGGACACGGAGAGAGACAACTGGAAGAGCGCGGAAGAGGCGCTTGCCTATGGACTGATTGACCGTATTATCACCAGTCATGCCAGCACCGAGGGCTAGGGTGATATTATGATTTTGAAATGAGGATTGAAATGGCAGGGAAGATTTCTGAGGAAAAAGTAAGGTGTTCGTTTTGCAATAAGACGCAGGATCAGGTCAAGAAGATGATTGCCGGTCCCGGCGGCGTCTATATCTGTGATGAGTGCGTGGATATCTGCGCGGACATCATAGAGGAAGAGTATGAGGACGATCCGGAAACAGAGGAGATGGAGATCAACCTCTTAAAGCCGGTGGAGATCAAAAGTTTTCTTGACGAGTATGTGATCGGTCAGGAAGAGGCAAAAAAGGTGATGGCGGTTTCCGTCTATAATCATTATAAAAGGGTGATGGCGCCCAAGGATGACGACGATGAGGTAGAGCTGCAGAAGAGTAATATCATTATGATCGGTCCTACAGGCTCCGGTAAGACATATCTGGCGCAGACGCTGGCGAAGATCATAAACGTACCCTTTGCGATCGCGGACGCCACGACTTTGACGGAGGCTGGTTATGTGGGCGAGGATGTGGAGAACATCCTGCTCAAGCTGATTCAGGCGGCGGATTACGATATCGACCGGGCACAGTACGGCATCATTTATATCGATGAGATTGACAAGATCACAAAAAAAGGGGAAAACGTGTCCATTACCAGAGATGTATCGGGCGAGGGCGTGCAGCAGGCGCTTTTAAAGATCATCGAGGGTACGGTGGCAAGCGTGCCGCCGCAGGGAGGCAGAAAGCACCCGCATCAGGAGCTTTTGCAGATCGACACGTCCAATATCCTTTTTATCTGCGGGGGCGCGTTTGACGGGCTGGAAAAGATTGTCGAGGAACGTCTGGACCGTCATTCCATCGGCTTTAACGCGCAGGTGGCGGAGAAGAGCGGCAAGGAGATCGGCGCGATCCTGAAAGAAGTCACGCCGCAGGATCTGATGAAGTTCGGGCTGATTCCTGAGTTTATCGGTCGCGTGCCGGTGACGGTGGCGCTGGACGGACTGGACGAGGAGGCGCTGGTCCGCATTTTGAAGGAGCCGAAGAATGCTCTGATCAAGCAGTATAAGAAGCTTTTCGCGTTTGATGAGGTGAAGCTTTCCGTGGAGGATGACGCGGTGGTTGAGATTGCAAAGCTCGCCCATGAAAGAAAAACGGGTGCGAGGGGACTGCGTTCCATCGTGGAGAAAGTGATGATGGACGTGATGTATGAGATTCCTTCGGACGACAGCATTGCGGAATGCATCTTGACGAAGAAGGCGGTGGACGGCGAGGAGAAACCGCTTGTCAGATACCGCGACAGATTGTTGCAGGCAAAATAATAAATCGAACAAATTCGATTGCGAGGACTGCTTCGCAGCCCCAGTCGGGTGAGTTGAATTGACAATGCATTGAGATATAAACAAAGAAGATAAGCGTCGCCAGAACCTTGGCGGCGTTTCTGACTAAATAAGAAATTGCAAAGGGATGATTTTATGGATAACTGGAATCAACTGGAGAACGGCAGGGGGAGTGCGGACACGATTTCCCTTTTGCAGGAAGATACCCTTCCTGCGGTGACTCTCAGGGGTCTTACGATTCTGCCGGGCATGGTGATTCATTTCGATCTCAGCAGGGAGACCTCCATGTCTTCCGTGGAGCAGGCGATGTTGGGCGATCAGCGGCTGCTTGTGGTCAGTCAGAAGGACCCGGGTAAGGAAGAGCCCGGGATGGAAGATATTTATGATGTTGGAACCGTTACGTTGATCAGACAGGTCAGTAAGCTGCCCGAGCATGTTCTGCGCGTGTTGGTGGAAGGGGTCTCCAGAGCTCGCATTCATGGGCTTTCCCGGACTGCGAACGGGATAATGACGCAGGTGTCGTATGAGAGGGACGACAGGTCGGATATTGACGAGATAACGGCAGAGGCAATGACCAGAACGGTCAAGGAGGCGCTGGAAGCATATGGCGCCTGTTTCCCTAAAGTAGGCAAGGCAGTGCAGGATCAGATAGAAGAGGGCATGGAGCTGGGAAAGCTTTTAGACAGCATCACCATCAATATGCCCCTGCCGATTGCCGATAAGCAGAAGATTCTGAGCGCGATATCGGTGCGGGAGCGGTTTTCAATTTTGACGGAGATACTCACCCGGGAGGTGGAGGTGATCCGCATCAAAAGTGATCTGGCAAAGAACATCAGGCAGCGGATTGATAAGAACCAGCGCGACTATATTTTGCGGGAGCAGATGCAGTATATCAAAGAAGAGCTGGGAGAAAACAACACCGACTCCGACGTGGAGCAGTTTCTGGCGGAGGCGGAGAAGCTGAAAGCGACGCCGGAGGTCAAAGAAAAAATCCGTAAGGAGATTAAGCGGTATAAAAATGTGGCTGGCAGCGGTTCGGAGAGCGCGGTGGAACGCGCTTATATCGAGACGCTTCTGGAGCTTCCATGGGACAAGGCGTCCAGAGACAGCAGAGATTTGGAAGGGGCGGAAAAGATTTTAAACGAGCAGCATTACGGTCTGGAAAAGGTGAAGGAACGGATGCTGGAATTTCTTGCAGTCAGGATGCTGACCGGCAAGGCGGGCAGTCAGATCATCTGTCTGGTGGGACCTCCCGGCACGGGAAAAACTTCTGTGGCGAAGAGTGTGGCGGAGGCGCTTAAGAGGAAATATGTGCGGATTTGTCTCGGCGGCGTGCGCGATGAGGCGGAGATCAGGGGGCACCGCAAAACTTATGTGGGTGCCATGCCGGGGCGCGTTGTGGCGGCGGTTAAGCAGGCAGGCGTCAAAAATCCGCTGATGCTTTTGGATGAGATTGATAAACTCGGCAGCGATTACAAGGGAGATCCCGCGTCCGCGCTGCTGGAGGTGCTCGACGGGGAGCAAAACCATGCGTTCCGGGATCATTATGTGGAGATACCCATTGATCTGTCGGAGGTGTTTTTCATCGCAACCGCAAACAGCCGCGACGGGATACCGCGCCCGCTGCTTGACCGCATGGAAATCATAGAGGTGAACAGTTACACCGCCAACGAGAAATTCCATATTGCCAGAGAACATCTGGTGGCGAAGGCGTTTCAGAAAAATGGGATCAGAGAGGGTGAGATTGCTTTTTCCGACGAGGCGGTCCGCGATATCGTGCGCTTCTACACGAGAGAGGCGGGCGTCAGAAGTCTGGAACGTCAGATCGGCGCGGTATGCCGGAAGGAGGCGAGGGCGATCTTCGACCGCCGGAAACAGAAATTGACCGAAGAGGTAAATATAACGCCGGATAAGCTGGAGCATTATCTCGGGAAACCGAAGTACAGGCAGGATAAGATCAATGAAAAGCCGGAGGTCGGTATTGTCAGAGGGCTTGCATGGACCAGTGTTGGCGGAGACACACTCCAGATCGAAGTCAATGTGATGCCAGGGGAAGGGAAAATTGACTTAACTGGTCAGATGGGAGACGTGATGAAGGAGTCCGCCCGGACAGCGTTAAGCTATGTGCGTTCTGTCAGCGGGAAATATAAAGTCGCGGAGAACTTCTATAAAAAGAAAGATTTTCATATCCATATACCGGAGGGCGCCGTGCCGAAGGACGGTCCTTCCGCGGGCATTACCATGGCGACGGCTCTTTTGTCGGCGGTGACGCATACGCCTGTGCGGGCAGATCTGGCAATGACCGGAGAAGTCACTTTGCGGGGCAGGGTTCTTCCCATCGGTGGACTGAAGGAAAAGATACTGGCGGCTAAGATGGCGGAAGTAAAAACGGTCCTTGTGCCGAAGGAGAACGAGAAGGATATTGAGGAGATTTCGGAAGAGATCAAGGAGGGTCTGGAGATTCTCTTTGTGGGGACGATGGAAGAGGTGGCGGATCTTGCCCTGCTGAAGCAGAAGCAGGAATCTGCGAAATGAGTGAAATGCCGTATGACGCCGGAACGTATGACATGAGATGGCGTCCGGTCGGAGGAGAAAAGGACAAATGGTTATAAGAAATGTAAATTTGGAGACGGTGTGCGGTGTCACCAGCAAACTTCCCGAGAATACTTTGCCGGAGTTTGCCTTTGCGGGAAAGAGTAATGTGGGGAAGTCCTCGCTGATCAACGGTCTGATGAACCGCAAGTCGCTGGCACGCACAAGCTCCTCGCCGGGCAAGACGCAGACCATCAATTACTATAATATCAACAATGAGATGTATTTCGTGGATTTACCCGGTTACGGCTACGCTACCGCTAACGAGAAGGTAAAGGCGACGTGGGGTAAGATGATCGAGGATTATCTGCACCAGTCAAAACAGATCCGCGCCGTGTTTCTCCTGGTGGATATCAGGCATGCGCCCTCGGAGAATGATCGGATTATGTACGACTGGATTCTGGACCGGGGGTACCAGCCGGTTATTATCGCCACAAAACTGGATAAAATCAAGAGAAGTCAGGTGGCAAAACAGTTGAAACTGATTTGTGACACACTTGACGTAGCAGATGACACAGTTGTCATACCTTATTCTTCGCTGAATAAACAGGGAAGGGAAGAGATATACGAGTTGCTGGATAAAATGGCAGAAAATACAGAATTGTAAGGGACACGGGATCGCGGACAGCGGGGCGCGTGTGAAAATTACGATTCGGAGGAGAGCTTATGAGAAGAGCTTTAAAGATATATTTCAAAGTAACGCTGAATCTGTTTACCGCACTTGCGGCAGTGCTTTTATGCATTTTTCTTCTCCCAAGACTGATTTGGTTTTTTATGCCGTTCATTCTGGGCTGGCTCATTTCGCTGATTGCGTCTCCCGTGGTGCGCTTTTTTGAAGAGAAACTGAAAGTGAAGAGAAAGGCAATGTCGGCGGTGGTGATCGTCGCGGTGCTGGCAGCGGTGGTTCTGCTGGTTTATATGCTGATTGCCAAGCTGGTCAGGGAAGGCGTTAATTTTATCAATGAGCTGCCCGATATCTGGAATACCATTCTGGCGGAGCTCAACAAGGTGGGGGCAAATCTGCAGGGTGTCTATGACAGGATGCCGGCGGATATGCAGGCTACGATTGATAATATAATCCTGGAAATGGGGGATTATATGAGTAATATGATGGGCAAAATCGAGCTGCCTTCTTTCAAGGCGGTGGGAAACGTGGCGAAACAGATCCCCGATATTTTTCTGGGTGTGGTGATGTGTCTGCTTTCGGCTTACTTTTTTGTAGCGGATAAAGGATATATGGCAGCAGCGGCGGAGAAAGTGATTCCGGCTTCGGTGCGGTATCATTTCGATCTGATCCGCAGGAGTTTTCGGAACGCGGTCGGTGGGTATTTCAGGGCGCAGTTTAAAATCGAGTGCTGGATCTATCTTCTGCTCGTGATCGGGCTGATAATTCTCGGCGTGGATTACGCCTTTCTGGTTGCATTCGGCATTGCGATTCTGGATTTTCTGCCGGTATTCGGAACGGGTACAGTGATGGTGCCATGGGCGATTATTGAACTGCTCTCGGAAAATTACAGGATGATGTTTGGATTGGTTGCCATCTGGCTGTTTGGGCAGCTTGTGCGTCAGGTGATTCAGCCGAAAATCGTGGGAGATTCCATGGGAATGGACGCCATACCGACGTTGTTTCTGCTCTATATCGGCTACCGTATGGCAGGCGTGCTTGGAATGATTCTCGCCGTGCCGATCGGTATTATCCTCGTGAACCTTTACGAGGAGGGCGCGTTTGATACGACAAGACAGAGTCTGCGCATTCTGACGGCGGGCTTTAACCACTTTAGAAAGATCCGCCCGGATGATATGGCGGTTGTGGAGGAGTACGAGAGAGAGACGAAAGATATCTACAGACAGGAGACAGAGCAGGAGAAAGCGGTAAGGGAGCAGCTGCATGAAGCTTCTCAGATTAAATTGGAAGAGCCGTTGATTATCAGGAAGATTATAGATAAGAAAAAATCGAAATCATGAGTAGACAGCGGGGAGAACGCGCGTGCAAAAAAGAAACTGGTGGAAACTCTTTTTTGCTATCTACATTTTGGTTGTCATAAAGGTCATCATCTTCAAATATCCCTATGAGGAGCTTCTGAAAATTGCGGCTTCGTGGCGCAGGGGCGTCATATTTGAGGGGTTGGGCACGGCGAATTTCAAGCCTTTTAAAACAATAAAAATGTATATAGATTATTCGTATAAATTGAACAGTGTGGAGAATCTCGCGGGCAATGTGCTGGTGTTTGTGCCGTTTGGATTTCTCTTTCCCCACGTTGCGAAGGATGGGGAGCGGTTTCTTGTGATGCTCTTAAACGCCTTTGTGTTCGTGCTGGGAATCGAAATGTTTCAGCTTTTCAGCGCCTTTGGCGCTTTTGATGTGGATGATCTTTTATTGAACTGTGTCGGTGCATCCCTCGGTTTTGGTATTTACCGCCTGATGCAGTTTTGGAGAGGGAAGAGAAGGGGGCTTTGCGATGGAAGGTTTACTGAAAAAGATTAAGACGAATGTGAAGGTTTCTTCCTCATCTTTGACGGGCTTTTGAATGTCTGGATTGTTTCGAGAATTTACAGGAATGTAAAGATGATGAAGCAGGAGATGGGGCGGTGGGCATAGAGATCGTGGATCGCGACAGATGATAACCGGCGTCAAATTTGATATAGCCGTCTGGCGCCGCCGCTGACTGCCGGCCTGTGGGAATTATGTGGAGTGAAAAATTTAGTCTTGTATATTTCGGCAGGAAGTTCTATGATAGTTGATAGGAAGTCGGATCAGTTTCGGCAGTGAAAAATTTCATGTAAACAGCAGCAGAGAGGGAATCGGCTATGATGATCGGAGCAGTCAGTTTTCAACCTTATGTATATCATATAAATGCGATAAGCCCGGCAAGCATGAACAGGCTGTCCAGAATTTCGGATAACGTACTCGACGAAAAGACAGATTTCAGTGGTCTTGTGCAGGCGGAGAACGAAAATCCCTTAAAGATGGGACAGACGCTTGACTTTAAAGGCATGTTGGAAATGCAGATGCGGCGCGGCAGAAGCAATGCGGCAAGGGTTATGAAGCCGGCGCAGGAGCAAGCCGGGGCAGAGGCGGTGCAGACGAACGGGACACAGAATGCGGCGGTGAAGTTTGACCGGGAAAACGCGGCGGGAGCTGTACAGCCGGAGAAAGAGGCGGCGGACAGTGCGCAGACTGTACAGGTGGCAGCGTCTGACGCAAACAGTGCGGGAAACGATATCAGCAATTTCCGTATGCAGCAGGCGATCAGCGCATATGAAATGTTTATGACGGCGTAGGGAGATTTTTGCGAATGGAGTGATCTCGCCGCGCGGCGGAAAGGGAAACTTTTCCGGGCTGATTGGATTATGGGAACTGGAATATATGGAAAATAGGAACCCCCACCGGTCTGACTGGTGGGGGTTAGCTTGTACAAAAAGACCGAAAATATATTTATGTTTATGACAGAGCCATCTTTTTGACGGCGCCGATGCCGTTTTTCACGGCAGGAATGGCGAGAACGACCAGTGTGACCGCCGCCTCGGCAAATATGTAGATGCCGTTGTACACAAGGGAGTAGGGCAGCACCGGCCAGCCCTCCCACGCGTATTCCCCGAAAAAGATCCAGCCGGAGAGCACCGTGAATACATAGCGGCCGAGAATGCCGGTCAGATATCCTTTGACCAGACCGTTTTTGGAGCTGGCAAAAATGCCGGACAGACCCAAAGAACCAAAAGCCAGCAGATAATCCAGCACAAGCTGCATGGGGAAGAGCACATAAGGGTCGACTAAGAGCTGCAGGATGCCGTAAGCAACGCCGGTCACCAGACCTGCGCCCAGCCCGAAGAGATAGCCAGGGAGACAGATGATGAGCATGGACAGCAGCGTCGCCGAGCCGCCCCAGGGGAAGTCGATGATTTTGATTTCCGAGAGTATGGTGCCAAGAGCAATCGACATGGCGCAGAAGACGAGTTGTTTGACTGTCAGTTTTCCGCCCTTGTTGGCGGTTTCTCCGGCTTTCTGGCTTTGTTCGGTCGCATACCGCCTCGCGAAGACGACGGCGACGGCAAGCAGTGCCGCCAGAAGTACGACTAACAGCGCGTTGCCCAGAGTGGTGGGAACATAAGTTCCGTCAACAATAGTGTAGAACATAAAAAATCCTCCTTTGTCTTTAGAATAAACAAGGAGGGGAACAGTAAATACGGCAAGGCACGAAAGATGCTGTGACAGGCAGTAGTTACGTGTGCTTCCCTACGGCGGTGCTAACCGCATCAGGTAATGAGGGTTAGAGTCCTGATGAATCTGTGTATATGGGCTCAATCTCAGCAAAAGCTCCCCTAGCAAGTTATTCAGTTATGCGGCTTTGACCGCGGCGGATTATTCCGCTTTTCTAACTATAGGATTTCGCGGGTGAAATGTCAAGGGGTTTTTATTCCTCCGGGTATCGATGAGGTTTGACTGTGGAGGGATACGGGAGATAGGAGATGATAAAGTATATGCAAACAACAAAGAAGCGCCTGGTGCATAGGAAATTTGTCTGTGTTCTGAGCTGTCTTTCCGTATTCCTTTGTGGCATTTTCGTATGTCCCATACATGCCCACGCCTATTATTACGGTGTGGATGAAGATTATCTTCTTCGGTCAACAAAACCGGCAGGACGGGGAAGGGGGCACTATCTGGAATTTGTCAATTCGGATGCGGAAAGCTATACTGTACAGGAGGGAGATACCCTCTGGGACATTGCGTGCGAATACTATGGGAGCGGCGCGGAGTACCGGCGGCTGTGGCTGGAAGGAAAACGGGGCGTGTTACCAGATGTTCCAGACGGTGACTGCGCGGAATGATCTGGGAGAAGATGACCCGTATAGTCATTGGGAGGATTTTAAGCGCGAGGCGGAAATGTGTGCCGGAAAAGTCTGTGGCGACCGGGTATCCGATCTTTCCTTTGCCAGATACCGGGTGACAGATTTATGTGATATGTGTTATTATCAGTTTGTCTTTGACGGCGGCAGCAAAAAGTACCTCATCATGGCGGCATTCGCCTGTACGGACGGGGCGCTGCCCGATCTGTCGCTTATGCCGAACGCTGTCTATGTCAGTGTATGCCATGAGATACTTTACTGGGACTGTGAAGGAAGAAGGAGAAGATGATGGACAACAAATATCAATATATTTTATTTGACCTGGACGGTACGCTGACTGACCCAAAACTCGGTATTACGACCTGTGTACAGTATGCTTTACATAAAATGGGGATCGAGGAGCCGGATCTCGATAAGCTGGAACCGTTTATCGGACCGCCGCTTATGGACAGTTTCCGCGAGTTTTACGGGTTTGACGAGGAACAGGGGCGGCAGGCGACCGTGTATTACAGGGAGAGGTTCAGTGTGACCGGACTGTTTGAAAATGAGGTTTATCCGGGAATGGAGCGGCTTTTAGCGGCGTTGAAGACGGCGGGGAAAAAGCTGGCGGTGGCTTCCAGCAAGCCGGGGGTTTTTGTGGAGCGGATTCTGTCCCATTTCGGACTGGCTGGATATTTTGATGTGGTGGTTGGCAGCGAGCTTGACGGCACCCGGGGAAAGAAGGAGGAAGTGGTGGAGGAGGCGCTGCGCCGTCTTCTGCCGGAAGAACTGTTTCGGGAGATTATGGAGGTAAAAGACAGGGAGTCCGGGGAGAAATATGACATAGTTGTCATGGTGGGAGACCGGCGGTTCGACGTCGAGGGTGCGAAGGCGTTTCATATTGCCTCTGTCGGCGTGAATTACGGATATGCGGCGCCGGGGGAACTTTCCCTCGCGGGGGCGGATGTGACTGTTGAAACAGTGGAAGCGCTTGGGGAGGCTTTGAAATGAAAGGGAAGACTTCTCTTCAAAAGGCGTGGGAAGTGTTATTTCCCTATCTGCTCTATTATCTGACTTACAATGCGGCATATCTGATTCTGGCTTTTGTGTATCAGGCGACGGTGGAGCGTTTCGGCGGGGCGTACGGGCAGTTTTTGACGGCACATGCCGCCACTGTCACAGGTGTGATGGGGGGACTGTGCATGCTGGCGGGTATTTTGCCTGTCGTGCCGATGTTAAAGGAGGAACTGCGGGGGCGCGGGGAAACAGGGTGGTTTGTGGCGCTGAAAGAGGGTGGAGAGGGGACTTCATCTGCGATGACCGGGGCAGCAGGGCGGGAAGACCGTGTGGCTGGTTCTGCCTCGGGGTTGACTGATTGGGTCGGCATAACGGCGCGGAGACAAAAGGGCATGACTGCTCTCACCGTGGTTCTTGCTTTCAGCGCTTCGCTGGGATTCAACGCGCTTCTGACACTGACAGGGTTTGCGGACAGTTCCCAGACCTACCAGAAGGTGGCGGATAGGCAGTACGGCGTGGCTTTTGCTGTGGGTTTTATTCTCTATGGGCTGATCTCCCCGCTGGCGGAGGAGGTCGTTTTTCGCGGTGTGATTTACAACCGCCTGCGCCGTCTATACAACCCGGCGATCGGGATTGTCGCTTCCGGGCTTCTCTTCGGTGCATTTCACGGCAATCTGGTGCAGGGCGTGTACGGCGCGTGTCTGGGAATGCTGATGGCGTATCTTTATGAGAGAAGCGGGAAATTCGGGACGCCCTTTCTTTTTCATGCGGCGGCGAATCTGGCGGTGTATACGACGGCGCGGATGGAGGGAGTGCAGGAGATTTTGCTTACACCGGCGGGGTGTGCTGTTTTGCTGGCAGTTTCGGTGGGGTGCGTGCTGGCTGTACACCGCAGCGGCATATCAGGCTGCTTTCTGAAATTGCTCCCGCTGCGTTTACGGTGCTTCATTACGGGGCGGTGGCGGAGCTGAAAATGGTCAGGCAGGAGGTATTTTCGGGATAGCAGCAGACACTGGAAGCTCTTTCTGCCATCCCATTTACTTTAGGTACTTTTCGGTTTTCTCATACCTTTCAGTAAAATTAGGGAAAGGATCAGTATCAGCGGGAAAACGCATCCCACAAGCATCCCTTTTCTCAGGTCATTGCCCGCATTCTGGGTGATATTTCCCACCAGACTGGGACCGAACGCGCCGCCCAGATCCCCCGCCATGGCGAGCAGGGCGAACATGGCGGTTCCGCCCTTTGGCAGCCGCCCGGAGCAGATACTGATCGTGCCGGGCCACATGATGCCCACGGAAAAACCGCACAAAATACAGCCGACCAGCCCGATAACCGGGTTGTCTGAGATGGATGCCGCTATGTAACAGCTCAGGCAAAGGACGCCCGAGCCGAGCATAAACCGCGTCAGCTCCAGCCTGTCGCCGTATTTTCCGAAGATGACACGGCTGATGCCCATGGTTATCGCAAACATGCACGGACCGGCAAGATCGCCCATCGCCTTTGAAAAGCCGAGCGCCGATTCCGTGTAGGCGGAAGCCCACTGTGCCATGGAAAGCTCGGAAGCGCCCGCGCAGACCATGAGAACAATGGATATCCAGAACAGCGGAACCCGGAGCAGACGTCCTGTGCCCATGCCGCCTCCGTCTTCGGTCGTATGTTCAATGGGGCAGGTGGCGAAGTTGTAAATATTGTACAGAGGAATGACAGCCCAGATGCAGGCAAGCCATTTCCAACTGTCAATACCAAATACCGCGAAAAAGATGGTGGACAGAAGGATGACGCCCACAGAGCCCCAGCAGTAAAATGAGTGAAGCAGACTCATCACGGCTTCCTTGTTGTCAAAGGGGCATGCCTCCACAATCGGGCTGCACAGTACCTCGATCAGCCCGCTCCCGATGGCATAGACAATGACGCTTGCGATAATGCCGGAGAGTGGATTGGAAAAGAGGTCCGGCAGAAAGGCGAGTCCGACCAGACCAGCCGCCGCGCACAATTCCGAGGCAATAACGCACTTGCGGTATCCGATCTTGTCTGCAAAATAGGAACAGAGGACATCCACGATCAGCTGGGTCAGAAAAAAGACGGTGGAAATCAGCGCGATCTGCCCGAGCGGTATCTCATATTTATTGTGAAACGTTAAAAACAGCAGCGGCGCGAAATTTGCGCAGATCGCCTGCGTGATGAAGCCAAGGTAGCAGGCAATCAGCGTTTTCTTATAATTTTTTGACATAGCGCATGTACTCCTTTCGTAACTGCAAGTCCGTAACAGAGAAGCCGAAGGCTGAACTGTTATTTCATTTCATCGGTTTCGCACAGAAGGGATTGACTTCTGCAACGAATTGTATTATATAGTAGTCAGATGCAGACATCAATGCAATATATCCCAATATTATTACACAATATTACAGTTTAACCTTCGGTTTCACAGTAAGGTCTGCGGTACAGTCAGGGATTCCTGCGTAAGAAAGTCACGTGGCACGCTGCCCGCGGGAACAAAGGAGCGGCATGATATGAAAACAAATGAGGGGTACAGCAGGATCGTAACCGATGAATCGCTGCGGGAGACCATTCCCCACGGAAGCGAGGAGTATCCGTTCCGATATTATCTGGAGGATATCTGGCAGTTCGATTTTCACTGTATAGACTGGCACTGGCATTCGGAAGTGGAATTTGTCTTGATCAAAGAGGGGACGGCGGATTTCCTGATCGGGAGCGAAAGATATGTCCTGGGAGCCGGAACGGGTATTTTTATCAATTCGCAGGTGATTCACAGGTTTGAGGCGGCAGGGAGCGTCATTATTCCCAATATGGTATTTTCCCCGTCCCTGCTTGCCTCGGAAGACAGTCTGATTTATAGGAAGTATGTACAGCCGGTTCTTGACTCGGCGGCAGAGTGTCAGATCTTTTCCGCCGGGGATCCCGCACAGGCAGAGATTCTTTGCACGCTGGCGGATATATTTGCCGTGCAGGAAAAGGAAAACGGATGCGAAATAAAGACGGAGGAGCTGCTTTTAAAACTGTGGCGGCTGCTGTATGAGAATATGGATATCACAGAAAAGACCTCCGCACCACAGGCATCGGCGCGGACGCAGGCACAGATCCAGATTATGCTGCAGTACATTCACAAAAATTATCCGAACCAGATATCGCTTGACGATATCGCGGAAACGGTGGCTCTCAGTAAAAGCAGTGTACTTGGTATTTTTCACAAAAATATTCACACCTCGCCTATCAGCTATCTGGTGCATTACAGGCTGAAACGGGCAGCAAAACTGCTCGTGACGACGCAGGACAGCGTCGCCGCCATTGCCCGCGACACCGGGTTTGAAAATGTCGGTTATTTTTGCCGGAAATTCAAGGAAGTGTTTCAGGTGACGCCCGGCGAGTACAGAAAAAGAAAGGCATAAGGACGTCTGCTCCATCATCCGGGACACCAATACGGTGTTTCGGATCAGTAGATTTAGGATTTTCATTGAGAATATATTGGTTTGCGGATATAATAGTGGTTACAAGAGAAATACGTGAACAGATAAAGCAAAGGGGACAAACGGCTTTCAGAAAACGATTTGAATCGGTGAAGGAGGAAAACAATGGACTGTTTGGGACAGCAGAGTGGAGTGCAGAGCGTTCAGAATCTGGAGAATGTCATCAATGAGGGGCTTCGCGCCGCCCTGCTGGCGGAGACGCCGGATCAGTCTCTTGATGTGCTGTTACAACATCTGGGGATGGCGCTGGACGGGGAACGCACTTACATATTTGAGCAGAATGCGTCCGGCTGTGACGACAACACTTACGAGTGGGTGGCGGACGGGGTGGAGCCGGAAAAGGAGCACCTACAGAATTTGCCCCAGGAGGTGTGCGCGAGCTGGTATCGGAATTTCAGCATTGGCAGACATATCGTTATAGAGAATCTGGAAGACATACGGGAGACGGATCCTTTGCAGTATGAGAATCTGAAGCGGCAGAGCATCCGTTCTCTTGTGGTGGTTCCCCTTTACAACGGGGAAAAGATCATCGGCTTTTACGGGGTGGACAATCCGCCGGCGAAGTCGCTGGAATACGCGTCGAATATGCTCCAGACCGCGGCATACTTCATTGTATCATGTCTGAAACAGCGCAATCTGTTCCGGGAACTCCAGAAGCGCAGTTACAATGTCCTGCAGGCGCTCAGCGTGGATTATCTGGGCATTTATCAGGTAAATTTTGATACGGGTGAATGTGAGGCATACAGGAACAGCGAAAAGATGGATATGGATTGGGGCGCCGGTTTTGCGGACGGATATCAGGCGGCTGTCGGACAGTATATTTCCCGGTGTGTCGCACCCAGAGACCAGAAAAAGCTTACCGCCGTGACAAAAAAGGAGTATGTGCTTTCGCAGCTTCGGACAAAGAAGAAGTTCTATGTGCGTTATCAGGTCAATGACAACGTTTATGGATTGAAACATATGGAGATTCATTTTTCTGCCACGGAGAAAGAGGAGGAAGAAAACAGCGCGATTTTTGCCCTGCGGGATGTGAACGCGGTGGTGGAGCAGGAAGAGAAGTACAAGCTGGAGGCGAGGCAGAATCTGGAGGATATTCTCGAAGGTGCAAGAACCGGCATCTGGACGATCGAGCTGGAGGAGGGATGCCAGCCGAGGATGTATACCAACCGGGTCATGCGGATGCTGCTTGGCGTGTCGGATGAGATCGAGCCGGAGGAGTGCTACCGACATTGGTTTGAAAACATTGAGCCGGAATATGTGGAGATGGTGCAGGAAGCCGTGCGGGAGATCGTGGAAACCGGACGCTCCGAAGTGATTTACCCGTGGAAGCATCCTGAGCTTGGGAGAATTTATGTCCGCTGCGGCGGTGTGCCCGACAAGACATTCAAAAAACCAGGCATCTGTCTGAACGGATATCATCAGGATATCACAGAGACAATGGTGGCGAAGGGAAAACAGGAGCAGGCGATCATGGAACTTCTGGAGAAGGTCAGACGCGCCAATTCGGCAAAGAGCGAATTCCTTTCCCATATGTCACACGACCTGCGCACACCCATCAACGGCATACTGGGGATGCTGTCCATCATAGAGAAAAGTCAGGACGATCCGGAGCGGCAGAGAGACTGCCGGAACAAGATACGCGTGTCAACGGAGCATCTGCTCTCTCTGGTCAACGATGTGCTTCAGATCAGCAAGATGGATAGCGGAAGAACGACGGAAGCGGAGGAATCGTTTGCACTCCGGGATATATTGGAAAACAGTATCGCGCTTCTGGACGAGAGGGCAAAGGAGCGGGGCATACGGCTGACATTGGAAGAAATCGATATACAGCATGGTAGAGTGATTGGAAATCCGCTGTATCTGCAGCAGATTCTGATGAATATCATTGATAACGCCATAAAATATAACCACCCACAGGGCGCCGTCTTTGTGCAGGCAAAGGAGATGTCCTGCCGGGGTGACACCGCGGAATATCAGTTTGTGGTCGAAGATACCGGAATCGGTATTGGGGAGGAGTTCAAAAAGCATATTTTCGAGCCCTTTACGCAGGAGCATAAAAGTGCCAGAACCCATTATAATGGCGTGGGTCTCGGCATGTCCATTGTGAAACAGCTGGTAGACCAGATGAAGGGGCATATTGAGGTAGAAAGTCAGATTGGAAGTGGCAGTATGTTTCGTATCACCCTGCCCATGCAGATCGACGGGGTGCGTGATGCGCAGGCTGTGGATGAAGGGCAGAATGAAACGGGTACCATTGACGGGATGCGCGTTCTTCTGGTGGAAGATAACGAGATAAACTGTGAAATCATTGAGTTCATGCTCAAGGACGCGGGTGCGAAGGTCGTGACCGCAAATGACGGAAAAGAGGCAGTGGATGCGTTTGCGGCATCTGCGCCGGAAACATTTGACTGTGTGCTTATGGATCTGATGATGCCGGTTATGAGTGGATATGAGGCGGCGCGTGTAATTCGCGCCATGGACCGGGCGGACGCAAAAACCGTTCCCATCATTGCGCTGTCAGCCAACGCGTTTGACGAGGATGTGGCGATGGCAAAGGACGCCGGGATGAATGAGCATCTGGCGAAGCCGGTGGATATGGGGAAAATGTTCCGGGTCATGAATCGGCTGAGATACGAAAAACCGAAATCCTCGTGAGACCGAAGTATGAGGCAGTGACATCGGGACAGGAAATGAAGGAGGAACCTTATGGCTATGGACTATGTGAGAACAGACGGTAAAAACGAAGATTTCATCGAAAATTGCCGACTCCTCGACATGGATTTGGACAGGCGTGTCGGGAGGCAGATCAAGAGAGAAAAGTATCAGAAGTTTAACCAGCTTGACGAGATACGGGAAGCGATCGTTGTCTATGATCATGGCAGGGCGGTTGGCGGCGGCGCCATCAGAAGATACGACGATGAGAATATCGAGTTAAAGAGGGTGTTTGTACATAACGAATATCAGGGGCAGGGGATCGGGAGCAGGCTCGTTTCCCTGCTGATCGAATGGGCGGCGGAGTTGGGTTATCGGCGGATGATCCTGGAGACGGGCGAGCTGCTGGCGGAGTCCTGCGCGGTCTATAAAAAGCTGGGTTTTGCAGTCATTCCCAACTACGGACCGTATGCGGATATGCCGGAGTCTTTGTGTATGGCGAAGACAATTCAGTGATATTTTCGGATTTAGCGGAGGAACCTCTTATGAACGCACTCATCATTAATTGCAGTCCCGTGCGGACAGGCGCCACGGCTGAGATAGTAAAAATTGTCGCGCAAAAGCTTACAGAGAAATACGGGACAAAGTGCATCTGCATAGACGATTATAATTTCGGATTTTGTAAAGGATGCAGGACGTGCCATAACACGGCGGCATGTGTCCAGAACGATGACATTCCGCTGATTGTCAGTGAATTTGAGCGGGCGGATCTTATCGTGTCGGTCTCCCCGTCCTATTGGGCGGATGTTCCCGGACAGTTTAAGGCGTTTATCGACAGGTGCACGCCGTGGTGCAACACACACGAGCCCCATGCGGCGGTCAGCGGCGGAAAAAGAGGATATGTCATCGCCCTGCGGACGGGACCGGGGATGAAGGAATGTGAGAGAATCATACAGAGCATAGAACATTTTTACGGGCATCTGGAAATTGCGTGCTGCGGCAGTCTGGGTTTATGTTCTGTGGAATATAAGGAAGATGTTGCGCCGCGTATGGACGAGATCATGGCGTTTTGCGAAACAATGTAGAAACCCCGAGGGCAGGAGGACGGAAAGATGGAAAACGAATTATTTGAGAAAACCCCGGTGCCGAAAGCCTATTTTAAATTCGCCCTGCCTGTTGTGCTCAGCATGGTGGTTTCATTGGTCTATAATATGGTAGATACTTATTTTATCGCCCAGACAGGCAACACGAATCTGGTGGCAGGGGTCTCCTTGAGCGCGCCGGTCTTTACCTTGATGATTGCGCTCGGCGATATTTTCGGACTGGGAGGCAGTTCCCTTATCTCCCGGCTGTTCGGCGAGAAGAAGGATGAGGACGGGAAACGCTTAAGCGTTTTTTGTTTTTATGCGGCGATTGTGTGCGGGATTTTGGTGACGGCGGTGATGATGATGCTCCGCGAACCGATTCTTTATGTGCTGGGCGCTGACGCAGAGACGTTTACCCATGCTTCCGGCTATTATACCTATATCGTGCTCGGCGCGCCGTTTATTATTTTGTCCTTCACGCCGTCCAATTTGCTGCGGACGGAAGGGTTTGCGACGGCGTCCATGACGGGCAGTATATTGGGCGCAGTCGTCAATATGATTCTGGACCCTGTCTTTATTTCCGTGTTAGGGCTCGGTGCGGCAGGCGCGGCAATTGCGACTGTGATCGGAAATATTTTCGCGGATATCTTTTATGTCTGGTTTCTGTTAAAAAGAAGCAGACGGCTTTCCATCAACCCGGCGGGATTCCATATTCATATCGTGGAGGTTGGGCAGATACTGGCAATCGGGATTCCGGCGTCGATTACGAACTTGATGCAGAGCATTGGCATTGCGCTGACGAACCGGTCGCTTTTGCCATACGGCAATGATAAGGTTGCGGCAATGGGAATTGTGATGAAGGTGAATCTGATTGCCGTTCTGGTTCTGGTGGGCTTTGCCTTTGGCGCGCAGCCGCTGGTCGGGTATAACTATGGCGCGAAAAACCATGCGCGTCTCAAGGAAATTCTGCGGTTTTCATACAGCTTTGAATGCTGCACGGCGGCGGTGCTCGCGGGAGCGCTCTCCCTTGCGGCACCCGCCATGATCGGGATGTTTATGCAGGATGCGGCTATCATAGAGGTCGGTGTCCCCATGCTCCGTATGCAGCAGATGGGAATGGTGTTTACGGCGGTTGTGCTTGTGACGACCTGTACTTTCCAGTCGGCAGGAAAAGCGGTGGGCGCTTTTCTTCTGTCGGTCAGCAGACAGGGGGTGCTTTTTGCAGCCGTTCTCTTCATCGCCTCCAAAGCGTTCGCCTACCAGGGAGTCCTGATGGCACAGGCGGTCTCCGATCTGCTGACGGCGGTCATGGCGGTTATTCTGTTTGAGATTTTGATACGGAGACCGATTTATCGTTGAAGACATGTCGGAACATAAAAGAAACGAGAACCCACAAGAAAAAACTGACAATAGCAGGAGAAATCCGAAAATTTCAAATAATCTGACAATTTGAAAAAAAGTCTTTATTTACAAATTCCACATGCGGGTGTATTATTGTATACATGTAGAACGCAAAGGAGCGCTAGATGCTTTTTTTGCGTTCTTTTCCTATTTTATAAGGTATAAACCATCAAAAGAAAGTCAGGAGAAAAGCTTATGTTTGATGTAAAGACAACCATCCCGAAATCCCCGCTCTACCGGGCGGAATTTGAACACGACAACTGTGGTATCGGCGCCTGCGTGAACATCAAGGGCAAGAAGAGTCGTGCCATCGTGGAGAATGCGCTTAAGATTGTGGAGAATCTGGAGCACAGAGCCGGTAAGGACGCGGAGGGCGAGACGGGAGACGGCGTGGGGATTCTCACGCAGATGCCGCATAAATTCATGTTGAAAGTGACGAAGGATCTGGGCTTTGCCATTGGCGGGGAACGGGAGTACGGCGTGGGCACGTTCTTCTTCCCACAGGATGAACTGCAGCGCAACCAGGCGAAGAAGATGTTTGAAATCATTGCCCAGAAGGAGGGGCTGGCGTTTTTAGGCTGGCGCGATGTGCCTACAGTACCATCGGTGCTGGGGCATAAGGCGGTGGAGTGTATGCCCTGCATTATGCAGGCTTTCATCAAGAAACCGGCCAATGTGGAGAAGGGGCTTGATTTTGACAGGAAACTGTACATACTGCGGCGTACCTTCGAGCAGTCCACGGATGTGACTTATGTGGTCAGTCTGTCCAGCCGCACGATTGTGTATAAGGGCATGTTTTTAGTGGGGCAGTTGCGCACCTTTTTTGCCGACCTGCAGGATAAGGATTATGAGTCGGCGATCGCCGTGGTGCACTCCCGTTTTTCCACGAACACGAACCCGAGCTGGGAGCGGGCGCACCCGAACCGCTTCATTGTCCACAACGGAGAAATCAATACAATCCGCGGCAATGCAGACAAGATGCAGGCGCGGGAGGAGAATATGGAATCCGAGCATTTGCAGGGACAGATGCACAAGATTCTGCCTGCCATCAATGCTTCCGGTTCAGATTCCGCCATGCTTGACAATACGTTGGAGTTTCTGGTGATGAGCGGGATGCCGCTGCCGCTGGCAGTCATGATTACGATCCCGGAGCCTTGGGAAAACAACAAGACCATGTCTCAGAAGAAAAAGGATTTCTACCAATATTATGCAACCATGATGGAGCCGTGGGACGGTCCGGCGTCGATTCTTTTCTGTGACGGGGATATCATGGGGGCGGTGCTTGACCGAAACGGTCTACGTCCTTCCCGCTACATGATTACGGACGACGACACGCTGATTCTCTCCTCGGAGGTGGGCGTGTTGGATATCGAGCCGTCTAAGATTGTGATGAAGGAGAGACTTCACCCCGGCAAGATGCTGCTGGTGGACACGGTGCAGGGAAGAGTCATCGACGACGACGAGCTGAAAGAGAAATACGCGTCCGCGCAGCCCTACGGCGAGTGGCTGGACAGTAAGCTGGTGACGTTAAAGGAGTTGAAAATCCCCAACCAGCGCGTGCCGGAGTTTACCGACGAGGAGAGGCAGCGGATGCAGAAAGCGTTCGGCTACACGTATGAAGATTTGAAAACAAGCATTCTGCCGATGGCGAAAAACGGCGCGGAGGCGATTGCGGCGATGGGCGTGGACACGCCGATTCCGGTGCTTTCGAGAGCACACCACCCGCTGTTCCACTACTTCAAGCAGCTTTTCGCGCAGGTGACGAACCCGCCCATTGACGCGATCCGCGAGGAAGTGGTGACTTCCACCACGGTCTATCTGGGGCAGGATGGCAATCTCCTGGAGGAGATGCCGGAAAACTGCAATATGCTGCGGGTACATAACCCGATTTTGACAAGCACTGACCTTCTGAAAATCAAGACCATGAAGGCGGAAGGTTTTAAAGTAGAAGTGATTCCGATTACCTACTATAAAAA
This sequence comes from bacterium 1xD42-87, assembly GCA_003611805.1. Classification (GTDB taxonomy): domain Bacteria; phylum Bacillota; class Clostridia; order Lachnospirales; family Lachnospiraceae; genus UBA3282. The sequence goes on along the minus strand of RAYM01000018.1, from coordinate 77,113 downwards.
TACGAGACTGGAAAAGGCAATCGACAGGCTGTTTGTGGAGGTGGACAGGGCGTATCGCGACGGCGTGAATATCATTATTCTTTCCGACCGTGGCGTGGACGAGAACCGGGTGGCGATTCCGTCGTTACTCGCGGTGTCCGCTTTGCAGCAGCATCTGGTGAGCACGAAGAAGAGAACCAGCGTTGATATTATCTTAGAATCCGCGGAGCCAAGGGAGGTGCACCATTTTGCGACGCTGCTCGGCTTCGGCGCTTCGGCGATTAACCCCTATCTGGCGCAGGAGAGTATCAGAGAGCTGATTGACAATCGTATGCTGGATAAGGATTACTATGCGGCGGTGGACGATTACAACAGCGCGATTCTGCACGGCATTGTGAAGATTGCGTCCAAGATGGGCATTTCCACGATCCAGTCCTATCAGGGCTCGAAGATTTTTGAGGCGATCGGCATCGACAAAGAGGTGATCAACAAATACTTCACTAATACGGTGTGCCGGGTAGGCGGCATTACCTTGAAGGATATCGAGGAAGAGGTGGACACCTTGCACTCCATGGCGTTTGACCCGCTCGGTCTATCTAATGACCTGACGCTGGACAGCACGGGACATCACCAGATGCGCAGCGGTGCGGATGAACACCTGTACAACCCGGAGACCATACATTTACTACAGGAGTCAACCAGGCGTGGCGATTACGAATTGTTTAAGCAATATACCAAAGCGGTCAATAATGAGGAGAGCATCAAGAATCTGCGGGGGCTGATGGACTTCAATTACGCGAAGAAACCCGTGCCAATCGAGGAAGTGGAGAGTGTTGACACCATTGTCACAAGGTTTAAGACGGGCGCTATGTCCTACGGCTCCATCTCCAAGGAAGCGCACGAGACGATGGCGATTGCCATGAACCGTCTGCACGGCAAATCCAACTCCGGCGAGGGCGGGGAAGATAAGGAAAGACTGACGGTAGGAGCCGACGGCTTAAACCGCTGCTCAGCTATCAAACAGGTGGCAAGCGGACGGTTTGGTGTCACCAGCGAATACTTGAACAGCGCGCAGGAGATTCAGATTAAGATGGCGCAGGGGGCGAAGCCCGGCGAGGGCGGGCATCTGCCCGGCGGCAAGGTCTATCCGTGGATTGCCAAGACGAGACATTCCACGCCAGGCGTAGGGCTGATTTCCCCGCCGCCGCACCACGATATCTATTCGATTGAAGATTTGGCGCAGTTGATCTATGATTTGAAGAATGCCAATACCAAGGCGCGGATTTCGGTGAAGCTCGTTTCCGAAGCGGGCGTGGGCACGGTGGCGGCAGGCGTGGCAAAGGCGGGCGCGCAGGTGATATTGGTTAGCGGCTACGACGGCGGCACGGGCGCGGCTCCCCGTAATTCCATCCACAATGCGGGACTGCCCTGGGAACTGGGACTTGCGGAGACGCACCAGACGCTGATTCAGAACGGCCTTAGAAATAAAGTCCGTATTGAGACGGACGGGAAGTTAATGAGCGGGCGGGACGTGGCGATCGCGGCGATTCTCGGCGCGGAGGAGTTCGGCTTTGCGACAGCGCCCCTTGTGACCATGGGGTGTCTCATGATGCGCGTCTGCAATCTGGACACCTGTCCGGTGGGCGTGGCGACTCAGAATCCGGAGCTGCGCAAACGCTTTACGGGAAAACCGGAATATGTGGAGAACTTTATGCGGTTTATCGCGCAGGAACTGCGGGAGTATATGGCGAAGCTCGGTGTGCGCAAGGTGGATGAGCTGGTGGGCAGGACGGAGCTTTTGAAGGTGAAGGAGAACCTGACGGACCGCCAGCGCAAGGTGGATTTAGACTTGATTCTCAGCAACCCTTACGAGGGAAGCAAGGAGAAGTGTATTTTTGACCCGAAGCAGGTATACGATTTCCATCTGGAAAAGACGCTGGATGAGAAGGTGCTTCTAAAGCAGCTTTCCAAGGCTTTGGAGAGCGGGCAGAAGCGCAGTCTGGAGGTGGATGTGTCCAACACGGACCGCACCTTTGGCACCATTTTCGGCTCGGAGATCACGAGAAGGTTCGGCGATACGCTGGAGGAGGATTCTTACCACATCTTATGTAAGGGTTCCGGCGGGCAGAGCTTCGGCGCTTTTATTCCGAAGGGGCTGACGCTGGAGCTTGTGGGCGATTCCAACGATTACTTCGGAAAAGGCTTGTCCGGCGGCAAGCTGGTGGTCTATCCGCCGAAGGGCTCCGCCTTTAAGCAGGATGAAAATATCATTATCGGCAATGTGTCCCTCTACGGCGCGACCTCAGGCAAGGCATTTATTAACGGCGTGGCGGGCGAGCGGTTCTGCGTGCGAAACTCCGGCGCGATTGCGGTGGTGGAAGGCGTGGGCGACCACGGCTGCGAGTACATGACAGGCGGACGCGTGGTTGTTATCGGCTCCGTGGGCAAGAACTTCGCGGCGGGCATGAGCGGCGGCATCGCCTATGTGCTCGATGAGAACAACGACCTGTACACCAAGACCAACAAGGAAATGGTTTCCTCCTATGAGATTACCTCCAAGTATGATGTGCTGGAGCTGAAAGAGATGATTAAGGAGCATGTGGCTTACACTAATTCCGTCAAGGGAAAGGAGATTCTGGACAATTTCGGGGAGTATCTGCCGAAGTTCAAGAAGATCATCCCGCATGACTATGAGATCATGTTAAAGCTGATCGTGCAGATGGAGGAGAAGGGCTTAAGCGCGGAGCAGGCGCAGATTGAGGCTTTTTATAAAAAGGATAAGGAGAGGGCTTAAACGATGGGAAAACCGACAGGATTTATGGAATATGAGCGCAGGGTGTCCAAAGATGTGAGCCCCAGACAGCGCATAAAGAATTTTAACGAGTTTCACGAGCATCTGACGATGGAGGAGCAGCAGGAGCAGGGTGCGAGATGTATGGACTGCGGCGTGCCGTTCTGCCAGTCGGGCATGACGCTGTGCGGCATGACATCAGGGTGTCCCCTGCACAATCTGGTGCCGGAGTGGAACGATCTGGTTTATACGGGTAACTGGGAGCAGGCGTATAATCGTCTGCATAAGACAAACAATTTTCCTGAGTTTACGTCGAGAGTCTGTCCGGCGCTCTGTGAGGCGGCATGTACCTGCGGCTTAAACGGCGACCCGGTCTCTACGAAGGAAAATGAGTATGCCATCATTGAAAATGCTTACGAAAAAGGCTATGCGGCAGCGAAACCACCCAAAGTGCGAACTGGCAAGAAAGTGGCGGTGGTGGGCAGCGGTCCCTCCGGGCTGGCGGTGGCGGATCAGCTTAACAGGCGCGGGCATCTGGTGACGGTGTTTGAGCGTTCCGACCGCATTGGCGGGCTTTTGATGTACGGCATTCCCAATATGAAGCTGGAGAAACACATCATTGACCGCAAGCTCAAGGTCATGGAGGAGGAGGGTGTGACCTTCGTGACAAACAGCAATATCGGCAAGGATGTGAAGGCGGAGAAACTGCTGAAAGAATTTGACCGGGTGGTGCTCTGCTGCGGCTCATCCAATCCCCGCGATATCAGCGCGCCGGGCAGGGACGCCAAGGGCATCTACTTTGCGGTGGATTTCCTGGCAGCCAACACAAAGAGTCTGCTTGACTCGGATTTTGCGGATAAAAAGTATGTGGACACGAAGGATAAAAACGTGGTCATCATCGGCGGCGGCGATACCGGCAACGACTGCGTGGGCACGGCGATCCGCCACGGGGCGAAATCCGTGGCTCAGATTGAGATGATGCCCAAGGCACCCGATACGAGAGCCGACAACAACCCGTGGCCCGAGTGGCCCAAGGTCTGCAAGACGGATTACGGTCAGCAGGAAGCCATCGAGGTTTACGGGCATGATCCCCGCATCTACGAGTCCACGGTGAAAGAGTTTGTGAAAGATAAAAACGGGAATCTGAAAGCGGTAAAAATCGTCTCGCTGACCTGGGAGAAGGATGCCAAGACGGGACGCATGAACATGAAGGAGATTGAGGGATCCGAAAAGACGCTGGATGCGGAGATCGTGTTGATTGCGGCAGGATTCCTTGGCAGCCAGAAGTATGTGACAGACGCTTTCAAGGTGGAGCTGGACGGCAGGACGAATGTAAAGACGGAGACGGGCAGATTTAAGACCAGCGTGGACCGCGTATTTACGGCGGGCGACATGCATACGGGGCAGTCGCTTGTGGTGAAGGCGATCCGCCAGGGCAGGGAGTGCGCGAGGGAAGTGGACGAGAGCCTGATGGGGTATACGAATCTGTATGTGCAGTGATGAATGATTGAGGTAAAGTGTGTAAGCTGGTAATGTAAGGGCTTACACATTTTATTTTGTCGGTTTTGCTTCAAAAATTATGCGGTATAATTTCTATTGGAGGCAAAAATGAGGAAATCTGCAATTTTATAAAATGGCTGGAGAAAAATGTGGAAATCTGCAGGGCTGTTTGTGAAATAAGGGGAGTGAAATTTGCGGAAAGGAATGGTATACTAATCTCGGTATAGCATTCTTTTTATTTTAGGTAAGGAAAACAGGAAAATGAAACTATCATTCAGACATCGCGAAGAACCAGAACTGCATAAGGAAGGGAACGCATGGAAAAAGCGGGCGGTACTGATCGCGTCCGCGCTTGCCGGGGCAACCCTTCTTGTCCTGCTGATCGTCTATATAGCGGGGCTGAACCGTTACCAGAGCTGCTTCTTAAACGGCACGGTGATCGACGAGGTGGATGTGTCCGGCATGTCGATCTCTGAGCTGGAGGAGCAGATCGGGAAGTATTCGCTACGGGTCATAGAGCGGCAGGCGGACGGCACGACGCTGGAGGAGGAGATACCGGGAAGCGAGATCGGGATTTCCTATGTTTCCACAGAACCGCTTCAGGCTGTTTTACAGGGACAGAACCGCTATCTGTGGTTTTTAAGGCACGATGCGGATTATACGACGGATGTGCCGCCTTTTTATGAGGAGTCGGCGCTTCTGGAAAAAATAGATGCGCTGCGGGGATTTCAGGAAGACTTTATCAGGGAGCCGGCAGACGCGTACATAGCGGATTATGTGCCGGGGAGCGGTTTCGCGCTGGTGGCGGAGGAAAAGGGAAACCGCCTGAACCGGGAAAAGACCATAGAAGCGATAAAGGCAGCGGTGAACGGACTGGAAGAGCAGGTGGATCTGGAGGCGGCAGGATGCTACGAGGAACCGAAGGTCACTTCGGAGGATACGGTTCTGGGGGATATGTACGCGAAACTGCAGAACTATATGAATACTGTCATTACCTATACATTTGGGACGGAGCGGGAGGTTTTGGATCCAGATACCGTGGCTGGCTGGATTGTGCGGAAAGGGAACCGGGCTGAACTTGACCCGGAACTGGTGAAGGAGTATGTCAATTCTCTGCGGAAAAAGCATGACACCGTTTTTCATAAGAGAAAGTTTATGACCAGCTATGGGCAGGAAGTGACGATTGATCTGGGAGATTACGGCTGGTGGATGGATGTCGGACAGGAGACGCAGGAGCTGATTGGGCTGCTCGAGCGGGGCGAGGGCGGAGAGCGTGTGCCTGTCTACAGACAGACGGCGGCCTCCTACGAGTCGCCCGACTACGGGGATTCCTATGTGGAGATTAATCTGACGGCACAGCATATGTTTTTATATCAGAACGGGGAATGCGTTCTGGAGTCGGATTTTGTGTCAGGCAATCCGGGCAAAGGAAACGCCACGCCGCCGGGAATTTACGGGATCACTTACAAGGAGCGCAACGCCACGCTAAACGGTGAGACTTACAGCACGCCGGTCAACTTCTGGATGCCTTTTAACAATAATGTCGGAATGCATGACGCGACGTGGAGAAGCGAGTTTGGCAGGAACATCTACATGACAAACGGTTCCCACGGCTGTGTCAACCTGCCCTACGCGGTGGCGCAGGAGATCTACGGCTATGTGGAGAAGAATACCCCTGTCATCTGCTATTATCTGCCGGGGACGGAGCCGGAACCGCTGGAGGAGATACCCTTGGAAACGGAGCCGGGGCTTGAGCCGCCTGCGGGGACGCCAGAAGGGACGCAGGCTTTACCGGGGACGGGACAGCCGGGAGGAACGCCGGTCGTGCCGGAGACAGGACAGCCGGAAAGCACTCCGGCCGTGCCGGAGGCTGCTCCGTCGCCCGAAGCGGTTCCCCAACCGGAGGGGCAGTAAATAGATGAGAAACCCGTTTGCAGCCGGAAATCTCCAGTTTCGGTTCAGGCGGGTTTTCACATATTAATCGAATCCATATGTGAAATTCATTTCCGTGATTACAGAAAGCGGGGAACTGGTATTTTATGACCCACTGACAGCCTCCACTACGCGTACTTCGTGGATGGACAGCAGCTTGGACGGGTGTCCAGAATGACCGGTTCTATCAGACGGGTGGCGGCGGACGCGCCGCTGGATGTGATACCGGTGTTGGTGCGGAAAAAATAGTCATAGGAATCATGGTAACCCTGCGGAGAATATACGGCCGCAGGGTTTTTGTGCTAATTCAGCAAAAAACTTACTGTTTCTCATAAGTTTTTGAGTAAAACAAGTAAAAGCTTAGGGAAATATAAAAGTTTTTACTTAGTTCTCGTAAAAAGTGTGGAAAAAGTATTTGTAATCCACAGCGGTTCAAGATATGATTTAAAAAGGAAGCGTCGATAAATCGGGAAGGAAAACGGACATGAACGGCAGCAGAAGATACGAATATGTGATGGACGAGGCGGAGATACGGGAATTTTGCCTGCGCGCTTTTCTGGAACAGCTGAAATGCAGTAAGAAGACAGGAATCCGGCTCTTAGTCATTCTGGCGGCGGAGCTTTTGCTGGTTCCCGAGGCGGCGGCACTGACGGTTCTACTGATGGCGGTGACGGTGGTGGCGGTGGGCATTTACAACTATGCAGCTACGTCGAAGCTTCTGAGAGGGCAGCCTGGAAGCGTCTGGATCGAGGACGGCAGACTGAAGGCGCAGAGAAGGGACTACGGCGAGATTCCCTGCCGGGATATAAAGCTGCTCCGCAGGACAAAGCGCCTTCTTATGATGGGATATATGCAGGGAGCCAGGCGACCGGTATGGTTTATGATACCGCTGCGCTCTTTCCGGGACGGACATGAGGTGGACCTGTTTCTGGCAGCGCTGCGGGATCCCGTGACACAGGAAAATTACTATGACCAGGCATATCTTCGTTTTCAATTTCAGATTGACGGGGAGAGATGGGTGCGCCTGCAGAAGGGGGCGGCTGATCTGATAAACGGCGGCAGTCTGGGAAGGAGCGCGCGGACCAACGGGATACTAATATGGGGCAGTGTGATGACGGTTGTTCTGACGGTTGTCTCCTGTCTGATTTCCGGGCGGTTTCACTGGATGTTCGTCTGTTACGGATTTGTGTTGGCGGTTTTGATGTGTCTGCGGCTTTACTGCCTCGACCCCGAAAAACCGATCAGAAATCAGTTAAAGCAGCCGGAGGTGGCGGCGCGCGCCTGCGGGCTCTGGCAGGTTTCCCTGACGGAGGAAGGGGTCAGTCTGGCTATGCCTGCGGGCATTAGAAATGTGTATTTGTGGGCGTCGCTCGCTTGGCTGCTGGAGACGGAGGAGGCGTTTTATCTCTTTCATAAAGATAAAAAACACTTTGTCATGATTGCAAAAGAGAGTTTTCTGAGCTGGGATCAGGTGGATCTGTTTCATAGGATATGCGCGGATCATGGAATACAAAAAATTGTGCCGAAAAAGGCGCGCTATGTACCGGGATGGCTGATATGGACGCTTTTAGGAGTGTTCCTGCTGGCGCTCTTTGGGATTGTCATGGTAAGAGCTTTTCTGACGGAAAGGGACGAGCCGGGTGTTGTTTCAGTGGATGTTTACGAGCGCGTTCCCCTGGAGGAACAGGTGGAGGTGCTGGAGTCGCTCGGGCTGCAAGTGCCGGAGGAAACGGCTGCGTCCGTCCGAAGCTCCATGGAGGAATACGGGATGTATGATCTGGTGGAGGAAAGCCCGTATACCTGGCTTTTGACGGATATGGGCGCGCCGACGTATGACGAAGAGTGGAATGTGACGGGATACGCCGCCGACGTATTCTGGTTTGATTTTGAAGGCTTTGATATTTCCACGGATTATATCGATATCCTGAACGGTATGCTTGCGCTGGCGGAGGGAAGCTGTCTCGATGATGTGACGGATATTCGGGAAGATATGACGGATGCGGACTGGGAGAGCGGAAGAGGGACGGTCACGGTAAGCCTGCGGTGGAAGGGGGAACCGTATGAGTGGGATATGGAGATGTACAATGACTGGATCGACGTAAGTGTCCTTGGTATACTCAACCCGCTTTTGGAACAGGAGAGTTCACAGGAATACTTTTATGCCACGGGGGATAACGGGCAGGGCGCCATTGTCTTTTTCTGTACGCAGGAGTGGGCGGAGCAGTTTACACAGAAAACAGGGCTTGTACTGGAAAAGATGGATTGACTGATTTGAGTCACAGCAGAGCGGAACCATGGCGGTTACCATAAAACGTTAGGAGGGAAAGGTATGAAATTCACGGAAGGGTACTGGGTGCGCAGCGAAAATATGGCGCCGTCCTATGCAGCGCAGGGTTTTTATGCGGAAAAGACGGAGAGAGGGATGCGGATCGTGGCGCCGGAGAGAAAGATTTTAAGCAGAGGCGACGCACAGAATATCACAACAATCACTATTGACTTCATTGCTTTCGCCGAGAATAACATCTTGGTTAAGGCAAGACATTATGAGGCATACGAGGACAGAGAAGCGAGGTTTGACTTAAATGGTCAAAACGTGCCTTTTACCGCGGAGATTACGGACGACGAGGCGGTTATGACGAGCGGGGCAGTGACTGTAAGAGTCAATAGGCAGGAGGGTACCTACCGTTTTGAGTCGGAGGGAAAAGTAATCACGGAATGTGGGTTTCGGAATCTGGGCTATATCCGCTGGGGGAAGCAGCCGAGCACCATGTTCCCGAGGGAGAATTATCTTTCCGAGCGCCATGAGCCCTATATGGTTACGGAGCTTTCCCTGAAAGCGGGCGAGCGGGTATACGGTCTTGGCGAGCAGTTTACGTCTTTTGTGAAAAACGGGCAGGTGGTGGAGATGTGGAACGAGGACGGCGGCACCTCCTCACAGGTCTCCTACAAGAGCGTACCCTTTTATATGACAAACGAAGGCTACGGGATCTTTGTGGATCACACCACGCCAGTTTCCTTTGAGGTCGCCAGCGAGAAGGTGGCGTATGTGGGATTTTCCGTGCCGGGCGAGGAGATCCGCTATCATTTCATCTATGGACCGACGCCGAAGGCGGTGCTTGTCAGATATACGGATATGACGGGGAAACCGGCGCTGCCGCCCGCATGGAGTTTCGGGCTCTGGCTGACCACTTCCTTTACGACCAAATATGATGAGGAGACGACAGGTTCCTTTATCGATGGGATGGCGGAGCGGAACATTCCTTTGCGGGTGTTTCACTTTGACAGCTACTGGATGAAAGCGCTGCGCTGGTGCGACTTCGAGTGGGATGACCAGACGTTTTCCGATGTGAAAAATATGCTTGCGAGGTATAAGAAAGAGAAGGGATTGAAGATATGCGTCTGGCTGAATCCTTATATTGCGCAGGGGACGCCGCTTTTCAGGGAAGGTGTGGAGAAAGGCTATTTTCTGATGCGGGCGGACGGCAGGGGCGTGAAGCAGATTGACTTCTGGAACCCGGGTATTGCGATTGTGGATTTTACCAATCCAGAGGCAAAGGAATGGTATGTGGGGAAGTTAAAAAACCTCCTCGATATGGGTGTGGACTGCTTTAAGACCGATTTTGGCGAGCGGATTCCCATCGACGTGACGTATCACGACGGGTCCGACCCTGTGAGCATGCACAACTATTATGCGTATCTCTATAACAAGGCGGTCTTTGAGATGCTGCGGGAAGTAAAGGGAGTGGGCGAGGCGGTGCTGTTTGCCAGAAGCGCCACCGCCGGGTGCCAGCAGTTCCCGGCGCACTGGGGCGGCGACTGTTCGGCGTCCTACCCGTCTATGGCGGAGACGCTGCGGGGCGGTTTGAGCTTTGCCATGAGCGGTTTTTCTTTCTGGAGCCATGATATCTCCGGCTTTGAGAAGACGGCGTCGCCGGATATTTATAAGAGGTGGGTACAGTTTGGCATGTTTTCTTCCCACAGCAGGCTGCACGGTTCGCAGACCTACCGGGTGCCATGGCTGTTTGACGAGGAGGCATGTGATGTACTGCGGTATTTTACCAATCTCAAATGCCGTCTGATGCCGTATCTGTACAGGCAGGCGGCAATTTCCCACGAGACGGGCATCCCCATGATGCGTCCCATGGTGCTGGAATTTTCGGATGAGCCGGGCGTAAAGGATCTGGACATGCAGTATATGTTTGGGGATTCTCTCCTTGTGGCGCCGATTTTCCGGGAGGACGGCGTGGGAGAGTATTATCTGCCGGAGGGAAGGTGGACGCATCTTCTGAGCGGGGAAGAGAGAGAAGGCGGACGCTGGTACCGGGAGACTTACGACTATTTCTCCCTGCCGCTCTTTGTGCGGGAAAACACCTTGCTCGCCATGGGCGGCAATGAGAAACTGCCGGATTATGACTACACGGAGGGGCTGGAGCTGCATCTGTATGCGCTTGCGGACGGCGCGGAGGCTGTTTGCAAGATTACTGACTTGACCGGTCAAGTTGTGATGACGGCGAAGGCTTCGAGGCAGGGGGAGAAGATTTCCTTTGAGACAGACCACCCGGAGAAGGAACCGACGCTCGTGGTTCACGGCATGGAGGAGGTTTCTGCGGTGGAAGGCGGGGTGAAGGTTGTGCGGGAGCTGCACGGGGAGCGGATGACAGGCAAGGAAAGTTATGTAAACTTATAGAATACCGCCGGACGATTTGAACTGTATGTAAACGACAGGCTTAGTCGGGGAAAACTGACTTTTTTACAAAACAAACGAAAAGAGGAGAATTTATGGATAACGGGAATTTGACACAGTACTTCAAGAGTATCGTTGACCAGGACAGATGCGCGGTGGTGATCTGCAATACGGCGCATGAGATCATTTACATGAATCCGGCGGCAGCAGAGCGGTATGCCAAGCGGGGCGGCGCCGCCCTAGTGGGGCAGAGCCTTTTGAACTGCCATAACGCGCAGTCCGTGGAGCAGATCGGAAAGGTTGTGGCATGGTTTGGGGAGAGCACAGACCACAATAGTATCTATACTTTCCGCAACGAGAAAGAAAATAAGGACGTCTACATGGTTGCCCTGCGGGATGAGGACGGGACGCTGATCGGGTATTACGAGAAGCACGAGTACCGGGATGTGGAGACGCGCGCGAGGTATGATTTCCAGTGAGGCGGTTCCTGCGAGTTGTCAACCGTCATTCGAAAGAAGTTGACAATGTTTTTCCTCCGTGCTAAGATAATAACACGAAAGAAAAAGCATGTGCCGCAGCATATGGATAAGGAGGAAGCGCATGAATCGTGAAATGCGTGTAGAAACAGATAATATGCAGACAAGGGAAGAGAGACGTGGAAAGACTTATGATATGGCATATATCGGCTTATTCGTAGGGCTGATGGCGGTCTGCTCATGGATTTCCGTTCCCACGGCGATTCCGTTTACCCTGCAGACTTTTGCGGTCTTTCTGGCGGTGACGATTCTGGGCGGGAAACGCGGCACATTGGCGATTGTTGTCTATTTACTGCTTGGAATGGTGGGGGTTCCGGTTTTTGCGGGATTTTCCGCCGGACCGGGCGTGCTGTTTGGCACGACGGGAGGGTATCTGATCGGTTTCATCTTTTCGGGCCTGCTCATGTGGCTGATGGAGAGGATAGCTGACAGGAAACTCTGGGTGCAGATGCTTTCCATGTTTCTCGGCATGGTGACGTATTATATCGTCGGCACGGTCTGGTTCATGGTTGTGTATGGGAATACAAACGGACCGGTGAGTCTGCTGACGGCGCTTGGCTGGTGTGTGTTTCCCTTTGTGGTTCCGGATCTGGTCAAAGCGGCGTTTGCGCTGAGTTTCGGCAACGCATTGAGAAAGCCTCTCGCGAGGTTAGTGTGAGAAGTACTTCGAAAACTCAGCAGCAAAGGCTGCCTCGTTAAGAAGTACTAAGTCTCACATAGGAGAATGCCTGAAAAGCGGCATTCCCCGCACTAAAAAGGAGCATATAAAATGGTATACAGGATCAGGGCACATCATGGCATGTGCTTTTCCTTTTTTCAGGGGAAAGGCTACAGCGGTGAATTTACGGAAAACATGTGGGAGATGAAGAGAAAGCTGGCGAAGAATCCGGATGTGATTCTTCTCGACAGCACGGACGACGTGTGCGCGCATTGTCCCAACAATCAGGAGGGGGTCTGTATTTCAGCCGGTAAGGCGGATGCATATGACAGACAGGTGCTTGCCAGATGCGGGCTTGCTGCCGGATGCCAGATCAGATGGGAGGAGTTTGCGCGTCTTGTGGAGGAGCGCATCCTGTCCACCGGCAGCCGCCAGGAGATATGCGGAGACTGCCAGTGGACCGAGCTTTGCGGTTTATAATAATTGGATGCCGTTTGCCAGCGCTTCCTTCGTGACTTCCACCGGCCAGAGGGAGCACTGTACCTCGCCGATATGTGCCTTGCGCAGGAAGAACATACAGATTCTTGACTGTCCGATGCCGCCGCCGATGGTGAAAGGAAGGGTCTCGTCGATGATGCCCTTCTGGAAAGGCAGCTTGGCGCGCTCGGGGCATCCTGCCTTGTCAAGCTGGGAGAGAAGCGCGTCCTTGTCCACGCGGATACCCATGGAGGACAATTCCAGCGAGATGTCGAGCACAGGATAATAGACCAGAATGTCCGCGTTGAGCGTCCAGTCGTCGTAATCCGGCGCGCGGCCGTCATGCTTTTCGCCGGAAGCCAGTAAATCGCCGATCTGCATGAGGCAGACCGCGCCTTTTTCTCTCGTAATCAGATATTCCCGCTCCTTCGGCGTCGTGCCCGGGTAGAGGTCTTCTAACGCCTGTGTGGTGATGAAAAAGATGTCGTGGGGCAGGATCTCGTCTATGTAATCGTATTGGATCGCCATGTACTTTTCTGTTTTACGAAGCGCCTTGTAGACCGTCTTTACCGTCTCTTTCAGATAATCGAGACACCGTTCCTCGCGGGAGATGACCTTTTCCCAATCCCACTGATCCACATAGATGGAGTGGATATTATCTGTCTCCTCGTCCCTGCGGATGGCGCTCATGTCGGTGTAAAGCCCTTCGCCATGGGAAAAGCCGTATTTGCCTAGAGCCATACGTTTCCATTTCGCCAGGGAGTGCACGATCTCTGCGGGGGCGTCCTCCTGTTCCTTGATGCCGAAAGTGACGGGTCGCTCCACGCCGTTTAAGTTATCGTTAAGCCCCGATGACGGCTCCACGAATAGAGGGGCGGATACCCGCAGCAGATGCAGCCTTTCGGCAAGCTGCACCTGAAAAAAGTCTTTCACCGTCTTGATGCCGATCTGGGTGTCGTGCAGATTCAGCGCAGACCTGTAATCCTGTGGAATAATTAAATTGTCCATGTGATACCTCGCTTTTTGTACGGTCTGTATGACCGTTATTTACTTATTATTTAACTGCTTTTACGGCAGGAAAGCAAGGAAAAATTTTACCATGTCTTTTCAAGCGTTGTGTTCCAGTCCAGCGCAAAGGGATTGTCGGAGGAGGATTTCAGGTCTTCGTAGATATCGCGGCGTTCGTCGCTGCTCTCTTCCGACCAGTATTCATACCCGGCGAAGTAGCTTTCCATGAAGCTGTCCCACGAATCAAAGGTAGTCTGGATTGTCTCCGCAAGCGCCAGCGACTGGTCCAGTGATTCTTCCAACGTATAGTAGTCAGCCAGATAGTAATAGCTTAAAAGCCACATGGCGCGGCTGTAATCCCAGGCGGCCGCGGCATTTTCGCCATGCTGTTCATAGAGGGAGAACCATTCGGCATATTGCTCAGCCTGCTGTTCATCCAGATCAAAACTTGAAAGGATTGCCTCTGCCCGTTGGTCTTCGGAAACATCCGCAAGCCCTATTTCCGCAAGATAAGCCAATTCTTCCGCCAGCGGAATGCGGTGTCCCTCCTCCAGAAGCCACTGGAGTGATTCGTCGGCGGACGCCCGGTCTGTGACGTCCCACGTATTTTCCAGAAGCGCTTTGGCAATCGTTTTTTCGGCGATATTTGGGCTGTCCCCGCCGTATACCCGGTAGTCTCGCTGATTCAGCACAGTCAGAACCGCATGGGTATTGTTGAACCACTGGATGGTATCGGAAGTGGGTGCCGTTGCCTTTCCGCAGCCTGTCAGTGTCAGTGCAAGAATCATAATGACTGAAACGGTCATTTTCAACAGTTTCGTTGTTTTCTTCATTTTGCTAATCCTCCTGTAAAAATTTTCTTATCCTTCTTACAAGAGACAGTATAACAGAATGGCAGGTGAGTTTCCAGCATGGCGTCAGCGATTGCGTACTTAATTTTATTGTTTACAGATCGTGCCGACAATTTTCTCGACGGTTTCTGTCAGGGCGTGACGCTCGGCATGATGATCGTCGGTGTGGTTATGACGAGCAAATACGCGGCAAAGATCAGGGCATTTAAAAAAAGAATTTTGGCAAAATGATTGCAGGGCAACCCTTTTGTAGGCAGAAAAAACCTGTGGTAAAATATTTGACGAAAAAAACGCAGGAGGAATAGAGTCATGAATTTTTTTGCAAATCGAAAGCTTGCTACCCGGATCGGCATCATTACCACAGCGCTTTTTTTTGCAGGGATGCTTCTGCTTTGGTATATTGTCTCAGACCGGATCTCGACGATGGTCGAGAGCAACATTACAAACCAGATGATGGATGTTGTGGAATCCAGAGCGTCCATCATCAACGATTACGTGGCGTCCGCGGAGGAGTATATGACGGCGTTCGCGCTCGGAAGCGAAGTGCATGATCTCCTCGGCTCGCCGGATGATCCGGCTCTGCAGGAGAACGCGCAGCGTTACACGGAGGATTTTGCAGGCGTCAAGGGAATTTTTGAAGGTCTGTATATCGCTACGCCGGACACACATGTGCTGACACATACGGACAGCAACGTGGTCGGTATCACAACCAGAAGCGGCGATTCCCTGAAGGAGTTTCAGAATACCATTCTGGCGGAGCCGAAACTGACCAATCTGGGCATCATGCAGTCTCCCGGTACGGGAAGCATGATTATATCCATGTACCAGCCCATTTTTGAAGGACAGGAGTGTATCGGCTATGTGGGCGCAGGCGGGAACTTATCTGTACCATTCGGATGAATCCCTTCTGAATACGGAGACCACCGATCCCGGCTATCTGGAAATTATCCGCCGGATCAGGGACTGGAATCCTTCTACGGGCGGAGCGATGAGATCGGCATGATCGCGCAGACCATCCACCATGTCTGTGACTGCCTGCGGAAGACCATCGACGATATCGGACGGATATTAGGGGAAATGGCGGACGGCAATATAGCCGTGGACGTGGAGAGAAACATTGTGAAAACCATTGAAGATATTGCGTTCCAGACAAACATTCTGGTGCTGAACGCGTCAGTCGAGGCAGCAAGGGCAGGGGAGGCAGGAAGGGGCTTTGCCGTTGTCTCGGGAGAGGTGAGAAGCCTTGCGTCCAAGTCGTCCCAGGCGGCGCAAAATACGGGCGTGCTGATCAGCCGCTCGACACAGGACGTAAAGTCCGGGACAGAGTCCACGGGAGACGCGATATCCGCGATGCAGGTCATCAGTGAGTGCGTGCAGTCCATCAAAGCGCTGATGGATGAAATCGCCAGCGCCAGCGTGCAGCAGTCGGAGATGATCGTTTCCGTGGAAAATAGGATCAAGGAAGTATCCAGAGTGACAGAGACCAATTCCTCCGCAGCCGAAAAGAGCGCGGAGGTTTCCAACGAATTATCCGGTCAGGCAAAGACGCTGAACCGCCTCATAGGCCAGTTCCGCATCCGGTAAAAAATCGAAGCTAAAAAAGTTCCCGGGAACAGTCATCTTTTTGTGGTTTGATGGCTGCTTCCGGGATTTTTGTGTCCGTGTGCCGGACGGCTTCGGGTGGAATATTTTGTTTTATTTATGTCCCGGTATTACAGGGAAATGCCGAACGACTGCAAAAGCAGCAGGAACAGAAGCAATGGTGCGATTACCGTAATCATCGCAATATACAGGCGTTTTCTGCCGAACTTATATCCGCCCAGGGTCACTTCGTCAATGATGACCTTGGGTTTTACAACCCATCCGATCAGGATGCAGGTCAGAAGCGCCACAAGCGGCATCAGGCAGTTGTTGCTGACATAGTCCATGACGTCCAAAATCTGGCCTACGGAGCCGTTAGGCAGCTGCAACTCAAAGTAGAAGAAGTTATAACCGAAACATACAATTGTCCCGACAATGATTCCGTAGACAGTCACGAGCGCAGTGCTCTTATTTCTGGACAGATGGAACTTGTCCATCAGACTGGCAACGATCGCCTCCATGATGGAAACAGCGGAAGTCACCGCCGCAAATGACACCATCACAAAGAACAGGATGCCGACGACGGTCCCGACCCATCCCATCGCTGCAAAAATCTTCGGCAGGGAGATAAACATAAGTCCCGGTCCGGCGGACATGCCCTCGGTTCCCATGAAAACATAGACCGCAGGGACGATCATCATTCCAGCAAGCAGTGCCACCACGGTATCAAAAATTTCAATCTGGTTGATGGAGGGCATCAGATCGACGTCCTTTTTCACGTAGGAGCCGTATGCCACCATGATGCCCATGGCGACGCTGATGGAGTAAAACAGCTGCCCGAGAGCGTCCATAACCACCAGGAAAAAGTCCTGCAGGGTAACGCCCTCGAAGCTTGGCAGCAGATAAATTTTCAGCCCTTCCAGTCCTGTTCTTTCCAGTCCTGACGCGTCCGTGTGGCGGAGCGTCAGCGCGTAAACAGAAATGCCGATAATCAGGACGAGGAGCAGGGGCATGATAAATTTGCTGGCACGCTCAATACCGTTGTCCACGCCGCCGAAAATAATAATTGCGGACAGAATCGTAAATATCACCATAAAGACCACAGGGCTGACCTGCTGGGAAATAAAACCGGTAAAATAACCGTCCGCAGCGGCGTCCGCGGTTTTCCCGGTGACAAAGACCGTGAGATACTTTAATACCCACCCGCCGATAGCGAGATAATAGGGTAAAATAATAATTGGGACAAGACTTGCCAGAATGCCGAGCCCCTTCCATTTCGGGTGGATCACACCGTATGCGGTCAGCGGACTCTGCGCTGTCTTACGTCCGATGGCGATCTCCGTGGTGAGCAGGGTGAATCCGAAAGTCAGCGCCAGGATGATATAGCAGAAAATAAATAATCCGCCGCCGTCCTTTGCTGCCAGATAGGGGAACCGCCAGATATTACCGAGCCCCACCGCGCTGCCTGCCGCAGCCAGGACAAAACCGAGTTTGCCCGTAAAATTTCCTCTTGCCTTATTTGTTTCCATCTTTCCGTTCCTTTCTCTTTCACATTCGCAGGTAATAGTCTGATTATACTGTAAGAACTCCTATTGCGCAATGCTTTTTACAAAAACAAGAACAAATGTTCTAAAAAAGGCTTGCAATGTGATTACGGATGTGTTAAGATACTGATACAAAACAAGAACGTACGTTCTGACAGCAGAAATAGAACGCGCAGGTTTGTGGGTGAATTTGGAGAGACGGTTGGGCAGAGGAGCGTGGATGAGATGGATGTCAGAATTGCGCCGCAGATGTCGGTCATGGATAAACTGAAAATACTTGGCGACGCGGCGAAGTATGATGTGTCGTGCAGCTCCAGCGGCTCTTTTCGGAAGAACGACGGGCAGGGCATCGGCAATACCGTGGCGGCGGGGCTGTGCCACAGCTTTGCGGCGGACGGCAGATGTGTTTCCCTGCTGAAAATTCTTTTTACAAACGAGTGTATTTATGACTGCAGGTACTGTGTCAACCGCTGTTCCAACGATGTGCCGCGCGCCTCCTTCACACCGGACGAGGTGTGCGAGCTGACGATGGAGTTTTACAGGCGCAATTATATAGAAGGCCTGTTTCTAAGCTCGGGGATTTTGTACAGCCCCAATTACACGATGGAGCTGATCTGCGAGACGGTACACAGGCTGCGCACCCTGCACCGATTTCAGGGATACATCCATGTCAAGGCGATTCCCGGGGCGGATCCGATTCTGATTCAGCGTGCGGGTTATCTTGCAGACCGCATGAGCGTGAATCTGGAGATGGCGACGGCGGAAGGGCTGCGGGCGGTGGCACCCAATAAGCACCGCAAAAATATTTTAAAACCCATGCGCCAGATCCAGGAGGGTATCACGGAGAATAAAAACGAGATTACCTTATACAAACATGCGCCCCATTTCTGTGAGGCGGGACAGTCCACCCAGATGGTGATCGGCGCGCTGCCGGAGAGCGATTACCAGATCATGTCGGTGGCGGAAAGTCTTTATGACAAGTTTTCCTTAAAGCGGGTGTATTATTCGGCATTCGTAAATGTGAATGAGGAAAAGGACCTGCCCGCTCTTGCGGGAGGACCTCCGCTGCTTCGGGAACACAGGCTGTACCAGGCGGACTGGCTCCTGCGGTTCTATGACTTTAAGGTGGATGAACTTTTGACGGCGGACCGACCGAATTTCAATACGGCGATTGACCCGAAGGCGGACTGGGCGGTGCGCCATCTGGAATGTTTTCCGGTGGAGATCAACCGGGCGGATTACCATCTGCTCTTGCGGATTCCGGGCGTGGGCGTCAAGAGCGCGAGGCGGATCGTGGCGGCGAGACGGTTCGGCAGTCTGACCTTTGAGGATTTGAAGAAGATTGGCGTGGTATTGAAACGCGCACTCTATTTTATCACCTGCAACGGCAGGATGATGTATCCGACGAAGCTGGAAGAACAGTATATCGTGCGGAATCTCACCTATCAGAATCAGATGGGCAGGGGAGAGAAGCTGCCTTTTATGACGGACGGCACGACTTACCGCCAGATGTCCCTGTTTGATATGGCTGGATTTGGGTAATAATTTAGAACGATTTTGGGGAAAGGGAATACATTTATATATGGAAGAAAAATATCTGGTCTGCGAGGATTCTCTGGAAGGGATATTCACCGGGATTTACGACGCCTACGCCTTGAGGGAGGGGCATGAGCATGTGCATATTCAGGTAGGTGAGGAGGAGAATCTGCGGCTGTTTGCGACTTATGTGCATATTTTCCCGGATCCTGTCAAGACTGAAAAGGTGGCGGATACGCTTAAAGTGCGTCTGGGGGAGCATGTGTATCATTCTCTCTGCCGGGCAGCTGCCTCGTGTTATCCCGATAAGGGGGAGGCGGTCTATAAGACGGTGGTAGACGCGCTTACAGCCGGCAGCGGCAGCAGGGTGATGGAAAACCTTCGCAATCCCTATGTGGCGAGATGTTTTGAGCTGGCGCGGTTTACGGCTAACGAAGCGCATTACGAGATCGAGTTTCTCAGGTTTCAGGAGCTTGCAAATACAAAAATCGCGAGAGACGGGGTTCTTTTTGCGCGGATCGGACCGAAAAATAATGTGATACCTTTTATAATGCCGCACTTTGCGGACAGACTGAGTATTGAGAATTTTATGGTTTATGATGAAAACCGAAGACTTTTCGGCGTCCATCCCGCAAGGGAGGAATGGTATCTGGTGACAGCGGGGGATGCGTTTGTCCTGAAAGATCCTGCTTATTCTGAAAAGGAGGAGAGCTATCAGGAACTGTTCCGCGCATTCCATCGGACGATCGGTATCAGAAGCCGGGAAAACAGGAAGCTGCAGAGGCAGATGTGTGCGTACCGTTACCAAGATTATATGGTGGAATTTCAGCAAACCTGATAAATTTCAGCGTTGCGGGGAGCGGGAAATGGCACATAATAGGCAGATTTCACAAAAAACGATTTGAGTTTCAAAATAATTATGTAAAGTTGTGAAAAATGCCCAGAAGATGCCAAAATTGTACAAAAATTGAAACAAAAATACCTCTTTACAAATGAAATCAATGGAGTATAATCTACTCACATGAGGAGCTTGAAAACGTTTTTCTATGTGTGCCCTTCGCATACATACGTGAAAAGGAAGGTGAAAGTTATGCAACACAAAATCAAATTGAGACCGGATGAGGTAAAGGACTTCGTGTCCGCAGCGACCAAGTGTGACTGTGACGTGGATATCTTTTACAACAGCTTTATCGTGGATGCGAAATCCATCATTGGCGTATTGGGACTGAATTTCAATCAGATTTTAACCGTTGCGTACAATGGCTACGAACCGGATTTTGAGAGACATCTCAGAAAATGGGCGGTAGCGGTATAGATTTCGGCTACAGAGATCGAACACATTGACTCCCTATGTAAGATAACGTAAGATTATCTTATGTAGGGAGTCTTTCTTATGCGCATGGTTAAGAGGTAGAGATATGGAAGTACGCATTTCCGTGCGGAGCCTGGTGGAATTTATTCTGCGCTCCGGTGATATTGACAATCGAAGAGCGGCGTCACCCGAAAATGCCATGCAGGAGGGCGGACGGATTCACCGCATGATCCAGCGGCGGATGGGTCCGTCCTATCAGGCGGAGGTGCCTCTTTCTTACGCTTATGACGCGGGAGAGTATGAGATTATTGTGGAGGGGCGGGCTGACGGTATTATCACTGAGCAGTCGGTACAGAGAGTGGCGGTTACCATAGATGAGATTAAGGGAACGTACCACGATCTGAAAAAGATGAAGGCGCCTGTGCCAGTTCATCTGGCACAGGCAAAGTGCTACGCCTACATTTACGCCACACAGAAAAAACTGCCCGATATCCGGGTGCGCATGACGTACTGTCATATGGAGACAGAGGAAATCCGCTATTTTCATGAGGAATATCTGTATGAGGAGCTGCAGACGTGGTTCGGAGAACTGATGGCACAGTACAGGAAATGGGCGGATTACCAGTTCGCGTGGCAAAAATGCAGGCAGGCTTCCATCAAGGAGATGCAATTTCCTTTTCCATACCGTGAAGGGCAGAAAGAACTGGTGACTTATGTGTATCAGACGATTTACCACAGGCGCAAGCTCTTTATCGAGGCGCCGACGGGCGCGGGCAAGACGATCTCCACGGTGTTCCCCGCACTGAAGGCTATGGGGGAGGGGATGTGCGAACGTCTTTTTTATCTGACGGCGAAAACCATCACACGCACGGTGGCGGACGATACGATCTCCCTGCTGCGGGAGCGGGGGCTGAAACTGAAGAGTGTCATATTGACCGCAAAGGACAAAATATGTTTCATGGAAGAAACCGAGTGCAACCCGGTCAGCTGTCCATATGCGAAGGGACACTATGACAGGGTAAATGAGGCGATGTACGACCTGTTGACTCATGTGGACAACTTCACGAGAGAACAGATTGAGGCGTATGCGCGGCAGTATCAGGTCTGCCCTTTTGAGCTTTGTCTGGACATGAGTCTGTTTGCCGACGCGGTGATCTGCGATTACAATTATCTGTTTGATCCGCATGTGTATCTGCGCCGCTTTTTTGCGGAAGGGGTCAGGGGAGAATATATTTTTCTTGTGGACGAGGCGCACAATCTGGTGGAGCGGGGGCGGGAGATGTACAGCGCCCTTCTCTGCAAGGAGGCGTTTCTGGAACTGAAAAAGACGGTCAAGGCATATGATGAGCGGATTGCCAAAAATCTGGATAAATGCAATAAGGAAATGCTGGCGCTGAAAAGGGAATGCGAAGGCTGCCGGGTGGTGGAGCAGACGGATGCGCTTGTCCGTGCGCTGATGCGCCTCGGCGCGGCGATCGAGGACTATCTGGAGGATCACGATGACAGCCCGGTGCGGGCGGATATTCTTTCCTTTTACTTCGAGGTTTCCCATTTTTTGGAAATGTATGAGCTGGCGGATGAAAATTATGTGACGTACTCGGAACTTCGGGAGGACGGCAGTTTTATCGTGAAGCTTTTCTGCGTGAATCCGGCGGGTAATCTGAGAGACTGCATGAGGCGGGGGAGAAGCACGATTCTGTTTTCCGCGACGCTTCTGCCGATCCAGTATTATAAAACGCTTCTGGGGGCGGAGGAGGGAGACTATGAGGTCTATGCCAGATCGGTGTTTCGCCCGGACAAGCTGGGGCTGTATATCGGGAGCGACGTGACAAGCCGCTATACACGCAGGGGAGATGCGGAATACTATCGGATTGCAGCTTACATCCACAACATCATAGAAAAGAGACAGGGCAACTATATGGCTTTCTTTCCCTCCCATACCTTTTTACAGCAGGTTTTTGAAATCTACCAGAAGTATTTCAACGGGGAAGGGAATGTGGAGTGTATTCTGCAGGAAAGCCATATGAATGAGGAATCCAGAGAAGCCTTTTTAAATCGGTTCCGCGGGAATGAGGACTGTGACCTGCAAAGTCTGGTCAGAATGGATATTGAGATAGAGGAAGAGAGAAGTCTTCTTGGGTTTTGTGTGATGGGCGGGATTTTCAGCGAGGGGATCGACTTGAAGAATGACAGTCTGATCGGCGCGATAATCGTTGGAACCGGGCTGCCACAGGTGTGCAATGAGCGGGAGCTTTTGAAAAAGTATTTTGACGGCTGGGGGGAGAACGGTTTCGACTATGCCTACCGTTATCCGGGTATGAACAAGGTACTGCAGGCGGCGGGGCGGGTGATACGCACGGTGGATGACTTTGGGGTTGTCGCGCTTTTGGATGAACGGTTTTTGTCTCCCGCTTATCAGCGGTTATTTCCGCGGGAGTGGCAGGAAAAGGTGGTCGTCACGGTTGACCAAATAGGTCGAAAAGTGGAAAGATTTTGGGATGAATGGCTTTAAATGGCGTATTTTCCCACTATCCAGATGAGTCAACGTAGAAAAAGACAAAAAGTCCGTGGAAGAGACAAGCCATGTGGATTGACTCAGGACGACAAGAGATAAAATGTGATTGACTCCTATTGGAGAGGTTATTACAGGATTGGTCAACGATTTCGGCAGGAAATGAGACCGTTCGACAAAAAGATGTTAGAAAAAACCGAAAACGACAGACAGATTGCGAAGAAATGGTATAGGATTCGACTTGAAATGACGACAATGTCAATGTGGATAACTTTGTGGAAATTGGGGATTTCTCAGATGATTTTGGATCATTTTAAAAAAATAGGGGTGCAAAAATGGTGGAAAAGTCGGTGTACGGTTTTTGGTTTGGAAAAGGGCAAACCTATTGGGTCAATCGGTGGCGGAGGAGAAAAGCAGAACTTGTTTGACGCAGAATGGCAAATAGTGGTATACTAATCTGTGGTAAACTACAAGATGTTGATACTGAAGCATGGCTGGACAAAACTGTGCAAGGTGTAAGAGGGAAACCGAAAGCAGGATGCCGTGGCGGCTGCCTGTGGATAAGAGGGGTTTCGGAATGGAGGAAAGAAATTATGTGGGCTTTTGAGAGTGTGTTTTATCAGATATATCCGTTGGGGTTCTGCGGTGCGCCCTTTGAGAATGACGGACAGCTTACGCACCGGATCCTTAAGGTGAACGACTGGATTCCCCATATGAAGAAGCTGGGGATCAACGCGGTTTACTTTTCCCCGGTGTTTGAGTCGGACACCCACGGGTACAATACAAGGGACTACCACACCATTGACTGTCGGCTGGGAACCAACGAAGATTTCAAGGAGGTATGTGAAAATCTGCATGAGAATGGTATCAAGGTAGTGCTGGACGGGGTATTCAACCATGTGGGCAGAGGCTTCTGGGCTTTTCAGGATGTGTTGAAGAACAGGGAAAACTCTCCTTACTTAAGCTGGTTTAACATTAATCTCGGCGGAAATTCCAACTACAACGACGGTCTCTGGTACGAGGGATGGGAAGGCAATTACGATCTGGTGAAGCTCAATCTGCGCCATGGGGATGTGATCAGCCACATTCTGGACAGTGTGAAAGGCTGGGTGGAAGAGTTTGACATCGACGGTCTCCGTCTGGACGTGGCGTACTGTCTGGACCACGATTTCGTGAGAAGGCTCCGGGCGTTCACGGACAGTCTGAAACCTGAGTTCTATCTGCTGGGTGAGATGCTTCACGGCGATTACAACCAGATGGTGAACGACCAGATGCTGCACTCCTCCACGAACTATGAGTGCTATAAGGGGCTGTTCTCCAGCTTTAACAGCATGAATATGTTTGAGATCAACCATTCCCTGCTGCGGCAGTTTGGACCGGAGAACTGGTGTCTCTACCGGGGCAAGCACCTGCTCTCCTTTGTGGATAACCATGATGTCAGCAGGATTGCCAGCAACCTGACCAACGAAAAGCATCTGCCGTTAATCTACGCGCTGTGCTTCGGTATGCCGGGCATTCCGTGCGTGTACTACGGCAGCGAGTGGGGTGCGAAGGCGAATAAGAGCGAGGGCGATCCGGCGCTGCGCGCCTGCTTTGAGGAGCCAGTGTGGAATGAGCTCACCGAGTGGATCAGTAAGCTTGCCGAGGCGAAGAAGGAATCAAAAGCGCTCAACTACGGCGATTTTCGTTCGGTCGTGCTGACCAACAAACAGTGCATTTTCGAGCGCAAGTGCGAGGATGAGAGAGTGCTCGTGGCGATCAACGCGGACGGAGAGGATTACACCGCCCACTTTGATGCGGGCTGCGGCATGGCGGTGGATCTCATCACAGGAAAAGACCACGATTTTGGCGGCGGAAGCCTGCTGCCTGCCTACAGCGCGTACTTCTGGAAGATGGAAAAATAAATTTTTTCTTGACAATACCTGCCACATATACTAAGATGACAGAAGTATGATAAAAAGTAACTGGTGATCAAAGCAAATTTCGGAAAGGAGGTAATCTTATGTTTTTACACAGTGTAAATGTTGCAGTCGATAGAAATACACAACTGCATAAAGTGACGTTATATGAAATTACCTCCGCATATGGAAAAATCGGCTGGGGCAGGGCTTGTTGACCCTGTTGGTCGATGAATAGATATGTCAGACTTTAAGAGGCTGTGGTAATTTTATTACCGCAGCCTCTTTTTGTGCGCAGGTCCGTGCAGCGGAAGTTTATGCCTAAATCGGCGCACGGACCGCGCGGCGGACATGGAGAAAATCTTTCTCTTCCCGATTATGGAGGTACAGGGGGTATCAGACATGAAAAAAATATCAAGTTACATATGGGACTACCGCTTTTCCTATCTGGGAGCGGTGCTGTCCCTTCTGATCGCAGTCACGCTGGACATGGCTGCGCCGAGACTGACGGCGCATGTGGTGGATGACGTGATCGTCGGCGGAAATATCGGGGAATTAAAGTTCCTGCTGCTCGGGTTTCTGGGCGTAGGGCTTGGCAGGTGTATCTTCCAGTATGTGAAGGAATACACCTTTGACAAAAACGGAGCCAGAATCTCCGGGGACATGCGGCGGGATTTGTTCCGGCATATCCAGTCTTTAAGCGCGGACTTTTTCGACAGGACGAACACGGGAGAGCTGATGGCACGCGTCAAGGAGGATATCGATCATATCTGGGACGCGGTAGGCTATGTGGGGATGCTTTTGATTGAGGTTTTTTATCACACAGGCATCATTCTTGTGTGCATGTTCACAATCAACTGGAAACTGGCGCTGATTTCCGGGGCGGCGATGCTTTTATGCGGTGTTGTGGCGGTGATTATGGAGCGGAAGCTTGGCGCGGTTTACGAGGAAATCAGCGAGGAAAACGCGGTTCTCAATACGGTGGCGGAGGAAAATCTGGGCGGCGTGCGCACAGTAAAGGCGTTTGCAAGGGAATCCTTTGAGATTGATAAGTTTCTCTCCCACAATAAACGCTACTATGACCTCAATATGTCGCAGTCGGGGGTGCTTGTGCGCTACTATCCGGTTTTTACGGTGATTACTACGGTTTTGCCTTTGTTGACTTTGTTGGTCGGCGGGCGGTTTGTGATCAACGGGGAGATGACGATCGGACAGTTGACGGCATTTGTGGAGTATTCCACGAACATCGTGTGGCCCATGGAGATGTTAGGGTGGCTTACCAACAGCTTTTCCTCCGCGTTGGCATCCAACAAGAAGATAAAGAAAATATATGAGGAAACGCCGGCGGTCACAGAGATGACTGAACCGGTCAAACTAGAGAAAATACAGGGAAAGGTGTGTTTTGACCACGTTTCCTTCCACAAGGCGGACAGGCATGAGATTCTGCACGATATTACCTTTACCGTGGAGGCGGGAAAGACCCTTGGCATTATGGGGACGACAGGAGCGGGAAAGACGTCTATCATTCAGCTTTTGCAGCGCATGTACGATGCCACGGGCGGCGCGATTTATCTGGACGATGTGGATATCCGCAGCCTTTCCCTGGAACAGCTGCGCACAAGCATCAGTTTTGTGATGCAGGATGTTTTTCTGTTTTCGGATACCATAAACGATAATATTAAACTGGGGAAAAAGCGGTATCTGGATTTCGGAACCGTGCGAAAGGCGTCCGTGGACGCACAGGCAAGCAGTTTTATCGAGCGGATGGAGAAGCAGTATGACACGGTGATCGGCGAGCGGGGCGTGGGACTGTCCGGAGGGCAGAAACAGCGCATCAGCATAGCGCGCGCCCTCTCCAAGAAATATCCGATTCTGGTGCTGGATGACTCTACGTCGGCGTTAGATACAGAGACGGAGCAGATGATCCAGCAGACTTTGCGCACGCTGGCGCACACGACGAAGATTATTATCGGGCATAGAATCAGCGCGGTGCGTCACGCGGATGAGATTCTCGTGCTGGAAGGAGGCGCTATCGCGGAGCGGGGCACCCACGGGGAACTGCTGCAAAAACGCGGTCTGTATTACGAGACATACCAGTCCCAATATGGGGAAGTGTCTGCAGCAGAAGAGGACGACAGAAAATCAGCGGACACACAGTCAGTGACGTGTCCGGGAAGAGTAGAAAAGAGGGGAGGTGAGGCAGATGTCCTTCAACTCGTATAAAGATGATGAGCAGAGCACGACGCGAAGCAAGGTACAGACCTTAAAGCGGCTGCTTGGCTATTTGTTTGTGTATAAATGGCAGGTTATCCTGGTGCTTGCGGTTATGGGGTACGGCGTAGCGGTGCGGTTAGCGAACCCGCTGATTATAGAGTCCGCGATAGATGACTATATTGGTCAAAATAATTTTAAGGGGCTTTACCGGCTGCTTGTGATTGCGCTGGCAATTAATCTGTCGCTGGTGGTGACGGTAAAACTGCGGATGTATATTATGGCAAAGGTGTGCAACCGGATTCTTTTGACGATCAGGCAGGAGCTGTACACCCATATTCAGAAGCTGGATTTTGCCTTTTTTGACAGCAGACCTACGGGGAAGATTCTCTCCCGTATTATCGGGGACATCAATTCCTTGAAGGATGTGCTTTCCAACTGCGTGACCACGCTTGTGCCGGACGGTCTCAAGGTGATTGCGGTGATTGTGATTATGATTTGCAAGAATCCGGCGCTGGCGCTTGCGTCTTTACTCACTTTGCCGTTTATGGCGGCGGCAACCTTTTATATTGAATACAAGGCGCATCCGCGCTGGCAGATTTTTCGGAAGAAATCGGCGAATCTGAATGCTTTTATCCATGAGGATATGGCGGGCATCCGCATTATCCAGAGTTTCCATGCCGAGAAGGAGACGGAGGACACCTTTGACGAACTTCTTGTGGAGCACAGGAACGCCTTCTTCGACGCGGTGCGCATGAGCGACTCCTTCGGCTCCGTGATCGACCTGTCATGGGGGCTGGGCTGTATTTTTCTCTATTTTACGGGCATTGTGGTTCTGGGTGTGGATGCGGTATCGGTGGGCACGTTTATCGCCTTTGGCACGTACCTGAATATGTTCTGGCAGCCGATCCATAATATCAGCAATTTTTACAACCAGCTTGTGACCAATATCGCCGGTGCGGAGCGTATCTTTGAGATATTGGACACGGAACCTTCCATTGCGGACGGCGCGTCGGCAGTGCAGATGCCGGAGATTGCGGGAGAAGTGGTTTTTGACCATGTGAGTTTTTCCTATGACGATAAGGTAAAGGTGTTGGACGACGTGAGTTTTGCGATTCAGCCGGGTGAGACGATTGCGCTGGTCGGTCCCACGGGAGCCGGGAAGACTACCATAGTCAATCTGATCAGCCGATTTTACGAAGTGACGGACGGCGCGGTCAGAATTGACGGGCGGGATGTGCGCGGGGTGACGCTTGAGAGCCTGCGCAGACAGATGGGGATTATGACGCAGGATAATTTTCTTTTCTCAGGCACGATTCGGGAAAACATCCGTTACGGCAGGCTGGATGCCACGGACGCGGAGATTGAGGCGGCGGCGAAAGCGGTCAACGCCCACGACTTTATTATGAAGCTGGAAAAGGGATATGATACGGAACTTTCCGAGCGGGGCGGCGGGCTTTCTGTCGGGCAGAAACAGCTGTTGGCTTTTGCAAGGACGATGGTTTCCAATCCGAAGATACTGATTCTGGACGAGGCGACTTCCAGTATTGATACGAAGACGGAACTTCTCGTGCAGGAGGGCATCGAGCATCTGCTTGCGGGCAGAACAGCTTTTGTCATTGCCCACAGACTGTCAACGATCCGGAAGGCGGACCGCATTTTCGTGGTCGACGACGGGAAGATTCTGGAGGAGGGCAGTGCGGAGGAGCTGATGGCGAAAAAAGGGCTCTATTATCAGCTATATCAGAACAGTATTTTGTAAAGTGGGTTGACAAACATCTATTTTACTTTATAATTTAGGTTAATTGCTTAAATTGTAAGTAAAGAAAATGGGGCGGCTGCCTTGACAGGGGGAGACAGGAGCGGCGCGGAAATGGGGAAATATGGCAAAAGCAGTGAAAATGGCGGATATTGCTGAGGTGATGGGGGTCAGCACGGTGACGGTATCCAAGGCACTGTCTGATCAGAAGGGTGTCAGCGAGGAGCTTCGCATCAAAATCAAAAAGAAGGCGGAGGAGATGGGGTATAAGTCTGCTTCCGCCAGATATAAAGAGCGTTCCGGGAATGACGTAAGCTATACCTTCGGCGTGATCGTTTCGGACCGCTTCCTTGCGAAATATGAATCTTTTTACTGGAATCTGTATCAGGAGGTGGCGACCGCGGCGGTGCAGAAGGGGTGTTTCACCATGCTGGAAGTGCTGCAGGCGGAGGACGAGGACAGACTGGTTATGCCGCGGCTTCTCGGAGAGCGGAAGACGGAGGGGCTGATCATCATAGGAAGACTCCAGAAACCGTATATGGATAAACTGATGGAACAGGTGGAACAGCCATTTATCCTGTTGGATTTCGTTGATCGGAACGGCATCTATGATTCGGTGATTTCCAACAGTTATTTCGGTATGTACCGAATGACTAACTATCTGTTTGACCTGGGGCATGAGAAGATTGCCTTTGTAGGAAATGTGCACTATACGGATTCCATCACGGACCGCTTTTTCGGGTATGCGAAAGCCTTGAGCGAGCACGGTCTGGAGTTGAGGAGAGACTGGGTGATCGAGGACAGGAATCAGGAGACGGGCAGGTCGGATGTGGGATTTTCATGGAAGCTGCCGGAAGATATGCCCACCGCCTTCGTGTGCAACAATGATGTTGCCGCGGCAAATCTGGTCACTGAGCTGGAGCAGCGCGGCTACCGGGTACCGCAGGATATTTCCGTGGTGGGGTACGACAACTATCAGCCGCCGGGGCTGTGCGATATCAGAATTACGACCTACGAAGTCAATATGCCGGAGATGGCGAAGCAGACGGTGAAGAATCTGATCCGTAAAGTTTCCGGGGAGCCTTACAGGCAGGGCGTAATTATTGTGGATGGCAGAATTGTATATAAGGACAGTGTAACTGAGGCGCATCATTTCTGATGCGCCTCTCTGTATGCCTGGGGTGTTGCGCCGTATTCCTTTTTAAAGAGATGAATGAAGTGGTTCGTATTCTCAAAGCCTGTCGCCAGCGCGATTTCGTGAACCTTCTTCTCTGTGGAGAGAAGGAGATTCTCCGCGGCCTCGAGCCGCTTTTTGTTCATATATCTGATCGGCGGCAGACCGAAAACGTCGGAAAATTCATGGCAGATGCGGAATTTGCTCATATGACAGTGCTTTTCCAGATCCTCCAGCTTAAGGGGGCGGTCCAGATGGTTATCCATATAATGTTTCAGCTCCCGCAGATAGGGGGCGTATTTTTTTTGCCCTTTTTCGGGGAAGGGCAAAGCGACTGTCCCTGCAAAAAGTTCGGTAACAATGGCAGTCAGAAGTCCGGCGTCCCGCAGCTTGTGTGATAATGCGGCACCGCTTTCTCCCGCGAGAAGCTGTTTCAGGTTTCTGAGTACGGAAGAATGGCTTTCAACCTGCGTAAGCAGGAAGGTATCAAAGTCCGCCAGAGATTCATAAACGGGGAAAAGCCTCCCCCTGAACGAAAAAGTGATATAATGCCAGAGCGGTTGATCGGTGAGCAGGGTGAAGGCGCATTTACTGCGGTCCAGATAGAGAAGTGTACCCGCTTCCAGCGGATGGCGCTGTCCTTCGATAAGAAGCGATCCTCCGCCCTCCGGTGCATAGAGCAGCATGCGGCAGTTCAGCGGTGTGTAGGAGAGTGAGAGGGCCTCGTCAATTTTTACGTCGCCGCCGCATAGGATTGTGGGAATCTGACCGGCACAGGCCTCATGCTGCGCATAAAATACGCCTGCGAAGTAGGCTGCTGGCGGGACGTTTTCTGATGGAGCGACTGTCCTGACGGTGAGTGCGTTCACATATTGTTCGTGGAATGCCATGGAAAATCCTTTCTGCCGCCAATAAATTCATTCATGTGCAGCAATTCGCTTGAATCTGTCTCTGTGAATCAAATCTGTTTAAAGATTAGCCTTTTAAAACATGATTATTAAAGTAAGAATAGTTAATATTAATTGCTGCATTTAAGTTTATACTGATTAAATATAAAATATCTATTGTAAAAATAACTAAAAATGAATGATTAAAATTGTGGAAATGGAAGAAATGTTCAAAATAAGCAATAATGCAATATAAAACGCAAAAACGGATGATGATTAAAAATTTAACTCGTGTATACTTAATTTAAAGTTAAATAATTAACTAACGGCTCCGGGAGAGTCAGATAAAAAAAGGAGGATATGACTATTATGAAACTGAGAAAAGTATTAGCGCTTACTTTGGCAGCTGCAATGACTTTATCTCTGGCAGCCTGCGGCGGTTCCGATGAGGGCGCGGCGGAGGCTCCGGCAGCAGATGATACAGCAGCGGAGGCTCCCGCAGCGGATGACGCGGCGGACGACGGCGCAGCAGCGGAGGAGGCTCCTGCAACGGCTCCGGCAGGTCTCACCTATGCATCCGTCAATCTGGGTGAGGACTACAAGGATCTGACAACCACGATCAAGTTTATCCATCACAAGACCGACCGCGAAGAGGACGGCACGATTCCCGATCTGATCGCTAAGTTCAACGAAGTATATCCCGGCATCACGGTGGAGACCGAGGGCATCACGGATTACGCGGAGGATTCTCTGCTTCGTCTTTCCGCAGGCGACTGGGGAGATGTGATGTTCATCCCTGCAATTGACGCGGCTGAGCTTCCTACATACTTTGTTCCTTACGGCACGGTAGACGAGATGAGTGAGTATGTCAACTTTGCGGATCAGTGGAAGGATGCGGAGGGCAACTGCTACGGCATCGGTTACATGGGCAACGCGCAGGGCGTTCTCTATAATAAGAAGGTGTTTGCTGACGCGGGCGTGACATCCCTTCCCAAGACACCCGATGAGTTTATCGCGGCTTTACAGGCAATCAAGGACAACACCGACGCGATTCCGCTATACACAAACTATGCGGCAGGCTGGACAATGGGCGGCGCGTGGGACGGTTACCTCGGTGCGATCACAAACGGTGACGAGACATGGTTAAACCAGAAATTTATCCATGAGGCGGAGCCTTTCAAGGATCACGGTGACGGCACAGGTCCTTACGCACTTTACAAGATTCTCTATGATGCGACGGCACAGGGTCTGATTGAGGACGACTACACTACCACTGACTGGGAGGGCTGTAAGCCCATGATCAACAACGGCGAGATCGGCGCTATGGTGCTCGGCTCTTGGGCGGTTGCACAGATGAAGGCGGCGGGCGACAATCCGGATGATATCGGTTACATGCCTTTCCCGATCACCGTGAACGGTCAGCAGTACGCGACGGCAGGTCCCGACTACTGCTACGGCATTAACGCGAACGCTTCCGACGACAACAAGGCGGCTGCTATGGTGTTTGTAAAGTGGATGGTTGAAGAGTCCGGCTGGTGTGACTTAGAGGGCGGCTACCCGATCTCCAAGACAGCTCCCACTTCCTTCGTATTTGACGGCGTAAACGTAGTAAACAATGTAACTTCCCTGCCCGGCGAGGAAGATATCATGAACGAGTTAAATTCTGAGTCTGAGCTTTCCTTCAATCAGGGCGGCGACGCTAAGGTGCAGAGAATCGTGGAGGCAGCTGCCACGGGCGCAGAGACCTATGACGATATCATGGCTGACTGGACGGCTGCGTGGAACGCGGCGCAGGAGGAATGCGGCGTCGAGGTTACGTACTAAGACAGTTATATAAAGATTTGACGAGAAGTTATAAGGTTTAAATGGTTAATCGGGGCTGACACAGGGAAAAAGCAAAAGTGGCAGCCCCAACAATTTGAGCCAGAGCATCAAATTGTCATGATCGCAGATGGGAGAACAGCTTTTGTAGATGGTACGCATACGTCCCATCGCGCGTCATCGCAGTAAACTGCTCTGACATGGAGGGTAGCATATGGCGGCACAGGCAAATACAGCGGGATCCAAAAAGGGATTCCTGCAGTGGGCAAGGAGCAGAAAAGGGCAGCAGGCTATTATCATTGTTGCATTTATGATTATACCGCTGGTTCTGTTGTTTACATTTACATATCTTCCGTTCGGGGAGATGGTTGGATTCAGTTTTTATAAGATGAAATATGTGGGGAAGAGAACTTTTGTGGGCTGGAAGAATTACGCCAGCGTATTCAGCAGGAAAGACTGCTTCGGGGCGCTCAAGCTTAGTCTCTATTACATGGGAGGTTCCGTGGTGCAGCTTGCACTGGCGCTGTATCTCGCAACGGTCTTAAGTTTCAAGGTAAAGGGTGGCAACATTTTTAAGGGCTTTATGTTTTTCCCTTATCTGATAAACGGTATTGCCATCGGTTTCATTTTTAAGTTTTTTTACACCAGAGGCTTCGTGTTTGACACTGTGCTTCAGTGGTGTGGATTTCAATTAGACAATCTTCCTTATTGGTTGAAAGACCAGAGTATTAATAATATATCCCTTGTGGGTACATCCGTGTGGCGGTATTTTGGACAGAACATGGTGCTTTTTATCGGTGCGATCATGTCGGTTGATTCCGAGCTGTATGAGGCGGCAATGCTTGACGGCGCGAATCGGTTTGAGCAGTTCCGCTACATTATCCTGCCGAGTATCAAGACGATCGTAACGCTGAATGTGATCCTGTCCATCACGGGTTCTCTGAGCGCTTTCGAGCCGCCCTATGTTATCACAAGCGGCGCGAACGGGACGGGCACTTACTTCGTGGTCATGAACGAGATCGCCCACACCCAGCAGAAAGTCGGGTTGGCATCGGCAATGGCGGTGGTGCTCCTGCTGATTATTTTCGCAGCGACAATTTTACAGAAGCTCTTCTTTAAATACGTGTTCAGAAGCGCGGAGGATGAGGATTTCGGCGCGGCGAAGAAGCGTGAAAAACAGCTTGCGAGATACGCGGCTAGAAAGGCGGGCAGATAGATGACGGTATTACAAAAAATCGGACATTATTTAGCGATTGTTTTAAAGTATTTATCTTTGGTGTTCTTCGCCTTTGTGGCGGTGCTGCCCGTGGTGTCCTGTGTAATCACGGCGTTTAAGACCGAAGAGGAGTATCAGAATACGAATGTTATGACACTGCCTGTAAGCTGGTTGAATTTTGACAACTTTCTGCAGTCTTTTGACAGGGCAAACATGGGGAGGGCGTTTGTCAACTCCCTTATCATTCTTGTGTGCGTGCTGGCCGTGTCAGTGCTGGTGGGAACTTCTCTCGCTTACGTGCTGAACCGCTTTAAGTTCCCCGGCAACGGGATGATCCGGAACTTGTTCCTGTTTGCCACGCTTCTGCCCGGTGTTGCCATGCAGGTTGCAGTGTACGGGATCATGGATGCGCTGAACTTTATCAATTCCCTGCCGGGATACATCATTATGATGTGTGGCACGGATGTAATCGCCATATATATTTATATCCAGTTCTTTGAGAACATCAGCGTGTCGTTAGACGAGTCGGCGATCATTGACGGGGCGTCCTACTTTACGATTTACCTTAAGATCCTTCTGCCCCTGTTAAAACCGGCTATTGTGACGTCGTGTATCTTAAAAGGTGTGGGGACTTACAACGAGTATTACTGCGCGAACCTGTATCTGCAGAACAAAAAGCTCCTGCCCACCGTGGCAACCAGCCTTTATACCTTTGTTGGCCCGCTGGGAAGCAAGTACAATCTGATCTGCGCAGGTGTAATTATTTCCCTTCTGCCGGCGCTGATCGTGTTCATCCTGTTCCAGAAGCAGATTTACAGTGGTATGACCGCGGGTTCCGTCAAAGGTTAACGTAGTCATTATGTACAAAAAATAATTTTTATTTATGTCAAGATGCTGTTTTTACGAAAAAAGGCGGAAGTGGATTGACATTATCAAGATTTACCTTATAATTTAATTAACAGTTAAGCTATTTCGCTCGCTTTTAAGCTAAATATTAAGCTGGAAGCGGGCGAAATGTATATGCGGGTATGTGTAAAAGGGAGAGAGATAAGAAGGGGGTAGAGAACCATGATGGTGGAAGAGATCAGGAGCCATTTGACAGACTGCATCATTCCTTTCTGGAAGGGGCTTCGGGATGATGTAAACGGCGGCTATGTGGGCTATATGGACTATGATCTGAAACGGGATGAGAAGGCGGTGAAGGGCTGTATCTTAAACAGCCGGATTACCTGGTTTTTCGCAAACGCCTACATGACGTTAAAGGACGAGTCGCTGTTGGAACAGGCAAAGCATGGCTACGAATTTATGCAGAAGTACTGTGTGGATCACGAGAAGGGCGGTGTGTACTGGTCGGTGCGCTACGACGGCACGCCAGAGGATACGACGAAGCATACATACAATCAGGCGTTTTCCATTTACGCGCTTTCTTCTTATTACGACGCGTCAAAGGATGAGGGCGCGTTAAGGACAGCGATGGAGCTGTTCCGCATCATCGAGGAGCGGTGCATGGATGAAATCGGCTATAAGGAAGCGTTTGACAGGGAGTTTCATGAGATCGAGAACGACAAACTCTCCGAGAACGGTGTCATTGCGGATAAGACCATGAACACGCTGCTTCATGTGTTCGAGGCTTACACGGAGCTTTACCGGGTCAGCGGGGACGGTGCGGTGAAGGAGCGGCTGAAATGGATTCTCGACACCATTGCGGAGAAGATTTACAATCCGAAGCTGCACAGGCAGGAGGTATTTTTCGACCGGGAGATGCACACGATTCTTGATCTGCATTCTTATGGGCACGACATTGAGACGGCGTGGCTGATCAGACGGGGAACGGATGTGTTGGAGGATGATGCCTACACGGAAAAGATGCTGCCGATCATACTTGACCTGACCGGTCAGGTATATCGGACGGCATTCGACGGAAAATCTCTTGCCAACGAGTGCGAGAAGGGTGTGGTGGACGAGAATCGCATCTGGTGGGTGCAGGCGGAAGCGCTGGTAGGCTTTTTGAACGGGTATCAGCTTGCGCCGGAGCACACAGAGTATCTGGAAGCGGCGAGAGCCGAGTGGGAGTTTATCAAGGCACATTTGATTGATAAGCGACCTGGTTCCGAGTGGTTCTGGGATGTGAATAAGGATGGGGAGTCCGTGAGCGGGAAACCGATTGTGGAGCCCTGGAAGTGCCCGTATCACAACGGGAGGATGTGTCTGGAGGTTATCAGGAGAGATGTTGACTGAATAAGTCGAGAATAAAAAGGAGGAGAAGGCTGAAATGCTGCATGAAAGGTATTATGTGGAATTAGAAAAGTATAATAAGCTGGTAGAGCGGAAAAATGTGAAGGCGGATGATTACAACGGTATTTATGACCGCTATCAGTACCCGGTCTTGACGAGGGAGCATATTCCGCTGACATGGCGGTATGATTTGAACCCGGAGACGAACCCTTATTTTATGGAGCGGCTGGGGGTCAATGCGGTGATGAACTCGGGAGCGATCGAGTTGAACGGAAAGTATTATCTGGTGGCGAGAATCGAGGGGAATGACAGGAAATCTTTCTTTGGGGTGGCGGAGAGCGACAACGGCATCGACGGTTTTAAGTTCTGGGATTATCCGATCTTACTGCCGGACACCTGCCCGGAGGAGACCAATGTTTACGACATGCGACTGACGAAGCATGAGGACGGCTATATTTACGGCGTGTTCTGCTCCGAGAGCAAAGATACCACGGTGAACGATTTGTCTGCGGCTGTGGCGGCGGCGGGCATCGTGCGCACGAAGGATTTGAAGAACTGGGAGAGACTGCCCAATCTGGTGACGAAGCGTTCTCCCCAGCAGAGAAACGTGGTGCTGCACCCGGAGTTTGTGGACGGCAAGTATGCGTTCTACACAAGACCCATGGATGATTTCATCGAGACAGGGTCAGGCGGCGGCATCGGTTTCGGGCTGTGCGAGGATATTACCCACGCGGTCGTGGATGAGGAGAAGATGACGTCCATCCGCAGATACCACACCATCACCGAGGCAAAGAACGGCGCAGGCGCACCGCCGATTAAAACTGATAAGGGCTGGATTCACATTGCCCACGGCGTGCGCAATACGGCGGCTGGCTTGCGGTATGTGATTTACGCGTTTGCCACGGACTTGAATGACCCTTCCAAGGTGATTGCGGAGCCCTCCGGGATGCTGATTGGTCCGAGAAACTGGGAGCGCGTGGGCGACGTGTCAAACGTAGTGTTCACAAACGGCGCGATCGCGAAGGACAACGGCGAGGTGTATATTTACTACGCGGCGAGCGACACGAGAATGCATGTGGCGACGACGACCATTGACAAGCTGACGGACTATGTGTTCAATACACCGCAGGATCCTTACCGCTCCGTGGAGTGCGTGGCGCAGAGATGTGATTTTATCAAGAATAACTTAGATTTTCTGAATAAGCAGTAAAAGTTTCTATGAAGGAGGAGAAAAAGATGAGCGAAGTAAAAATGATAAGCCCTGTTGTGAAGAACGTGCCCTGGCAGGAGAAGCCGGAGGGGCTCACGGGCGCGCCGATTTGGAGATACAGTGAGAACCCGATTATCGGCAGAAATCCGGTAGAAGGCGTTGCCAGAATCTTTAACAGCGCGGTAATGCCTTACGGCGACGGCTTTATCGGCGTGTTCCGCGGGGAGCAGGTAAACGGTATTCCATATATTTATCTTGGTCACAGCAAGGATGCGATTCACTGGGAGTTTGAGAAGGAGAAGATTCCCTTTAAGGACGAGCAGGGCAATGATTTCATGCCGGTATACGCTTACGACCCCCGTCTGGTGAAGGTGGAGGATACCTACTACATCATCTGGTGTCAGGATTTTTACGGGGCGTCCATCGGTATGGCGAAGACCACGGACTTCAAGACCTTTACGAGAATTGAAAACCCGTTCATTCCCTTTAACAGAAATGCCGTGCTGTTCCCCAGAAAGATTAACGGCAATTTCGTACT
Source organism: bacterium 1xD42-87 (assembly GCA_003611805.1). Taxonomy (GTDB): domain Bacteria; phylum Bacillota; class Clostridia; order Lachnospirales; family Lachnospiraceae; genus UBA3282. Next base: position 39,263 of record RAYM01000018.1, on the reverse strand, counting down.
CTTAAGCCGTCCTTCCGATTCCGGGCACACGCCTTTTGGCGATATCTTCTTAAGCGAAAGCCCGGATATGGTTTATTGGGGCAAGCACAGGCATGTGATGGGCAGAAGCAGTGAGTGGTGGGAGTCCGTTAAGATTGGCGGCGGCGCGGCGCCCATTGAGACAAGCGAAGGCTGGCTTCTGTTCTACCATGGCGTGACCGGCACCTGCAACGGTCTGGTGTATTCCATCGGCGGTGCGATTCTTGACATTGACAATCCGTCCAAGGTGCTGTACCGCTGCGAGAATTTCCTGCTGACCCCGGAAGAGTGGTACGAGGAGAGGGGCTTTGTTCCCAACGTGTGCTTCCCCTGTGCGACCATTCACGACTCCGAGAGCGGCAAGATTGCGCTCTACTACGGCTGCGCGGACAGCTATGTGGGTCTGGCGTTCACGAAGCTTTCCGAGATTGTGGCTTACATCAAGGAACACAGCCACACGACCGAGTCCGATACGGAGATAGGGATACGCTAACAGCTCGATTGAGAGGGTAGAGAAAAGTAACTGAGGACTGATATGGTACAGTAATCCGATCGACGCATACTTTATAGCATAGGGATTTATGAAATGATGGCTGTGAAGGAGAACGAATTATGGCGATAGGATATCTGACCATGCAGGCGAGAACGGCTCACGACGCGCTGCCTCTTAGCGGCGTGCAGGTGACGGTTCTGGACGATGAGCAGAATCGGATTTACGAGCTGACGACAGACGTTAGCGGCGAGACGCGAAGAGTTTCGCTGGAAACCATGGACAAGGGCTATTCCCAGAACGAGAATTTTACGGGAACGCCCTATGTCACCTACAATGTACTTGCACAGGCGGAAGGATTTGAATCGGTGTATGTCGCTGACATTCCGATTTTCGACGGGGAGTCGGCACACCTTCCGCTTGTTCTCGTTCCGATGCAGGGGCAGGAGCGGAACGGGATACAGACGGAAATTACGGTTGGGGCGCCGGCAGTCGCCATGGAGGGGGAGCGGGAGCCGGAAGGATTTTTTCAGGGCGGAGAGTCCGGGCAGGTGCTGCGGCTGGTTGCCATCCCGAATCCGATCACGGTACATCTGGGGACGCCGGATGGCGCGGCTTCCAACGTGCAGGTGTCCTTTCCCGATTATGTGAAAAATGTGGCCAGCAGCGAGATCTATCCGACGTGGCCGGAGAACGCGCTGCGGGCAAATATCTACGCTATTATCACGTTCGCCTTAAACCGGGTGTACACGGAATGGTACAGGGCGAAAGGGTATCCCTTTGATATTACAAACAGCACCGCATATGATCAGGCGTTCATTTACGGAAGACCCATATACGATTCCATAAGCAGGATTGCTGACGAGATCTTCAATGAGTATGTGCGCAGGCAGGGGCAGCAGGCACCGTACTTTACATCCTTCTGCAACGGTACAACGACGACCTGCAGAGGGATGTCACAGTGGGGGACGGTCACACTTGCCGGTCAGGGTTACACGCCGCTCAGGATCTTGCGGTATTATTATCCGGATGACGTGGAAATCGTGGAGACAAACATCATAACGAATATGATCTCTTCCTATCCGGGGACGCCGCTTAAGGTGGGGAGTACGGGACTGGATGTGCAGACAATCCAGACCTATCTGAAACGGATCAGGCAGAACTATCCTGCGATACCGGTGATCACGGATGCGGCGGGAACCTTCGGGGACAGCACCCGGGCGGCAGTCACGAAATTCCAGAGTATTTTCGGACTTGCGGCTGACGGGATCGTAGGAAAGTCCACATGGTATAAGCTGTCCAGTCTGTATACGGCTGTTACAAGGCTGGCGGAACTGAACAGTGAGGGAATTAATCTGGGAATCGGAACCGTGCCGCCGGCGGCTGTGCTGCGGCAGGGATCGAGGGGGCAGGACGTGATTACGCTGCAGTATCTGTTGGATGTGATTTCCGAATACTATCCCGACATCCCGGCGGTGACGCAGGACGGCATTTTCGGTGCGGGTACAAAACAGGCGGTGACCGCATTTCAGAGCAGGATGGGGCTGACGCCGGACGGCATTGTAGGTCCGGCAACCTGGAACGCGCTGTACCGGACCTATCAGGGAATCGGACAGAATGTGCCCTCACCGAACCCTGATCCTGCGCCGGATACGGGCGGCGGCTCCTTTGCCTATACCGTGAAATCGGGAGATACGCTCTGGCTGCTGGCGAACCGTTTCGGCACATCGGTGGATGCGATCAAACGGCTGAACAGTCTGACCGGCGATAATCTGCAGATCGGTCAGGTGCTGCAGATTCCGACAGGACAGTCTTCGTCATACTTTGATTATACCGTGCGCTCCGGGGATACGCTCTGGCTTCTGGCAAATCGGTACGGTACCACGGTGGACGCGGTCAAACGGCTGAACGGTCTGGCCAGTGACAATCTGCAGATCGGTCAGGTCCTGCGGATTCCGACATGATATTGCCGGATTTTGACATACAGAGCTGTCGCAGACAGAAAGAAGACATCCGCAAAGGCGGGTGTCTCCTGTTGTTAATCCGAAGATTGCCTTTTGGGATGGGAGTGGTATAATATACACGATGGCAATGAGCAGTGCGCAGACAGCCCGTGAGCCGAGCGTGCACTGCGGACGAGGACGCAATGGAGGGAACTTTCAGTGAAGATCATAATAGCGGGGGACGGCAAAGTAGGCTCTACGCTGACGAGGCAGTTGGTCGCGGAGGGGCACGACATTACCCTGATTGACGCGAAGGCGGAGGTTCTTGAGGTAAGCGAGGAACGCTACGATATTATGGCGGTGCAGGGAAACTGTGCGTCCATGGCGACGCTCTCCAGAGCCGGGGTGGAAGAGGCGGAACTGCTGATTGTTATGACAGGGGCGGATGAGGTCAACCTGCTCTGCTGTACGATCGCGCACGGCATGAATCCGAATCTCCATACGATAGCGAGAATACGCAATCCGGAATACAAAGATCAGATTTATCAGATGAGGCATCTGTTTGGATTGTCCATGGTGGTCAATCCGGAGAGTCAGGCTGCAATTGAGATGGAACGGCTGATCAAGTATCCCGGTTTTTTAAAGAGAGACACTTTTGCCAAGGGCAAGGTGGAAATCGTGGAATTAAAGATCGGGGATGATTCCAAGCTTTGCAATGTGGGACTGTTTGACCTGCCGAACGTGGTGAAATGTAAGATTCTGGTCTGCGCCGTTTTGCGGGACAGCAAGGCGATCATTCCCGACGGTAATTTTGTGCTGCAGGCGGGGGATCGGATTTTCGTGACAGCATCTACCAGAGAATTGACCGTATTTCTCAAAAATATGGGAATTATTACGCATAAGGCGAAGCGGGTGCTTTTGTGCGGCGGCGGGCGATTAAGTTACTATCTGGCGCGGCTTCTGAATCAGGACGGTATCATGGTGGAGATCATTGAGCAGGACTATGACAGATGCCTGTCTCTGGCGAATCAGCTGCCGGATGTGACGATCGTGCATGGCGACGCCAGCAATGAGTTCCTTCTGGAGCGTGAGCGGATGGGAGAATGTGACGCACTTGTCACATTAACCGGCGTGGACGAGATGAACATGTTCATTTCCCTGATTGGCAGCAGCGCGGAGGTGCCTCAGATTATCACGAAGCTTGGCAGGCTTTCCAACAATCGGATTCTGGATAAGCTGCCCGTGGGAAGCACCATCAGTCCGAGAGAACTGTGCTGTAATGACATTGTGCGGTATGTGCGGGCGATCCGAAACCAGACGGGGGCGGCGCAGGCGGTCAACGTGATTGCGGACGGTCAGGCGGAGGCAATTGAGTTTTTGGTGGACAGCAGTACGAGACACTGTGAGGAGCCCCTGAAACAGTTGAAACTTAAGAAAAACATCCGCGTGGCGGGAATTAACAGGCATAACAGCTTTGAGATACCGAACGGCGACTCTTTCTATCGGAAGGGTGATGCCGTGATTATCGTGACAGGCAGGGATGAGGTCATCTACCAGCTAAACGATATTTTCGCATAGTGGGAAGAACTTCTAAATCTCGCTTAAGAGAAGGTCGATAAAACGGACATATTCCGCATTAATTGGATTGTGGTGAGTCGTATGAATTATAGAATGATGGGAAAATTTATCAGCCGGATTCTTATGGTGGAAGCGGTATTTATGATTCCGGCGCTGCTGATCAGTATTTTTCACGAGGAGTCGGAGGCTGTGTTTGGCTTTTTGACCGGCATGGTCATTACAGTGGTGACATCGGCGCTGCTGTATCTGATCTGCAGGAAGGCGAAAAAGGGTTTTTACGCGAGGGAGGGACTGGTCTGCGTCGGCGCGAGCTGGGTTGTGATGAGTCTTCTCGGCTGTTTGCCCTTCTACTTTTCGGGGGAGATTCCAAGTTTTGTGGATGCGCTTTTTGAGACGGTTTCCGGCTTTACCACGACAGGGGCGTCCATTCTGTCGGAGGTGGAGCCGCTGTCCATGGGGAATCTCTATTGGCGCAGCTTCACGCATTGGCTGGGCGGTATGGGCGTGCTTGTGTTTGTGCTGGCGATTGGCAGGGGACGGGAGAAAAGCGACGGTTACACGATGCATCTTCTGCGGGCGGAAAGCCCCGGACCCAAGGTGGAGAAGCTTGTGCCCAAGATGAAGGACTCAGCAAAGCTCCTGTATTTTATCTATTTTTTCCTGACCATACTGAATGTGGTCTTTCTGCTGATTGGCGGTATGCCGCTGTTTGATTCGCTCTGTACGGCATTCGGGACGGCGGGAACGGGCGGTTTTGGCGTCAAGAATGACAGCATTGCCGGATACAGCCCCTATCTGCAGAATGTGTGTACCGTATTTATGCTGCTGTTCGGCGTGAATTTCAGCTGTTACTATATGCTGGCGATCCGTCAGGTGAAAAATGTATTTAAGGATGAGGAGCTGCGTTTTTATCTGGGAACAGCGCTGGCGAGCATTGTGCTGATTGCGTGGAACGTTCGTGGGCTTTACAAAACAGTCGGGGAGACTGTCCGCCATGCGGCGTTTCAGGTCGCAAGCATTATGACGACTACCGGTTTCGCGACTACGGATTTTGACTTGTGGCCGAGTTTTTCCAGGGCAATTCTTCTGGGGCTTATGATTGTGGGCGCTTGCGCAGGAAGTACCGGCGGCGGCTTTAAATGTGGACGGACCCTCCTGCTGATCAAGAGTCTGCGCCGCAATGTGCGGCAGATCCTTCATCCACAGAAGGTACAGGTGGTGCGTGTGAACGGGGAGATGGTGACGGAGAAGGTACTTGACAATACGAACGCCTATCTGGCGGCATACGCTTTTATTATTGTATTCAGCTTTATTGTGATTTCCATAGACGGGTTTTCGCCGATGACGAATTTCTCGGCGGTGCTGGCATGCTTTAACAATATCGGTCCTGGGCTGGAGAGCGTGGGACCGACATGCAATTTTGGAGATTACGGGCTTTTGTCCAAGCTGCTTCTCATCGTGGACATGCTGGCTGGGCGTCTGGAGATTTTTCCGATATTAATTCTGTTTTCGAGAAGTACATGGACCGGGAGATAAGATATTCTCTGCGCTGCGGAAGTGTGGGGCTGGCATATCGGATTACGGAGCAGCAATATCCGCCAGCTTGAAAGTAATGACTTTCCGCAGTTCCGAAAGACTCATCTCAATCTGCAGCCCGATTTTGCCGCCGCTGAAAAAGATTTCGTCAAAAATTTCCGCGCTTTCGTCAATGATGGTCGGGAAGAACTTTTTCATACCGACAGGTGAGCAGCCGCCGTGGATGTAGCCTGTGAGCGGCAGCAGTTCCTTCGATTTTATCATGTCGATACTTTTTTCATTCACCGCTTTTGCGGCCTTTTTCAGATCCAGTTCCCGGCTTACAGGCACAAGAAAAACATAGTGACTGGCGGATTTGCCGACAGTGACTAACGTTTTAAAGACACGGTCGGGATTTTCGTGTAAATAATCCGCAATTTCCATGCCGTTTACGGCGTCAGACTGTGAATAATCGTGCACTTTAAACGGCAGCTTCTTCTGTTCCAGAAGCCGGATGGCGTTGGTTTTTTCTTCTCTGCTTTTCATATGCTTTTCTCCTGTGGCTGTTTTCTAAGAAAGTATAGCATAAAATACGCACAGTAACAATTACGGGGCATAACAATTACGGGGAAAACTTTTTGATTGAGAGATTATTCTGATTGTGGTATACTAACATGAATGGAATTCTACAAAAAGCGGGAGCGACAATAAGAAAGGGGAGCGCGCAATGGAAAATACAAAAGCAGATGTACAGACAAAGGCAGAGGGGAAGAAGGAAATCGACACGGAAGTCATTTTACAGTACCGTGAGTACGAGGTAAATATGGACGATGTGACCGAAAGAGTCAAGGCACATTATTTTGCCAAGGGATACAAAGAGGACTCCATCGAAAACATGCAGATCTATGTAAAGCCCGAGGATTTTACGGCATACTATGTCATCAACGACGGCGTGGTGGGGAAGGTGAATCTTTTCTAAGCGTCCGGGTGGGCGGATTCATGCTGATTTTTATATTTATGTGAAGCTGCGACAGTGCAGACCATTCTTTGAATTGTGTGCGCCGCCGCTTCATTTTTTATTTTAGAAGAAAGGCAGTAGCTCCACCAGAAACGCGACGGCGCAGCAGAACACGGCGACCTGAAAGAGGCTGCAGCCCTTCCAGGCGAGGATGATGCCTGCGATCAGGGCACACAGCCCGGCTGCGGGCACCTGCGTAGCTTCCATGATGGCAGGAAACGTCATAACTGCCAACGTCGCGTAAGGCACATAAAAGAGGAACGAGCGCAGATATTTGTTGGTGATTTCCCTGCGGATCAGGACCAGGGGCGCCATGCGGATCAGGTAGGAGACTGCTGCCATCACCAGAAGATAAAGCCAGATATTGTGTTCCATTTCTAATATACCTCATCTTTCTTTTGCTCATAATTGGAATCGGGCGCCGGCACACTCGATTTTTTGTCAGAATTGACTGCATCAGTCGGGAACAGGACCGCCGCGGCAAGCGCCAGCACGATAGTGAGGGCGATCGTCTTTATCCCAGTGGAAACACCGTCAAACAGAGGCAGGCGGTTTACGAGGAAACTCGCTGCAAAACCGACAGCCACCACCCCTGCAATCACCCGGTTTTTTCTGGCGGGTGGAATGATGATTGCCAGAAACATACCATAGAGCCCTACGCTCAAAGCGCTGACCATTCTGGTCGGCAGCACATTTCCCATAATTACGCCGAAAAAAGTACCGAGAGCCCATCCGGGAATCGCCACCACGATGGCGCCGTAGGCGTACCATGGATTCAGATATCCCGGCTGTGCCACGCAGATGCCGAAAATTTCGTCGGTCACGTCGTAGGCAATCAGCATCCGGTGGCGAAGATGCGTGTCCGGTTTCAGTTTCTGGCTGAGGGCGCAGGACATGAGAAGGTATCTTGCGTTGACCACTAAAGTCATTATAGCTGTTTCCAGATAGCTGCTCCCTGCCGCGATCAGGGCGAATCCCGCGTACTCCCCGGCCGAGGCGTTGTTCAGGGCGCTGGCGATCAGTGCCTGTATGGCGGAGAGTCCCGCGTTTCTGGCGGCGATGCCCAGCGTGAACGCCACCGCGAAATAACCGAGCGCGATCGGGCTGCCATCCCGCATCCCGTGCTGGAAGCAGATTTTATTTTCAGTCGTCATGGTGAGTAAAAGCTCCTTTTACATATGTGAATAGGGATTATGTTTGCTGGTGTAATATGGCGATCGGGCGGCAATCCTGAATCCAGAATGCAAAACCGCCGATGGACGAGCAGCCTTCCCAATCAGCCGCATATCTTAGCGGAACAGGGGATTCTCCGTCCTGACTCCGATTTTTACCGGGCTGTGCTTTCGCTGATCCGCATCCGCTTTTATCATCGGGCAGCAGTTCTTGAAATTTGTCTGTAAGGCATTGCCGTCACCGTCATATGACCATCCGCCGTATTTCCGATTTATTTTCATTATAAATTACGGATATGTCATTTACAAGCCTGTCTCCGATTTGTATGTTGACAGGAAGAAAATAAGTGCTATAATGTACTTGTATGATAAGTACATTAAGTACAATTTTGAGAAAGGAGAAAACAGTGGAGATCATTATCAGCAACAATGCCAATAAACCGATTTATGAGCAGATCACGTCGCAGATTAAGGCAATGATAATGAGCGGAGAACTGCAGCCGGGAGAATCCATTCCTTCCATGCGCGCTCTGGCGAAGTCCATCCACGTCAGCGTCATTACGGTGCAGAAGGCATACGAGGAGCTGCAGCGGGACGGATTTATCGACACGGCGGTGGGCAGGGGCAGCTTTGTGGCGGCGCAGAACAGGGAATTATATCAGGAGGAACAGCAGAGGATGGCGGAAGAGCATCTGCAGGCGGCTGCGGAGATCGGTAGGACGAGCAATATTCCGTTAGAAAGGCTGACGAAAATATTGGCTTTGTTTTACGAGGATGCGGAATGAGGGGAACATATATGAAGGAAAGGAAAGGGCATATGGAGAATATATTAGAATTACACAATCTTACCAAGTCGTACCCGAAATCGGATTTTACGCTGGATCAGATTTCTTTTTCTCTGCCATATGGTTCGATTCTCGGGTTTGTGGGGGAAAACGGCGCGGGCAAGACGACGACCATTAACTGTATTTTAAATACGGCGGCAAAGGACGGCGGCACGGTAAAGCTCTTCGGTGAGGAAATGGGCGACGGGGATACCGATATCAGGGAGAAGATCGGCGTGGTCTACGACGGGGATAACTTCCCGGGGTTCTGGACGGCGAAGCAGTTGTCGAAGGTGATGGCGAGGCTTTATCAGAATTGGGATGAGCCGTTGTTCCGGGACTATCTTGAAAGATTTCAGTTACCGTCAAAGCAAAAGATCATGCACTACTCCAGGGGGATGACCATGAAGCTGGCAATTGCCGCCGCGCTCTCGCACCATCCCGAGCTTTTGATTCTGGACGAGGCGACAAGCGGGCTGGACCCGGTGATGCGGGATGATATGCTGGATGTTTTTCTGGAATTTGTGCAGGAGGAAAACCATGCCATCCTGCTGTCGTCCCATATCACAAGCGATCTGGAAAAGGTGGCGGATTACATTACCTTTATTCACAACGGAAGGCTGATTTTGACGGCGGCGAAGGACGAGCTGATTTATCAGTATGCGGTGCTGCGCTGTAAGGAGAGCCAGTTTCAGGCGCTGGACAAGGAGGACATTTTGGCTTACCGGAAGCGGGATACGCAGATTGATGTGTTGGTGGCGGACGGCAAGGCAGCGCAGAAAAAATATAAGGATGTGGTGGCGGATCATACTTCTGTGGATGAGATTATGCTGCTGTTAGTGAAGGGGGAGAGGGTATGAGAAGACTTTTGAGAAATAACTTTTATGTGACGCTTGCGGATGCGAAAGCGTTTACGGTGGTTGCGGTCTTGCTGGGCGTTTTTGTGGTCGCCATGGACAATGCGGTCCCGTCGCTTCTTATTTCCTATTTAATGCTGGTGATGATAGGCTTTCCTTTTAGCTCGGCAGCCAGTATCAGAAAGGAAAGCGCGACAAAATGGGAAAAATACAAATTGACTGCTCCGGTTAAGAGAATGGATATTGTGAAGAGCTTTTTTGTGAGCCAGCTTTTGTGGCTGGCAGTGGGAATCACGTTTGCGGGGATGGGAGTCGCCCTGTCTGTCGCGCTGCATGGCTATCCCTTTGATAAAGATACGGATATTTTTATGCTGTTTGTGACGGGGATCGGGGTAAGCCTCTTTGTGGGGGCGGTTTTCTTTCCCATGTATTTTCTGGGCGGGGAGGAGCGCAGCACAGTGATTATGATCGTCAGCCTGCTCGGGGGAATCGGTATTTTTATGGGATTAACCACTTTGGTCAATAAGGTATATCCGGAAAATATGACGGCAAGACAAATTGTTATGAGTGGTATTTTTATGGTGGCATGCAGCGCGGCGGCGTTTGCGGTGTCCTGCCCGCTGACGGTGTGGGTGTTTAAGAAAAAGGAATACTGATGGAGATGGTGGGCTTTCCGTCTGTGAAATGGCGGCGGAAAGCCCATTGATGTTTTTTCACCAAAGTTGCTGTGCAATGAATTTTAGCTGATTTTTACATTTGTCAACTGATTTATTCACACTTACCCGTACCCTGTCAATTACTTTTGTTTCTCCCTCTTGTAATAATTCCATCGGTTTCGATTCAATGGAAGATATTCGACCAGAACCAAGGAAATCGTCAAGCATAAACAAATGGTTCTCTGGAGCATTTGTTGATAACAAAGTCCTATGCTTAGACAAAATATCATAAACCTTTTTTAAATAAACTTTTGTTTGTTGGTTTGGTTCATTTCTAGCACCGGCTACTGTAGACCATCCGCAATGAGTTAAAACGACCATCTGTATTTTTGGAACATTCATATCATTTTCCGGCAAATACTTTCTAAATTCACTTTGTGGGCTGCTCAAAGTATTAATTAACAGCTCAAGCGATTTAATTGATTGTTGGTCTGTGCGAACGGGTATTACCAACGCATCTGCAGCGTACCATGCAAGTTGTGTTGCTCCCGCAAAAAATGGAGATGTATCTATAATACATTTATCTAAATCATTTTCCGAAAGCTCTCTTTCAATCTCAGTTTTTAAAGAATATAAAATACTCTTCAATGCCTGTTCCTTTTGCATTTGTTGAAGTCCCGTTGTTTGGTTAATAGCTGTAATCAACTGTGATGGTAATAAATACAATTCTTCGGATGAAGGAATAAAAAAATTATTTTTGTTTGAAAAATATTGATTTGTTGCGCCGATATAGGAAGCTACCCTTGTTGCTTTTCCAAGTCCTGGAACCAAATACGGCAATAACATATCTTTTACATTTGTTTGTTGTGCTGCATAGTAATTATTATCATAAAAAAAGGAAAGATTTCCTTGCGGACAAGTGTCTACGGACAACAAATTATCCACCAAATAGCTTAAATTAAAAGATAATGTTGTTTTTCCAATTCCCCCTCGTAAATTGCACATTGCATAAATTCGTTGTTTAGGCAGGTCAATAGGATCTGCTTGATTATTTGCAATAGCATATTGTCTATTTATTATTGCATTTATAGACATTTTAGCTCCTCCTTTTATGATATTAGTTTTACTGTTTTCGCTATTATATGTAAAACTAATTTGATTATACATTACACACAAAAAAAGTCAACTATTCTACTGCTTTCTTTTAACAGAAACTAATACATAATTTCTATCTATTACTTAGTTTAATGCTATCATCATGGACTTATTTTTCAGTACAATTATTTTTTAGTCTTTGCACTATTGTTACTCAAGGTTCTTTCAAAAATGGTGTAGCAAGTGCCTGCTTGAGCCGTGGAATCATTGATTTTACGGGCGTGTGTGGGAATGCCATCCAAACATGAAAAGAAAAATTTAAATATTTGTTGACAAACAATATTATATATCATATAGTATGTGTAGAAACAATATTATACAGCATATAATATTGTATAAATCAATAATATTATAAAACAACAGAGGTGATTGAAGGGAGGATAACTCCGAAAGCGATGACAATGAAATATGTAAAAAGGAAGAAAGGAGTCATTTACATGGTTTTTAACACAGGTGCGGCATTGTTGGACGCCATCGTGCTGGCTGTTGTGTCCCATGAGACGGAAGGAACCTATGGCTACAAGATTACGCAGGAGGTGCGGCTGGTCATAGAGATTTCCGAGTCTACCCTGTACCCGGTTCTGCGAAGGCTGCAGAAGGACGAGTGCCTGCAGATTTACGACATGGAATGTGCGGGAAGGAACAGGCGCTACTACAGGATTACGGAGAAGGGGAGGGCGCAGCTCAATCTTTACATCAGCGAATGGTATCGGTATTCTGCCAAATTGAACAGTATCTTTGAGGGAGGACTGAAGATTGAAAAATAAGTCTGATGACCTTATTTTTCAATCGGAAATTTGTGTAGGAGCGTCACAAATTTCTCTGATTGCAGAGCAAAATCTGATATTTTGCTCGCGTTTCTTCAGCTTAACGCTTCAGAATGGAGGAGAAAATGAATAGAGCGGAATTTATGCGCAGACTGACCGCGCTTTTACAGGACGTGCCGCCTGCGGAGCGGGAGGAGGCGCTTACCTATTATAATGAATATTTTGACGACGCGGGCGAGGAAAATGAGGCGGGCGTAATCGCGGCGCTGGGCTCGCCGGAGGAGCTTGCCAAGTCGATTAAAGCAGGGCTTGCAGACGGCGGAAACGGGGGAGAGTTTACGGAGTCCGGTTTCCACGGCTATGAACAGAGGAACAAAAACCAGCTTATGTCAACTAATGGGCAGCAGGAAAATGCGCAGGGAGCTGGCGGCACCTATCAGGGCGGCACACAGGGAAGCGGTGCATACGGTTCCTACGGTCAGCAGGCAAACGGCGCGGGGAGCACATATGGCGCTTATAGTCAGCAGCCAAGCGGGGCAGGCGGCACATATGGCTATCAACAGCAGGCAGGAAGTGGTCAGGGAAATGCGCAGGGTACACCACAGAAGAAACCTATGACGGGCGGACAGATTGCGCTGATTATCGTGCTGGCAGTTCTGCTCTCCCCGGTTTGGATTGGCGTGCTGGGTGGACTTTTCGGCGGCGGCGTAGGTATATTGGCAGGGCTGCTCGGTATTTTTGTCGCCTTTTTGGCAGTGGGTGTGGTGTTGACGGTGGTTGGTATCGCGCTGGTGATCGCGGGATTTGTGGTGATATTCGGCGCGCCGCTCGGGGGGCTTAGCATGATCGGCGGCGGTCTGATTATGGTGGCGGTCGGTCTGGTGTTTGTCTGGCTGATGGTGCTGGTGGTAGGTACGGCGCTCCCCGCTCTGTTCAGGGGATGCGTGAATCTGTGCCATAGATTGTTTCACAGGGGAGGTACACGGGCATGAAAAAATTTACAAAGGGCTGTCTGACGACGGCGTTGGTTCTGTTTATTATAGGTCTTATTCTCAGCGTTGTGTGCGGGCTGTTAGGCGGTTTCCGGGAACTGGAGGAGATGGGAGACATTAAGGGCATTCCGTTCGTCTGGCGTATGGATAGCGACGGTGACTGGCGAATCGGTTTCTTCCGCTCGCCGGGCTATGACAGGGAAGAGTTGGAAGATTTGGAGGAACTTGAAGAGATCGAGGATATAGAGAGTGTGGAGGATGCTCGCAAGGCGATGGACCAGACCATGGAGAAGCAGTACAAAGAGCTGGAAGGGAAAAAGGAGCAGCTTCCCCTCACGGCTGAAATGCTGGGCAGTCTGGAGATTGACGTGGACGAGTGCAACGTGGTGATCTGGAAATCCGAGGATGAACATGTGTGGTATCTGGCGGACGGCAATACCAACAGACCATACTATTCCATAGAGAATGAGGGCGGCAGAAGCGAGCTTTCCATTGAAAACGAAGTGGAGCATCATCTCGGGCACTGGCGCAACGGTCCCAACGATACGGTCTATCTGTGGCTGCCGGAAGGGTGTGCGCTGGAGGAGTGTGAGATCAGCATGGGCGCGGGCTATATGGACAGCATTTTCTTAAAAGCAAGGAAGATGAAGGCGGAGCTGGGCGCCGGGCTGGTTACGGCGGACGGCTTTGAGGGAGAGGAAATCAGTATTCTTGTAGGTGCGGGAGAGCTTCTTGCCGACCGTATCAAAGCCGGGACAGCGGATTTTGAAATCGGCGCGGGGCATCTGAGTGTTGAAGAGCTGACGGTCAGCGGAAAGATGGACCTGGATGTGAGCATGGGTGCGGCTGAGGTCGCGGGCACCATAGCGGGAGATTTGGATGTTGAGTGCGGTATGGGTGAAATCGTTATGAGCCTTACCGGTTCCGAGGACGACCACAGCTACTATGTGGAGTGTGGCATGGGCAACGTCGTTGTGGGGAATTACAGCCACGGCGGTGTTGCGTCGCATAAATCATGGAATGCTGGAAAAAGCAGCTATTTTGATATAAACTGTAATATGGGCAATGTAACTGTCACTTTTGAAGATTAGAAAAGAAATGTTATGTAAACCAAGAGAACTGCTGAAGTAGATAAATGTTATGTAGACTTGAATAGAGCAGGATGGTCAAAGTTATGTTAACTGGAAAACGCGCAAAAATTGCAACGAAAAGGAGGATAACCATGAATAACGATATGAAAAAACTGATGAGATCAAGAGGAAACAGGATGATATGCGGCGTCTGCGGAGGAATCGGTGAATACCTGAATATAGACCCGACGCTGGTGCGTCTGATCTGGGCGCTGTGCTCCGTGGCGAGCGTCGGTATGGGACTGATCGTCTATTTCATTGCGGCGGTGGTGATGCCGGAAAATGATGACATTGTAATGTAAGGATGACAGGTGACGGGGAAACAAATGTTGACTATTACAGTTAATGATCCGGCAGATAAAAAATGAATTGACGGAGGCAAAGAAAAGAGCGGGAGGTTGCATTATGTAAACCCCTCGCTCTTTTACACCTAAAGTTTATATGTCGAAACATCCGCCAACGGCGCAGCCTTTCAACAGTCAAATATCAGATCGTGAAAAACAGTCCCGATTTTTTCAGCGCGGGACGCACCGCGTTGTATACGAGAACGGCAACGACCGTGGAGGTCACTGCGTTGATGGAGGTGGATGCCACATTCCATGCGAGGGTCACTTCCGCGGCGGGTTTGCCCAGAATCGCCAGCTTATAAAAGTAGCCGAACAGAGGGTCAAAAACCACGTTGAATAAAAGCCCGCCCACAGCGGCGATGAGGGACCATTTGTATACTTTTTTCGTGTCGGTCTCGGCGCTGATGTGCGCGATTTTGTGGGCGATCAGCCCGGTGATCAGACCGATGCAGAATTTCAGGATAAACGTTTTGGGGGCGTAGACCACATAGACCGGGTCAAAGAGATCGCCGATGGTCATGCCGATGGCGCCGCCGAGTCCCCCGTACACGCCGCCAAGCAGCAGCGCGCCCAGCACGCAGACCGCGTTCCCCAGATGGATCGAGGTGGCGTCGCCGCCGGGCAGGGGAATTTTGATCTGCAAAAAAGTGAACACCACATAGGACAATGCGGCAAAGATGCCAGTAAATACAATCTTTAAAAGTTTCTCGTTTTTCATATGGATTTCTGCCTTTCTGAATTTTTTATCAAAAAATTCCAGTTTTTTAACCGATAGTCTTATCTTATACCGAAATGACTCTTTTAAAAGTACCACTTTGCATTTTTTTCACCATACCAGATGCCGGATCACACAGGGGGAAAGGCTGCTAAAAAAATGATACCTAAATAACAAAAGATACCTTAATTCTGTCCGCCCTGTTTATTAGGATGTAAGAAACAGTCTGAAAGACAGCGCTTTTAGGGAAGCGGGAAGGAAGGGGTGTATGGAAGGATATCGGTTTTTGGATGGACAGGGAATCTTTGCACTGGAACAGCCGGAAAACTATAGTTACCAGTATTTTCCCATTGTGGGAAAAAAGAGGATGAAGAGCGCGCTGACATCCACTTTTGGCGGCGACAGCTGGAGGCGGCATTTGCCAGAACGAAGGAGACCGACGGGGTGCGCATGGACGGACAGCCGCTTGTGCTTTCACAGGAGGATGTAAGGGTAATCCTTCCACGGACAGAGATAGAAAAGTTGTCAGACGAGGTGCATGAGATAGAGATTTGGCTTGGGAAAGGAGAAGAGAGGCAGCGATGAGACAGGAGCAGAAAAAATATGTAATGAAAGACTACGGCAGAAAATCAACCTTCGCAAGCTTCCTGCCGGGAATTGCGGGACTGCACGGCATACCGATCTGGTGCTATTATGTAAACCGCGGTCAGGGGGTTGTCAGTTTCGGCGTGGACAACAAGGACGGTGCGATCATGGAGTTTTATCCGGCGCACACGGCTTACCAGAATGTGAAGCGGACCGGGTTCCGCACCTTCCTTCGGAAAGACGGGAACTACTCGGAATGCTTTTCGCAGGAAAAGTGGGAACAGGAGATGGAGATCGGCATGAACAGTCTGTTCCTGCGGGAAAGGAACGGGGAGGAGAAGCTGCTTGCCGAGGTGGATTACTTTATCCTGCCCGGAGAGAAAATCGGTGCGCTTGTCAGAAAAGTGACCGTGACAAACGAGGACGACCGGGAAATTTCACTGGAGATACTGGACGGTATGCCCGCGCTGATTCCTTACGGGGTCGAGATGGACAGCATGAAAAATATGACGCAGACGGCAAAGGCGTGGATGCAGGTGGAGGATCTGGATGGGAACGCGCCGTTTTTCCGCGTGCG
The DNA here is from genome assembly GCA_003611805.1 of bacterium 1xD42-87. Taxonomy (GTDB): domain Bacteria; phylum Bacillota; class Clostridia; order Lachnospirales; family Lachnospiraceae; genus UBA3282. The sequence continues at coordinate 22,924 of RAYM01000018.1, read as the reverse complement.
CGCCAGTATGGACGACAGCGCGGCGGTGCGCAAGATCGAGGGCGGCAATTTTTCGCTCGCCTGTCTGGAGGACGGCACATTGCTTTCGCCGCTCGTTGACACGGAGGCGGTGTTTGCCTACGACTGTTCGCTGGAGCGGGCGGTGCGGTTTGCGCAGGATGGGATTAGCGGCGTGTATGCACAGAAGCAGGCGACGGCAAACCTTCTTCCCTGCAGTTTTTACGGGACGCAGAAAGAGCTGCAGCCGGGGGAAGCGCTCACCTTATATGAAGTGATCGGGCGCGTGGAAAAGAAGGCGTATCTGGAACAGTTCCTGTCGGAGAAGCGGGACGGCTCCTATTTTGAGGAGAAGAGGGAGGAGGCGGAGCGGCTGCCCTTGGAGCTTGTAAACGGGATTGCCACGAAAACCGCCTCGGAGAGTTTCGATATTTACTGCCAGTACACCTATATGGACAATGTCCTGCGGGGCGGGTATCCGATTCCGTTTGGCAGCAACAAGCTGTACTACGCGTATTCCAGAAAACATGGGGATCTGGAGCGGGACTATAACTATTTTTCCATGCTGCCGGAGTTCTTTTCACAGGGAAACGGAAACTTCCGGGATGTGAACCAGAACCGTCGCTGCGATGCCTTTTTTGCGCCCTGTGTGGGCAGGGAAAATGTGAAGGAATTTTACAGTCTGATCCAGTTGGACGGGTACAATCCTCTCGGGGTGGAGAAGCTGACCTACCGTCTGGACCGGGAAAAGGCAGAAACGCTCTTTCAAGAGTTGGAAGAGGGGGCAGCGGGAGAGCTGACCGCTTTTGTGGAAAACCCGTTTACGCCGGGCGCGCTCTGGGCGAAGCTGGACGATACCCTCGGCGAGTGGAAGGAATCCCTCTTTTATCAAGTGATCGATTTCGCGGACAGCACGGTGAACGGGAAGTTCGGGGAGGGTTACTGGAGCGACCACTGGACGTATAATCTGGATCTGATCGAGGACTATCTGGAGGTCTATCCGGACAAAGAGCGGGAGATGCTTTTCGAGGAGGAGTATACCTATTTCCTGTCGCAGATTCGCGTAAACCGCCGCGGCAGACGCTATGCGGAGACGGAGAAGGGGCTGCGCCAGTATCACGCGCTGGATGAGACGAGCAGGCGGGACGGCAGCGAAAAGCTGGTGCGCGCCCAGAAAGGCAGGGGGGAGATCGTGTATGTCACCCTGATGGAAAAGCTGCTCCTTTTATGCGCCACAAAGTTTGCGGCGCTGGACGCTTACGGCATGGGCGTTGAGATGGAGGGCGGAAAACCCGGATGGTATGATGCGCTAAACGGTCTGCCAGGGCTGTTCGGCTCCTCCATGGCGGAGACCTACGAGCTTGCGAGGATGCTCCGCTATACGATTTCTGCGCTGGAGAGATACCCGCAGGAAGTGGAAATCACGGAAGAGCTCGGTGATTTGATAGACGAGCTGCGGCTGGTGGTGCGGCTGGAAAAAGGAAGCCTTTCGCAAGAGGAGGAAATCCTTTCCTTCTGGAACAGGATCAACGATGTGAAGGAACTCTACTGGGACAAGACGTATCAAGGCATTTCCGGCAAAAAGAAAACTTACGCGGGAGAGGCGCTGGCGGAAGCCCTGAAGGAGTGGGATGTGTTTGTGGAGCGAGGCATTGAGAAGGCATGCACTTTCGGGGAGGGAATCTGCCCGACCTATTTCTCCTACGAGGTCACAGACTATGAAAAGAGGGCGGAAGGGATCGTGCCGCTTGGGTTTCGTGTAAAGCCCGTTCCGGCGTTTCTGGAAGGGCCTGTCCGCTACCTGAAGCTGGATCTGTCGCAGGAAAAGAAGAAGGCTCTGTATGAGAACGTAAAAAACAGCGGCCTGTACGATAAAAAGCTGTCCATGTATAAGGTGAACGATTCGCTGGAGCAGGCAAGCTACGAGCTTGGCAGGGCGTGCGCTTTCACGCCGGGATGGCTGGAAAACGAGTCCATCTGGCTGCACATGGAGTACAAATATCTGCTGGAGCTTTTGCGCAGCGGTATGTACGGGGAATTTTTTGAGGACTTCCACAAGGCGGCGGTGCCGTTCCTTGACCCGGCGGTTTACGGAAGAAGCATTTACGAGAACTCTTCTTTTATCGCCAGCAGCAGGAACCCCGACGAGAAGATTCACGGCAAAGGGTTTGTGGCAAGGCTTTCCGGTTCCACCATCGAGTTTATCAGCATGTGGAAGCTGATGATGTTCGGGCGGCATGTGTTTGCGGTGAAAAACGGTGCGCTTATCTTTATGCCGGAACCGGCTATTCCCGCTTATCTGATCCCGGAGGACGGTATGATTGAGACGACCCTTCTGGGTGAGACGGAGGTGGCGTACCGGCTGGAAGAGAAGAAGGATTACGTACCGGGACAGTATACAGTCAGGGGTATGCATTTCCTCTATAAAAACGGAAACGAGGCGGATGTGGACGCCGGGTATGTCAGCGGAAAGCTGGCGGAAGATGTGCGGGCAAGGAAGGTGGAGCGCATTGAAATCCGCATCAGATAGAAAGGACAGGAAAAAGACATGAAAAAAATAAGAGAATATGTGACAGATTACAATGCCGGAAAATTCTGGGAGGAAACGGTGTGTGATGCAGGAGAAATGCAGGACTGCATGCATGTGGTCAATGTGTACCCTGATGTGACGTATCAGACGATGCGGGGGTTTGGCGGCGCGTTTACGGAGAGCGCGGCGCACAACTATGCGGGTATGAGCGATGCGCGGAAGAAGGAAATGATACAGGGGTACTTTGGTGAGGGCGGTCTTCGGTACAATCTGGGACGGCTCCATATGGGAAGCTGCGATTTCGCGCTGGGGAATTACGCCTATGTGGAGGAGGGGGATGGGGTGCTTTCGACCTTCTCGATCGCCCATGACGAGAAAGAGATCCTGCCCTTGGTAAAGGACGCGCAGGAGGCGTGCGGGAAGGAGATGGCGTTTATGGCGGCACCCTGGTCTCCCCCGGCATTTATGAAGACCAACGGGGAGATGAATCACGGCGGAAAACTGAAGAGGGAATACTACGAGGCGTGGGCGGCGTATTTTGTGAAATTTCTGGAGGCTTACAAAAAGGCGGGGATCCCGGTCAGGTTCCTGACGACGCAGAATGAGCCGATGGCGGTGCAGACGTGGGATTCCTGTATTTATACGTCCGAGGAGGAAGCGCTCTTTGTGCGGGACTATCTGGGACCGGCGTTAGAGCAGGCGGGATTTGCCGATACGGGCATTTATGTGTGGGATCACAACAAGGAGGAGGCGTACCAGCGCTTTAAGGAAGTCGTGGCGGATGAACGGACAAAGAAATATGTAAGCGGCGCGGCGGTGCACTGGTACACGGGCGATCATTTTGAGGCGGCAGAGCTGATACGGAAGCAGTACCCGGACAAGGAAGTGTTTTTCACGGAAGGGTGTGTGGAGTATTCCCGCTTTGCTGATTCGGGCGAGGTGGAAAAGTCGGAAATGTACGCCCACGATATCATGGGCAATCTGAATGCGGGCGTCAGCGCATCCTTTGACTGGAACCTGTTTCTGGACGCGGAGGGAGGACCCAACCATGTGGGAAACTTCTGCGCCGCGCCGGTCATGTGCGATCCCGGGGAGGACACCTTTGAAAAACGCCTGTCCTACTATTATATCGGGCATTTCAGCCGCTACATCGAGCCGGGGGCAGTCAGAATCGGCATGACGCGCTACAGCGGCGCGGTGGAGGCGGCGGCTTTCTTAAACCCGGGCGGGGAGCGTGTGCTTGTCCTGTTAAACAAGTCGGACAAAGAGGTGCCGGTGACGGTCAGGGAAGCGGGGTATGGAATGGAAACCGTGTTGACGCCGCATTCCATTCATACAATCTGCTACTAAAAAAAAGATACCTTTGTAAAATTTGGGACATTTATACCAAATGAGGCGGACTCTATAATCTAAGTATCAGCTGACAACAAGGCAATATGAACAAAAATGGAAAACAAATAAGGAAAACAAAAAAGGAGGAAATGTTATGAAACTGAAAAAACTGATTTCCCTTATGCTCGCAGGAGCAATGGTGCTTAGCATGACGGCGTGCGGCGGCAGCGACGGCGCTTCTTCCGACAGCGGTGCGGCTGCGGATTCCGGCACGGCGAGTGCGGATGCAGGCGACGCGGGTGACGCAGGTGCGGCGGATGAGACGCCCGCATCCAGCGGCGACAAGCTGGTAGTCTGGACACTGGCAAAGGATCTGGAGCAGTTCGCGGAGTATTATAAGGAAAAGACCGGCACCGAGGTGGAGACGGTGGTGATCGAGCCGGCAAACTATGTGACCAAGGTGCAGACGGCGCTTAACGGCGGACAGAAGGAGCCGGATATCATCGTGGGAGAGCCCCAGATGTTAGAGGATTTCTACGAGGCAGGCTACTTTGAGGATCTGAATCAGGCGCCTTACAACGCGCAGGATTACGCGGACCAGATCGTGGATTATGTGTGGGATGTGGGACAGGATGCGGACGGCATCCAGAGAGCGATCTCCTACCAGATTACTCCGGCGGGCATCTATTATAGAAGAGACATTGCCCAGACGGTGTTTGGCACGGACGATCCGAACGAGATCGGCCAGTTGTTTGCGGATTACCCGACCATTATGGAAACGGCACAGACATTGAAGGACGCAGGCTATCGTATTTTCGCTTCCGATGCGGAGATCAACTATTTCTCCGGCGACTCCGCGTGGGTTATCGACGGCGTGCTGAACGTGGATCAGGGCAGAAAGGATTATCAGGATCTGTGTATTTACCTGTATCAGGATGATCTGACAGCTTACGCGAACCAGTGGTCAACCCCTTGGTATCAGGCGATGGCGGGCGAGGTGCCGATCCTGACTGCGGATATCCAGAACTATGCGGACGATTCCGTGGACGTGTGGGATGCGGAAGGTTTTGCTGAGGCGACCAAGGATCTGGACAAGACAGAAGTGTTTGCTTTCGGTCTTCCTTCATGGGGCGTGCTGACCATGAGAGATAACGTGCAGGGCACTTCCGGCAAGTGGGGCGTGTGCTCCGGTCCGGCTTACGGTTTCGGCGGCGGTACCTTCATCGGTATTTCCTCCCAGTCCGAGAGAAAAGAACAGGCGTGGGATTTCCTGAAATTCTGTACACTGACCGAGGACACCGCAAACTGGTGGATTGAGAAGTCCGAGGGCGATACCGTATCCCTGATTCCCGTATTGGAAGCACATGCGGAAGACAAGAACGAGGTTTACGGCGGACAGCAGCTCTACAAGTTCTGGCTGGAGCAGGCACAGGGAATCGACTATTCCAAGGTGACCAGATACGACAAGTTTATCGGCGACGAGTGGGGAAGAGCGACCACGGCGATCAAGACCGGCGAAATGAACAAGGAAGAGGCATGGAACAATTTCTATGACCAGGTCGAGGCTACATATCCGGAGATCACGGTAAACAGATAATGATTGAGGGGAGGAGGGGGCAGCAATGCGCAGCCCCCTTTACCTTGTGGGACGGAGGGAACTATGGCAAAGACAAATGTGGGGAAACCTAAAAAGAGAAATCTGAATCGTATGGCATATCTGTTTGTGCTGCCCTTTGTGATCGTCTTTCTGACGTTCAGCGTATACCCGGTGTTCCGTACACTGTATCTGAGTTTCACCAGCTATAAAGGTTTCGGGGACGCGAAATGGGCGGGGCTTGCCAACTACATAAGAGTATTTAAGGATAAGTTTTTTTGGAAAGCGCTTGGAAACACGGTTAAGATCTGGGGCGTGAATATTATATTACAGCTCGGTCTGGCATTTCTGCTGACGGTGATTTTCAGCGACATCAAATACAAGATACGGGGACTTTCGGTATTCCGGGCGGTATACTATCTGCCGAACCTGATCGCGGCGACTTCCGTGGCTTTTCTGTTTAAGACGCTGCTTGACTGGAAGTACGGCAGCTTTAACCAGCTTCTGCTGACGCTGGGGGTCGCGAAGGAGCAGATCAACTGGCTGGGGTCCACGTCCACCGCGCCCTATGTGATCTCGGTGATCGGCGCATGGATGTGGTTCGGCAATTCCTTTATCATGCTGATGGCGGGCGTGCAGGGCATTCCGACGGACTATTTCGAGGCGGCGGCAATCGACGGCGCGGGCAGATGGAAGGTGTTTGCCAAAATTACGATCCCGCTGCTCCGGCCTATTATGTTGTATGTATTCGTGACATCCCTGATCGGCGGACTGCAGCTTTTCGATCTGCCGTTCCTTATGAACGGCGTGGCGCCGAACACGGCGGGAGAGCCTTCGGGCTGTCTGCAGACGGCGGTTATGTATCTTTACAAGTTCGGTTTTGAGACGCATCAGGTGGGGTACGCTTCGGCGATCGCCTACACATTGTTCTTTATCATCCTGATTGTGTCCATCATCCAGTTTAAGACTTTGGGAAGGGAGGAAGATTAATATGACTACGACTGCCAAGATGAAAAAAGGAATCATTTATCTGTGCCTGAGCCTGCTTGCAGCGATTTGCTTCCTTCCGTTTCTGTTAATGATCGTGAATGCCACGAGAAGCGGCGTGGAAATCACCCATTCCTTCACACTGATACCGAGCAGCCATCTGAAGGACAACTGGGAGGCGCTGTTTGCCTATGTAAATCTGTTTAAGGGCTTTAGAAACAGTCTGCTGGTGGCGATTCCGGCGACCATACTGACGGCGTACTTCTCGTCGATCACGGCGTATGCCATGGCGGTATACCGCTTCAAAGGAAATGCATGGCTGTTTAAGATACTTGTGGTGTTTATGATGATTCCGGCGCAGCTGAGTCTGATCGGTTTTTACAATCTCTGTCAGAAGCTGCATATGGTGGACTCCTATCTGCCTCTGATCATTCCGGCAATCGCGTCGCCGGGCACGGTGTTTTTCTTGAGACAGTATGTGCAGTCCACGCTGTCAAAGGCGCTTTTGGAGGCGGCGAGAATTGACGGAGCGGGAGAGTTACATATTTTCCACAAGATTGTACTGCCGATCATGGCGCCCGGTATCGCGACCATGTCGATCGGTGCCTTCATCGGCAACTGGAACAACTATCTGGTGCCGTTGATCCTGTTAAACACACCGGATAAGATGACGCTGCCGGTGATGATCAGCACGCTGAACGCGGCGACGGACCTGCAGAAGAACCAAGGGGCGATCTACCTCGGCGTCGCGATCTCCGTGGTGCCGATCCTGATTGTGTTCTGCTTCTGCTCGAAGTACATTATCAGCAGTATTACGGCGGGAAGTGTGAAAGAATAGAGTGAGAAAAGAAAGGCTGTTGACGGAAATACTGATAAGTGCTAATATATTTCATAGAAAAAAGGTGTTACCGTAAAGCAACGGTTCGCCTCGGTTAAGTGAAAATCAAAAAAAGCAACCTAACTTTGGTCGGGGCGGTTGCTTTTTTGATGTCTTTTATTTCTTCCGTTCTGTCGGATACTGATTATCGTGACAATGATACTGATGGCCGTCACTACAATACCGGCAAGTTTCAAAATCATTCCGAACACCAATAGTGCTTACCTTTCGCTTTATTTTCCATATGTATCCCCTCCTTCGATACAGGAAGCTCTCAAAATGTACTAATTTTGGCAAAAGGCGAACCGCTACCCGTTTTGGTAACACCCACATATATTTTAACATAGTGACAGTGTTTTACAGTGATTTTTTGACAGCGGCGTTGAAAAGGAACGGAATAAGCCGTATACTATAGGCAGGACAAAAATACATTGGATTTTGACTATAGAGGATTGGGGTAAGAAGATGCGGGAGAGGAAAACGGGCAGGCGGCGCACCGCGGCGGGGACATATCTGGTGGGAATGATGCTGATGGGAATAGGTCTGCTTTTTGCGGGGTGCGCGTCGAAGGACGGCGGGCAGGCGCCGGGGGCGTCGGCAGCCGGGGCGGATGGGCCCGCATGGGAGCGGTATGCGGGCGAGCCTGTTACGTTTGACTGGTATATCAACTATTCATGGTACAATTCCGAATGGGGCGGCAATGTGGTGTCCGACAAGATTACGGAGGAGACGGGCGTAAACATACACTTCATTACGCCAGGCGGCAATGAAAAGGAGAAGTTAAACGCCCTGATCGCGGCGGATTCCCTGCCGGATTTCATTACGCTTGGCTGGTGGGAGCCGCAGATTGACGAGATGATAGACAGCGGCATGGTCTATGCCTTAAATGAGCTGGCGGACGAATACGATGCCTTCTTTTATCAGGTGAGCGACACCGATGTGGTCAACTGGTACACGAAGGAGGACGGCAATATATACAGCTATCCCAATTCCTTTTTCACGGCAAAAGACATCGAGACATATGACAACATCAGCTCCAACCAGACGTTTCTCGTGCGTAAGGATATCTATGAGGCGATCGGCAGCCCGGACATGACGACGCCGGAAGGGTTTGCGGCGGCGGTAAAGAAAGCGCAGGACATGTTTCCGACGGTGGACGGGGAGCCGCTCATCCCGGTGGGCGCGCACGTGTTTAACGATCAGGGAAACGTCTCCTTCGACAAGTACCTGATGAATTTTCTGGCGGTGCCCTTTGAGGAAAACGGGGAGATATACGACCGTTACACAAATGAGGATTATCTGACATGGCTGAAAATGTTCCGCAGGCTCGGCGAGGAGGGGCTTCTTGCGGACGACATTTTCATTGACCAGAGGATGCAGACCGAGGAAAAGATGGCAAAGGGCAGGTATTTCTGTATGCTCTACCAGTACACGGATATGGTGGCGCAGCAGAAGGAACTTTATGTAAACCATCCGGAGCGGATTTATCTGGCGGTGGACGGTCCCAAGAATGCGGCGGGAGACGACCCGACGCTTCCCACAAGCGGCATCAACGGCTGGACGGTTACCCTGATATCGAAAAACTGCAAAAACCCGGAGCGGGCGATCGCCTTTATGGATTATATGTTAAGCGAACAGGGGCAGCTTCGCCTTTCGCTGGGGGTGGAGGGGGAGACCTTCGACTATGTGGACGGGAAACCGGTGGTAAAGGAGGAGGTAAACGCCCTGCTCAACGTGGACAGGCAGGCTTACGACCGCACATACGGCGCGGACAATACCTACTGGATGCTGCAGGATAACAGGATGCAGTTAAAGTGGAAACAGGAGCCGGGGGAGCCTGTCAGGCAGATCATGGAGTGGTCGTATCCCTATGTGATTTACAACGGGCAGTACGACGCCTTTCTTCCCAAAGGTTCCAGAGAAGCCTATGCGGACAACAAAATCGAACTGCTGTGGAGCAAAACCCTTCCAAGGCTTCTGCTGGCGGAATCGGAGGAAGAATTTGACGAGATATTTGCCTTTTTTCTGGAAGAGAGAGAGGCATGTGGGTTCAGGGAAGTGCAGGCGGCAAAGACAGCGCTGATGAAGCAGGCGAAAGAAAAGATGGGGATAACGTGACTAAAAGTTGGAAAAAAGTATTCGACAGTCTGAAATTGAATAGCAAATTTACGCTTGTCATCTGTTTTTTTGTGGCTCTGCCGATCTCTGTCCTTGCGGGGGCGCTCTTTTACAATATGGAGCGCAGCGTGATTACCGAGAACAGAAATTATATGGAGTACACGATGGAGCGAAACGGGGACCATATCCGTAAAAACATAGACTCGGTCAATATGACGACACAGTTTTTCCTAAATGACGAGGCGCTTCTGCAGATGCTGCAAAAGTCGGTCAGGCAGGAAAAGTCGGATACGGAAGAGCTGCTTGCTTTTTATCATTCCAATATCACGGCGCTGGAGCGTCTTGTCAGCAACAACACTTTGTTGTACGGCGTGCGCGTATACGCCGTGAATGATGAGGTGCAGGAGATGATGCCGATCCTTTACAGCTGCTCCCGTATGCAGAAAATGGCGTGGGCGGGGGAGACGGACGTATCGGGCTGGCATTATCAGTATGAGGACGCGCTGTTTGACAATAACGGGACGACGCAGATTGCGGCTCTGGTGACAAAAATAGAAGATTATGAGAACGGTCTGATCGGGGTGATGGAGACGGCGGTCACCATGGAAAATATGTTTCCGCCGCTGTATGAGAAGATGGAGGATGAGTGGAGCTGCTTTGTCTCTGACGAGGGGGAGCTGTACTTTGGCGGGAATGAGGCGGACGGATCGGAAGAATTTGTGCGGCTTAAAATGGAGCAGGATCTTGAAAAGGACGGCATGTACACGAGATATCTCAAACAGGACGGCGAGCATCTGATCGTTTCCGGGTTGTATGTCAGGGAGCTGCAGGGGACTCTCTTGTCCGTGAAAAATATTTCGGATAATGTGCGCTATGTGTACCGGATGAGGAATATCTTTGTGGCGGTTATGCTGGTGATACTCATCGGGCTGGCTTTTCTGATCAACTTTACCGTAAAGAGGCTGCTGCGGCAGTTTTACGAAATTTTGAAATCCATCCGCCTGATACAGAAGGGTGATCTGCAGGTCAGGATCGAGGGCTGCGGAAATGACGAGATGGGTGAGCTGGGAACCCAGATCAATAAGATGTTAGATCGGATCGAACGGCTTATGAAGGAAAATATAGACAGGGAAATGCTGGCAAAGAATGCCCAGATCCGCGCGCTGCAGAACCAGATCAACGCGCATTTCATCTACAACGTGCTGGAGTCCATTAAGATGATGGCGGAGATCGACGAGGAGTATGTGATTTCCGACGCCATCACCTCCCTTGGAAACCTGCTTAGGTACAGCATCAGATGGGTGTCCGGCAACGTGCGTGTGGAGGAGGAGATCGCCTATATTAGAAATTATCTGATCCTCATCAACCTGCGCTTTGACTATGAGATTTATCTTTCCCTCAATCTGCCGGAGGAAGTTCTGAAGCAGGAGATACCGAAAATGTCCCTGCAGCCGATTGTGGAAAACGCCATTTATCACGGGATAGAGGAGCTGGCGGAGGATACCAATATTTACATCAAGGGAATGATACGGGACGGGGACTGTGTGATCGAGATCAGCGACGCCGGCAAAGGCATGAGCGAAGAGTCGCTGCAGAGACTCAGGAGACGGATCGCCGGGGAGATCGAACCCGACGGAGGTTCCGGGAACGGCATCGGCTTAAAGAACGTGCAGGACAGAATACGGATGAGTTTCGGGGCGGAGTACGGGATCACGGTTGACTCGAAGCTTGGGTGTTACACGAAGGTTACGGTGCGCGTACCCATGTACCGCGGAGAATAGGGGGGTGCCTTATTGTTTCAACTCCCGAACAAGTTCGGGCGCGAGTTTGTGTCGGAGCCACAAACTCGGAATCGCATAGCAAAATTTGAGATTTTGCTCGCGTGCCGTCGCGAAAAGATGCTCCGACATGGAGGTAACCATGAAAACAGTGCTGATCGTGGAAGATGAAAAGATGATACGGCAGGGTATACGGGCGATGATCCAGCGCAGCGGCGTCCCCGTGGAGGTGATTATGGAGTGCGGCAACGGGGAGATGGCGCTCGATATCCTGCGCAGCCAGAAGGTGGACGTGATGTTTACGGATATCCGTATGCCCAAAATGACCGGCGTGGAACTGGTGCAGCGGATACAGGAACTGGACGAGAAGCCTCTGGTCGTTGCGGTCAGCGGGTATGCGGATTTCTCCTACGCGGTGGAGATGCTGCGCATGGGCGCGAGGGAATATCTCTTAAAGCCGGTGGAGCGGGAGAAGCTGTGGGATATCCTCAGAAAGCTGGAGCAGGAGATATCCGAAAACCGGGAGAGCAGCCGTACCAGCAAACGTCTCGGGCATCAGCAGCTAAAATATCTGATGTTAAATGAGCGGATCACCGAGGAGGAACTCCATATCATGCAGACCGAGTATGAGAGCGAGTTCGACCTGCATGCGTATCAGGTGTGCGCGCTGCATCCCAAGGACGTCGAGACGGGACAGGAGCAGCCCTATATTTATCTGCACAATATAGAGGGAAACGACGTGTATCTTGTGCCGGAGAAGAATACCCAGCTTTTGCTGAAAAATGAGCTGTCGCAGGCGTATGCGGGGGTAAGCCTTCTGCACAGCGGCATACGGGAGCTGCGGACGGCATACAGGGAGGCGGTGGATGCAAGGCGCCGTGCTTTCTGTGTGGAACGGATGCCGGTGTACGCGGACGAGCCGGGGAAGCATGTGCCGGAAGAGTTTGGCGAACAGGGAAAACGGCTTGCCGGGGCGGAAATGAAGCTAAAGAGGGTGCAGCTGGTCGGGACGGATAAGACGGAGGAGCTGGTGAAAGCGTGGAACGGACTGTTTCATGCGGTCAAAAACGAGTGGATAGGTCCCTCTGATTTTGTGAACATCATGGACGACTTTTTTAAGGAGGCGCAGAAGACATATCGGCATGTGCTGGCGGAAGAGAAGGAAAACGTGAAGCGGCTGGGGGCGTATTATGCCTATCCGACATTGGCATCCTGGCAGGCGGAATTTATGGAGTGGCTTCTGGGGCTGCATGAGCAGATCAACAGCCGCTTTGACAGCAGCAAAAACCAGCAGAAGATCAAGCAGGCGATTGCCTATATTCAAGAAAATTTCGACAAGGATCTGAACATGGCGGTGGTTTCCAACCATATCTCCATGAACTATTCCCTGTTTTCTTATCTCTTTAAAGAGTATACGGGCAGCAACTTCGTCAATTACCTGAAGGGAATCCGCATGGAGGAGGCGAAGCGGCTGCTTGAGGAGACGGATCTGCGGATCATAGAGATCAGCGCAAAAATCGGGTACGACAACGAAAAACATTTTATGAAGATATTCAAAGCCTCCTGCGGGGTGTCCCCGAGCGAATATCGGAAAAATGTGCAAAACGACCATTTTTCCAGGGGGGGGGGGTAAAAGTAACTGACGTACGTTTAGCGGCGTGCGGCGTGATGCCTTTCTTTCTCAAGGTACATCTGCCTGTCGGCAAGGGAGAACAGCTCCCGGACGTGCTCCGCGCCAAAACCGGCAGTGGGGCGCACGGAGGCGTAACCGCAGCTGCAGGAAATATCGTAAGGTTTGCTGCTTAATTTGTTGTAGTTGTGGAGATAGGCGGCAATGGACTGCGCGCGCTTTTTCACATCCTTTTCGGAGAGACCGGCGGTGAGCATGTAAAACTCATCTCCCGAAAAACGGGCGCAGATATCCCCTTCGGCAGCGGTGCTTTCGATCGCCTGTCCCAAAACCTGTATGGCGAAGTCTCCTTCACTGTGGCCGTAGGTGTCGTTGATGCTTTTCAGCCCGTCCATGTCGAACAGAAAGGCCGTGAGAGGGAGGTTTTCCGAGAGGGCGCGGTTTAAGAGCGGCTCTTCCAGGCGGTCGTAGCCGTGCCTGTTGTAAAGGCCGGTCAGCGCATCCTTCATATAGATATCTTCCAGACGGTCCACCAGCATGCCGGTACGCTTGGCTTCACAGACGCTCTGCAGCATTTGGTTGATGTTTATCTGCCACTGGACGAGACGGAACTGGTAGTCGATGCGGTTGTCTTCGTAGGCGAGGGCGATGTAGCCAAACTTTTTGTCTTCAAAATAAAGCGGGACATAAATATACGCGCAGTCGGAATCGGCGTAAAGATAATCCGGCAGCAGGTTCTTTTTTAGGAAGCTGCATTCCGGCAGTCGTTTTCCGTTTTTGTACGCAAACTTTAAAAGGATGGTATCGGTGTCCGAAGCGGTTTCCACCCTGTTTGTGAGAGCGAGGATGTGGCTGGAGACGGAGTCCCAGTCGGCGTACAGGCACAGATAAAATTCCCTGCAATGCTCCAGCTGCGGCAAAAAATCCGTGAGCAGTTCCATACCCGCGTCGAGATCCGTCACATGCTGCAGGGAGGACGACATGTTCATGGAGCAGAGGATGGAATTTTCCAGAGAGGCGATGCGGTCGGAAAGCGTCTGAGAAAAAAAGACGGCGTTGGCGTTTCCGAAATGACTGCAGCCGCAGGAGTTCCGAATAAGCAGCTCGGCAGCCGGACCGGCAGCGTCGGGAATGCCGCGCCGGATCAGCGAAAGCAGGTTTTCCACAGAGCGGGCGCCCAGCTCATATACAGGAAAGGAGACGGTCGTGAGCATGGGGGAGGCGTTTCTACCGTCCGGCGTATCGTCGCATCCTGTTATAGCGATGTCTTCCGGCACGCGGTATCCTGCCGCAAGGGCGGAAGCGAGGAACATGAGGGCGAGCCTGTCATTGTAGCAGACCACGGCCTTTGGCGTTCCGGTACGGCAGAAAAAATCCAACGCCCGATTTACATCACCGCTGTCATAGCTGCAGTGGTAAATATCGTTTTCGGCGGGCGTTTTCCCATGTTTCTTCAGGGCGTCCCGATAATAGGATTCCCTCACGTCCGAGATATAGGATTCCGTGGAACAGCCCAGAAAACATATGCGGGAAGCGCGGTGTACGGTCAGGAAATGGGAAGTCAGACCGCCTGTCATAGAGTTGTTTTCCAGTGAAATCACGGGAAAATGGGCGTCCTTTACGGCGATTTCCACAACCGGGCAGGAGAGCGTCTGTAACTGTTTCAGGATTTTCCGGCGAAGCTCCTGCGAGATATAAGTGTCGGAGGCAAAAATGACGCCGTCAAAGCTGTCATAGTTCGGGATATGCAGAATGCTCTCCTCGCCGCGCGCGTAGGAGCCGAGATTTTCCCCGTCAAGGGAGGTAAAGATTTCCGCGGTATATCCGTATTCCACGGCACGGTCGATGATTCCCTGGCAGACGCCCTGCTGGTAGGTGCCAAATATATGGGAGATAAAGACGCCGATTTTTTTGGCATGATACATAGAGATTGCCTCCTTCCAATACAACAGCTTTCTTTTCTCTTTTTCATTTATTGTAAAGGAAGGGGGAAGGTTTTGCAATTTATCCTTATGATAAGGTTAATTTAGCCAAAACAGCCCTGCGAAATTTGTCGCTATTTACAGTGTGAAAATAGGAATTGACAAAAGCTTGTTCATTGACTATAGTATTAAATAATTGTAAAGGTGATGACAGAGAGGAGTACACAAAGACCGCCGCCAGAGAGAGGAAACGGAAGCTGGGAGTTTCCTTCGGAGAGGGATTGTGGAACGTGGCTCGGGAACCGGGATGCAGAATGTTTTCGCGGATGACATGGCGGAAACGGCAGTAAGCGTCCACGCATGATCCCCGTTAACGGATCGGAGACCGGCAGCATTTCGGTTTCACGGAGTGATAAATGAAGGTGGTACCGCGTAACTACGCCCTTTGTCAGGAGACTGGCAGAGGGCGTTCTTTTGCGCGCATAAGCAGAGTCAGAAAGCGGCAGAGACAGGATGCGTGCCCGCACGCAAGACTGTCTATGGCGATTTATGAGGAGCAACGCGAACGAGAAATGCGGAGCATTTCGAGTCTGCTTATGCGCAGAGTCAGATGTCAGCATGTCCGTGTGCAGTGAAAAAAGGAGGAGAAGACCATGAGCAGAGAACTCGCAAAAACCTACGATCCGAAAGGCATTGAGGACAGACTATACCAGAAATGGCTGGACAAAAAATATTTCCACGCCGAGGTGGACAGGACGAAAACTCCTTTCACCATCGTGATCCCGCCGCCAAACATCACGGGGCAGCTTCATATGGGACATGCCCTTGACAATACCATGCAGGACATTCTGATCCGCTACAAGAGAATGCAGGGCTACAACGCGCTCTGGCAGCCGGGGACGGATCATGCTTCCATCGCTACCGAGGTAAAAATCATCGAGAAGCTCAAGGAGGAGGGGATCGACAAGAACGATCTCGGCAGGGAAGGGTTCCTCGAGCGCGCATGGGACTGGAAAAAAGAGTACGGCGGACGGATTGTCTCCCAGCTTAAGAAACTCGGTTCTTCCTGCGACTGGGACAGGGAGCGGTTCACCATGGACGAGGGCTGCAACAAGGCGGTCACGGAAGTGTTTGTGAAGATGCACGAGAAAGGCTGGATCTATAAGGGCAGCCGCATCATCAACTGGTGCCCCGTGTGCAACACGTCCATCTCGGACGCGGAGGTGGAGTATCAGGAGCAGGCGGGACATTTCTGGCACATCAAGTACCCACTGGTTGACCAGAATGGTCAGCCCAGCAAGACGGAGTTTTTGGAGTTTGCGACCACCCGCCCGGAGACGATGCTCGGCGATACGGCTGTGGCGGTGAATCCGAACGACGAGAGATACACCTATTTAAAGGGGAGACAAGTCTGGCTGCCGATTGTAAATAAGGCGATTCCCGTGGTGGAGGATGAGTATGTGGACATGGAGTTCGGGACAGGCGTTGTGAAGATCACGCCAGCCCATGACCCGAACGACTTTGAAGTCGGAAAACGCCACAATCTGCCGGAAGTCAATATCATGAACGACGATGCCACCATCAATGAAAACGGCGGCAAATATGCAGGGCTTGACCGCTACGAGGCGAGGAAGCAGATCGTGGAGGAGTTGGAAAAAGAAGGGCTTCTCGTGCGGATCGAGGACTATTCCCACAACGTAGGCACCCATGACCGCTGTAAGACGACCATTGAGCCGATGATTAAGAAACAGTGGTTCGTGAAGATGGACGAGCTGATTAAACCTGCGGTGGAGGCGGTGAAGAAAGGCGAGATCAAGCTGATCCCGGAGCGCATGAATAAGATTTACTACAACTGGACGGACAATATCCGCGACTGGTGCATCAGCCGCCAGCTCTGGTGGGGGCATCGGATTCCCGCTTACTACTGCGACAAGTGCGGGGAGATCGTAGTGGCGAAAGAGGCGCCGGCGGTGTGCCCGAAGTGCGGCGAAACCCATTTCACGCAGGATCCCGATACGCTGGACACATGGTTCTCTTCGGCCCTTTGGCCTTTTTCCACGCTGGGGTGGCCTGAAAAGACGGAGGATCTGGACTACTTCTATCCTACGGATGTGCTGGTGACAGGATATGACATTATCTTCTTCTGGGTCATCCGCATGATCTTCTCCGGCTATGAGCAGATGGGGGAGAAGCCCTTTAAGACGGTGCTCTTCCACGGCCTTGTGCGGGATTCCCAGGGGCGGAAGATGAGTAAGTCCCTTGGCAACGGCATTGATCCGCTGGAGATCATCGACCGGTACGGCGCGGACGCGCTCCGCCTTACGCTGATTACGGGAAACGCGCCCGGCAACGATATGCGTTTCTACTATGAAAGAGTGGAGGCCAGCCGCAACTTTGCGAACAAGGTGTGGAACGCGTCCCGCTTCATTATGATGAACATGGATCAGGAGGAGGAAAAAACCGGGAAGCGCGGCTGGGAGACTTCCTATGAGGACATACGGAACAGTCTCTACCCGGTGGACAGGTGGATTCTTTCCAAATTAAATACGCTCGTAAAAGAAGTGACGGACAATATGGACAGCTTTGAGCTTGGTATCGCGGTGCAGAAGGTGTACGACTTTATCTGGGACGAGTTCTGCGACTGGTATATTGAGATGGTGAAACCCCGCCTTTACAGCACGGACGAAAAGGACAGCGAAGGAAAGCGGGCAGCTCTGTGGACGTTACAGAATGTGCTGATCGACGCGCTTAAGCTGCTGCATCCCTACATGCCTTTTATCACGGAGGAGATTTTCTGCACCTTACAGACGAAAGAAGAGTCCATCATGGTGTCTGAGTGGCCCGTTTTCCGGGAGGAGAGGCAGTATGCAAAAGAGGAGAACGCCATCGAACTGATGAAGGAGGCGGTGCGCGGCATCCGCAACGTGAGGACGGAGATGAACGTGGCGCCGGGCAGAAAGGCGGCGGTCTTCGTGGTCAGCGATAATGAGGGCGTGCGCCAAATTTTTGAGGAGGGCAGACAGTTCTTCACCTCCCTGGCGGCTGCATCCGAGCTGACGGTGCAGGCGGACAAGAGCGGCATTGACGACAGCGCCGTGTCCGTGGTAATCCCAAATGCGACGGTCTATATCCCGTTTGAGGAATTGGTGGATATAGCGCAGGAGATCGAGCGGCTGAAGAAGGAGCAGAAGCGTCTGGAAGGCGAGCTTGCCAGAGTGCAGGGGATGCTCGGCAACGAGAAATTTATGTCCAAGGCGCCGAAGCAGAAGGTGGACGAGGAGCGCGCGAAGCTCGAAAAGTACACACAGATGAAAGTACAGGTGGAGGAGAGGCTGGCGCAGCTTATCTAAAAATTTTATATAATAACTACTGGAAAAACAGTGCGATATGGTGTAAGGTATAGGTAAGAGGTAGTACGATAGGACTATATGGCATGTGTGTCATAATATTATAATATATAAGGAAGGAGGTGAGTCACGTGGCTGAGGTGAATCTGTCAGCGGAACAGCTCAATAAACTGAAAGCGGCAATGGCGAGGGCGAAAGGGTTGGATCCTCAGGCAGCGTTGCAGCAGCCGACAGCCGCGAAGCCGGCACCGGCGGCGGGAGAGCCCCAGGCGGCGCCCGAGAACGCGGCGGAGACGGCGGTAGCGGTCGAGACGAGGACACCTCCTACAGAGTCGAATCTGGCGGAAGGTACTTATCTGAGGATTGACGAAGATGAGATGGCGGCGTGGCTTTACCTCACACCACCTGCAGAGGGACAGACATACACGAAGCGCGATCTGGAGAACTATCTGGAGTTAAACGGCGTGGTCAAGGGTTATCACAGTTCCAACCTGTCGGCTATGGTTAAGAAAAAGGTATATGACAGGGAAATCCTCGTAGCGAGAGGCGAGGAGACGAAGCCCGGAACAGACGGTTACTTTGAGTATCTGTTTGCGCCGGAGGAACACGTGGGACCTAAGGTGAACGAGGACGGCTCGGTGGACTATTCCAGTATGAGCGCCTTGCAGAATGTACATAAAGGCGATAAGGTAGCGGTCTATCACTATGCGGTGCAGGGTGTGGACGGCTATACGGTTGTGGGCGGGCAGATGAAGGCTGATCCCGTGAGGGATCTGCCGCCCATGAGAGGAAAAGGCATTACCAGGGAAAACGGCGTTTACTATGCGCAGAGCGACGGTAAGATCGAGGTCAAGGAAGGCAAGATTGACATCCAGAACGTGCATGAGATCATGGGGGATGTGGACGCGATCATTGGCAAGATCGAGTTTTTCGGAGACGTCATTATCAACGGCAATGTGGAGGGCGGTATCGTCATCCGCGCAGGACGAAATATAGAGGTTCACGGCACCACGGGCGCGGCGTCGCTGTTTGCAGGAGGCGATGTGATGCTTACGCGGGGCATTCAGGGCGGCGGCAAGATTTCGGCGAGAGGAAATGTCTTTGCGGAGTTTATCGAGAATACTACGGTGGATGCGGGAGGACTGGTGCAGGCGAATGTTATTCTGAACGCGAGGGTGTCGGCGAAGGATAAGGTGATCAGCATAGGCAAGAGGGGTGCGATCATTGGCGGTTCGGTTCATGCGCTTAAGGGCATCGAGGCGATGACGGCGGGAAATGATGTGGAACTGAAGACTGCTCTGCACAGCGGTTATGCGCCGGAGTCCTTTGACAAACTTCTGGAGGCAAGGCGCAAGGAGGCGGAGCTTAAGGAAAAGCTTTCCAAGCTGGTGGATACCATGACGGAGGCGCTGCGCGAGAAGCGTATGCGGGGTGCAAGCACCCCCACGAATACGGAGGCGAGCCTCCTGGAGTGGAACCGCTTGAAGGACGAATACTTTGCGGAACTCGACAAGGTGGGTAAGGAGAGAGAAGAATTGGAGACTGCCATGGAACAGGGCAGAAATTCCTACATTAAGATCGATGGCAATATTTACCGCAATGTGGTGATTGGTATCAACGCTGAGCGGATGACTCTCGAACGAAGCACCAGCTTTATGAAATATGCCGCGGAAAAGGGCATCATTGAGGGAACGGTAATCATACACAACTGATCCCGGCGGCGGATCACGGAGATAAGATGGAAGAAACTTTTGAGACTTACGGGGCGGCGGTGGATTATATCAACGCCACCCCTAAATTTACGACAAAAAACAGCATGGAGGATACCGCGCGCTTCTGGGCGCGTCTCGGATATCCGGCGAAGAACAGCAAGGTGTTACACATAGCAGGCACAAACGGAAAAGGTTCCGTTTGTGCTTATTTGTCTTCTGTTCTGCGAAAGGCGGGCATTTCCTGCGGCATGTTCACATCACCCCATCTTGTGAGCATGAGGGAGCGGTTTGTGATAAACGGGGAAATGGTTTCCGAGGAGGACTTTCTGTATGCGTTCCGTTTGGTGATGGGGGAGGTAAAGCGGCTTGCCTCGGCGTATCACCCTACGTTTTTTGAACTGTTGTTCTTTATGGCAATGACGCTCTTTGAGAAATACGGCGTGGAGTATGCGGTTCTGGAAACGGGGCTTGGCGGCAGGCTCGACGCCACAAACGTGGTGGAGGAGAAAAAGCTGTGTGTCATAACATCCATCGGCTATGACCATATGGAGTATCTGGGGGAGACGCTTGCGCAGATTGCGGGGGAAAAAGCGGGGATTATGCGTTCTGGCGTGCCTGTGGTATACCCGGAGGGGCAGGAGGAAGTAATCCGTGTTATGGAAGAATACGCGGAAAAAATTGGGGCGAAAACTTTTCCCGTAGAGAAAGCTGCGATAAAAGAAATAAGGATTAGACACAAAACGATTGATTTTTCTCTTCATTTACACTATTATGATTATATTGGTTTTACTGTGTCTACTTCTGCACTCTATCAGGTGGAGAACGCGTCGCTTGCGGCAAGCGCCCTGGCGCTTCTTAATGACAGGCGGATCACGGTTTCCGCCCTGCAGAGCGGGATCAGGGAAATGGTCTGGGAGGGCAGAATGGAGGAAATTCTGCCGTCGGTGTATCTGGACGGTGCGCATAACGCGGATGGCATTCGAGCCTTTTTGGAGACGGTAAAACAGCACTCCTGCACCGGCAGGCGGGTTCTGCTCTATTCTACGGTGCGGGACAAGCAGTACGCCCGGGTGGCAGGGCTGCTTGCGCAGGCGGGTCTTTTTGACGAGATATGTCTTGTGCCTTTACAGGGAGAACGGGCACTGCCGCTTGCACAGCTTACAGATTGTTTCAGACAATATACCGAATTTGACATAAAAGAATACGAGAGGCTTGACATAGCGCTGTCGGAGCTGTTTACACAAAAACATGACGGGGATAGGGTGTATATTGTCGGTTCATTATATTTGGCGGGTGAGGTAAAAGCCCTTTTGAGGAGATTTGGCGATGATTAATTTTGAAGAGGAACTGAAAAAGTTCCATCCCAGTCTGGAAGTGGAGGACGCGGAGGAAGCGATCTACAATCAGGATCTGACGGATATGGCGGATCTGATGGTGAAGATCGTTAAGGATTCAAAGAAAGCAGTAGAATAGGGGTTGGCATAGATGATTTGTTATCAGTGTGGCTGTACGCTGTCTGAACATGATTTTTGCACGCACTGCGGTGCCGATGTAGCCCTTTACAAGAGGATCATATATATCTCTAACCGTTTCTATAACGACGGACTGGAGCGGGCAAGCGTCAGAGATC
Source organism: bacterium 1xD42-87 (assembly GCA_003611805.1). Classification (GTDB taxonomy): domain Bacteria; phylum Bacillota; class Clostridia; order Lachnospirales; family Lachnospiraceae; genus UBA3282. The sequence continues at coordinate 1,470 of RAYM01000018.1, read as the reverse complement.
TGACGGGTGCGATTACAAGTTTGCGGCAGAGCCTTAAATTTGACAAGAATAATGTGGAAGCAAGAAACCTTCTCGGACTGGTATATTTTGAGACCGGCGAGGTGGTGGCGGCATTAAGCGAGTGGGTAATCAGTAAAAACTTACGTCCGAAGAAAAATATCGCGGACGATTATATCAATATGATCCAGACAAACCAGAACCGTCTGGACGCCATCAATCAGACCATTAAAAAATATAATCAGGCGCTCACTTACTGCAATCAGGACAGCCTTGATCTGGCGGTGATCCAGTTAAAGAAGGTACTGTCCCTGAACCCGAAGTTTATCCGGGCACATCAGCTTCTCGCGCTTTTGTATATTAACAACGAGGAGTGGGAGCGGGCGAAAAGAGAACTGACCAAGTGCCTTGAGATTGACACGAACAATATGGCGACGCTCCGTTATCTGAAGGAAGTGGACGAAATGCTGCTTCCCGAGGAGGGCGTGAAGAACATGCCGAAGAAAAAAAAGGATGAGGTCATCAAATACCAGAGCGGCAATGAGACTATCATCCAGCCGGTAAATATGAAGGAGGGCAGGGGTGTCACTTCTCTGTTGAATTTGGGAATCGGGCTGGCAATCGGTATTGCGATCGCTTTCTTCCTGATCCTGCCGGCAAGGATACAGACTGCAAGGGCAGGTCTTGACGAGGAGTTGCGCAAGGTCAGCGAACAGTCCGACGCGAAAACGGCGACCATTGATGAACTGCAGCAGCAGCTCGGGGAGCTTCAGGCGCAGAATGAGACACTGCAGCAGGATCTGACGGCGTATATGGGGCAGGACGGGACGCTTCAGTCTGTGGAAAGTCTGATGAAAGCGGCGGGCGCATATCTCACAAATCCTGAGGATGTCACCGTGGTGGCGGATTATCTGACGGAGATCGAGGAGGCGCGTGCGCAGGAGGAAGAACACGAAAGTTCTGAGGCATTTGAGAGTCTTTACAATACCCTTTTGGCACTGATAGGACCGCAGATTGCGGAGTCTTACGATGAGGATGGTCACGCGGCGTTCTGGGCGGGAAATTATGAGGATGCGATCCCGAATCTGGAAAAAGCGTTTATGTATGACGCCACCAACGGGCAGGCGCTCTTTGATTTGGCGAACTCCTACTATCGGATTGGCGAAGAGGCGAAAGCGAGGGAGATTTACCTGCAGGTAATTGAGCTGTTCCCCAATACGGAGAAGGCGGATAAGTCCAAGGATACACTGGCGAAGATAGAAGGCGCGGAGGAGTAGGGCGCGTTTATCAGGCTCCCCCAATGCCGAAGTACGAGTGATATGATTTTGTAACGCAGAAAAGGAAAGAAAAGACACGAAAGAGAATGTGATGAGCAGTCATGTTCTCTTTTTTTGCGCGCAAAAGCAGAGTCAGAAGATGGCACAGGCAGACTACATGCTTGCATGTAAGGCTGACGGGGGCAGCTTATGACGA
>RAYM01000125.1 GCA_003611805.1 bacterium 1xD42-87 | reverse complement strand
CTCAAACTTCCCACACTACTTCCGGGAATAAAGCCTTGATAAATGCCGGTTGGGATACAAACCAGTTAATCAGTTGCGTTTTTACTGCATTTGTGATTTTAATGGCCTCTGTCCTGACCCCTTCCATAAAGATGCTGACCAGACTGGACAGGGCTGTACACAGCTCTATGTCCTGTATGTCATCACAGCACACATAGAACAGCTCGCAGATTGTCTTGGGATCATTGGCTTTCCTGCGCAGCCATTCAAGCAGTATATACCGGGTAAAGACAATGGCAGTGCTGCTTACTGTCATGTCGTAGTTGAGCCCTTGGAATTCGCTGCCCAGGCAGAGCAGGGACTTGCCGGCCCTGAAAAAGAGCTCAATGCTCCACCGGTTCCCATATAAGCGGACTACTTCGCTGTTGCTGAGACTGCAGTCAGTCGTCAGCAGGATGATGTATTCGCCCGCTTTGTTCCTGTTCCTGACGAATACAAGCTTTACTGGAATGCCGTGCTTTTTCGTTGTTACCGTGATGGAGCCGAATATATTCCCTGCCTTGTTGAATGCGACCAGCTTACTGAGGGCTTTGAGGTTGTAGAGCCTGCCCCGGTAACGGTAGAGCTGTTTGTTGTCCTTCAGCATTCCGATCACGTCCAGGCCTTCACTGAGAATGTTATGGATAAAGGGCTCATTTGTGAACCATGTATCCATCAGGACATAGCTGGCCTGTATCCCGGCTTTCAGCACGTTGTGGATCATTGCCATGGCGGCATCCGGCTTATGGCAGACCGCTTCCTGGCGGCGCTTATAGCCGCTTTTGCGCCTGTCGATTCCGGATGCAGCCCCCATGATATGCTTCGCGGGATTTGCGGATGCCATCATGTTGAACGCAGCGGGAACAAAGCTGTAGCCGTCCGTCCACCCCAGGGTCAGCATGTTGAATCCTCTGACCATCTTGTGGGTAACATGGTTGTAGACCCAGGAAAGCAGCTCCACTTGGCTGCTGCGGTTCCTTTCTATTACGGAATCGTCAAGGACCAGGCATTTTACCCGTTCCCTGTGTGTAAGCGATGAAAAATAAGCCACCACCCTGGCAGAAAGCAGAGTCAGGAAGCGCTGCCAGTTGTACCTTGGCTCATTTAAGAACCGGTAATACGTGTTCTTGGAGAATGCCATGTCCTGCTTCTTGGAGTTCAGGAAATGGAACAGGTTGCAGTTCTGGAATACCAGCAGCAGGAGGAACTGGAAGATTTCATATACAGAGCCGCCTTTCTTCTTGCGGATGTTGGATTCTTTCAGGAGCCTGCATATACCAAGCTCCCTGATGGCATCTCCAAACCTGCACTGAATTTCAGGGTTGTTATTTCCGTCAGTATGGTTTATCATAAGATTGGCACCTTTCTTAGGTATTTTTTTGATTTCGCTAATCTTATTATACCAGAGAACAGGTGCTTTTTGTTGTCAATGTACAAATATATTTGCATCCAAAGCCAGAAATTTAAAGGTTTTCAGCTGGTTTGG
>RAYM01000124.1 GCA_003611805.1 bacterium 1xD42-87 | reverse complement strand
TTACTCAACTTTCCCAGCGAGATAACTATACCAAATGCCTGAGTTATCAATCAAAATCGCTGTAATAAATTGTGCATTGACATTAAAAAAGCACCTGATCTTTGGTATCATAAGATTGCGACATCTAATAACCAATACAGAAGAGGTGCTAATCTTATGATATACCAAAATTCTCAAACTGAAAATACCCAAGATCAAATTTCATATGCCATCAGGGAGCTTGGGCTGGGAAAAATGCTCCGTAAAGCAAATATCACCAAAAACTGTGGCGTTCCTGCATATGAGGTATTTCAATTTTTGCTGCTGTTAGTTTTTCAGGGTAAGAACTTATTTCGTTTCCTGCATTCCAAACATAGAGATCAGGCTGTTTCAAAAAACACGTACTATCGCTTTTTAAACGAATCGTCCTACAACTGGGGCAGGTTCCTGATGCTCCTTGCCGTGAAGGTAACCTCTGCCTTTGACACGCTTACCCGCCCGGAAAGGGTAAAGGTCTTAATCCTTGATGATACTGTGGTCAAACGTAACCGCAGTAAATCTGTAGAACTGCTGGCACGGGTTTATGATCATGTGGAGCATAAATTCCAGAAAGGGTTTACACTGCTCACGCTTGGCTGGTCTGATGGGTACAGCTTTATCCCCGCCGGATTCAACATGCTTTCTTCGGCTTCCAAAAGCAACCGTTATAATGAAGCCTCTGACACGATTGACCGCCGGACAAACGGGTATAAGTTTCGTAAAGAAAGCATGATGCACAAAACAGACGCGGCCATACAGCTCATAAGCAATGCCCTCGCTGCCGGTATAAAGGCTGACTATGTCCTTATGGATACATGGTTTACAACGGAGCCGATGCTCAGAGAGATTTTGAAAACAGGAATTGGTGCGATCGGGATGGTAAAGCAGTTGAAGCAGCGTTATACATACCGCGGCAGGCAGTATACGCTTCCGGATTTAAAAAAGTTTGTTGATTTTTCCGGCGCGGGAAATATCTTTGGTTCCCTTGTAGTCACGACCAAAGCGGGGATTCCCGTTAAGATTGTATTCGTGCGCAACCGTAATAAGAAAAGTGAATGCCTGTATATCCTGAGTACGGATGTAACGCTTAAAGATGCGGAGATTGTGCGTATCTATGGGAACCGCTGGTCGATAGAATGCTTTTTCAAGGCATCAAAATCTTTTTTGAAGTTAGGCACCGAGTTCCAGAGCCATAGTTATGGTGCAATGGTAAGCCATACAGCCATTGTATTTACAAGATATATCATTCTGGAATGGATCCGCAGGAAGCAGAATGACCAGAAAACGTATGGCGAACTGTTTTTCATGTTCTGTGAAGATATTCAGGACATGGATTTAACGAATGCCCTGCAGAGCCTTATGGCTTTGTTTGTGGAGCATATGTCAACGCTTTCCGCAGATATCACATCTATATTAAAAAGTAAAGTAACCCAATGGGTTGCTTCTCAAGCTACATTTATTCAGGCTTTATTCGGAAATATCTGCTGGGAAAGTTGAG
>RAYM01000123.1 GCA_003611805.1 bacterium 1xD42-87 | reverse complement strand
GGGGGGGGTACAAAGTATAACCCGTATTTAGTGTCCTCCTATGAAGACATTGTTAAATTACGGGACATGGTAGATGGCGGAAACAGCCTTGGCGGGGTGTATTTCCGGCAGACAGAGGATATTATATTTCCCGATGGTATCAATTGGGATCCGATAGGCTCGCTGGCTGATCTGAACCATGCATTTGCAGGCGTATATGATGGCAATGGATATACCTTATCTAACATATACTGTGAAGATCAATATGCGGGCGTATTTTCGCTACTGGCGGGGGAAGTAAGAAATCTGGGAATTGAAAGCGGCTATTTCCACGGAAGCTGTGCGGGAAGTATTACTAGCCACGGGACGGAGACTGCCAAAATAATAAATTGCTATACCAAAGCGGATGTGTGCGGGGACGCCCGAGCCGGGGGAATTATGGATAATTTTCCGGGACGGGCTTTGTTTTGTTGGAATTTTGGTAATGTTACGGGCACAAATGAAGGCGTGGTGACAGCGGGAATCACTTCTTACGGGGAGGCTGATATCAGGTATTGCTATGCAGTTGGGGCGGATAAACTGGTAAGCGATGCGACGTTTACAGGGAAAATTACGGATTCTCAGTTGCTTGCCTGGGAGGAGGTCGGTGCATCTGTACAGAAGTCTTATGGGGACATGTTTGCATTATATTCTGAGGCAAAAGAATATGAGGATAAGGAAGACAAAGAAAAGGATTTGATTACCCGTGGCAATACGGTTTTTATAGTTTGTGATGACGAGGGATTTCATTTTGACAAAGAATATGAGCCGGAAATATTTTTGACAGAAAAGCAGGAAGAGAAGGAGCGGTTTATAGAGATTTATGAAAACAGATTCCAGTTTGAGGGGGAAGGAACTGAGAAAGAACCGTTTCTGGTTTCTTCTTATGAAGATTTGTCGCGCTTAAGAGACTGCGTGGATCGCGGTGTCAATTATGAGGAGCAGTATTTTGAGCAGACGGCAGATATCGTTTTTCCCGGTGGTGAAAACTGGGATCCGATTGGTGATTTGCATCATGGCTTTGCAGGTGTTTATGACGGCAGCGGGCATGTGATTTCCAATGTTTATTGTGATGACCAATTTGCAGGGATTTTTTCGTTGTTGTCGGGGGAAGTCAAAAATCTTGGCATTGAGAATGGTGAGTTTTATGGAGACACCATTGGCAGCATTACGAGTCACGGAACCGCAGAGGCGAAAATAGTAAATTGTTATAATAAGGCTGATGTGACAGGAAATTACAGGGCAGGGGGACTCGTTGATAATTTTCCGGGAGAAATTCTGTTTTCGTGGAATTTTGGCAAGGTTTCTGGGAAACAGGACGCGGTAGTGGCAGGCATTTGTTCCTATGGAACGCCTAAGATTAGATACTGTTACTCAACGGCGGAGATAGAGATTGTAAATTCCAAAACTTTCCAGGGCGAGCTGTATGACTCTGGCAGGATTGAAAATGCGGATGTGGCGGAGCGGTTAAGGCAGAACGAGACGGCATATGTGGAAGTGATAAGGGATGATTT
>RAYM01000122.1 GCA_003611805.1 bacterium 1xD42-87 | reverse complement strand
ACTCAAACTTCCCACATTAAAAATGGGATTTGCTCCTTGAAAAATCAATACTTTAGCTCACAAAATAGCGCTCAGGCAGCCGCTGAACCGCACTCCAATGCTTTTTGCATGTACTTTGGCAGCCGCTGAATAAAGCTGGCGGTGAATTCCTCCAGCTGCTGTTCTGTGATGTGGAAATATTCCATAACGGTATCCATTAGTGCATCTATGATAATCCTCATGGATTGACTGAACGTGATGTCATCCAGTTCATCCATGAGGCAGAAAAACAGTTCGCAAATCGTTTTGTCATCCGTATTGCACCGCTGTGTAACTGCAAGCATCATATATCGTGCAAAAACAATGGATACATGAGCGGTCAAAGCGTCATAGGAAAGGCTCCGGCACTCCTTTACCAGATGCAGACAGGATTTGCAGGTCTTGAAAAATACCTCAATATCCCAGCGCTTCCCATAAATACGGATGATTTCTTCCTCTGAGAGAGTTGTATCCGTGCTGATGATGGCAAGCCAGTCTTTTTTCTTGCTTTTGTTCCGGACACAGACGATTTTTGCCTCAATTGCCTCGTCACCAACGGTTACGTCAATGGAAAGCAGATATTTGGAGCGTCCTCTGCGTTTTCTGCACTGTTTATAGATTTCCTTGATGCTGTATCTGCCACCCTGATAGCCATATTTGATTTTACTGCTTTTCTTAACCATTGCGATTGTGTCCAATCCGCAGTTTGTCTTTAAGGCGGTGATGGTCTTGGGTGATGAAAACCAGCTGTCGAACAGCACATATTTTGCAGAAACTCCAGATGATTGTGCTGCCCTGATCAGGTCAATCAGGACTTCTGTTGCTTTTCGTCTGGATTCTTTCCGCCTTTTCCCGGCAAGGGAACGTCCATCGAAGTTTGCAGCTTTGCAGAGCAGGTTTTTATCGTCGGCTGCCGACAGGAGACGATGGCTGATCGGAACAAAGGAGTTGCCATCGGACCATCCAAGTGTCAGCATACGGTAACCTCTCTTGTACTTCATAGAGCAGTGGTCGAAGACTTTCGCCAGAAGTTCCGTTTTATTTGAACGGGAACGGTCAAACAGGCTGTCATCAATAATGAAGACATCTTTGCGGCTCTCATCCGTAAGCGGCTTCATGAAACCGTTAATGATCCGGCTTGAAAGCAAGGTTGTGAACCGAGACCAGTTAATCTTCGCATTATTGAGGAAGCGATAAACGGTGTTCTTGCAGAATGAACCATCAAATATGCCTGTTTTCCACTGCATATACATGCTTCGGTCCGAGAAAATGAGACAGAACAGGTATCGAAACACTTCGATTACCGGAATCCCTTTTGCTTTACCGGCATTACATTTGAAAAGAAGTTTCCCGATTTGGAATTGGGTCATAAAATTTGTGACAGAGCTAGAAATCTCATTTCCGTTTTCAGCATTATATGGTATACTTGACATGGCATAAATCTCCTTGCTGTGTGATTGTTATTCGCAATTCAATTATACCATCAAGTGCAGGTTTGTGCCTTTTTTATGGACTAAAGTATTGATTTTTCAAGGTTCAGCACACCAATCAGTGTGGGAAGTTTGAGT
>RAYM01000121.1 GCA_003611805.1 bacterium 1xD42-87 | reverse complement strand
CCGTTATGAAGTGACTTTTGTCAAGAGGTAAATTTAAAAAATAACAAACTTTTTTCTCTGACAAAACCCACATTTGTATTCTGAAGATATCTTGGAGAAGCCTTTTGATTAACAGTTCCCGGCATTTGGCCACTCCGTTATTCGTGGATTGGTTACCTACAGGTCAATGGTCCGCCGTGGGCTCTGCTGTCCTAAAACGTGGATCAGTGTATCGCTACCCTGCCGACAAGGAGGTGCCGCAGATAGCCCGAACCTTGAAGTTCCAAAAGACTCCTTCAAGATATCTCCAGTTTTTTTGTTTTTAGTTGCTGCTGATTATGCAGCTACGCCTGCTTAATCAGCTTGATTGCCAGCCATCAGGATGACAGCCGACTGTCAAGGGCTGCGCAGCAGTTCATTTACCCTTGACGGGCGGATGGCAGCCTGATATCACCCCATGCTGATATTGTCTGTCATCATACCCCATATAAAGCAGGCAAGTTCTCTCGCAACGGCTGTTACCGCTACGTTCTTTTTCTTGCCTTTCCTTATCATTCTGTAATACTTTCTCCTCAGCCTCTCGTTTGCTTTGTCTGCATAAGCTACCACCTCCGGCGGATTGCCGCCCTGTCTTGCTTTCAGGTCTTTTGATTTATGCCCGACCGCTCCCTTGCAGATCCCTTTGGAAGCCTCGATCAGCAGCTTCCTCACATGGCTGTTCCCTGCTTTTGTGATGGAAAGCCTGTTGATTTTATCGCTGCTTGAATCTTCCCCCGGTACCAGCCCCAGGTATGCAGAATAGATGTTTCCTTTTGCAAATCTTCGGAAATCCCCTGTCTCAACCAGGCATGATAACGCCGTATGCGTTTTCACTCCGAGAAAGCATACCAGCTTCTTCACTTTCTCCACATACTCTGTCTCAGACGCCAGTTCCCCTATCCTCTTATCAAAGCCTTCAATCCGGTTTGTCTGGTATTCATAGGTAATCAGATACTCGTTCAGCGTTTCCCTGTCCAATCCACTCAGTTCAAGTGATTTCAGCCACTTTAAGTGTGCCTGCGTCCATTTGCCCTTATCATAATGGAATCCCTGGCTTAAACAGAATGCATTAATTCTCTGTTTTGTCTTTTTCAAATCAGATTTATGGTCGTCCCTCATCCGCAGATAGACTTTCACATCGTCATCTTTATCCGTCGGGATATGCACAGCATGGTATCCTCCATAAGACAGACACTGGGCAATCATAAGCGCATCCCTTTTATCTGTTTTAATTCTTTTTCCCTGCTGTGTCAGCATTGTGGTCGGAGCAAGGATGACACACCGGATTCCCTTCTTCACTAATTCATGATACAAAGAAAATCCCAGGCATCCCGCCTCATAGCCGCAGAGAATGTCGCAGTCCTCTTTTATCTTTTTCTTAAGATTCTCAATGAACTGCACAATATTGTCCGAATCCGGCGTTACTTTAACATTTGCATAAATAATGTCGTCTCCGTCAAATCTTGGCTCAATGGCGCATAAAGTGTAGTTTGTGCTATGGACATCCATTCCAATTCGTAGTATTCTTTTCATGTAAGTGGCCTCCTTTTGTATGCGGTAATCCCTGTTACCATCGTTTTTT
>RAYM01000120.1 GCA_003611805.1 bacterium 1xD42-87 | reverse complement strand
TGTTGTCCTGCAAATTAGATGCACCAGCTCCATGCAGATTAGATGCGCCTGATTTTAGCTTTGTGTGCCACGTATTAGCAGATTGCCTGCACCAACATTGGCAAGCTATTTGATCGTCATAAAGATTGAGCCAAATTAAGAGATCAGGGAAAAGCAGCAAAAGCAGGTTGCCCTGCTTTTGCTGCTAAATCTCATTATTGTTGATTGCCTGCATGACGATTCCTGCTGTGATCATATTACTCTTCCTGGAGTCTCCGATCAGAAGGCAACTGTTGCATAGATTGTTGATGACACGCGGGGTTCCATCGGATGCATTTAGGATGGCTTCCAGTGCAGCATCTTCAAAAATTGCTCTGGCAGCGCCAGCGCCCTGAAGCTTTTCCAGGATATAGGATCGTCCTTCTTCCCTGGTAAATGCAGGGATCTCATAGTTCATGATGATCCTTTGACGGAATGGTTCATGGACACTAAGACGAAGTGTTGCATTTAAAGATGGAAGCCCGGACAGCAGAACTACAGCACGATCCCTGGAATCCATCTCAAAATTAAATAAAAGCTTGAAGTCATTCAGGATAGCGGAACTGATGTAGTTCGCCTCATCAATGATGATGACAGGCGTTTTCCTTTTTTCAACAGAAAGCCTGGTAAGTTCTTCCTGGATTGCATGGAAGTTGTCTGGTTTCCGATAGTGGGCCTGTGCCCCCAATTCGGCAGCAAGATCCCGATAGAAATCATTGGGACTAAAGGTGGAAAAACAGGTATAGACCACTTTGTACTGTGAGTTGTTTAATCCCTGTCTCCAGGCTCTGATGGCAGTTGTTTTTCCACGGCCGGGACTGCCGGTGAGCAGGCCGAAGCCTTTTGTTTTTGCAAGATAGTTCAGGCGGAACAAAACTTCTTTTGATTCATCCGTTGATACAAAGATTTCCTTGGAGTTCTTTAAAAATGGGTTGAATTCCAAACCATAGCGGACCGTATAATCCATTAGTCATCACCCCCATAAAGACGTGGCTTTTCACGCTTGATATCTGCATTTTCGATCTTATTAAGAAGACGGATGGGTGTAAGCGTACCATCTGCTTCCACAACGTAGATGAACTCCATATTAGGAGAATAACGGAGTCTGATCCTCTGTTTTGCAAAACGGTAATCGACCTCATACTCGATGTGGTCAATCGTAACCACACAGTCAATGGAAACACGACGCTCTAACTCCAGTAAGAATAACTGATCGATCTTATCTTCGGGTAAGCGGTGGAAGCAGTCCGGCTCGCTAAAGTAGCGTTCCTGCGGACTCTTTCCATTCAGGGAAGAATGGATCTTCTGGTTATACTGACTGACATACGTGTACAGGCTTCCCCGAAGCTCCTCAAGGGTATGGAAATCCCGCATGTCAAGGCCTGCCATCCACTGGTCTTTCATGGTACGGAACCAACGTTCCACCTTGGCTTTCTGGGTTGGAGTATACGGCTGGTCATAATGGACCGTAGACCCGATACGGGCAGCAAGCAGGTCCATCTGTTTATTCTTGTAGGAACTGCCATTATCAAAGTTGAATAACTTCGGAACGCCAAACTTTGCAACAGCAGATTTCATGACAGACAT
>RAYM01000119.1 GCA_003611805.1 bacterium 1xD42-87 | reverse complement strand
CGCACGCCTGGACCGCCATGTAAGCCGCCACCATCTCCGGCTTCGATACAGCCGAAAAGCATACCCTGTCTCCCTGCCCAATCCCTTCCTTAGCTAACTGCTCCGCCATACCGGCGATCCGCCTGCACAGCTCACGGTAGGTAAGATATTCTCCTTTAAAGACTACCGCCTTCTTGTCCGGGCAGGCAGCCGCCAAATCAATAAGGCGATTGAAAAGATTGTCCATAATCAGTTATCCCCTGTTCATTGGTTTATTTTGTTCTTTACTATTTCACTGGAAATATGTTGTAAATGCTGGGTCAGGCATATCAGACACAGCACGCCTCTACATATTTCCTTGCGCTTTCTTCTGTTATTTCATATTTCTCCGCACACTTCGCCATGATAACCTCCTGCGGCACCCCAAGCTCCTGATATGCCTGCACCAGTATGCGGATCCCCTTTTCTATTCCTTCCTCATATCCCTTAATTCTTATTTTCTCAAATGCGTTACACATATCGTATCTCTCCTCTCCTTCCTCTATCACTCTGTACCTATCGGGGATCCTGAAATTCGCTACCACTTCCAGCATGTCCCTTGTCTCGCTGTCTATCCGGCTGTACGCCTCCCGGTTCCCTTCCATAATCTCCTGCAGCTTTTCTTCATCCTCTACATAACGGACTATCTCAAATACCTGCCGCAGGCCTGTCTTGTATTCCTCAAAGGTGTCATGCTCATGGCAGTCATACAGGTTTAACCTGTAGTTGGTCACATATTCCTTCAGATCTTCATCTATGTCCAGCAGGTCATACAGGCACTTCGCGCCGTCCCATGCGCCATCTGTTCCAAAATACACCACCAGCGTGATGATCGGCGCAAACTTCTCACCCTTTTTCATGCCTGACAGATATTCGTCCCGGTCTTTCAGGTCGCGCTTTTCTCTGTGTGCACGTTTCTTGCGTCTCCACTGCTTGCGATAGCCGATGCTCTCTGAAAGCATATTTCTTAATACCATCTGGTAATCCACATAGTTCTGGTTCTCCACCACAAGGATATGCAGCCTTTTCCCCTTCCAGATGCGCACCTTATCCACTATCGTCTTAACGCTCCCGGTTTCGCTTTTTTCTCCCGTGCTCACTATCTGTGGTTCATCCGGCTCCAGTTCATCCGGCTTCACGATCTGTCTCCCGTTAAATAACGCGCCATTTATCTGATCAGCAAACCTCCTGTTGTCATCCAGATAATCGAACTGGTACTCGTCCTTTTTTCCCATAAACCTTCCTCCCTTGTTCTGTTTTCCATATAAGGGATTCAGGTTCCGTGACATGCCATGCAGATAGATCAGAATTTCAGACTCCCAGATATGTATACACTATATCCTCAGAAACGCTAATAATATATCGTTTCCAAATTTCTGGGTTTATCATACCATAGCTATCGCTTATGTGTAAAGCGGGCATTATTTCTCATATAGTGATGTTGCACAATACCATATGTTGTTCCATCGCCTTGTTTCCCGGATTCCTCTGTACCATATATTGGTTTTTGTTTCAAATAAACGAAATATCGTTTCTCGTTTTTCTACCCCTGCAGCCTCTCCACCATCTTTGCCAGACCCGCAACCGAATTAAAATTCTCTTCTATGATCTCCTCAT
>RAYM01000118.1 GCA_003611805.1 bacterium 1xD42-87 | reverse complement strand
CCAGTGCAGGAATCTCCACCTGCTGTCCATCGGCTACGCACTTATGCCTCGCCTTAGGCCCCGACTTACCCAGGGCAGATCAGCTTTACCCTGGAAACCTCGGATATCCGGCCGCAAGGATTCCCACCTTGCTCTCGCTACTCATTCCGGCATTCTCTCTTCTTAACCTTCCACCGCCCCTTCCGGTACGGCTTCTTTAAGTTAACAATGCTCCTCTACCGATCCATGCCTCTGCATGCATCCCCGGGCTTCGGTGCCGTGTTTCAGCCCCGGACATTTTCGGCGCAGGACCTCTCGACTAGTGAGCTATTACGCACTCTTTGAATGTGTGGCTGCTTCTGAGCCAACATCCTAGCTGTCTTCGAAATCCCACATCCTTTTCCACTTAACACGCACTCTGGGACCTTAGCCGCGGGTCTGGGCTCTTTCCCTTTTGACTGCCCAACTTATCTCGTGCAGTCTGACTCCCATGTATACCGGGATGGCATTCGGAGTTTGATAACCTTCGGTAGGCTTTGACGCCCCCTAGGGTATTCAGTGCTCTACCTCCATCCGGCTCACCATGAGGCTAGCCCTAAAGCTATTTCGAGGAGAACCAGCTATCTCCGGGTTCGATTGGAATTTCTCCCCTACCCACACCTCATCCCCACCCTTTTCAACGGATGTGGGTCCGGACCTCCACTGCCTCTTACGGCAGCTTCATCCTGGACATGGGTAGGTCACCCGGTTTCGGGTCTGCAGCTGCTGACTTTACGCCCTATTAAGACTTGGTTTCCCTCCGGCTCCATGCCTGAAGCATTTAACCTTGCCAGCACCCGCAACTCGCCGGACCGTTCTACAAAAAGTACGCGGTCCACCTTTGTAAGTGTTCCACAGTTTGTAAACACAGGGTTTCAGGTTCTCTTTCACTCCCCTCCCGGGGTCCTTTTCACCTTTCCTTCACAGTACTCTGCTCTATCGGTCACTGAGGAGTATTTAGCCTTACGGGGTGGTCCCCGCTCATTCCCACAGGGTTTCCCGTGTCCCGTGGTACTCTGGATCCTGCCGCGCTTTCCGGGACTTCGGCTACGGGGCTTTCACCCTCTCCGGCCGGTCTTTCCAGGTCCGTTCCCCTGTCCCTTCCAGTCACTTGTGCAGTCCGAACCCCGCAGTGCACGCACTGCGGTTTGGGCTCTTCCGGTTCCGCTCGCCGCTACTCCCGGAATCGATGTTTCTTTCTCTTCCTCCGGCTACTTAGATGTTTCAGTTCGCCGGGTTCCCTTCCATGCCCTATGGATTCAGGCATGGATACATGGAGTCTTTCCATGTGGGTTCCCCCATTCAGACATCCGTGGATCACCGGATATTTGCTCCTCCCCACGGCTTTTCGCAGCTTATCACGTCTTTCGTCGGCTCCCAGTGCCAAGGCATCCGCCCTGTGCTCTTTCCTGCTTAACCTCTCTGCCATGCCTGTATAGCGTTACAGACACGGTACCTTTATTTCTTTACTGCTTGCTGTTGCTGTTACTACGCATTTCCATCTGTCATGGCAGCCTTCACTGCCTTCACAGACCTCGGATGTCGATACTCGCAGTAAATTGCTTCGCAATTAACTGCAGATATCTTTTTTGGATCTTCAGTATTCGGTTTTCAAGGTACG
>RAYM01000117.1 GCA_003611805.1 bacterium 1xD42-87 | reverse complement strand
ATCCTGAATTATTCACGGAACAGTATCTGAACTGATAACTGTGCCATGAATCTAAAAATTTATCCATGCAGACATAACATCACTCAATTAACCTGTCAAAAGGGTATAAAATCCCTGTGGCAGAGTTCGGAGCTGCTGTTAAGCTGTCAAGGTTCGTTAATAGTTGCTATTCCAACTGTACATTCAGCTCACCGATATTTGAAAGCGTCTCATAGAACTCTTTCTTATAAGGGCAACTGCTACACAGTTTGAATGTGATATATCTTGCTGAACGAACTACTTTTGCAGCAGTCTTCAGCAGTTTTAAACGGACGGTATCAATGCGCTGCTTTCGCATGTTTGCTGATATCGCCAGCCGTCTAAACCAATTAAATATGTTATACGCAAGAGCATGTACCTGAAGTCTGTTGGCATTTACCATTCTGGTATGACTGCTTACGGACGCGAAATCAAAACCGGATTTGCTTTCTTTAATGAAGTTTTCCATCAGTCCTCTCCTGCAGTAAAATTTGATGAGATACTCTGGTGAAGAATCCATGTTTGTGACAACAAATGTGTACATGTAGACCATCTGGTTTTCCGGCTTTTCAACCTTGCATACCACGCGCCTTTCATAAGGCCATGAACCTGCTTTGTACATGAATTCACCATACGCTACCGCATAATCGACTTTGTTATTTTTGGTGATCTCATCAAGCTCATCCACAAGGTGGGATGCTTTTTCACGGAGAATTCCATTCTCCTTCAGTCGGATGACATAGCTTGTGCCGTTTTCCTCACACTGCTTATAAAGGTCAGGCGTAGCAAAACCGCTGTCACCACGAAGCAGAATACGGATTTCCGAATAATCATTCAGGTATTCATCAAGTACCGGCTGCAGGAAGTCAACCACTCCGGTGCAGGAATACTGTGTTCCGTCACGAAGCTGGATTTTTATCAGATCTCCGGTCATTCCATCATAACAGACAAGTGGATGATAACCATTGCTTTGATAATGAAAGTTAAAGGCTCTGCCTTCCTGTTTACCATATGCATCAAGCAGAGTAGAATCAAGATCCAGAATAACAGCTTGTGGCAGCTGGAGACTGTAAATTTTATTCCGAAGTATTCTACCAATCGTAAGAAACTGGTTTAAGGTATCTTCATCCATACGGTTAAAAAATCTTGATACAGTAGGCTGTGATGCAAGGGCATCTTTTTCAAGTATGGACTTGAATACGGGGTCGTTCGTCAGTTCATCGGAAGCATCATCTTTGAAATAACCGGCAATGATCATATATATCATCTGGAGCAGGTTTTCCTGATCTGTATGATATCTGAATAATGCAGAATCATTGGTCTTGAAAGTTTTGCCTAATAGCTTATCAATAGCAAGTTTGCTTACGAATTCTTTGATAAGAAGTAAGCCTGCATCGGAGGATAAATCTCCTCCATCAAAATTTATTTTAATCTGTCTATTGCTTTCTAATGGTAAGGTGTTTACAATACTCATAAAGGGCTCCTTTTGTTGGTATTATTTGAGATTAGACACCTTAATTTTATCACAAGTGGATGCTCTTTTTTCATTCACTTGACAGATGAAAAGCAATATTCAGTTAAAACGCAGTAACTATGTGGCTTTCAGCCACTTTCACGGCTGTGACGTGAATAATCTAGG
>RAYM01000116.1 GCA_003611805.1 bacterium 1xD42-87 | reverse complement strand
GGCTGGATACATCCGTAGATTCAACTAATCTGGGTAAAAACGGTGATTTGGGATGTAGATAATCTAAAGAATAATACTCTATAAGCGGTTTGAGGACGGGCGTATGTCGTGGCCGAGAAATACAGAACAAGCCGCGGAACTGACGGAAGAACAATACCGATACCTCATGCTGGGTTTAAACCCGCTGGATCCCAGGATCAAGGATGTGGATCCGTCAAAAATATGCTGACATTTGTGCAAAACAGAGAAAAATTTTCTCTGTTTTTTGCATGTACAGGGGCGGTCCAATAAGGGAAACGGGACGGGCATAATACGCTGTGATGTCCCGGGAGGCTGTCCATCGCAAAAAAATGGGATTTTGCAGATCCCGTATTTTCCAACACCCCGGCGGACCGTCTGAAAGGGTCTGGCATGATGGCACAATGACGGTACCGGTTTCTGCCGGGATTCGCCATTTTCCGGATTTTGTGCTATACTTGGCCTATCGGAAAGGCGGTCAGTATGTGCAGGAAATTTACTCCGGATGAACTGAATGCCATGGATCATGAGGCCAAGAATGATGTCATCTGTCAGATGCAGGACCGTCTTGATAAGCTGGAGCACGATTACGAAAATCTGATCGAGCAGATACGCCTTGCAGACCAGCAGCGTTTTGGCCGTCACACGGAAAAACTTTCTGAGATTGAGGGACAGCTCTCCTTTTTTAATGAAGCAGAAGAAAACTGTGATGAAAGCCGTCCGGAACCGACCATTGATGAGACGGTGGCTGCCGCAGTGAAACAACCCCGCAGTCCAAAGAAGAAGGGACAGCGTGTGGAGGACCTGAAGGATTTCCCACAGGAAGAAGTGGAACATGATGTCCCACGGGAAGAACTTTCCCGTGCATTCGGCGAGGGGAACTGGAAGAGCATGCCGGATGAGATCTTCTGGCAGCTCCGCTTTGAACCAGCCCGGTGGATCGCTGAAAAGCATGTGGTCAAAGTGTATGTCGGCACAGATGGACTGCATCAGGATGAATTCCTGCGCGGAGACCATCCCGCAACCCTGTTCCGTGGAAGCATAGCAGCCCCTTCTCTGGAAGCGGCGGTCATCAATGCAAAGTACGTCAACAGCAACCCGCTGGACCGTATCGCCCGTGATTTTCAGGCAAATGGGTTGAACCTTTCCAAACAGACCATGTCCAACTGGACGGTATGGTCGGCAGAACGGTATTTCCAGCCGGTATATGACCTGATGAAAAAGAGGCAGCTGGAAGCGCATGTGAACCAGTGTGACGAGACACCGCTGGAGGTGATCCACGATGACAGGCCGGCGGGCAGCAAAAGTTACATGTGGGTACATCTCACCGGCGAACTGAGCCCCGGTCCAAAGATCGTTGTGTACGAGTATCAGAAGACGCGGCACAGCGACCACCCGAAGGAATACTATAAGGATTTTAAAGGGATCCTGATGACGGATGGCCTGGAGCAGTACCATAAGCTTGCCCGGGAACAGGAAGGCATTACGAATGCAAACTGTTTTGCACATGCAAGGCGCCACTTTGCCAATGCCATCAAGGCAATGGGCAAAGGGAATGGGGAAGCGGTCAAAGCATCCGTAGCATATAAAGCGCTGGTGCGCATCGGGGCTGTTTACGATCTGGAGGGGACCCTGAAAAACTTATCTCCCGAAGCCCG